>JANQRW010000076.1 GCA_028284365.1 Marinicella sp.
AAGTGCACGCATGACAGCATTCAAGCAAGACTTATTGCCTTTCAGGCAAACCGTCATGCTTTCATTGCTTATGCTGGTCAAGCTGCTCAGCAGCTTTCCAAGGTTTATTCTGGAAACTATTTAGCAGCGCATGGGTTTTGTTGCGTGGCTGGCTCATTATTTGTTGTTCTCAATATACCGTTCGACAATTTGTTGTAGCACATTCAATGGTACTGAACCACTGCCTAACACGGCATCATGAAAAGTTCTGAGATCAAAACGTTCCCCCAATGCCTGTTCTGCCTTGCGTCGCAGTTCCCAAATTTTTATTTCACCCAATTTATATGATAAAGCCTGTGCCGGCCAAGCGATGTAGCGATCTATTTCGGTTCTGACATTGTGTTTTGATAGCGCGGTGTTTTCTGCCATCAGTTTAATGGCTTCATCACGACTCATGCCCATGGCATGCATGCCGGTATCAACCACCAAACGCATGGCGCGCCACATTTCATAAGTTAAACGGCCAAAGTCAGAGTAGGGGTCTTGGTAAAATCCCACCTCTTTGGCCAGTTTTTCGGTGTATAAACCCCAACCTTCACCAAAAGCTGAGATATAAGCATTTTGTCTGAATTGAGGTAAATCGTATAATTCTTTAGTCAACGCGCCTTGTAAATGATGCCCTGGTACAGCTTCATGAAATGTTAATGCCTCCAAGTTGTACAAAGGTCTTTTTTCCAAGGCATATGTATTCACCCAGTATTGACCAGGCCGGGTGGAGTCTAATGGTGCTGGTACGTAGCGTCCAGTGGTGTAATTGGGTGCAATTCCAGCCGGGACTGGATTGACTGCATAGGGTTGTCTTGGAAGTTTGGTGAACAGTTCAGGTAATTTACCATCCATGCGCTTAGAAATATCACGTGCTTCTTTGAGTAATTCATCTGCAGAAGTGGCATAAAATTGTGGGTCAGTTCTGAGGAAGTATAAGAAATCAGCGAAAGTCCCTTCAAAACCAAGGTTCTTGATAATTTCTTCCATTTCAGCACGGATCCGTTTAACCTCACTCCAGCCAATTTGATGAATTTCCTCAGCAGTTAAATCCAAAGTGGTGTACTCTTTGATTTGTTGTTGGTAGTAGGCTTTGCCTTTTGGAAAACTGTATGCACCAATGGTTGTTCTGGCACCTGGCAGGTATTCTTCGACCATGAATTTCTTAAATACGTGGTAACTCGGATTGATTTCATTCTTGATGATGGATTTGGCTTGGTTCTGTAATGAGGTGAAATCTTCAGCTTTTATGTGTTGTGGTTTTTGCAAAAAAGGTTGGAAAAAGTTAGATTCGGTAACATGCTCCTTGATATAGGTATCGATGAATTCAGGGTAATGTTGGATGATCACTTGAGGCTGGGTGAAGCCTCTTTTTAATCCCGTTCTCATATTTTCGATGTGTTGTTGTATCACCCTGGGTATCTGCTGCATCCTTTTGATGTGGTTTTGGTAATCTTCTGTGGTTTTAAAACTGGTATAGCGATGCATCGTTGCCAAGTCCACATGAAAAGAGCCTTCGGCTGTGATGGGCATTTGGTATTCTTTAAAGCCATTGTCAGCTATGATTTCTTGCAAGAAGGCTTGTTGCATTTGTAAAGATACTTGGTCTTGGAAGTCTAACTTTTGGGCTTTGATTTTATTGAGTTTATCCAACAAGGGCCGCAGCCTCTTGTTCTGTTTCAGATAGAATTCAGCCGAGACATCATTCAGCTCCCCAGCTTTGCTTTTATCGCCTAACCAAAAAGCGGTTTGGGGATTCAGTTCCTTTTGTACTGCGATGACTTCATCCAGAATTTTATGTAGTTTTTTACTTTCTCGATTAGCTGTTGCTGTTAAATTGATGCTTAGGAATAGAATAATCAAACTGACTTTTTTCATGTTTAGTACCTGTTGGCTGATTTAATGTAAGACCCTGACACGGATGGTACCATCTATGTCTTTTAAGTGTGCCACGATGGGATCAGATGACTCACAGTTGACATCCATGATTACATAACCGACTTCACCTGAGGTTTGTAAGTACATGGCAGCAATATTAATATTCTGGCTGGAAAATGCGTGGTTGATGCGTTCTAGCATGCCTGGCTTGTTTTCGTGGATATGCATAACACGGCTCAAATCATTGTGTAAGGTGGGCAATGAGACCTCTGGGAAATTAACAGCTGAAGAAGTTGAGCCATTATTTGAGTACTTAATCAGTTTATCAGCCACTTCATTGGCGATGTTGAACTGTGCTTCTTGAGTGCTGCCACCAATATGCGGTGTCAAAATCACATTATCAAATTTTAATAAAGGTGATTGAAAAGGGTGATTGTTGCTGGCAGGTTCCTCTGGAAAAACATCCAAAGCAGCGCCATTTAAATGTTTTTGTTCTAACGCATCAACCAAATCATCAATCACCACGATGTGGCCTCGAGCGGCATTGATTAAATAAGCTCCCTGAGGTAACAAAGCCAGTTCTTTGGTGCCGATCATTTGGCGTGTCAATTCGGTATCGGGGACATGCAACGAGAGCACATCAACCTGTGGTAATAATTCTTCCAAGGATGCCACTGCTTCGCTGTTTCCCAAAGGTAATTTATTTTCAATGTCATAGTATTTAACTCTCATACCCATGGCTTCGGCCAAAATGCACAACTGTGAACCGATATGTCCAAAACCAACAATACCTAATGTCTTGCCGCGTGTTTCGTTTGAGTTTATGGCGGATTTGAACCACTGGCCACGGTGTGCTTTGGCGTTCTTTTCAGGAATGCCACGTAACAATAGAATGATTTGTCCCATCACCAATTCAGCCACGCTGCGGGTGTTGGAAAAAGGTGCGTTGAATACTGGAATGCCTTGGATTTTGCATTCATCTAAGTCAACCTGATTGGTACCAATACAGAAAGTACCTACAGCCATTAATTTGTTGCAGGCCGTGAGATTCTGACCTTTTAGTTGGGTTCTCGAACGAATGCCTAAAATATGTGTGTCTTTCAATATATCCTGCAACTCCATATCATCCGGTGTGCTGTTGTAAACATGGATGTTGTCATAACCATCTGCACGAAATAGCTTTTCAGCATCTGGGTGAACACCCTCTAACAAAACAACTTTGATTTTTTCTTTACTTAAAGACAGTTTGGTCATATTCTTTGCGGTTTTATTGCACCATGTACTTGAGAAAATAGGATTTTAACAGATATGCAAGCAGATAAATTATCTTCTTTATTAGAATCAGAATTACCGGGGTTGGCCTGGTCGATGCAAGCCAGTGATTTACAAAAATTTGGTCGAGATTGGACTCGTTTTCATGAGCCCCATGCGGCAGTTGTGTTTTTTCCGAATGATGTAATCGAAGTAAAAAAAATCATTCAACTTGCCAATAAACATAAGCAAGTTGTTATCCCATCAGGCGGTAGAACCGGTTACAGTGCGGGTGCGGTAGCTACCATGGGGGAATGGATAATTTCAATGGTGCGCTTTAATCAAATCACTGATTTTAACCCCATAGACCAAACCGTTAAAGTGGGTGCAGGTGTGATCACTGAACAACTGCAAAATTTCGCCGAAGAGCAGGGTTTGTTCTATCCCGTAGATTTTGCTTCAGCGGGTTCCAGTCATATTGCTGGAAACATTGCCACCAATGCAGGAGGTATTCGAGTTTTGCGCTATGGCTTGACTCGCGATTATGTTTTGGGCTTGACTGTGGTTACTGGCACAGGTGAAGTTTTATACCTGAATAATGGCTTAGTAAAAAATGCCAGCGGCTTGGATTTTAGACATTTATTCATTGGTTCTGAAGGCATCTTAGGTATAGTGGTTGAGGCAGAAATCAAGTTGATTTCGCCTCCTCCTAATCAGTCGGTGATGTTATTGGCCTTATCGTCATTAGAGGCGGTGATGTCGGTGTTTGCTTTGGCCAGAAAGTCATTGAATTTATCATCCTTCGAATTTTTCTCTGATCGTTCTTTAAAACATGTGATGAAGCATCGTGGTTTTGATAATCCGTTTGAGGAGCTGCATCCGTTTTATGTATTGCTTGAGTTTGATGAAAATGAAGAGCACGCCATGCAGGTGTTCGAGTCAGGTATGGAGGCAGAGTGGGTCAGTGATGGCATCATCGCTCAAAGTATCGATCAGGCGCAGCAATTGTGGCAATACCGGGAAGGCATTTCAGAGTCTATTGCACACCACACGCCCTATAAGAATGATATTTCAGTCAAAATTTCTCAGGTGCCACAGTTTATGGAACAATTGGAAAGTGTTTTGGCTGTGGAATATCCTGATTTTGAAACCATTTGGTTTGGTCACATCGGTGATGGTAACCTTCACCTTAATATCCTCAAACCTGAGGACATGGATACAGCTGAATTTAAGACCCAATGCGAGTCAGTCAATGAACATGTTTATGGCTTAATCAAAACATTTGCAGGCAGTATTTCGGCCGAACATGGTGTGGGTTTGATCAAAAAACCTTTCCTCTCTTATTCAAAATCGAAGGCTGAAATTGAATTGATGCAACAAGTCAAGAAAGTGTTTGATCCAAATGGAGTGATGAATCATGGTAAGGTGGTTGAATGAATTACATTGGTTTAGCTGATAATAAACACAATTTTTCTATTTTTTTCTTTATCTAGATTCTTTATCCTATTAAGTTTATTTTCAAAAATATTGTTTCTACTCCATAATTTTTTCGTATGAAAATCATTGTTGTTTAACTTCATTAATAATTGTGACTCGGAGAGGAACTTTGTTTTGAATTCTTTAGAGCTGGTGGTGTTATAAAGTACTTCGAACATCTTTCTTTTTGAGG
This sequence comes from Marinicella sp., assembly GCA_028284365.1. Taxonomy (GTDB): domain Bacteria; phylum Pseudomonadota; class Gammaproteobacteria; order Xanthomonadales; family Marinicellaceae; genus Marinicella. The sequence continues at coordinate 4,823 of JANQRW010000076.1, forward strand.
AAAACCCACAGCAAAATACAATTTCGTCTTCTAAGTTTCTATGTTGTGGCATCAATATTATTTCTTTACATACTCTTTTAATTGTAAGAATATTTTCGATAAATCTGTTAGTTTCAATTGATAGACCTTTATCTGTATCAAAAACTACAATGACACGATCTCTCTTTTTGATATTAAAAATGATACTAGATGCTAGTTGTTCCCAGAAATTATATTTAATCACTTTTCCGTGAATAATTTGATTTCCAGCTTTTAAACATTTTATTAACTTTTTTTCAGTGTCTCCCTCTACAAAATAAATTGTACTCATTGAAGCCACTCATATATTTTATCAACATCTGGAAGTGTAGAGAAAACATCATCTTTTACATAACTTAATAATCCCCTATCATTCTTAGTATATCCTAGTTTTTCAGGGTGAATGATAGTGGTGAACTTTTCTTTTTTTAAAAATGCAAAAGAATGAGAAGGTAAGTTTAAGTCCAAAATATCATAGTTGTGTGTAGTATAAAAAAATTGTGAATAGCGACCTAGTTGGCTAATAATAAGTGTTAGTATTGCTTGTTCAATTTCTGAATGTGAGTAGGCCATTTTTTCATCCAGAAAATATGTTCCACTTTTAGCTTCGATAACTCTTTGGATGAATGCTACAAGCTCTAATGCTTCGATAGTTCCTCTAGAGAACCTATTCTTATTTTCCACATCATCATCAATAATAAAAGCTTCATCCCCATTCGAAAATTTGACTATGAAGTTACTTTTATTTTTGCTTTCAGTAATTCTATTGATTTCGATAATAGATATGTCAAAACTTTTTAGTATGGTATTCATAAGTCTGATGTCTAAATCTGACCTGTATGCCCCAGCACCCAATATACTTTTTTGATCATTTTCACAAAAAGAGTAATACCATTGCATACGGATATTAAATACACCTTTGCTGTGTGCTACTGAACTGAATCCTGGTTCGACAATACCAAAATTTTCTTTTTTGGCTTTTCTGTTGTAATTGAAAACTTTTTTTCTGTGCGCCGATTCATTGTTTTTTAAACGGTTAATAAGAGAAGAGTAACTCTCTTGGGTTCTCATTTTGAAACAATTGTACTTTTCTTTAAGTATACCTTCTGAATCAAATTCTACTGATAAACTATGAAACATTCGGTCATTAGGTGTGACAAAGTCAACTGTGAATTTTGCAGTCTTATCACTGTCATAAAATGTATCTGCAATATTTACTTTTTCATGTGCTAAATCTGATCCTTTGATATAGTTGTTGATATTACACATCATTTTACTTAATGCGGTTTTCCCAGAGGCATTTGCACCACTGAATATACAAACTTTTTTGAAGTTTAATCCATTAACGTTATCCAAAAATTCATCCTCTATAGGCGAATTAGGTAATCTTTTGCTGAATGTTAAATCTAATGTTGTGTCAGAAAACATGAAAAAGTTGTCGATATAAACCTTGAGAAAAATCATTGTCAATGTTCCGAAAACTGGAATTTAGTTGTTTGTATTGTAATGTTTTTTGTTCAAATAGTGAAGAAATATCATCAAGAACACTTATTTCTTCACTTACGGGAGTTAATTGTTTAGGTGAAACATAATGTAGGGCTAACTAAAAAAACATTTTTACTTTATTTAATATCAGGAAAAGAAACTTGTTTGATGTAAAAAGAAAGTCGTTGGGCTTTTTTTAGTTTATTACTTAACAATTAGGCAAGTCGATTTCAGAGTGACTGGTTTTGTATAACCATGCTGGTATTTGGTTGTTTGAGTTGAACAGAGAGGCGCTTTCTTCGCTTGTAAATAAGTCTTCATATTGAAGCTTCAACTTGAATTTTGTAGCTTCATCTGTCTCAGAACCAATTTCCAACTCTGCCCATTTATTACGAAGAATCAATACTGAAGGTGAGTATTTCAGTTCAAATTTACCCGCATCATCTAATTCACGGACTTGAATTTCTGCCAAAATTTGTTTTTCAAGCTCTGTTGTGGCATCAGCCCAATTCACAAAAGTGGTTTTGACATCAATTTGGTGGTTACCAAACTCAAAACTTGAAGACTGTTTGTCGTGAGCTCTGACACTGGCAACTTCATTCACATCATCTCCTTGGCTTACTTTTACGTTCATTTTTAAAAACGTTTCAGTCATCAAGTTTGTGGCGTAGCTTTGAGCCACTAAGCCACCAAATAATACAGTGGTTAACAAAATCACTTTAATAAATGTAGTTATATTATTTTGAGAAGTCATGCCTTTTCCGCTTATCTGTTTGGTATGATTAACGCTTCAGACTGTGAAAAGTTACATTTGTTCACAAAAAAATACAATTAGTGATGCAACCACGATGCAGGGTCAAGGCGATAGTAATGAACCAAAATTTGATAAAGATCAGGGTGTTTGCGTTTGAAAGTTTGTGGTTGTTCAAAAAAATGTTCAGTTGATACAGCAAAAAACTCAGCAGGATTGGTGGCACCGTAATGATCCAAAAATGACCGTTTTCTTAGTTTGGCTTTAACAATAAGGCTCTTGAATTCTTTGCTCATGACTTTACCCCAGGTTTTGATGTGAGCGCTGTCGAACCATGGCCTGCCATCACCAGCGCCATCTGCCTGATCAAGCTGATGTGCAAATTCATGGATCACCACATTGGTACCATCTTTGGCGTTTTTCCCTCCATGAATGGAGTCGTTCCACGACAGAACGACAGGGCCTCGCACCCATGATTCTCCCAAATGATGGCCGGGTTTGTTGTGGTGATTTGGGTTTTTAAAACCTGCTGGGTATACCATAATGGTTTTTAGGTGAGGGTAATAATTGGTTTTGCGGTTTAATAACAACAAACAAGCTTGTGCGGCTATGGTTACACGCATTTCATCGGTGACTTGAAGACCAGCATGACCTGAGAAGTATTTTTCTGCCAGAAACACATTCACATGCTGCAAGAGCTCTTGTTGTAAATGTGTGGGTAGAAAATGATATATAGCAACATTGGACTTGATGTAATCAACCCATTTGTCAGGGGTTTGTAAGTTTTTGATTTGGTTTCTTTGGTGGTGTTTGTAGCGGCGAAAAAGAAAATACAAAAAAACAAAAATAGCAATAATCAATAATGTCAGTAGAATGGTCTTTTGTAGCATATTTATTTTGAGTGATGGGTAACAGTGATCAATTTTATATCAAAGATGATTTGGTTTGTTTGCGACTGATGGAGCTAAGTGATCTGGATTTTTATGTATCAGTTTATCAAGATCCCCAAATGTACCATTTGTGGCAAAAAAAATTCAATCTTGTGGCTCTAACCAAAGCATTTCATAGGTCAATCAAACATAATCAGGATAACAGCAAAGTCAAAAAAGTTTTTGTGGTCACAAAAAATCAGTGTTGTGAGCAGGTGGGGGTTGCTTCAATAAAGATTGATAACAGCTCAGGCGAGACAGGAGTGATTATCAAGTCAGAGTACCAGCGCAATGGATTTGGATTGTCGGTTAAAAGATTGTTGCTGAAGCTGGCTTTTGATGTGTTTGGAAGTAGTGTGTTATCAGCCCAGTGCCACCACGGGAATAGACCCATCATATCCATCAATAAAAAATTAGGCTACGAATATGAAAGCACAAGTGAAAATAATAGAGGGCTTGAAATCTGGAGTATCAACAAACAAAAATACCAACAAACTAAATTATTGTGAAAAAACAGGAATCTGGTTTAATGTAGGCTTAGAGATGGCTTTGAGGTACTCGCAAAAGTGAGTGATAACTGCAAGGATACAGGAAGTAGAGTCGAGTCTGGAACGGAGACCGACGCCTATAAGGATATAGGTGTTAGAGTCGAGTCTGGAACGGAGACCGAAGATCATTCCTTTATATCATCTGATTATATTGGACAAGCCAGAACTGACTTGATAACGCTTGTTGACATAGAAAAACAAGAATTCAACATGAAGACCACTTTGGTTATTTCACCTGCTGGGCCAGAAGTAAAAAACCAAGATTGAAAACTATCTTGGCATGGCAAAAATATCATGTTAAAGTTCTTACACTTATAACAATTATTTAGGAGGAAAAATGAAAAAGATTATCACAGTCTTAGAAAAAGTGGGTCAAACTGGCTCATTGCAACAAGCGGACGGTTTAAAAGAGTTGTGCAAAGGCGATGTGGCTCAAGCTCAAGCTTTTGAAAAGCTTTTATCACAATTTCATGATCAGGTTTGTATTCAGTTTCCTGATGATGACGATGAAGAAAAATAAAGATTTTAAATAAATATACTGATGCTTAAATCCAAAACCTGTATTGTTCTTATTTTGATGCAGGTTTTATGGTTCACCACTGTCACTTTGGCTCAAAATATTGAGCATCTTCTGGAAGAACCAGAAAACTTAACCCAACTGATATTGGCTGCTGAAGCCAAGAGGAGGTCATCGCCTGAGGAATTTTCTGATGATTTAAAGTATTTGAAGCTACAAGTTCAGCAGATGTCACCTTATCAATTCTGTCATTATCAATTTTTAGTCAATTATGAAATTTCATTCAAGGGTGATCACCCACAGGCCATAGCTAATCTAGAAAAACTGGTAACACAATGCGAAGATTTACGCGCGCTGATTCGTATTAACGCCATGCTGGCTAACATTTATGTCATTGGTGGGAAATTTGAGCCCGCACTGATCAATATTGATGCTGTTATATCTAATGCAGAACAAACCAATGACAAACCATCTCGGGTTCTGGCATATTCAGTGGCTGCAATTGTTTATAACCTATTGAAACAAACTGATCTCAGTCAGCAATACAGTCAATTACTGTACCAACTTGACCCAACAGAGTCACATAAATGTGAAGCGGACTACTACAAAGCCAGGGCGTTGTTAGTTGCTGAAACAGGTATCAATGGAACTGATATGGATGCTGTGGCGCAACAATGCTTGCAATCCAATAACCCACTTTTTGCTTACTTTTTATTACTCAATTACCATCGATTTCAATTAAAAACTGCAGATTCCACCGGTGGGGATTTGGTAAAAGTAAGGCTTGATTTATTGGAGATTAAAGCAGCAGTTGACCAGCATATTTACAAAAACTTGCATGCCTTATTTTATGCATTGTTGGCAGAGACAGAGTCAAAACTGGAAAACTCATCCCAGGCCATTGAGTTTGCTGAAAAATCTTTAGCTATGAATGAATCTATAGGAGATTCCGATCAATACATTATCGCTTTGAATGTCTTAGAGAATGAAGCATTGAAGGTACAGCAATATGATAAGTCATATGAATTCCTTCATTTGAAAAGTGAAGCTGAAAAGCGCATATTCAATCAAAATAAAGCCAAAGAAATGGCTTTCATGACCGTTAAACATGCTAATTTAGCTAAAGTTTTTGAAATTGAACAGCTTAATAAACAAAACAGCATTTTAGCACTGGAAAAACAACTGGCAAAACAAGAAGCCAACAACCAAAAACTGGTTATTCTTTTGATTTTGACGATCTTGGTCTTTTTAACGTTGTTGTTACTGAGGATGAAAAAACGGTACAACTATTTTAAAGGTGTTTCAGAAATAGATCACTTAACAAAAGTCTTAACGCGTAAAGCTTTTGAGGATCAAATGGAAGTATTGATGCACAAGGCACGAAATAAAAACCATCCCATTCATGTGGCTATCATGGATTTAGACCACTTCAAACAAGTCAATGACAGCCATGGGCATTTGATAGGTGATTGGGTTTTGAAAAATGTGATTTATGCATGTAAAGAAAAGATGGAAGATACTATGCTTATTGCTCGATTGGGTGGTGAGGAGTTTTGTATTGTGAAACTGGGAAGCGCTTTAAGTGACATGTTTGAAAAAGTTGAAGACATGCGAGTGGCGATTGAAACTTTAGATTGTTCGGAGTCGGGTGCTGATTTTAAAGTCACAGCAAGTTTTGGTATCGCTTCATCAACCCACTCTGGACACAGTTTACATATGTTGTTAACCCATGCAGATTTGGCTTTATTTGAAGCGAAGAAGAGGGGACGTAACCAAGTTATTCGATTCGACCAATTAAAGTCTGATTAAAACAGTTACCGTCAATCCCAGACCTATTGGTTGAAGAATTCAAATGGTTTCTAACTTTATCACAGAAGTTCCCTGGTCATGAGGAAGGCCCAAGCGCATTCTTTAATAATGTATAATCACCATCGAAACAATAAAAAACTCACAGTGCAAAAATCATTTTGGCCAAAATATCTACTGTTAACTTTGCTGAGTCTGACCATTCAGGAGGCGGTTGCTGAAGGGGACAAATATAATTTCTTACTGGCAGAAGCAGAAGTCATTAGCCGTAAAGATTTGGATCAATTCCGACAGGTATTAGAGGAATTGGCAATACACCGTTCACAGTTTTCTCCTGAACAAGCTTGTTATCATGATTTTTTAGAGCTGTTATCAAAAAGCTATGATGAACCATTTGCTGATTCCATCTTGTCAGTCCAGCAATATCTGGATATTTGTAAGGATAAAAACAGTCTAATTCGTGGCAAAACACTTTTGGCTAATTTAAGAGGGCTTGCTGGTCACTATGAAACCGCTGTTATTGAGATAGATGAAGTGCTTGGTTTAATCAAAGATGTTGATGATGTTGCGTTGAAGTCACAAATTTATTGGGTTGCTTCTTTGGTTTATTTACTTGTTGATCAACAAGAGTTGAGTTTACAGTATGCAGAGCAGTTAATCAAAGAGGCTCACAGTGAAGATTATACTTGTTTAGGTGCAGGTAATAAGTTCAGGGCTTTATTCAGGCAGGGATCGAATGTCAATCCCAATGAGCTACATGAATCCATAGCGATTTGTCGAGCATCAGGAATCAATGTTGTTGGACTGTTCCTGCAGTTGGACTGGTTTCGTTTTGTGGTCTTGCCAATGAATAATGGTGCTGATTTATCAGATGCAGGTAGCCAGTTGCTGAGCATGGAAAAAGAGGTTGATGATACGAGTTACAACAGCATTCAGGTTTATTACGCAGCGGTATTAGCTGAGTATCATTTAGCTTTACGTGATTATGATGCTGCAGAGAAATTTGCAAAACAGGTGATTGGTCAAGCTGACAGAATTGCCCATTCTGAACAATTGTTAATGGCATTTCAAGTGATGGTGGATTTGAATTTGGCTAAGGGTGTTGAAGTAGAGGCCTATCGATACCTTGATGAAAAAACCATGTTCGAAAGAGAAAATTACGATGCCAAGTTGGAGAAACAGGTCGCTTTCTTTCGGGTCAAGCACCGCAATTTTGCACAAGAACAGCAAATTGAAAAGTTAAATCAAAACAACCAAATGCTGGAATTAGAAAATCGATTGGCTGCTGAAACCTCTAAAAAACAAAAGCTCAGTGTTGTTTTAGTGAGTTTATTGTTGTTGGGCTTGGGTTGGTGGACTTATCGCCTGAAAAAACAACACGATTACTTTAAAAATATTTCAGAAATTGATCACCTCACTCAGGTTTTTTCGCGCAAAGCATTTGAAGAACAAATGCCGGATATGATTAAACAATGTCAATCTGGCAGGTCACAACTACATTTAGCTATTTTTGATTTGGATCATTTTAAAAAAATCAATGATCAATTTGGTCATCTTGTTGGGGACTGGGTATTGCAACAAGTAGTTATCGCATGCGAAGAGGTGATTGATGAAGATGTGTTGATGGCGCGCTTGGGCGGGGAGGAATTTGTGATAGTTACTCCAGGAATTACCCAAGCAGCAAATCTTAAATTATTAGAAAAAATGCGTTTGGCAATTGAACAACTGGATTGTTCTGAGACTGGTCATGAGTTCAAAGTGACGGCCAGTTTTGGTGTGACTTCTTCGTTATACTCAGGTCTGGATCTTTCGGTTTTGTTAACGCATGCTGATGTGGCTTTGTTTTCGGCCAAAGACAATGGGCGTAACCAAATTAGTTTGTTTAATGGTTAGCTGTGAAAATGGACTGATAAAACTTTAAGGCGTTTCTTTGGCCCAAGGTTAACCTGAATCCACTAAAATCAGTTACAAATGCAGCACTTGGAATGATAAAGATTCGATGTTTTTTTAACACTTCAATACAAAAGTTTTCTGCACTTTTAAACGATTTTAATTCTACAAAAACCGTGCCAGCTCCTTTCGATTCTGAGAGGTGAAACTCAGGGTTGTTATTTGTCATCCCATAGACAGAAGCTTTGTTCGTCATGATGATGTCGCGATTTCTTTTCAATAATTTTTCGCTGTGAGGTATCAGTTGTGCTGTGAGTTGAGCATCCAAGCTGCTTTGGCAAATGGAAAGGTAGGCTTTAATACTGAGCCAGTTTTGTAATAATCTTGGGTTTTGTGTGACTAACCAACCCAAGCGAACGCCAGGTAAAGCCATGGACTTAGACATAACCCCCATGGAAACTCCTTTGTCGTAGCAGTCTGCAACAGCTGGCAGGGGGCTGCCTTCATGTTCTAAACCACGAAATACTTCATCTGAAAACAACCAACAACCATATTGATCACACAAGTTTATGATGTGCTGTAGATCGGAATTACTGATACTGGTTCCAGTTGGGTTGTGTGGAAAATTGATGATGACCAGTTTGGTTTTTGTGGTGATGGCTTGTTCAAATTTTGGCCATGGAATTGACCAATTATCCTTGGCATCCAAAGCAACTGTTTTAACCTTGGCACCGAGCGATCTGGCGACGGTTACCAAAGGTTCAAAACAAGGTGTAAATGTCACCACTTCATCACCAGCTTCGAGCAGGCTGTTTGTCAGTACATAAATGCCTTCTTGAGCACCAGAGGTTAATGCAATATGATGCGGCTGACACTGTTTATAAAGTTTCTCTGACAACGCTTCTCTGACGGTTATACTGCCCTGATTGCTTTCGTAATTTAATGGCGCTTGCAATAGAGACTGCTTTAAATCCAGTTGAGTTAATTGTTGTAATTCATCCCATGTAAATGGTTCTGGATTGCTGCTGTGCATTGCAGTTGCGCCTGCAATTGGCCAGTTAAGGCTGTAACTGGCCATATTGAAGGGTTGGAATTTCATTTCATCATGAACGTTTGCGCCAAATGGTTAACTGGGCAACGGTGTGTTGATGTTTTCTGGCTGTTTCTCGGATCACAAAGGGTATATCCTGTGGTAGTGCTACCATCTCAAACGCAGTTTTCAATTGATCTTTTAAAGCGTCCAGGGTGGTGTAATTCTCTCCATTGACTTTTATGCCTCCTAGCCAGTTTTGTTTTTCTGTGAATTCTTCCAACCAAGTATAAGGTGAGGTAATCACCAAATAGCCGCCGGGATTGATTCTTTCTGTGATGCTGTCCAGGAATTGTTTGGGTTGATACAAGCGGTCAATCAAGTTGCCAGCAAAGATTAAATCGTAGTTGGTATACTTTGATTTGAGGTTGCAGGCATCACCTTGGGTAAACTCTATGTTATTGATTTTATCGCCTAAGCCTAATTCAGTCAGGTTGAATGATTTGAGCTCGGTGAGTTCGCCTTCTGTAGGAATCATGTATTTAACTTCACCGTGTTCCACCAGATTGATGGCATTGCGAATGAACCGGGTGGAAAAATCCAAACCATCCACCTGTTGGTAATATCGGGCCAGTTCAAAGGTGCTGCGCCCGACCGCACAACCCAAGTCCAGGGCGCGGTTGTTTTGAGTTAAGTCTACATATGGAATCAAAGCATCAATGCAGGCTTTGGGAAAGTTAAGGACATTAAAGTATTCATCGCCGTAGTGAAATTCTAAATATTGTGAGATGAGTTCGTCTGTTTCGTATGTGTTAAATGTTTGGTTCACTTGTTGCTCCGATTCGACGTATCTGAATCCTGCGTGTTGAAAAAAGTGTCTGCGAAAAGCGTATCTGGAATCTTTGTGTGCTTCATTACCGGTGCTGATCCAACTACCACCCTTGATGAGGTTGTGTTTGCCATCAAAAGTAGGTACTGAAAAATCATCATAGGCCGGATGTACTTGAAAATCTTTAAAACCGTCAATGGCAGTTTCGGTCCACTGCCAGACATTGCCAATCACATCAGCGATTTGTTCTTCGCCAAAAGTAAACATGTCCACTGGAACTGAAGATGCTGCGATGGCCAAGTCTATGTTGGCCGGTGTCTTCTGCCATTTGGGATAAGGTGTTTGGTCACTCATGGTCTGTTCATACAAACAGTACCATTCAGCTTCGGTGGGTAGACGAATGGCTTTGCCATTACGAGCCGATAACCAGTTACAAAAAGCTTTGGCTTCTAAGTAGTTGACATCCACTGGCCAGCTCCACGGCATCTCAATTGCTTCAGTCATGCTCCTATAAAGCCAGTTATCACCATTTGGAATCCAAAAAGTAGGGTGCTTGGCTTGTTTGTATTGGCACCATTGCCAGCCTTCTTCTGTCCACCATTGTTGATCTAAATAGCCACCGTCTTGCACAAAGCTTTTGAATTCGTGATTTGAAACCAGAAACTGACTGGCTTTAAAGGCTTTTACTTCAGTTTCAAGTTGTCCATATTCATTGTCCCAACCATAAGTGTTGCTGGGAATTGTCCGACCTTGTTTTATGACGGCTTCTCGGATTGGAATCAAAGTGTTTTCGACCAGGGCATGATCTTTTGAATAACGTGTCCATTGTGTTTGTGATTGAACGTGCTGAAGATCCATTTGTCGAATCAGTACACTTGAGGTTTCTAGGTGAATTCGTTCATGTTCAATACCCATCAAGATAATCCAAAAAGGATCTTCCCATTGAATGGGAATGTTCAAATCCAATGTGTCAATTAAATGCAAAACCATGTCTTTAACTTGGTCGCGGTAGTTTTGGACTGCTTGTACTGATGGCCAACTGTAATTAGCCTCGTTAAGGTCATCCCATGACATTTCATCAACACCAATGGCCATCATAGATTCAATATCATGGTCAATGTTGTCACTGATAATCTTAGCAACCCTCAGTTTATTGACAAAAAACACCGCGGTATGGGCGTAGTAAAAAATCAGCGGGTGTCTCAATGGTTCTGGCTTAAGGTAATAAGCATCATCATTTATGAGGCAGGTAAATAATGATTCATAGGTTTCATAAGTGCTGATGAAATGTTGTTTGATTTCAGCGCGTTTGGTTGCGACATCTCCTGAATCGATCAGAGGTGTTTTGCTTATAGCAGGTTGCATAAATGGCTGCGGGTTTGTTTTTGTAAGTGTTGACATATTTTGGCTTCAAAGCTGTGAAGATTGTATCAATATCTGCAGCTGATTTCCATCACCCGAGCTGATCTAGTCCAGACCTGATACCGTTTGTTTTTATGACAAAATTTGTGGTTTTTTTCGTATGAAATTGATCCATTCTGCATAGAGTTAGCGTTTTTAAATGTAGCTAAAACTCACAAATCGCATACAGTTTATACGAAAGCCTTTTATATTCTAAGTGTACGCATGTTAAAATACAGTGGTTTTTATAATTAACTTATTTGTGCAAGAAATCAAAGAAAACTCAAAACAAGCCAATCACATCTCTGTAATCATTACTCAAGCCATCGATGATGCCAAAGCGCAAAACACCGTAAGTCTCAATGTCAGTCACCTTACCTCTGTTACTGATTGTATGATTATTTGTACGGGTAGTTCCAATCGACACATGCGTCATTTAGCCGATACTGCCATTGAAGCAGTGCAAGAATCGGGTAATGACATACTCAGTACAGAAGGTATGGATTCCGATGAGTGGATGATTGTTGATTGTGGCGATGCTGTATTACATGTGATGAGCGCTGATGCCCGTGAATTTTACCACTTAGAAGGCTTGTGGGACATCAACGAAACTGTTGAGGCATGAAAGTCAACTTGTTGGCCTTGGGGCACAAAATGCCTGATTGGGTAGACATTGCTTTCAATAATTACAACCACCGCTTGCCACACCACCTGAAAATTCAGATGTTGGAAATGCCTGCCGTATCAAGGCAGAAAGGGTTGAATATAGCCCAAATTAAGGCGCAAGAAGCTGTTTTGATTCAAAAACAACTTAAACCTGACAGCGTCAATATTGCACTTGATGAAAATGGCAAAACCATCAGTACAGTCTGTTTGTCCAAACAGTTGAATCAGTGGCAAATGAATGGGCAGGATGTGAACATCATTATTGGTGGTGCCGATGGGTTGGGTAGGTCAATTCTGGAAGTCAGCCATCAATGTTGGTCTTTGTCCAAATTAACTTTTCCACATCAACTGGTTAAAGTAATCATTGCTGAGCAGTTGTATCGAGCTTATAGTTTGTTAAGTAATCACCCCTATCACCGTGAATGATGAATCAGGTTGCTAAAATCATATTGGCGTCGACATCACCCAGAAGGGCAGATTTAATACAACAAATTGGCTTTCACCCGATCATCCGCTCGGTAGATATCGATGAATCCGTTCATGGTGGCGAAGCAGCCACTGATTATTGTTTACGCATGGCGCATGAAAAATCAATTGCGGCCATTGATGCTGTCCAAACTGAATTACCCATACTAACTGCTGATACCATTGTTGTTGCTAATGATGAAATATTAGGAAAGCCTAAGGATACATCCCAGGCGGTGTTAACATTAATTAAACTTTCTGGCCGTACACATCAGGTATACTCAGCTGTGTGTGTGCATTATGGTGGTGTGACATCTTCCAGGCTCAGTCGTAATGATGTCAAAATGGCTCAAGTTGATCGTGCTTTGATTGAAGCATATGTTGCAACAGGTGACCCCATGGATAAAGCAGGTGCTTATGGCATCCAGGGTTATGCTGCCATGTGGATTGAGTGTATTAAAGGCAGCTACTCATCAATAATGGGTTTACCATTGTTTGAAACCACCGCTATACTGAATGAATTAAACATACCGCTTCCACTGAATGGTGATGGGAAATAATAAGTATGGGAAATGAAAATAGCTGCTATGCGTAAAGAAATACTGATTAACAGCAATGATTTTGAAACTCGGGTGGCTTTGGTGGAAGATGGCCAGCTGGCTGAGGTGTGGTTGGAGCGTGCACAACAACATTCCATCGTTGGCAATATTTATAAAGGTCATGTGGAAAAAGTGCTGCCGGGTCTGCAGGCCGCATTTGTGAACATTGGTGAGAACAAGGCGGCATTCATCCATGTGTCTGACATAGAAGGCCAGGATAATGAGCAAGGTGATGACAGTTTTTCAAAGAACTGTGATTCCATATCGCACATTCTGCATGAAGGTCAAAGCATCGTGGTTCAGGTCTATAAAGACCAAATTGGCAGCAAGGGTGCACGAATAACCACTCAACTGAGTATTCCGAGCCGCTATTTAGTTATGATGCCCAATAACCCTTCATTAACAGCTATTTCAGCGCGTATCACTGATGAGACAGAACGCGATAGGTTGGTAGAAGCATTGAAAAAGATCAATCAAGGCAATGAGGATTTTGGATTAATAGCCAGAACCAATGCTGAATTGGTCAGCCAAACAGCCATGTTTCATGATTATCGTTTTTTAAAGCGCTTGTGGAATCGAATTGATGAGCGTATTCAAAGTGCCACGAGTCCCAGTTTGATTTACAGTGAGTTTTCTTTGGCAAAAAAGGTGGTTAGGGATCAAGTAACAGAAAATTTAACAAAAATAACCACTGATTCACATAAGGTATTTCAAGACCTCTCTGATTTTTTGGCTGATTTTGCTACTGAATGGGCAGGTGAATTGATAGAGCATAATGTGTCAAGACCATTATTTGACCAATTTCACATTGATGATGAGATAGATAAATCAATCAGTAAACGAGTACCTTTGAAATCAGGCGGTAATTTGGTTTTTGATCAGAATGAAGCCATGACTACTGTAGATGTCAATACTGGGCAATTTGTGGGGTATAAGTCATTGGAAGACACCGCATTTAAAACTAACCTGGAATCCGCACAAGCCATCGCACGTCAACTCCGTTTGCGTAATATTGGTGGCATTATTATCATTGATTTTATTGATATGGTGGAACAGTCGCATAAAGAAAAGGTGCTTCAAACGTTGGCAGAACAATTAGAAAGTGACAGTGCACGGACTAATGTTTTGGGTTTTACTGGTTTGGGTTTGGTAGAAATGACCCGCAAACGCACCACTGAAAATTTACAGGACATGCTTTGTGAGCCTTGTGATAAGTGCCAAGGGTTGGGTTCGATTGAAACCATTGAAACCATTAGTTTCAAATTGTTTCGTGAAATCACACGTTCAGTTAAGCAGTATAAAGCCAGCAAAGTGATGGTGATTGGGTCCAGGCGTTTGGTGCAGTACATCATTGATGAACACTCAGAAACGTTAGCAGAGATGGAAGATAGTTTGGGTAAGCGCATCAGTTTCCAAGCAGAAGATAGCTATGAGCGTCATCAGCATGATGTGGTTTTGTTATAAACTTGTTGACACTGATGGCTAGGCAAAAAAAATACCCATGGTACTATCGCTGGTGGATAAAAGCCCGCCTGACTTTGGCGTTTGGGGTTATTTTAGTTGGGCTTGTGATTGGCTTGCTGAGTTTATTGTTACCATTCGAATCTTTGTACCAGGACCGGTTAGAGCGCTTTTTGGAAGCGCAGTGGAACCTTAAAGTGAAAGTCAAAGAAATTGATGGATCATGGCAAGGGTATGGCCCTTACTTCCAACTCAATGATTTAGAACTGACGGGTAAGCAAAGCATGCAATTGGCTAATGCCAGCTTGTCCATCAATGTGTATCAGTTGTTGATGCCAGGTGGTCGTACTGGTATTGATTTAAGTATCAATCGTGCAGAATTAGACATGATCCATACGGCTGATGGTGCCAGCATCACCATCAACGATGATAAAGATGAAGCTCGTTTCACTGATCTGTTGGATCGAATCTTAACCACTGGTTCTTTGCGGGTGGATCAAATGTTATTCAGTCTGGCTGATGAAAACGGTAAAGTGCTGTTAGCAGGTTTACAGGCTGATTTGTTGTTGCAACAAGATGATAAAAACCGTGCTTTACAGTTATTGATAGAGAATGGGAAGCAAAGTATTGAAATAGTCAGTCAGGGTTTGCGCAGTGATTCATTAAGTAAAGATGCCCATTGGTATATGCGTTTTAATCAATTTGAATTGAGTGAATTAAATGATTTATTAACTGAACTTACTTTTCCTGCAGGCCGCATCGACGGTGAGGTCTGGGCATCGGCGGTGGATGGTCGCATCAGTTCCTTGTCTGGCGAGCTCACCTGGCAGAACCCCAGCAGTGATTTTGGTTTTGAGATTAAAATCAAGCAATTCAGCATCGATAAAAACTGGTTGGCTAGCTTGCTGTTTACAAAAATCATCATTAACAACCAACCTCATGATGAGTTTTTGGTCAATTTGCAGAGGCAAGATGATCAGACCCAAATTAAAAGTAAGCAAATACCTGTGCCATTATTGAGTCAATTGTTGGCTGACATGGGCAGTGATGTGCTTGATCCCGATTGGCTGTCATCTGTATCAGGGTTTATTGATCGATTTGAAATGAGTATTGATAACAAAGATGATATGTGGCAAGGCAGTCTGGATTTTTCTGATCTGTCAATGCACCATGACAGTTTCAGTTTTGAAGGTTTGGACGGTGTGTTTGAATTTAAACCTCAAAACGGTAATCTTTTGCTGTGGTCAGAAGCTGGCTTTTTAAGAATTCCAGAGATTTATCGAGGCCAATTAGATTGGCGGGCACTGACGGTGCAAAATGCTTTGGATTGGTCAGGCGAATACCCAAGTCTGAAAGTTAATAATTTTTGGTGTGACTGTACTGATTACGAGCTGAAACTGTGGGGCAATCTGGATGGTGGCGAACCAAAGAATTTGTTGCTGACCAGTAGCTTGACTGATGTGGATGTGTCTCAACTGTATAAATATTGGCCACATAATGTCTGGAAACCCAAAACTCTGGAATGGCTTGATCGTGGTTTATTGAGCGGTCGAGTGGATAAAGGCTATGTTTTCTTTAATGGTGATTTGGTACCCAACGCTTTTAAAACAGGGGCTGCAAACTTTATCTCACGTGCATATACCAATGATGTGGATAATGTTTATCATCCAGAATGGCCACCAGTGGACAACATAGATGCAGTTGCAGTTTTTGATCATGATTCGGTTAAAGTTGATTTACTCAGTGCTCAAACTATGGGCATTGATGTACAGCAGGCTGTGGTTAATATCGATTCATTTGATACAGGTGTGCTTGATGTGAGTTTAAATGCAAGTGCTCAAGGCAATGCCATTTTGGATTACCTTCGAATCTCACCGTTGGTTAAAAACCTTGAACTCAGTGATGGTATTAATATTGGTGGCAGACAAAATATTGATTTGGGTTTTGATGTGGCCATCAAGCCTGAAGTTTACCTGCCTTTTCAGCCACAGGGTAAGATTGTTTTTGACCATGGTTCATTTGCGACTGAACACTTTACCATTGAAAACATCAATGGGCCAGTCGAACTCAATGGTTATGGTTTAGGTATAAAAGACTTAGCGGCAAAATTGGGTGTTGCTGATGTCAAGTTGAATGGCGAGATCATTACTAAAAGCGCAGATGGTTTGGCAATTGATGTGAATCTTGATGGTTCTTTAAGTGCAGAGTATTTGTTAAACATCGTTCAACAGGATTTGCCCATTGTTGGCGAATCAGATTGGCAAATTAATATCCAAAACCAACAAGACACGCTCAGAATGTTGGCCACATCGACACTGACTGGAACGGCCATTGAATTACCAGCACCGTTGAAAAAGTCAGCCTCAGAGCGTAAACAACTCAGTATCGCTTGTGATATTCCATGTCAGGAATCCACTGTTGAAATTAATTTCAATGACGAGATTAAATCAACTTTGGAGAGTCAGGCCGGTAATTATCATCTGGTTAAATTACAATTTATTGACAGAGATTCTACAAGTTCTCAAAATCAACCGTTTGGCGGGCATATTACACATTTGAATCTGGATCAATGGTTGGCTTTAATTGCCACTCGTTCGCAGGATACTGAGGTTAAGAGTTTGCCTAATCAATGGCCGGCCAATGAAGTTGAAATCAGTATTGGTGAGATGTTATTCATGTCTCGGGCCTTTCGAGACCTTGAAATGAATATCAAGCGTACGAACAGTCGTTACGAAATCAGCATTAAAGGTAAACAAATGCAGGGCTTGGTGGTGGTTGATGATGATTTAGAGCAAAAAGGCATCGTAGCACAGTTTGAACATTTGGACTGGATTGAGCCTATCACCAGAGTGGATGAAGTTGTTCGTGATGTGGCTGATTCTAAAGTGCCTGATATTCATTTGTGGTCCAAATCATTTTATTATGCAGGTATTCCCTTGGGTGAATTACGCATGGAAATGCGGAATGTAGCCGATGGGATTAAAGTTGAACAGTTGAGTTTGAAATCACCCGAAGCTGAAATCAATGCTTCGGGATTCTGGAATAAAGCGGCTGGCAGAGCTGGACGATCTGATTTTAACATTGTGATGATTTCAGAAAAAATTGCAGACTTCCTGCAACAGGTTGGTTTTGCTGCACCGATAACCAATGCCCAAACCTTAATAGAACTAAATGCTCAGTGGAATGGTGTGCCCAGTGAATTTAATATTGCTAACATTGATGGTGCATTGAACATTAAAATTGGTCAGGGCCAAGTCCTTGATCAAAAGCCAGGTTTTGGTCGGGTTTTGGGTCTGTTCAACTTGACCAACTTGCCGCGTCGATTGATTTTGGATTTTCGTGATGTGTTGGCTGATGGTTTGTTGTTTTCAAGTATGGAAGGTAATTTTGAGATTAAGGCAGGCGTGGCCAACACTCAGGATTTTATGATTACTGCATCTTCTGCTAAGATTCACATCAAAGGTGATGTGGGTTTTGCTGATCAATCCTATGATCAAACCATTACCGTCCGTCCGCAGATTGGTAAAACTTTCCCGACCATAGGTGCCATTGCAGGCGGTCCTGTTGGTGCTGCCGCTGGATTTTTGGTGCAAGGTTTATTTGATAAGCAATTGAAAAAGGGTAATGAAATTATTTATACAGTCACTGGTACTTGGGATGAACCAGTGATTGAGCTAATTGAAAAAAATAACAATCAATGAATAAATCGACCACTGCACAAGTTTTATATTTTTTAATCACCGTTGGATTTTGTGCTTATCTGGCCTATGAATCTTGGGGGCAATCTTTGGCTTATGAACACCGAATTCAGGAAGTCTCAGAAAGCTTATCCATGTCTGATAACTTTAAATCAAAAAGTAAAAAAGTATTAGAAACCATAACTTTTAACTGGTATTCAGGTTATACCGAGGAATTAGAAGCACTTAAAGGTATCCAAGACAAAGCTGAGAAGCATGACAAATTGGCATATAAATACACCAAGCTGTTTATAGCTACATTGGTACTGATGTTTTTGCTACATGGATTCTTGAAGTCTAAAATATCACTGTTGGCTTTGTTAACTGTGACGGTGATTGCTTTGGTGACTGGGTGGTTTGCGCCCATATTGGCGATTGTTGCTTATCAGGACATACCTGTTTTGGGACAAAGCGTGTTTCAATTTGAATCTAAAAGCATCGTTTCAGCATTACAAAAACTTTATGACTCTGGTCAAACTGCCATTGCTATTATTATTTTTGTTTTTACAATTTTAACCCCAATATTTAAGTCGCTGATGATGTTGGTGGTATTGATAAGCCAAAATTTACACTTTTCACAAAAAAGCATCAGGGTACTTAAAACAATTGGTAAGTGGTCGATGTTAGATGTGTTTGTGATAGCCATCTTAGTCACTTATTTCACCACCAAATCCGGAGGGGCTACAGATGCAACTTTACAAATTGGTGTATATTACTTTGTCACTTACGTGATTGCATCGATGATATTAACCTACCTTATAAACATTAAAAACAATGCCAAGCAAACAAACTAGTCTCAAACAAACCAGCCAAACTTTCCTTGAACCCGGTGGTTTAAGTATCAATGATCTTGAAAACCTGCTTGGTGGCGCGCTTGCCACTGGTGGTGATTTTGCTGATCTGTATTTTCAATCCTCTCGCCTGGAGTCTTGGGTTTTAGAAAACCAACAAGTTAAATCAGGTAGCCACAGCATTGACAGAGGTGTAGGCATTCGAATTAACCAAGGTGAAAAAACCGGTTTCGCTTATACCGATGCTTTAAATAAAAACGGCATTGAACAGGCCGTCCTGACTGCTCGAAGTATAGCGCGGAATCAGACCACCAATCATGGTGTTAACTTGCGTACCAATAATGTACATGAGTTATACACCTCAACTGATGTATTGAGCGGGGTCGATAATCAGTCAATTATTCAGTTGCTGAATGATATGGACATTCAGGCGAGAAGGCAGGATCATCGGGTGAAGAAAGTGATTTGTTCGTTGACCTCATCACAGGAAGAAATCATGGTGGCGGCAACCGACGGCACTTTTGGGGCTGACATCAGACCCATGGTTAAGCTCAGCATTCAAGTGATTTGTGCAGATGATAAAGGCCGCATGGAAATGGGCTATGCAGGTGGAGGTGGACGCATATTATTAACAGATGTGTTCAAAACCGGTTATGCCGATGAGTTTGTTAATCAAGCCATTCATGGTGCGGTGACTAATTTACAAGCCAAACCAGCACCTGCAGGTGAAATGCCTGTGGTATTGGCTGGTGGGTGGCCAGGTGTGTTGTTACATGAAGCAGTAGGTCATGGTTTAGAAGGAGATTTCAATCGCAAGGGCTCTTCCGCATTTTCTGGAAAAATTGGGCAACAGGTCACTTCAAAAGCCTGTACCATCATTGACAGTGGTATTTTACCAAATCGACGCGGTTCCCTGAATATTGATGATGAGGGCACTCAATCGCAAGAAAATGTGTTGATTGAAAATGGTATATTGCGAGGCTACATGCAAGACAAACTCAATGCTCGCTTAATGGGAGTTCCTACCACTGGCAATGGTAGGCGCGAGTCATTCGCTCATTTGCCGATGCCTCGAATGACCAATACTTATATGCTTGGTGGTGATTATGACCCACAAGAAATAATTGCCTCTGTGGACAAGGGTTTATATGCGGTTAATTTCAGTGGTGGTCAAGTTGACATCACCAACGGTAAATTTGTATTTTCAGCTTCAGAAGCCTACATGATTGAAAATGGCAAAGTTACCCATCCAGTCAAAGGAGCTACCTTGATCGGCGATGGCCCAGCGGCCATGCAAAAAGTCAGCATGGTAGGCAATGATCTTGCATTCGATCAGGGCCTTGGTGTCTGCGGTAAAGATGGCCAAAGCATACCAGTTGGCATTGGGCAACCCAGTTTGAAAATTGACCAGCTCACTGTCGGCGGTACACAGGTTTAAACTGAAATTATTTTCAGCAACTGGGTGTTTTCAAACTATCTTTGAATAATTAACCTGATAAAAGGGCTTAATCATTAAGCAGTATATGCAGTAAGTTATCCTGGAAGGTGATGTTACTGGTTAGTTTTTTGTGGTCTTCACAAACGAAGACGGGGTACTTAATTTTGATGGTTTCTGTGGTCTGATGTGTTATTGGATCATGAATTTGTCCCAGCAGTGATGATTTACTGACTTGGCCATCACCTGGTTCAAACAGGATGTTTTTTTGAGTTTTGGCATCTCCCAGTTGGCGTCTGATACTTTCATGAAATCTGATCTTATTGTTGTCCTTTTCAATGATTAATCGATTGAGTGTTTGTTTACAGGAACCACCCATGATCACAAAACCTTCATGTTCAACTTCGTAATCAGGGGCTAACGCATGCCAAAACGCCTCAGCACGCTTGAGTTGTTGATTAAAAAAGGCTTTTAAAGTTTCCAATTCAGTATGTCCTTGCTCAGTTGTTTCGGCTTCCTTTATGATTTTTGCCTGAACTTCTGGGTCATAAATGGACCATTTTTGTTGTTGCCATAATTTGGGATCATATAAATCAAAATTTACTGCATCACCATCAATGGTTGAGAGCCAATTGCTTTCTGGGTGTGGCAACAATTGATAAATGCTGGGCATGGTGATTTGTACTTCAACAGGAATGTTACGCAAATTGAAATCAAAACCTGCTTTGAGTCTTTGAGCCGGCTTGACAGAGCCCAGTTGTGGTGTTCCCAGAAAAATGGCGTGTCGAATCTTATGCGCTTGAGAGTTGGTTTTAATAGCAGGTATAGATCGATCAGCAGAAATTAAATTTGGTAAGACATCAAAGTCACCAAAACGCTGATAATATCGCAGAATTAAGCCTCCCATGGAGTGAGCCACTACGTCGACATTTGAGTGCTTTGGGTGTTTTGTCAGAACTGAGTCAATGAAAGTAGCCAGTTGTTGGGCATTGTGAACATTGTCCTGGCGCCAATCATAATGAAAGATGTACATAGGACGCTCATTGATTGGGGTTTGTTGCTCTAATGTACCAAGTTGATAGCCACCATAAGTGGTTAATGTTTCAATGATGTCATCGTAAATACTTAAGCCAGAATAGGAATCAAATATGGCATATGATTCTATGACAGCGTAATCAATCTCAAGTGATTCAGGTTTAATCACATTGGCCAAGACTTTGTAATTGGAAAAAATTAAATCATTGATTTTTCCAGGCCAGACTTCTTCTTGATTCTCAACCAAACGTAATTTACTGCCCAATGACCCGTGTAATAAGATCAATGGTGTGTTGCTGTGATCTGTGCCATGAGGCTGGTACAGCAATGCCAAGTCAGGCTTTTTGTTGACTTGGCATGCGGTTAGAAATATGAATAAAACTATTGGCCAGCTTTTCACTGATCAAAGAACTGAGTAATCTTGAACCAATTGTACAAATGCTTTAACACCATTAAGTAATGCCACTTCTTCAACATAGAAATGGGGTGAATGGTTGGTAGGTGCTTCAAGTGGGTTTTGGTCTTTTGGAGTAACCCCCATAAAGAAAAACATACCAGGTACTTCATTAGCGAAATAAGAAAAATCTTCTGCACCTGTGATTAAGCCAGGATCAATCACGTTTTGTTCTCCAAAAACTCTGTGCAATGAAGGCAGCATTTTTTCACCCAACTCAGGATCATTAACAGTTACTGGATAACCCTCATTAATCTTAAACTCAATGTTGGCATCATTGGCTTGGCCCACATGGCTGACAATTTTTCCAAGCTGTTGGTGAATGTCATCTCTGATGCCCATATCGAAATTTCTGATGGTGCCTACCATGGTCACGTCATCAGGAATGATGTTATTTCTGATTCCACCTTTGATGGCACCGAAGGAAACCACTGCGGGTGCTTTGGTGACGTCGGTACGGCGAGAGACAATGGTTTGGACTGAATTAATGATTTGAGCCGATGTCACAATGGGATCGATACCGCTCCATGGTCTTGACCCATGGGCCTGACGACCAATCACCTTGAGCTCAAAGTCATCCACAGCAGCCATTGATGGACCTTTTCTGAAACCGACAATCCCGGTATTCATATTGGATGTAACATGTAAACCAAAAATTGCCTCTGGTTTCATTTCATCAAACAAACCTTCGGCCAACATTAATTCAGCGCCACCTTCTTCATCACCTGGTGCACCTTCTTCAGCCGGTTGAAAAATAAACATCAAAGTGCCTTCCAGATCGGCTTTATTTTTGGTAAAAACTTCGGCAACAGCCATCAGAATGGCCACATGGGTATCATGTCCGCAAGCATGCATAACCCCAACTGTTTCACCACGATATTCAGCTGTGGCTTTAGAGGCAAAAGACAAATCAACTGCTTCGGTTACTGGTAAGGCATCCATGTCAGCTCGCAGTGCCAATAGCGGTCCTGGCTTACCACCTTTGAGGATACCCACTACACCAGTAAAAGCGATGTTGGTTTTTACTTCCAACCCCAACGCCTTAAGGTGTTTTTCAACGTATGATGATGTTTTGAACTCGCGATTACTGAGTTCTGGGTTTTGGTGCAGGTGCCGACGCCAGCCCAGCATCCGATTTTCAATGTCGATGATGTCTTGCTGAATATCTGCAAATGTTGGAACTGCGTTGATAGTCAGTAATGCCAATAAAAATATTCTCATGATTGTCCTCCTCAATTTATTAAGGTGCTAATTGATGCCAAAAATAACTGTAAGTAAGTGCCCTTAAATAAGCCGCTTGATTGTTGTTTGAAGCACCGCCATGACCGCCTTCGATGTTTTCATAATAAAAATATTCATGTCCCATAGATTCCATCAATGCTGCCATCTTTCTGGCATGCCCTGGGTGTACTCGATCATCACGGGTTGAGGTGGTGAAAAAGACTTTGGGATATTCTTTGGTGGCACTCAGGTTATGATAGGGGGAATAAGTTTTAATATAAGCCCATTCCTTGGGAATATCTGGGTTACCGTATTCGGCCATCCAGCTGGCTCCTGCTAATAACTTGTTGTAACGCTTCATATCCAATAAAGGCACAGCACACACCACTGCATTGAACAAATCAGGGCGCATGGTATAAACAGCGCCTACCAGTAAGCCGCCATTGGAACCGCCTATGATGCCTAAATGATCTGGTGAAGTAATGTTTTTGTTTATCAAGTCTTCAGCAACACCAATAAAATCATTGAAAGCCACATGTCGGTTTTCTTTTAAGGCTGCCTGATGCCAGGCTGGTCCATATTCGCCACCACCACGGATGTTGGCAACCACATAAACCCCACCATCCTCAAGCCAATTGGTGCCTACAATACTCGAATAGTTGGGACGCATTGAGACTTCAAAGCCACCATAACCATAAAGTATGGTTGGGTTTTTACCGTTGTATGCGATGTTTTCTTTTCTGATCAGAAAGTATGGCACTTGTACGCCATCTGTGGCTGTCATGAAATGTTGTTCAACGACCAGGTCCTTTTTATCAAACATGGCAGGCAATGATTTAATGGCCTCGGCCTTTTTGGTTGTTGCATTGTAATAATACAAGGTGGAAGGTGTGAGGTAATTGCTGTAGTTAATGAAAACATCGTCATTTTTATCGCTGGTTCCTGAAATTGACATGGCGCCTAATGTGGGTAGGTCCATGGTTTCAGTTTGCCACTGTCCATTGTCATAACTTAATTGGTACATAACACTGCTGACATCTTTCAGGGTGTTAACCAAAACGTAGTTTTTACTGGTAGAAACTGAGCTGATAGAGGTGCTTGCATCAGGTTTCATCAAAGCCTTAAAGTTTTTCTTGTCCGCTAACAAATCAGTGAAACTAATGGTTATCAAGTCACCTTGATTGAAAGTGATAGCTGCTGGTTGCCAGTCAGACTTGAGTTCTAAAATGGCTTGTCCATCTATCAAACCGGAGAGGTTGATGTCTTTGGGCAAATCTAAGGCTTTAGATTGATTACTGTCATCGAGTATGTGCCAACTGCGAGTGTAAAAGGTGTCTGCCTGTATAATAAACTTATAAGCATCATCGCCATCGTAGATGACTGCTGGCCAGATGCCAACATCAGTTTGCTTGGCCTCAAATACAACAGGAGCATCCATCATTGGCGTTCCACGTCGCCACATTTTAGTGATTTTTGGGTAACCTGAATCAGTCATGCTGCCTTCTCCAAAATCGGCACCAACCATCACAGTATTTAAATCAACCCAGGCGACACTGTTCTTGGATTCAGGTAAAAAGAAACCACCTTTCACAAATGATTTGCTTTCAAGATCAAACTCCTTAACCACTGTCGCATCTGCACCACCCCTGGATAAATTGACCAAACAGCGATCATACACAGGATAGCGGCATGACATGCCTTTGTAGACCCAGTTTTCATTATCAGCTTCAGCCAAAGCATCAACATCTAAAACAGTTTCCCACATCGGTTCTTCCTTGCGGTATTCTGCCAATGTGGTTCTGCGGTAAATGCCGCGCACATGGGTTTCATCGCGCCAGAAATTGTATAAATAACCATTCATCTGTCCAACATATGGAATGCGCTCGTCAGAATTGTAAATGGCTTTATTGTTTTCATGGAGCGCTTCAAATTTAGGGTGGTTTTTAATTACCTTTAAAGACTTTTCATTGCGTTCTTTAACCCATTCAATGGCTTTTTCACCCTCAACTTCCTCCAACCACAGGAAAGGGTCGCTTGGGACAGTTGTTTCAACATTTGAGACTGTATTGGTGTTTTGAACTTGATGTGAACAAGCACCCAATATGACTAATAATAGTAGTAGATTGATTTTTTTTAACATGAAAATCCTCAATTTGTATTGATGTTATCCTGATTGGCAGGCCCAAGGTTTGGCGCAACAGATGATTATAATGGCTAATGTTGTTTATTTCACCCCTAATGTGCGCTTGAATTTATACGTGTTCAGTACCATATAAACATTTCTATTTTTACTGGAATATTTATATGACCATCAAAGCAACCATTAAAACCAATAAAGGCGACATCAACATTAACCTAACTGATGATAAAACTCCAGTTACAGTTGCCAACTTTGTTAACCTTGCTAAACAAGGTTTCTATAATGATTTGTCATTTCATCGTGTGATACCAGACTTTATGATTCAAGGTGGTTGTCCAATAGGCACTGGCACAGGTGGCCCAGGTTATAAATTTGAAGATGAATTTGATGCTTCTTTAAAACATGATAAACCAGGTGTTTTATCTATGGCAAATGCAGGCCCTGGTACCAATGGCAGTCAATTTTTTGTCACACATGTGGCCACACCTTGGTTAGATGGTAAGCACTCAGTTTTTGGTGAAGTAGTATCAGCAGAAGATCAAGCGGTAGTCAATTCAATCGTTGGTGGCGATGAAATCAAGTCCATTGAAATTTTGGGAGATGTTGATGCTTTGCTAGCAGCTCAAGCTGATCGCGTCAAAGAGTGGAACGATTTTATTTAATGTGCTTTGCCTTCACTTCTTTCGCTGTGCGAAAACCGTAAAGCCAAAGTAGTCAATGAGCTCACTGTTTGATTCGCTGCACTCACCAGTGTTCGCGTGGTAGGTGCTTTGTTTTCACTTTTGTATCGCGAGTCATATAATTGATAATCTGACTGATATTCGGTTATAATTAGTCAAAACGCACAAAAGCCAGCTTCTACGCTGGCTTTTTAGTCAAAACGACACATTAATTGCATAGATTTGTTGTCGTATCGTTTCTGTTTTATTTAATAAAACAGTGACCCACGGAAATTCCGTATTGAACCAATTCAAAAATACTGCTGATGACTGATCCTCGTCATTGGACAAGTGACTTTGTATATATGGTTCAATGAATAACAATAATAACAAAGGAAAATAGATGAATAATATAAATAATTTAAAAGTAATACCCAAAACAACCATTGCCGCACAGGGTGGCATGACTTTATTATCACAAGAAGAAGTCAACAAAATGATGGAGGTCGGTAAAGGTGGCGTTCATGAACTGTTTAGAAAATGCTGCTTGGCGGTCTTGAATTGTGATGCGAAAGAAGATGATGCAATGGCCGTGCTTGAACGCTATCCGGATTTTGAAGTGACCTTGATTCCACGAGAACGAGGTATTCATTTGCGCTTTGAGAATGCGCCGGCACAAGCTTTTGTCGATGGCAAGATGATTTCTGGTATTCGTGATTCCATATTTTCTGTACTGCGCGACATCGTGTTCCAAAGCACAGAAAAAGGTGAAGGTCATTATGATTTGAGTCAATCATTTGATATCACCAATTTTGTCTTTGAAATTTTACGTCGTGGCGAAGTCCACCAATACGGTGCTGAACCGAACTTGGTTGTTTGTTGGGGCGGACATTCTATCAATCGGGTGGAATACCAATACACCAAAGACATTGGTTATCACTTGGGCCTGCGTGGTGCACATATTTGTACTGGTTGTGGTACGGGTGCGATGAAAGGCCCAATGAAAGGAGCCACAGTAGGACATTCGAAGCAGCGTATCAAGGATGGTCGTTACATTGGTTTAACCGAGCCTGGAATTATTGCTGCTGAAGCACCTAACCCCATTGTGAATCATTTGGTGATTATGCCGGATATTGAAAAACGATTAGAAGCTTTTGTACGATTAGGTCATGGCATCATTGTGTTTCCTGGTGGTGTGGGTACAGCAGAAGAAATTTTGTATTTAATTGGTATTCTAGCCAATGAAAAGAATAAAGGTGTACCATTCCCTTTCATCATGACAGGACCGAAAGAATCAGCTGACTATTTTCATAAAATCGATGAGTTTATTCGTTTTGCATTGGGCGATGAAGTGGCTGAATTGTATGAAATCATCATCGACGACCCTGAAGAAGTGGCAATCAAAATGATGGCTGGATTAGATGCGGTTAAGTTGTATCGAACTAAGAATAAAATATCATACTACTTTAACTGGGGTCTGCATATTGATAGTTCATTCCAGTTTCCTTTTATTCCAACTCATGAAAACATGGCTGATTTGCAATTGTACCCGGATCGCCCTGTGGAGGAATTGGCAGCTTCATTGCGCCGTGCTTTTTCTGGAATTGTGGCAGGAAACGTTAAGGAGTTTGGTGTCAAGCAAATCAAAGAAAAAGGTGTTTACCAAATCAATGGTGATGCCGCTTTGATGGAAAAACTTGATGACTTATTGCAATCTTTCATCGCTCAAAAGCGTATGAAACTGCCAGGTAGTATCTATACACCTGTATTTGAAGTGGTAAAGTAAACATTAAAATATGAAAGCCCTGGCTACACCACCGATAATGTTGCTAGGGCTTTCATTAGCTTGCAGAAAGAGGTATTACTCTTGTCTCGCCTTCTACACCCGGTGCTTCTTCAGCTTCATTGCCGTTACCTATCCAATATTGTGAAATTTGACTACCAAATGCATGGGCACATTGTTGACCTCTGCATATGGTAATAAAGCCAAATGATGGCCCGTAAACAACAATCCTTGGAGCTTCGCGAATATTATCATCTTGTGCATAAACGTTGATGCTGATTATCAAAAAAACAATTGTTGTTGATAGACTTTCATTTGTTCTCTCCTCAATTCAGTAGTTTTTATAATTAGATTTGTGGTCGCACTTTAGCATAGAATTGCAGTTCTTCAAATGAAATATATTTTACGTATTGTTGCCTAGATAATTTCGGAATGGGTTAATCTATGCTGAGTCAAGTTTCACGAATCCCAAGATAAAAAATTAAAACAGTGAAATAGTTCAAAAACTGGACACATTAAGTTCTTTCATTGAAAATAAACAGCATCTGAATAATTAGGGTACTGTTTGTTTGAATTGGCTCACCGAATCCTTGTTATTGTTCAAATAAGCAAAAAAAAAGCTGCCTAAAATTCAACAGACCAATATACTTGGTATAAGGTGATTTGTGTGAGTGGGCATATGTGTAGACTTTTTTTTGTGATTTCCTGGCTTTTTTCTTCTCAATTGATGGCAGGTGGTTCCTGGACATTAAATAGCACGCCTGCCAATGAAGTCCTCAACGGCATCTCCTATCCCAATGAATCTTATGCCTTTGCAGTTGGTAACAATGGTGCCATTGTGCAATTTATATCTGGTGACAATGGTACGTTAATGGATTCTGGTACCACCAATGATATGTATGATGTTTTTGCAACCGATGGCAATACGGCCATTGCAGCTGGGGAAGATGTGGTTTTGGTATGGGATGGGATCAATTGGACGCCCATTGTTGAAAACACCAATGGAACCATTTACACAGGCACCTGGATCACACCAGAAGAAGATGCCATGTTTTATGAATCATTGGGCAGTCCATTTAATTTTGTTTGTCCATATGTGCCTGGTGCCACCCAACAACCATTTTGTCGCGCTTACCAAAATCCAGTGATGGCTTTCTGTGGCAGCAGCAATGACATCAAAATGATCACGGCAGATGGTGATATTCATTGGATCAACAATTTATTGAATGATTTAGCTGACGATTTTATGCCCATTCATGACGAACCCGTACCGCTGGGTTTAACTGCGGTTTGGGCGCCACAATGGAACTGCTTGTTAGGTGGCATTGAACCATTGGAACTATTTGCCATTCGCAATAATAACGATTTCTATCGTTTTGATGGTTCTGACTGGGTTGACATGAATGTCAATGTTCCTAGTGATCATGTCTTGACCTGGATTGGTGGATATAATGTGTCACAAATGAAAGCTGTGGGTTTCAAACCAGATGGTAAGGGTGGCAATGAGGGTGTGCTTTGGGAATATGATGGATCAAGTTGGACCGATCAATCTGCCAGCCTGCCCAACGGCACGCCAGGCTTGACTGATATTGCATTCAATAGTGGCCTACCTAATCTGATTTTTAGTGATGGTTTTGAAAGTTTGACTGCACAGAAAAATCAGATGGCCACGGGAGTGGATATATTGGCAGCAGCTGAAGCAGGGTCCTATTTAAGAATTAATGAGTTGTTCGATGTGAATCCCATTGATATCAGTGTTAAGATTGATTTGCTTACAGCAGAACCCATCAGAATAGGCGATGAGGTGACCTTTGGTCTTAGAATATTGAACTTAACACCTGAAGATGCGGCTAATGTGGGTATCACCAATGGCTATCAAGACATATACTTGAAATATGTCAACGATGACTGTGAATTTACAGGAAACAGGGCTGAATCCTTTTGGACGTATTACCTGAAAAACATACCGCTGCTTGCTGCTGGCGAAATCATCACATGTGAAATCACTTATGAAGTGAAGGACTCAACGGCGTCCGAATTTATCGTTACGCTCAATGCATACAGCTCCGGTGCCAGTGAAATCAATTACCGCAATAACAGAGACCATAAGGAAAAGCTGATCTATCCTCAATTAAGCCAGTAGGGCGTGCTTTCATATCGCCTGGATCCTGCGGTCGAGCCGCAGGATGACATGGGACATACATGATTCTCTGCTGGGATTTTTCTGACAGTATTGGGGTTTAATCAGTTACTCACACCAATCTTAATCAGCGATTGGTTATTGTTTTGAATTTGTGATTGCTCGACAAATACTTTTTCAGCAGAGATATTGGCATTCTCAATCAGGTAGTTCTTGATATTGAGGTTGCGCTGTTGGACCAGAGCATTGATTTGTTCCTCAGAGATTTGCTGCCTATCGATTAAGGCTTTCCAAATCAATGGGTAATCAACCTCATCTTGTGCGTTGTGATAAGTGGCCAGTTCTTCGGGTGTGATTTGGACCTCCAGCCAAGTAGTAACATCTGCATTGTCGGTGTCAAAAGTTGCAAAAGGTGCTTTTTCAAGCAGTGATGTCTCTTTTAAACCTGCTGTGTCAAAGGCAGGATCAATTTGTGGATTCAGTTGTAAATTGAGATCAGGTTTTTGGGCAATGATTTCGGCGATTTGGTTGAGTTTGGTTTGTTCTGATTCCAATATTTCTGCGCTGCCACTGGTAAATTGGATGTCACTCAGATTTGGATCTGGATTGGGGATCAGTGCTCCTAAAATTTTAAATGGAGAAGCAACAATTGATGTAATCAGTTTGAAAAAGGCTTTACCAACTAAGCCGCCATAGCTGAATTCTGGGTCATTGAGATTTCCCGATACAGGTAAGTTAATCTTCATTTCACCATTTAAATCAGTCAATAACGAAACAGCCAGTTTCAGTGGTAAGTCAACTGCATCAGGCGAAGGGGTTTTGCTGCCCAGTTTAAATTGTTTAAACAAAAGGTTATTTTTGCCCCTGAGTTCATGTTGGTTCAAAGAATATTCCAACTCAACATCTAGCTTGCCGCCATTGATCGGAAATGCCACTGATTGGATGGCGTAGGGTGAAAAAACCAATAAATCCAAGTCTTTAATCACCACTTTAAGATCAGTGTATGCATCAGAGCTTAATGGGTTGATTTTTCCTTGGATGCTCAAAGGAGAAAATTGATTGAATTTACCGCTGATATCAACATCTGCCTTGCTTAAAGTTTCGGACGATAAGCCTTTGATTTGGCCACTCAACTCAGAAATGCTGGTTTTCACTGTTGGTGTAATGCTTTCGTCAATCAAAGCTGTACTGGTGTCCTTGATATTAATGGCCCCAACCTTAATGACCCAGTCATTTTCTGTCTTCTCAGTGTCCTTATCATCAGAATCTGACTTTAAATTCTGTATGTTGATGTTTTTATTGGGATCAATGATGATGTTGCTGTTCGCATTATCCAGACTGATTTGATCAATGGTTATGGTTTTTTCAGCACTGGAAATTGAGGTGGCTGCAATATTTAATTGGTTCCAATCAGCGATGGGTTGTGCGGACTGGTTTTGGATATTGGCATCATTGATTGATAAATCACCTGTGAGCATGAAATCATCATTGATTTTAATGTTTTGTTTGGTGTTTAGTTTACCTTGGGTAAAGACCAAGCCGCTTTCATCAGCAATCCATGGTGCAAACTGAGTAAGTTCTATCGCGTCAAGTATCAGTTCTGTTTGGATATCCAGTGGTGACAGTTGTTGTTTGCTGTTAAAACTTAAGGTGCCACCTTGTGTCAGGTCTATCTGTGAAGTTGCACTAAATTGTTGGTTGCTGTTATTGACACCTTGTAAATCTAACTGAGTGACCTGTAGAGATAAGCTGCTATTGATATCATCGTCGGTTATTGTAACAGGCCACTTTTTGATGTTGATGTGATTGATGTCAATTTGCCAGGTTGAATCAGCTTCATCGACACTGTTATCAGTGTTGGATGATTCAACTGTAACGGGCCAGTTTAATTGCCAATTGGCATTTGATGAATCGATGGTTTCGATGTTGATCTTTTGAGTTTGGGTATCAATTTCCACATCAGTGATGTTGGCTTGAAAAGTATCGAGTTGGATGTGGTCTTGCCATTGTGTGTTTAAATCTTGAATTTTAACATCAGAAAAATTCAAAATGGGTTTTTGACTCAATTCCCAATTCACTTGGCCGTTGGCCTGAATCATACCCCCTTGAGTTTTGATCATCAGTTTATCAGGCAGAACTTTATTGAGGGTTTGTGCCTGCCAGTTAATCAGTGAAAGCTTACTTTGTATGTTTTGTTGTGGGTGGTTGTAACTGCCATTTAGAGTCAAAACCTCATCATCTTCTGTGGTTATTTTGATGTTGAAATTGGTATCAATATCGGCCAATGAAAATTGGTCATGACTGATTTCAATGGTTTTTAAACCCAAGGAGAAGTCCTGTTTTATGTTGTTGGCCTGTAAATTCATTTTGCCTTGGGTCAAGGTGATTTTATCAATAGAAAAATTGATGTATTCTTGAGGTTCTGGGCTTGTAGGGAAGTCTGGCAATGCAGGGATTAGCACTTGGCCTTTGGCATCTGTTAATAAAGTGATTTGTGGTTGTTTTAAATTCAAATCTGAGAATTTCCATTCACCCCAAAGTAAGTTTGTAGGATCAAAATTAATACCGGTTTGTTTACTTTGGTACCAGTTTTGATTATTGCTGTCAGTGAGTTGTAAATCATTGATGGCGGTGGTGAATGTCAAGGGGTTGAAAGACACCTTTGACATCTCTGCCTGCATGTTCAGATTTGTTTGTAGCTGTTTTTGGAGTTGTTGTTGGATAATCTTGGGTACGTAGAAGAAGCCAAGCAATAAATAGGCCAGCACCAGCATGATCAGCCAGAAAGTTTTGTATCGATAAATTTTTTTCTTCATTTTTGTTTAATTCCCAGCTTATAAGCCTTTATTTGTAATGGCTTAAAACGCTTTGTAATTCAGTCGCAATTATCTGTTTCAGCGCTGATGGTTCGATGATTTGTGCGGCAGTGCCTAAACGCATGACATCTCCCACCAGCTCGCGGTGATCGTTGTAAGGTATTTTCAATAAAATGTGCTCATCGTCCAAGCGTTCGATTTGTTGTTTTGAATGCCAATGTTCAAAGAGCGTCCAGGGCGCTTGGTTGATATTAATTTTAATGGTTGCTGTTGACTTCATTTGACCAGAAAAAATACCATAACTTTCAGCATAGTGAGCGCGTAATGTTTCAATGGGTAATCTTTTCGATTTTTCGATGTCGATTGTAAGTTGCTGAATTTGCTCCAGAGCAAACAGTCTGATGTTTTCTCTTAGGTGGCACCAGGCATCCAGATACCAGCTGTTTTTATAACTGGTAAGGCGTTGGGGTGAAACCAAGCGCTCAGTTGTTTGTTGCTTACC
Organism: Marinicella sp.; assembly: GCA_028284365.1. GTDB lineage: Bacteria > Pseudomonadota > Gammaproteobacteria > Xanthomonadales > Marinicellaceae > Marinicella. Next base: position 37,931 of record JANQRW010000076.1, read on the forward strand.
TCGAGTTTGATAGGTTATTTTTAGTTTTTTTTCAGTCTGCAGTGCTGACATGATGGTCTGAAAAAAAGCAGCATTGGGCTTTCTGGACAAGGCAGGTATGATTTGTATCAAACGTCGATTAGTGATGCCTTTTTGTTGCAATACTTTATCAATGTTACTCAAAATCCGCTGCATGGGCTTTTGTAGTGACTCAGATTGTAAATCTTCCAATAAATGTGCAGCCATCAAAAGCCCTTGTGTTTCTTCAGCACTTAAACGTATGCCAGGTAGGTCAAATGCAGCATCACGATGGTAATAAACACCATGTTCATCTGAGAGAATGGGGGCGTTGAATTCATCACGCATGGTAGCTATGATTCTATAAACCGTGGCTTGGGAACATTCTAACCGTTCTTTCAGTGCATCGACAGATATCGGTGTCCTGCGCTGTTTTAGGATGTTATCCAATAAATAAATTCGCTCAATTTTTTTCATCGGTTTTTAAATCAGTACCACGCATCACTGCTGCAGTTCAGCTAAGTTTTTATAAAGTTTTAAGGCTTCCGGGTTGGCCAGGGCGTCGGTATTGGCCACCGCTTTACCGTGAATGACGTCTCTAACTGCTATTTCAACAATCTTACCACTGATGGTCTTAGGAATTTCAGTTACAGCTATGATTTTTGCTGGTACATGACGAGGGGTGGTGTTTTGGCGAATGGTGGTTTTTATTTGCTGGCGCAGATTTTCATCAAGCTCATAACCACTTTGCATCACTACAAATAAAATCACACGGGTGTCATTTTGCCATTCTTGGCCGACCACAATAGATTCTAAAATTTCTGGTAGGGCTTCAACCTGGCGGTAAATTTCCGCTGTGCCAATACGGACTCCACCTGGATTTAGCGTGGTGTCAGAACGACCATAAATTATCATACCGCCTTGAGGCGTGATTTCTGCTCGGTCAGAATGACACCAGATGTTGTCGTATTTATCGAAGTATGCTGATTTGTATTTGTCATGATTGTGGTCTTTCCAGAAATACACTGGCATGGAAGGAAAAGCCTTATCACAAGCCAGTTCTCCTGGTTCAGCGATGACTGCTTGTTGGTTTTCATCGAGGATTTTAACAGCCATGCCTAAGCCTAAACATTGTAATTGTCCGCTATAAACCGGTAAGTGACTGTTGCCCAAAGCAAAACATGAACAAATATCGGTACCACCTGAAATCGAAGACAAACAGACATCGGCTTTAACATCGCGATACACAAATTCAAAGCGCTCTGGCATCAAAGGTGATCCGGTGGAGAAAATGGTTTCCAATGAAGCCAAATTATGAGATTCTTTGGGTTTAATGCCTGCTTTTTCCACTGCAGAAATCCACTTGGCAGATGTCCCAAAGTGAGTGATGTTGTGTCTATCAACCAAATCAAATAAGCGGTTGCCATCTGGATAAAATGGGGAACCATCAAACAACACCAGACTAGCTCCGGTAGCCAAAGTTGATGCCATCCAGTTCCACATCATCCAGCCACAGGTGGTGAAATAGAATAAACGTTTCCCTTCGGCCACATTGCCATGCAACATCAATTCTTTTAAATGCTGTAATAAAATACCGCCCGTGCGATGGACAATACATTTTGGTTTACCCGTTGTGCCTGATGAATACAAAATATACAACGGATGATCAAATGGTACTGGGGCGAATGTTAATTGTGAATTTGGATCAGTGCCTTCAAGCCACAGAGGCAAGCTGATGCATGACTGAGGGATTGGCACCGCTTGCGCCATGAATTCAATGATGACGGTATGTTCTATGCTGTGAATTTGATTAACAATTTGTTCTACTTTGGTCAGACAATCATGCGTTTTGCCATTGTACTCATAAGCGTTAACGCTGAATAAAACCTTGGGTTTGATTTGACCAAAACGATCTACTACGCCATTGATACCAAAATCAGGAGAAGTAGATGACCACACCGCACCAAGTGAGGTTGTGGCTAACATACAGACAATGGTTTCAGGTATGTTGGGCATAAAACCAGCCACCCGATCCCCTACACCCACACCACAAACTTGTAGTTGTTGTTGGACTTGAGCCACCTGGCTGCGCAATTCATTGAAGCTCAGTGAACGAACATTTTGTGATTCTGATTCAAAAACAATGGCGGCATCATCACCTTCATGACGCAAAAGGTTCTCTGCAAAATTCAAAGTCATGCCTTTAAACCATTGTGCTTCGATCATGTGACCTTCATCGATGAGATCAACATCAGCCTCTTGATGATAAATGACCCCACAAAAGTCAATGACTGCACGCCAGAATTCCGCGCGATGAGTGATCGAAAATTCATGCAAAGCCGCATAATCAGCGACATCTAAACTTTTTTTGGTAACACCCTGCTGCTCGGTTAAAAATTCAGTAAAAAGCGACAACTGGCTGTTGGACAAAAGCTGTCCTGAAGGCTCCCAAAGCACTCGATTCGACATGAAAAAATCAACACAAAGAAAAAAATACAATTTTAACAATAAAACCCAGTCCCGTCATCCAATTAGACGACCTGGATTGAATTGCAAGGACAACAATTCAACCATGCGAAGCAGCCTGAAGGTTTCAGTGCAGGAACACGAAATTAAATCCAACCGTTCACTGAGCGGAGCCGAAGTGAACATATTTAATCCGCTCAGGCTTCAACTCCGTGCCATGCTGAGCCTGTCGAAGTGCTCAGCCAGCGCTGGATTCGCAACTAATACAAAAAAATCATTCCCTGTTGTACTTCATTGTAAAACTCTCATCAATGAAGTATATTAATTTCCAAGAGAAAGGAATATGTTACATGATGATTTGTTGAAAGCTAAGAAACATAAGATATTGAATATTGGTAGACAGGTTAAATCAATTATATTGATAAAAAAGTGCAATAAGTAAATGAAAAAAGTTTCAAGAAATGAAATTCTAAGAACAATTTCTAAAAATGAGCTTAAAAGTTGGCAAACAAAAACAGGTAAACAGTTTACATGTCAAATTTGGGGAAATTATATAGAAATTACAAATTCAAAAGAAAAGGTTCGTCGAGTGACAAATGCAAAGATAGATGAGTTCTGTGAAAAATATAATCGAATATTTTCCTCTAAGATAAGTGATTATAAAGATATTTCTTTCGATGCTTCCTATTTATTGACTTTTATCAATTCTTATTTACATGGAGAGTTGTTTGATTCTGAGCCAAATTATTTTTCAATACTGAATAATACTCAAAACTCACTTCCCAGAAGCAAAATATATCAGCAATTAGGAGTCAGTTTGAGAAATAATCAATGGGCCTGGGGTGGTTTGTCTGATGATAGGTCTTTTGTAGTTTTTACGATCTGGGTTGATGCCATAGGAAATAACAGACTAATTGAGTTATTTAATCCAATTTGGGAAACTAAAGGTCATGGCCTAAGTGAGCAAAAGAGACTTATTGAATTTGCATTTAATAATGACCTCAAAGTATATGGCTTGTTGGCAGAAGCTAAAGAAACAAGTGCAAAGAAAAGAAGAACAAAACGTGTTGAGCAAAATGACCTTTTGGAATTAAATTTAATAAGAGAAGGAGAAGTTGTAAAAGCAAAAATTATTTCTCGATTTCCGATGTCATATCTATCTGAAAAGGCTGGGATAAAAAGTACTGCGATAGACGATTTGGATCAAGATGCTATCGGAAATGATTCTCCTAACAAAGCAAGTTCAATGGTAGCCTTTTACCAAAGAGACCCAAAAGTAAGAAAAAAAGTACTACAGTTGGCAAATGGCAAATGTGAATATTGTGGGCTAGAAGGTTTTTTGAAGCCAAATGGTAATAGATATATAGAAACTCATCACATAATTGCTTTGAGTAATGAAGGCAAAGATAAAATTTCGAATGTGATTGCATTATGTCCTGAACATCATAAAGAAGCACATTTTGGAGTAAATTCAGAAAAGTTAGAATTACGGTTTTTAGATATAGTTAAGAGTAGGCTGGGATAAACAGTAAAATTTAATTAAAAGTTAAAAAAATGTTATTCCAACTTAACATATGATTATCTACCTCGACGAATCAGGTGATCTTGGTTTCGATTTTCAAACCAAAAACCCCTCTAAGTATTTTGTGATTACTCTATTAGCTTGTTCTGGTAAACCTGCAACAGACGCTTTAAAAGTTGCTGTAAAAAGGACTTTGAAAAATAAACTGAATCATAAAAAATCGAAAAGAAAAATTCAGGAGTTGCATGCCACGCATTTGAGCTTTGCCTTTAAATCTTACTTCTACAGGCAGATTAAAAACTTTGACTGGCAGATTTATACGGTTGCCCTCAACAAACAGCGGGTTTTTGACCATTTACAAAATAAAGTGGGGCGCAAAAAACTCTATAACTATATAGCTAATTTTATTATTGAAAAGGTGATTTTTCCAGCAGATACTTCAACTGTAACTTTGGTGGTTGATAAATGTAAGAACAAAGAGGATATAGAGGATTTTAATCAGTATCTAGCCAATCAGCTGGAAGGTGAACTGCCTTTGGATGTACCTTTAAATGTTTATCATGAAGACTCAATGAACAGTTTTGGGTTACAGGTTGTTGATTTATTTTGTTGGGGGGTATTTCGTAAGTATGAAAGAAAAGATACGCAGTGGTATGACATTTACAGTAAGCAAATAAGATTTGAAACAGAATACTTAAAGTAATTTTTAGGCAAAAAAAAAGACGGCCCCTGTTATGTCGATATTCCTTGAACTCTTGCCAACCGATGGAAGGGAACATTCAAGGCACATAATAGGACTTACCCGTCAACTTTGATTATGTGGTTAAAATGACCAAAATTCAACCAGAAGTTAATTAATTTGGTGAAAAAGAACCCTCTGACGGTTTGAGTTTGCTTTTTATATACACTCCTCAGTTTCCCTCTTACTTGGCGGGTTTAGCACGGCACAAGTGGGGAGGTAGATTTGTTCTTCATGTTGGGCTTCGTACCTAAGCTCCAACTCACCGAGCAAAGTTTGAGTAACATCTAAACATTTAATCTACCAATCAATTACCCAATAAATTAATGGGCTTGTGCTTATCTTGGCTTTATAATCGCTTTTTTTATTCAGAGTCACATTTGTATGTTAAAGAAACAAGGAATTATTTTGATGGTGGTGATCGCTGTGGTATTCAGTAGTGGTTGTGAAAACAGCCAAACCAGCTCATCACAGGCTTCGGTCATCCGAGCTGTAGCAAATTATGAATTAGAAGACCAACGCACGGCCTGGTTGAATAAACATCTGCCCAGTGAAACTGTGGCATACTTCAATATGCCCACACCATGGAATTATTTATTTGATGCCAAAGCAGATGCCTTGCATAAGGTTCAGGAATTACCCGCTCATCAACAACAAGTTGAGAAAATTAAACAAGGATTCAAATCCAGTTACTTTGAATATTTACCCGCTGAATATCATGGTTTAGGCACGGTGTTGTTAGAAAATATAGCCACTTCAATTGAACTGGCTGTGATTAACTATTCACCATCGGCTTTATTGCCCACCTTTGCTGTTGGTACGCGATTAAAAAATATCAAGGCGGATGAATTAATCTCTGAGGTACAAACCGTGATGACAGGGGTTGATCCTGATTTTGCATTGACTCAAATTGATAATAAAAATATATGGTCATTTAAAACTGGCCAATTTCCAGCTTTTCTACAATACGATGAAAGCAATGGCCAGTTGTTGGTTTATGGCGGCATGGGTGCCAAACAGGAAAAGTTAAATGCTTTGTGGGCCGGTACTGATGGCGATCAGTCATCGGCGATTAAAAAACTGAATCAACAAGCTGACCCCAGTGGTTTGAACATGAAAATGTGGTTAGCGCCAGCACGGATGTATCAATTAGGTGGAGCCTTCGTGCCACCTGAGCAAAAAGAAATGATCACCGAATTGGGTTTGGACCAATTAACTCATTTGTGGGCAGGGTTTGAATCTAATAATGGCCAATCGGCGTTTGCTGTTCATGCCATGATGCCTGAAACCGGTTGGCGAAAGATGCTGCCGACACCACAAGATTGGTATGATGTGAATGTTGCGGGTAAGCCACGTTCAGTGATTCAAATTACGATACCAACTTCTGAGCAAGTTAAGCACATCATTAAAACTTTAAAGCTTGAAGAAAAGCTGACTGAGTCAGATCGTAAAGACATGGCTGTTTGGAAAAAAATGGGCGAAGACCTAGGCTTTGACTTTTATGACCTACTAAATGCTTATCATCAACAACTTTTTATGGTTAAAGATGAGGCGGGTTCATGGATGGCGATGAAAATCAAAAATCCAGCGTTGCGAAAAAGAATAGAAAAAAGTTTTAATGAATACTTTGATATCGAGTCAGAAAAGAAACAATTGGCTGGTGTGGACATCATGCAAGCACATTATTCAATTTATCAAAAACTGTTTGAAAAACAAAAAGAATTACCTGCTGACGCAGAACAAATAAGGCAATTCCTCAATGTCTTTAAAGATCATATATATTGGTATGAAGAAGGTGATGTGGTTTATTTCAGTCGCGTACCTCAAGTACTGGCTGAGAGAAGGCTGCACCACCATATGATTCCATTATCCTCATGGTTAAAACAGAATCAGGGCAGTGAATGGGAATCTGCCATTCTGGCTTATGGCAAAGATGTTAAGGACTTGCCACAAGATTTATACCACTATTATTTATTGTTGTTACAAGGAATTGGTGATTTGGCGCAAGTGGAAGTCGATTTGTTTGCTTTACCGACAGCGTCACAGCTGGATTTGCCCAAACAAGGCCGCATTAACCTAATGGTGGCATCTGACGCAGAAAAAGTCAGTTTGAAATTTGGCTACGAATATTTTGTGCTGGAACCCATAATTTCAGCTGAAGGCAGTATAACCACAGTGGCAATGATGGGCATCTTGGCAGCTTATGCCATTCCTGCTTATCGAGACTATACGGTCAGGGCAAAAATAAACGATCAACTAACAATTGCGAATGGTGTGAAAACTGCTGTGGCTGAACAGATGCAGGCGGTTGAGGCGTTTGATGAAAATACGTTCACCCATATAGAAAAAGAATTTTCTTTTGAGAATTTTAACTACTACATAGATTATGAAACTGGCATGATTGTTATTAATGTGGCTGAAGTGGATGCAGCATTTGAAGAGGGAGACGAGCTTTATTTAGAACCTTTACAGGAAGAAGGTTATGTTGAGTGGATTTGTTACAGTAACTTCAAAGAGTCATATTTACCGCCATCTTGTCGTTATTGAAAGCAGTCTTGGTAGTTTGATTGAACTGTAAAAAAGGTCGCATCTGCGACCTTTTTTACAGTTGCACTTTACATTTATAATGCTTCGATGACACCTGCGGCACCCATGCCAGTTCCGATGCACATGGTGACCATGCCATATTTGCCGCCGGTTCTGCGCAAGCCATGTATGGCGGTAGCTGCTCGGCAAGCACCTGTTGCGCCTAAAGGGTGACCTAGGGCAATGGCGCCACCATTGGGGTTGACCTTTTCAGGATTTAAGCCCAGTTCGCCAATCACTGCCAGCGATTGGGCAGCAAAAGCTTCGTTTAACTCAATCCAATCCAAGTCATCTTGTTTGATACCTGTTAAGTTCAACGCTTTAGGAATTGCTTTGATGGGGCCGATACCCATAATCTCTGGTGGTACACCCGCCACTGAAAAGCCATGAAACACAGCGATTGGGGTTAAATTATCACGTTTGAGTACCTCTTCGTTGCACAATAAGAGTGCGCCGGCACCATCTGACATTTGTGAGGAATTACCTGCTGTGACTGAACCGCCCATGCGGAATACTGGGCGAAGTTTGCCCAGCACGTCGATGGTAGAACCTGGTCTTGGACCTTCGTCTGTATCTGCTATTTTGGTTTTGACGGTATGGCTGGCATTAGCCAAGTCTGGTTTTTTACTGGTGATTTCATAAGGAATGATTTCGTCATCAAAATAACCATTTTGGATGGCATTGATGGCGCGGTTGTGGCTTTCAACGGCAAACTTGTCCTGTTCTTCACGTGAGACTTTCCATTGCTCAGCAACTTTCTCAGCTGTGATGCCCATGCCATAAGCTATGGCAACTTGATCGTCTTTAAAAACAGCTGGATTCATGGCGATTTTATGACCCATCATGGGTACCATGCTCATGCTTTCGGTACCTCCGGCAATGGCTGCATCCATCTGGCCGGTGGCTATTTGTTGTGCTGCTATGGCCACAGCTTGAATGCCCGAGGAGCAAAAACGATTGATGGTCATGGCAGGAACACCCTCAGGTAAACCTGCTAATAAGGCAGCAATACGTGCCACATTCATACCTTGTTCGGCTTCAGGCATGGCACAGCCAATAACGACATCGCCAATGGATTGTGGATCAAAAGATGGATTTCTGCCGATAATCTCGGTTAAACATCTGGCCAATAAGTCATCTGGGCGGGTCTTGTTGAACATACCACGGGGTGCTTTACCGATAGGCGTTCTGACAGCTTCTACTATATATACTGGTTTCATAATTATTATTCCTATTAGTTTCGCAAGGGTTTACCTGTTTTTAAAGTGTGCTCGATTCGAGCCAGGGTTTTTGGCATCTGAATCAATTCCATAAAATATTTGCGCTCTAGATCAAGCAAATACTGTTCAGTAACTAATGAATCCGCATCCACATAACCTCCAGCAATCACAATCGCGATGCGCTTGGCGATTGCATAATCATGCTCGGAAATCATATTGCCTTCCAGCATATTAGCCAGAATCATTTCCATGTTGGCAATGGCAGGTTCACCAGCAACTCGAATGGCTTGCTCATTGGCTGGTGGTACATAGCCAGTATCATGTAAGTAATTTACTTTTGCTTTGGCTACATAAAGAACCTCTTTGGCATTCATTACCACTTCAGTGTTTGGTTTTAAGAAGCCAATCGATTTGGCTTCAAGGGCACTGCCTGCAACGGCCGCCATGGCCACTTTCTTAAAGTAGTGCTCCAACATGGGATAGAGGTCTTTACCAAATGATTCATGGGCTGTTCTTCTGGTAATTTCTTTCAAACCACCACCAGCTGGTAGCAGTCCCACACCTGCTTCTACCAAGCCAATGTAAGTTTCAAAAGCAGCCACAACAGCACTTGCGCTCATCGAGAATTCACAACCTCCACCCAAAGCCATGCCGCGTGTGGCAATGACTGTTGGCACTGCACTGAAGCGCAGTGCTTGTGAAGTTTGTTGGAAGTAATCAACAGACTGTTCTACTTGCTCGACCTGGCCGTCAGCGATCGCCATTGCTGCTGGTGCCAAATTGGCTCCGAGGGAAAAGGGTTCTTCGGTTTGCCAAACAACGAGACCTTTGTAATCTTTTTCCGCAATCTCAATTGCTTTTCTCAAGCCTTTTAATACGCCTTCTGCAATGATGTGTTTTTTGGTTTTGAAACTGGCAATGGCAATGTCATCACCTTGGTGCCAAATTCGAATGTCATCATCCTCAAACAACGTTTCGCCATAGTTGGCTTGTTCAGAAATCAATAATTCTGGGAATAATTGGCGTTGGTATACGGCTGCATCAGAACGAGGTTTGAACTTACCTTCAGCTGCTGAGTATGAACCGTCAGTGTCGTGTGCACCATCAACCTTCATAACCCAAGATGGCAGGGCAGATGGGGACATGGTTTTACCGGCATCTATGTCATCAACAATCATTGATACAATGCGGTTCCAACCTGATATTTGCCAAGTTTCAAAGGGGCCTTGTCCATAACCAAACCCCCAGCGAATAGCGAAGTCAATATCACGGGCAGTATCAGCAATGTGTTCTAACTGAGTGGCACAGTAATGGAACAAATCACGGAAAATTGACCATAAAAATTGTGCTTGTGGAGAATCTTTTAATGCCCGCAGATCAGCCAAACGATCTTGTGGATTGCCTTTTTTCATGATTGCCATTACTTGTGGGTCAATCTCGGTGTTTTGTGGTCGGTATTCACCCTTTTCAGTGTCTAATACCAGGATGTCTCGGCCTTTTTTCATGTAAACGCCAGCTCGGGTTTTTTGTCCAAGTGCACCTTTTTCAATCAAGGCAGTCATCCATGCTGGATGCTTGAAATACTCATGCCAAGGGTCATCAGGTAAACCGTTCTTCATGGTGGTTATGGTGTGCGCTAAAGTATCCAACCCAACCACATCAGCGGTACGAAATGTGGCGGATTTCGGGCGACCAATCAAGACACCAGTCAAGGCATCAATGGTCTCGAATGGAAGACCAAATTGAGCACCATGATACATGGTTGAAACGATCGAAAAAACACCGATGCGATTGGCGATAAAATTTGGTGTATCTTTAGCTATGATGACACCTTTGCCTACCACTGTTGTTAATACCGCTTCTAGGTTTTTGACCACTTGTGAGCTGGTTGAGTCAATCGGAATGACCTCAACAAGTTGCATATAGCGTGGTGGATTAAAGAAGTGTACTCCACAGAATTTGGATTGTAATGAAGCTGGCAGTACTGTGGCTAACTCATTGATGCTCAATCCTGAAGTGTTGGTTGCGAATATGGCGTCTTCATTGATGTAATCTTCGACCATGTCATAGACTGATTTTTTGATGTCCATGCGTTCAGCTACGGCTTCGATGATTAAATCTGCTTGTTTAAGTTTGGTTAAATCATCTTCATAATTAGCAGGTTCGATCAAAGACAGAACAGAGCTGTCTCCAATTGGTGCTGGTTTCAGTTTCCTCAAGTTTTTTATGGCGTTGTTGACAATGCCGTTTTTATCACCTTCTTTAGCGGCCAGGTCAAATAAAATGGCCGGTATTCCTGCATTGGCGAAATGGGCTGCAATTTGGGCTCCCATTACACCGGCACCGAGAATGGCGACTTTTCTGATGTTTTTAGTTTTCATTTTGGTTTCCGAAATGGTTGAGTAATTCAAGATTATGGATGGCATCATAAGCGGTTCTGATCTGTTCTGATTGTTCCACGCTGATGATGCCAGCAGCGAGTGTTCTGTCAATCAGAACCTGGTAATTTTTAGTGGTCAAAGCAAGGCCTGTGGCATTGGTGACCGCATGCTCAACATTTTGTACTTGGCTGAGCTGTTCTGAAGCATCCGCAATTTGAGACAGAACGTGGTTATTTTTTGATAATTGTTTAATGGTTTCTGGTTCAATCAAAGATAAATTTTTAGGTGCGGCAAAACTGGCTTGATGAAATGGCTTTCCAAAAGGAAAGATGATGATTTTTAACAACAAAGCTGACAATCGTGTGAAAGCACTGTTAACGCATTTGTTGAGGTGTTGTTGGCTTAAGAAAAAGCTGTCTCGCATTGACTGCTTTAAGATGAATTTAGTGGAGTCATTGTTTTTATTGTTTTGATATTGTCTGAGCACAGCCATTTGTAATATCAACTGCTGATTACATTGTGCCAAGTAACCAGTGAATTCGGTGTTGTTTTCAGTTTTTAGTGACCATTTGATCAGTGCCAAATCAGCAATAAAGGCATACGTGCTGCTCATGCGCCGGATTAGGTTTTGATGTTTTGATTTACGCCAAATAAATCTGCCAAGCCAAGAGGTTCGAACTGCATGAATCCAAATTTTGGCCAAGTTATGTAAAATATAAGCCATGTGTTTGAACAGGTAAAAATCCAGCTGGCTGCTGTTTACATCAGAGGTGTTGAGAACTTCAACTTCTTTTTTATACCAAGGGTGTGCTGATAGGGCAACTTTTTTCATGAGCGGTAACTGGTTAATTTCATGGCTGTTACCATCCAATTCCATACTGAGGTGCTTCACTCGAAAGTATTGGTTCAGGTTGTTCTCACTCTTGATGTGATGGGCGTGCGAACCCAACACTGTTCTGAGCCAGGATAACTGATGCAAAGTGATGTCGAAAATTGAGTTTTTAAACAAAATATTTGAATAACTCATCAGGGTATTGTCGGTATTGATCAAAGCCATTCTTTGTATGTTTTGTAATCTTTGGCGGTGACTGAATTGTCGGTTGAGCTGTTTTTGAACCAGCTTGTAGTTCAGTAGAGCCCTGGAGTTTTGTTTTTTAATGTGTGCAAAATACCAGGAAATATAGGTGGTGTTGTCATGAATGGGTAAGGATACAGCAGCTGGCCAAATGCTTGCTGCCGAAGCTTGTTTCAGGTACATTTGCTTGATGCCCTGGTTGACATTATTAAAGCCGCCAACAATTTGGCTCAGTGGTATAAAAATATCATTGGCAGAACAGCTGTAGTAACGGAACAGCCCTTTGTATGCTTTGTTACCTTGTTTGATTTCAATGCGATCAATTTTGGCATCAAAAATACACAAAGCCGTACCTAATTTTGTACGCTCACTCAACTCATTGGCAAAATCAGATAAATTAACAGCTAAATAGAACACTGATGAATCTGGCGTACCCAAAAGAATGATGTCAGTGAAACTAAGCCTGATACCATGCGTTGATTGGCTCTGATGACTCTCAATGTCAATCCGCCCTTCAATTGAAGATTTACCATTTTCGAGTAATTCATACAAAAAAGTGGTGTTTAAAAATGGTTGTTTCTTACCACTGACGAAATCAGGTAAATATTGGTTTTTCTGATCCTTGGTTCCGTAACTTTGAATGATGCTTATCACTGACTCAGTATTGATAATGCCAATGAAGGCCGCCATCAATGGATCCAGTTGAGAAATTTGTCCAATGATGTAAGCTAATTCGTGTCGATTGAAATCTTTGCCGCCATAGCGACCATTGATGGCCATGCCGGCATAATCGTTGGCCTTGATTTTTTGTCTGAACTTAATCATGTCGTGTGCATGACTGTTTAGTAATTCATCAGCAAAAGATTGGGCTCTGTTTGAAATTTCTTGATCAGGTTTTTGTTTGAATTTGAAATTTGGTTGACCATTGTAGAGTGACTTTTCAAAATCAGTAACTAACCAACCATCATCAATTTGTTCAAATTGTTGCCAGTTGATACGATCCTTGCTGTTGAAAATTCGCAGCAGTGGCAGGGTAAACAATAACTTCCTGATGTACCTGATGTTACCGATGATAATGATGTTAAGTAACAAAAACAAAGTAATGATGCCTTGTGTGTTTGTTATCAGTTTTAATTTATAACAAATAAAAGGTGTGAAAAACCAGAGTATGGATAATAACCAATAAGGCAGTTGGTAGTAAGCTGCCAGTATGGCTTGGAAAAATAATGTCAGTAAGTATACGGTCATTCAGTTGCTTAGGATGTCAATGAAGCCACAGCAAATTGAATCAACTCTTCAACTGATTTATTGAAATACTCCGCTTCTGGCATTTGTTTGGCCATGCTTGATGCACCAAAATCACCCATGGCATAAGTTAAGGCACCGATAATGAAATGAAAACGCCAGAATATGGTGTTTTTGGGCAGTTCTGGGCATGCTAAGTGGATGGCTTCAGCGAACTCTTTGATGATGGGGGTATATCTTTTGGCCAATAAATCATGTAAAGAATCGCTTTGTTCGGCATAGGCACGAGCTAACACTTTCATAAATACTTTGCCACCTTGATGTTCGTCATTAATCATATACAAAGCTGGTGCAATAAATGCATGTAAGATTTGTTCCAAATTACAGGCTAATTTCTCATCACCTTGATTCAAATCATGCAGCATTTTCATTCTAACTTCGAACAAATTATTCAAGCGCCGTTCTAAAACTTGATTAATCAGCTGCTCTTTATTACCGAAATGGTAATTGATGGCAGCCAAATTGGTATGTGCTTTAAGGCTGATTTTTCGTATTGAAAGTTCAGCAAAACCATGTTCTGCAATAAGTTTTTCGGTGCTGTTCAATATTCTTTCTTTGGTTGAAAGCGTAGTCATGATGCCAGTGTTTTTATTCGGTGCAGGCATTGTAATGGATGTCAAAAATGTTATCAATTCAAACGGTCGTTTAAATCACTTTGGGGTAATTGTGGTTGTTGTGATGAGATTCGCAAAATACAGTTTGATTTTTCGACAGAATGACGGGTGCCAAGTGAATATATAGAGATCTCTTGAAGGGTAAATATCTGACAAGTGGTTGGTGTACTGAAATCCTTATTTAATAGGCATTTGTGGTTTAACATAATGGTTAATGTTGTTACAATGCGCAGGTTTTTTTGAGCAAGAACTTGGGCGGTGTTTAGAATTGAATCCACTCAATGTTCTTTAAAGTTAAATAAATTTTTTAATTTAGTGTGTAAATTACAGATTTTAAAAGAAAAACTTGATAATTTCACGTAATTGGAGTAAAAAATGTCTAAACAAAGAACTTTATCAATCATTAAGCCAGATGCTGTTGCGAAGAATGTTATTGGCCAAATCTATCAAAGATTTGAAGATGCCGGTTTGAAAATTGTGGCAGCAAAGATGAAACATTTAAGTCAAGCTGAAGCCGAAGGCTTTTATGCAGTGCATAAAGAACGCCCCTTCTTTGGTGATTTAGTTTCATTCATGACCTCAGGCCCAGTGATGATCCAAGTTTTAGAAGGCGAGAATGCCATTAAGCAAAATCGTGACATCATGGGTGCTACCAACCCCAAAGAAGCAGCTGTTGGTACAATTCGAGCTGATTTTGCTGAAAGTATTGATGCCAATGCTGTCCATGGTTCAGATGCTGAAGAGACAGCAGCAGTTGAAATTGCTTACTTTTTCTCATCGATTGAATTGAGTTAATTAAATTTTGAAAGATGTACCAATCAATTTATTGAATTATGACCGTCAAGGTTTAGAAACGTTGTTCCTCAATATGGGGGAACAACGGTTTCGTGCATCTCAAGCCATGAAATGGATTTACAGCGAGCAACAGTTGGATTTTGATGCTTTCAGTAATTTCAGCAAGGTACTGCGTTCAAGCCTCAGTGAAAAATTCGAAGCCACTGTTCCTGAATTAATCAGTGAAAAGGTTTCGAAAGACGGTACGATCAAATGGTTGTTAAAAGTTGATGAGGTTAATGCTGTAGAGACGGTTTATATCCCAGAAAAGAATCGTGGAACCCTGTGTGTGTCCTCTCAAGTGGGTTGTACCCTTAACTGCACTTTTTGTGCCACTGGTGCACAAGGTTTCAATCGTCATCTGACAACCGCAGAAATCATTGCTCAGGTTTGGGTCGCTGCTCAACAATTAGGCCACACCGGACAACAACGTAAAATCACTAACATCGTAATGATGGGTATGGGTGAACCGTTGGCTAATTATGATAATGTTTTACCAGCTTTGAATATCATGCGAGATGATTTTGGATTTGGTTTTGCCAATAAGCGGGTTACCGTGAGTACAGCCGGACTGGTGCCATACATTGATCAGCTGAATAAAGATGCTGATGTTTCGTTGGCTATCTCTTTACATGCACCTTCTGATGAATTACGTAACAAACTGGTGCCTTTGAACAAAAAATACAACATCAAAACACTGTTGGACTCATGTAAGAATTTCGTACAAAACAAACGTAAGGCCAGGATTACTGTTGAATACACTTTGATTGATGGTATGAATGACGATACGGAACATGCGCATGCGCTGGGTAAGTTATTAAAACAAATTCCCAGCAAAATTAATTTGATTCCATTCAATCCTTTTCCAGGCACATCATTTAAACAATCAAAACCGCAGAATATTGAGAAATTTAAGGAAATTTGTATGCAGCATGGATTGATTACAACCGTGAGAAAAACCCGTGGCGATGATATTGAGGCTGCTTGTGGCCAATTAGCCGGTGACTTTATGGATCGAACTCGCCGTTCGGCAACAATTAAAAAAATTCCATTGGGGGTAGTGGCATGATTGTCAGACTCATATGTCTAAGTGTTTGTTTTGCATTGTTAGTTGGTTGTGCGCAAAACAGTGGTGGTGGCAGAAAATACCAAGAAAAAGATTCTCAAATTGAGCCGGATAATAGCCCAGCTATGTTGAACGTTAAAATGGGCGTGGCCTATTTTGCGCGCAAAGATTATGAGGTTGCGATAGAAAAGTTCAAACGTGCTTTATCGCATAATCGAAGATTGGCCATTGCACATTCAGGCATTGCCACGGTTTATAACGCCATGAATGCACAAGTTGATGCTGCCCGACACTATAAATTATCTGTCAAACATGCACCCAATGATCCTGTAATT
The DNA here is from genome assembly GCA_028284365.1 of Marinicella sp. Taxonomy (GTDB): domain Bacteria; phylum Pseudomonadota; class Gammaproteobacteria; order Xanthomonadales; family Marinicellaceae; genus Marinicella. Next base: position 54,071 of record JANQRW010000076.1, read on the forward strand.
CTAAATAATTACGGCACATTTTTATGTCAGACAGGCGAATACCTTGAAGCCGTAGAATATTACAAAAAAACATTAGCCAATCCTTTTTATAAGACTCCCGAGACAGCTCATGAAAATGCAGGTGTGTGCCTCATGAAAGCTGGAGAACATGAAAGTGCTGAGACACATTTCAGGAAAGCCTTGGCTAAAAACCCCAACATGCCAATCTCCTTGTATAACATGGTGATTATTTCGGCAGGAAAAGGCGAGAGTATGAAAGCCCGAGCTTTTATACAGCGGCTTGAAGGATTAACTCAATTAGATGAAAAGCTCCTTAAAGTGGCTTATCAGGTTGAGAAGAAAATGGGGAATGACAGAGCAGCCAAACATTATTTGGCGCAATTGAAAAGAATGAAAAAATCATAACAAACACAACAATGAAAAATTCAACTCAACAACTTCTGATTGAAGATCTTAAATCAATCAGAAAAAAACAAGACATGTCGGTAGATTCCGTGGCTGGTATGATGAAAGTGAGCAAAGATTTTGTTCATCACATTGAATCAGGTAACTTTGAAAAATTAGGGGCTCCTACCTTTTTGCGCGGTCACATCACAAATTACTGTAAAGCTTTGAATTTGGAACCTCAAGAGGTTTTGGCACAAATTCCAAGCCAGTTTTTGCAACATCAACAACTACAAACTTCCAATGCCATGGGTGCGAGTCCTCTGGCGAGGGTTCGACGGCAGTCTAACCATTTTGGAAAGTATGCAGTTGGTACGGCTTTGTTGGGTATGTTGTGTTTGAGCTTTTATTTTGTGTGGGATAAGTGGTCATTATCACATCGACCTGAAGCAGTTAACAGCATTGCCATTTCGCAAAATGGTGATAACACTGAAGAACAAATAACTTATTCATCATTGATTCCACAAGTAACCGGCCCGAAGCAAACCAAGCAAGTTGAGTCCAGTGATGTTACTGCCCAAGATAAGAATGGACAGACTGATTCAGCCAATGAAACTGAAGCAGTTGATGAAGCCACCACTGAAGATTTGAATCAAACGAATCTTGATGATCAACATGAGCCGGTTTTAAATGATGGCGATGCAGTTGAAACAGCCAGCAATGAGTATGTTATTAAACTGGATTTAAAAGAACAGGTCTGGGTATCAATCAAAACCCAAACTGGTGACAGTATTGTTCAGGATTTATTGGGCCCAGGTGTCAATGAGTACAGCGCCGATGAACCTTTAAAATTCAGAATTGGGAATGCCCAAAATCTAAAATTGAGTATCAATAACAAAAACGTTGAATTGGCTCCACATACTGATAAAGATGTGGCAGATTTTGAATGGCCATTACAACCCCGCTCCTGATTCTGGCACAGTTTCTTAAGAATCATTCCTAAGAAACTGTATCTCGATGCCATGCTCGTATAAAATACGCTTTTTTGCAAGAGCACAACTTTGAGCAGTAAAGTCACCAGACTGCGCGGTATGTATGATGTCACTCCAGACCAGGTTTGGGTTTGGCAAAAACTAGAAGACATTGTTACTTCCGCCTTAAATCAATACGGGTATAAAGAGATCCGTTTTCCTATTTTGGAAAAAACCACTTTGTTTCATTCTGCCATTGGTGAAGTCACCGATGTGGTGGAAAAAGAAATGTTCACTTTTAAAACCCGCAAGGGAGAATCGATTAGCATGAGACCTGAGGGTACAGCATCTACAGTTCGAGCGGTGTTGCAGAATGGTTTGATTTTTAATGACCCGCAAAAACTTTGGTATAACTGTCCCATGTTCCGCTACGAAAAGCCCCAGAAAGGTCGCAACCGCCAATTTTCACAGGTGGGTGCTGAAGTTTTTGGTTTTGAAGGGCCGGATGTGGATGCTGAATTGTTGTTGTTAACCAAAAAAATATGGGATCGTTTGGGTATAAAAAATGTGCGTTTGGAAATCAACAGTTTGGGGACTGCTGATTGTCGTGCGGCATACAGAAATGTGCTGGTTGCGTATTTTGAAAAACACTTTGATGTTCTGGATAAAGATGCAAAGAATCGTTTGCACAGTAATCCAATGCGAATTTTGGATTCTAAAAATCCAGCCTTAAAGACCGTGATTGCTGAAGCACCATTAATTAAGGACTACCTCAGTGAAGCATCACAGCAGCATTTCAAAGGGTTGTGTGACATCCTTGATGCCTGTGGTTTGGCTTATGAGGTTAACCCTAAATTAGTCCGTGGTTTGGATTATTATACTCACAATGTTTTTGAATGGATTACCGAGGAACTGGGCTCACAGGGCACCATTTGTGCTGGTGGCCGTTATGATCGTTTGGTCGAAATGCAAGGAGGAAAACCGACCCCAGCAACTGGTTTTGCGATGGGCTTGGATCGTTTGGTTGAGTTAATTCTGGATCATGATCTTTGGGAATTTAAGTCAAACACACAAATCTATCTAATTAAGGATAAGTGTACTTCTGATGCTAAAGTCATGGCGTTGGCGGAACAGATCAGGGCGGTATTGCCAGAGTTATACATGACTATGAACATGGGACAAGCCTCCTTTAAATCACAATTTAAAAAAGCTGATAAATCAGGCGCCCAGTTCGCTATAATATTGGGAGAAGAAGAGCTTGAGCAGGGTGTTTACTCACTGAAAGCACTTCATGACAGAAATTTTGGGCAAAAACGATTTTCATTCGATGAGTTGATCGATTTTTTAAGTCAACTTTAAACGATACTGAGTTGTTTAAAAAGGTAAGTATTCAATGGATCAAGAGTTAAAACAACGCTTAATAGGTGCTTCAGTTATCATTGCTTTGGCAATTATTTTTGTACCCATGTTATTCGATGGTGAAGTGGCTGATAAAAACAATCAGAATATCAGTATTTCAATTCCTGAAGCTGGTGAGAATAGTCTGGAAGTCAAAAAGTTTGAACTAGACAAACCAGTGGTTGAAGCTAAAGATATACCACCTACCGAGGCAGAATTAATCATCACTGAAGAATCACCACAATTGGTTAGCACTGAATCAGTTAATGTAATTGATGATATAACTGATGATGTGCCTGATCAGGCACAACCAGGACCACAGGGTCATATTCAACCCAAACCTGCTGAAACTCAACCGATCGAATCTGCGGCAAACAAACCAGTTGACAACCCCACTGTAGCGCCTAAACCAACTGTAATTCCGCCACCAGTTACTCAACCAGTTGCTGTTAATCAGATCTTTCGTGTTAAGTTGGGTAGTTTTTCTCAACAGGCTAATGCTGAACGTGTTAAGAGTTCATTGCTACAAAAAAACATCAAAGCCATTGTTGAATACAATCCAGGTTTGAAGTTATATCGTGTTTGGTCACAAGAAATGTACCAAGACGAAAGTAAAGCCAATGCCTATGTTGCTGCTGTAGATAAGTTAAAGCTTAATATAGGTACGCCTAAGGTCATTACGTTATCAGCTGATGAAGTAACCCAAATGGCGAGCCAAGGCCAAATGGGATGGGTGGTTCAATTGGGTAGTTTCTCTGCACAGAAAAATGCCATTGAATTGCGTAACAAAGTTAAAGCGGCTGGTTTTGCTGGATTTGTAGATCTTGTCACTAATAGCCGTGGTCAACAATTGTACCGTTTACGTATTGGCCCTTTGATGCAAAAAGTTGATGCTGAAAGAACCAAAGCCGACATCAAACAAAAATTAAAACTTGATGGTTTAATCAAACCTCATGAATTAGGACAAATTATCAATTAATGAACTGGTTTGATCTGACCATAATCGGCATCCTGGCATTGTCTGTCATTGTTAGCCTATTTCGCGGTTTAATTCGTGAAGTCATGTCTTTATTGATTTGGATTGGTGCATTTTGGTTAGCTTGGACTTTCGTGGATAAAGGGGCTGATTGGCTAGAAACATTTATTGAACTACCATCAGCCAGGCATTTGATTTCTTTTGTGGCGTTGTTTTTAGCGGCTCTGATTGTGGGTGGTATGATCAATTATTTGGTCGGTAAAATGATTACGAAGACTGGGCTGGGAGCGACCGATCGCTTTTTTGGTATGTTTTTTGGTTTAAGTCGTGGTATTGTTGCGGTCACTGCTTTGGTGCTATTTTTGCAGGCCACGCCATTCTCTAAAGACCCTTGGTGGACAGAATCTAAATTGACACCTCAATTCGCTAAACTGGCAGATTGGGTTAAGGAGCAAATGCCAGAGGACATGGCGGAGTATTTTTCTTTTATGAAGCCTGAACAATTACAGGAAACACTGAATCCTGCTTTAAAAGAACTGAATAAGGAACAACCAACAACTGAGGGTGAAGCACCGGCTGAGGTCGAGCCGGATGAGCCAGTACCTGAATCGGATACAGATATATAATGTGTGGAATAGTCGGCATGATTGCCAACCATGATGTGGCATCAACCATATATGAATGTTTAACCATCCTTCAACACCGTGGCCAGGATGCTGCTGGTATTGCTACTTGTGAAGATGGTCAATTGGAGCTGGTAAAGAACAATGGCTTGGTCAGTGATGTATTCAGATCAGAAAGCGCCCAGAAGCTCAAAGGACTCTCGGGTATAGGTCATGTCAGGTATCCGACTGCTGGTTCCAGTAATTTCGAAGAGGCCCAGCCTTTCTATGTGAACTCTCCTTTTGGGATTGGTTTGGCTCATAATGGTAATTTACACAATGCTGAACAGTTAAAAAAAGAACTGTTCGCAGAAGATCGTCGGCATATCAATACACAGTCAGATTCTGAAGTTTTGCTCAATGTATTTGCGCATGAGCTACAGAATGCCTCAGGGTTAGTGATTACGCCAGAAGCTGTATTTCATGCCGTATCCAGAGTCCACAAACGGTGTGAAGGCGCCTACGCCAACGTACTTATCATACCTAATTATGGCATTGTTGCTTTTCGTGACCCCAATGGCATCAGGCCGTTGGTTTATGGTGTGCGCAAAACCAAAGGTGCCAAAGATGAATACATGGTAGCCTCAGAAAGTATTGCCTTGGATCAGCATGATTTTGAGTTATTGGATGATGTGGCTCCTGGCGAGGCAGTTATTATTACCAATGACCGCCAATTACACCGCAAACAGTGCGCAGAGAATACGCAACTCTCACCTTGTGTTTTTGAGTATGTGTACTTTGCCAGACCTGATTCAATGATTGATGATGTCTCTGTTTATAAAGCCCGGTTGCGTATGGGGGAAAAATTAGCCGAGCGTATCAAAGAGCGTTGGGCCGATGAAGAAATTGATGTGGTTATTCCCATACCTGAATCATCAAGAACCAGCGCCATACCTATGGCTTATGACTTGGGCTTGAAATTTCGTGAAGGTTTTATCAAGAATAGATACATAGGTCGAACATTTATTATGCCTGGTCAGGAACAACGAGTTAAATCAGTACGTCGAAAATTGAATGCGGTCGAACTTGAATTCAGGAATAAAAACGTACTGCTAATTGATGATTCGATTGTCCGTGGTACAACTTCAAAACAAATCATCCAAATGGCCAGAGAGGCGGGAGCCAAGAAAGTTTATTTTGCTTCAGCTGCACCGCCTGTCCGTTATCCTAATGTTTATGGTATCGACATGCCGGTTTCGGATGAGCTCATTGCCCATAACCGCACTGAAGATGAGATTTGTAAATTGTTGGGGGCTGATGGTTTAATTTATCAAACCCTGGAAGATTTAGAAGCTGCTTGTAAGGAAGGTAATCCTAAGATTGATCGTTTCGATTCTTCTTGTTTTTCCAATGAGTATGTCACGGATGTCGGTGCTGAATATTTTGAAAAAATTGGTATTCAACGCAGTGACATGGCTAAGCAGGGAAATGCCTGAAGTTGAGTTAAAAACTGAAGTCGCTGTCGTTGGTGGTGGTATGGTTGGAATGGCCCTGGCTTTATCGCTGGCTCAAAACCAAATTGAATCAGTGCTGTTGGAAGCCAGTGAGGTGATAACTGACCACTCTGAACAATTTGACGACCGCACTTTGGTTATCAATCCAGCATCAAAGGTATTTTGGGACAGTTTAGGTCTGTGGTTAGAAATTGAACCACATACCACCCCTATCAATCATGTTCACGTATCCAATCAGGGGCACTTTGGGATGGTGCAATTTGATAAAGATGAAATGGAAGTACCACAGTTGGGACATGTGATTGCGGCAAAATCCTTAGCCAATATCTTGCTCCAGGCAGTCAGAAAACAAAACCTAATTAATTGTCTTCAGCCGGCCAGCCTTGAATCATTCGAGCAACATGATGCTGATGTAATCTTAAATGTGAAACACCATGAGCAACAACTTAAAGTCAGGGCACAATTAATGGTTGGTGCTGACGGTGTGCAATCAGCCATTAGGTCACAATTGAATCTACAAACCTCCGTTAAATCTTATCAACGCAAAGCAATCATCTGTAACATCACCACTGACCAAAGGCACCAAAACCGGGCTTTTGAGCGGCTGACTACCCAAGGGCCAATGGCTTTGTTACCATTTAAGAATCGGTTTGGTTTTGTCTGGTCAGTACAAGCACAAAAGGCAGATGAATTATTGACTGCAGACGATTCAACATTCATAGAACAAGCACAACAAGGTTTTGGTTACCGTGCGGGCTCTTTTCAGCAAATTGGACGTCGCAGCTCATACCCGTTGTTTCAAATTAAAGTACCACAACAATACAAACACAGGGTGGTTCTGATGGGTAATGCAGCGCATGCAGTCAGCCCGGTTTCAGCACAAGGCCTTAACTTAGCGGTTCGTGGTGTTTCAAGATTAAGTCAATTGCTTACAGATTATAAAAACAAAGGCGTTGATATTGGTTCAACACAAGTTTTATCAGTGTATCAAGACAGTTCAGAGGCCGATCAAAATAGAACCTTAAATTACACTGATGATTTAATGACTTGGTTCAAAATCGATGAACCCATTGTCAATACAATTCGTTCTTTGGGATTGGTAGCAGTGAATGCCAAGTTGGAGCTGAAGAAAAAGCTGTACCAGACAGCAGGTGGTTTGTGATGAGAGAGAATTATGATGTAATCATCAACGGTGGTGGTATGGTTGGTTCTGTGACTGCATTGTTGTTGGCTGATGCAGGGCTGTCAGTGGCGGTTATAGAAGCACAAACACAAACCACGTACAGTAAAAAGAATGACCGTGAACTAAGGGTTTCAGCGATATCTCAACACAACCTCGAGTTGTTCAACAAACTAAACATAACTGATTTGATGCAAACCAGCCGCATGGGTTATTACCAGCATATGCAAATTTGGGATAATAACTCCACTGGTGAAATCGCTTTTGATGGCCCTGGACAAAAACCATTGGGAGCTATGGTGGAAAACAACCAAATCATCGCTGCTGCGCAGCAACAGTTAGGTAAACATGCCAATGTAGAGGTATTTTATGCCACCTCAATCGAATCATTTGAGCAGACTGAACGCAAAGTCAAAGTGGTGTTAAATCAAAACGATGTGTTACAGGCACATTTGTTGGTGGGTGCAGATGGAGCCCGCTCCAAAATCAGAGAAAATCTAGGTATAAAAGTCAAACAAAAACCATATCAACAACATGGTTTGGTGTGTTATTTAAGCCTTGAAAATGCGCCGGTAAACACAGCTTTACAAGCATTTAATTCAGGTGGTCCAGTGGGTCTATTACCCATGAATGAAGGTCTGTTTTCGATGGTTTGGAGCTTGCCTGAAGACCAAGTAGAGTTCTGGCTCAAAACAGATGAGGGTAAATTCGTTAATGGCTTAAAAGCACACATCAATCGTGATTTTGGTGAAATCAAATTACTCAGTGAACGGGTTGCCTTTCCATTGAACAAAACCTATGCCGATACTGTTTATAAAAACCGAGT
>JANQRW010000077.1 GCA_028284365.1 Marinicella sp.
AAGTGCACGCATAACAGCATTCAAGCAAGACTTATTGCCTTTCAGGCAAACCGTCATGCTTTCATTGCTTATGCTGGTCAAGCTGCTCAGCAGCTTTCCCCGGCACTATTACTGACCTTTTAGCTCTGTTGCTAGTATGACCCGGTTACGCCCCAATGCTTTGCCTTTATATAAAGCTTCATCAGCTGCATTGATGGCGTCAAGCAATTTACCATCACGAGCCAGTTCACAGATGCCACTGGTCATGGTCACCTGAATGGTTTCAGAATGGTACTCCACTGGCTGAGCAGCGATGGTTTTGCGTAAACGCTCCATCAACTCCATTGTGACTGTTAAGTCTTTATCTTTAAAGAAAAATATAAACTCTTCTCCCCCCCAACGCGCAATCAAATCTTCAGATCTGATCAATGACCTCATCAGTCCTGCTATTTTCTTGAGTATGACATCACCTGCACTGTGGCCATACTGATCGTTGATTTTTTTGAAATAATCAATATCCGCCATAGCAATACAGCCATTAATTGCCTGTTGTTGGCTGATGCTTTCTATGTCATTTATGAATGACATGCGGTTGGGTAAACCAGTTAGAAAGTCTGTATTAGCAGCAGCTGCTAATTTATCATTCAGTTCCTGTAGTTCCGTGGTTCTGCGATTCACCTCATTCTCTAACTGAAGATTTTGACGACGAAATTTACGTGTACGTTGTTGATGAATACCCACCACTAAAAAAATAAATGCCACCAAAAATAAAGTTTTTACCCAGGCCTTATCCCACCAGGCAGGCATAACCCGTAAGTCTAATAACATCGACTGTTCCCTCCAGCGCCCATCATTGTTTAATGCCTTCACTTGGAGCTGGTATTGACCAGGGTTTAAATTCTTGAGTTCAACTGATCTACTGTCGGTGATGTCTTGCCAATTTTCATGGAAACCAGGCAAACGATACATATACTGGATCTGTTTAGATGTTTTGTAATCCAGTACTGCAAATTTAAATAAAATGGCATTGTCATCATGTTGTAATGAGAATTGTCTTTGGTCGATGGCTGAATTCTCAAACGGCAACAATTGATTATCAACTTTAACCGTTGTTAACAACATGGTTGGCTCTGTTTGATGTGTGATGTTTAGATTTTTAGGGTCAAAAGTGTAAAAACCGTTGGCACTACCGAGGTATATGATGTCATGATTGCTGATGGCCCCAGATCTGGTAACCAAACCGTCATTTTTGATGGCAGCATTAACCATGTAGGAGTTCACCAAATCATCTTCTGGCTTAAATTTGGATAAACCATGCTTATATCCTAACCATAGATTTTGCATAGAATCCTCAAGAATTAGAGTGATGTTGTCATCCAACAAACCATCTTTCTGATCATAGCGCTTAAAATCTTGTTGTTTCGGTCTAAAAAGATCAAGCCCCCTGGCCGTAGCAACCCACAACCGACCGTTCGAATCTTCAAAAATATCTTTGATTCGATTCGATGAAATACTCCTAGTATCGTTGTACTTATGGTTGAACTGTTGCCATTGTTTATCAGCATCCGTCAATTTAAATAAACCGACTAAATTACTGGCCAACCATACGTTTTCATCGCTATCGACAAAAATATGGCTCAAATTGGTATCGATTAAACTCATGTTGCCAGTATTTTGGATCAATTCAGCCGTACTTTCCTGTGGAGACCAACGCAACACACCAAGGTTATAAAGTGCCAACCAGACTGTACCAGAATTTGATTCGGCCACAGAAAAAACATCTGTCGGGTCAATGCCGGCTAACTCAAAAGGCGTTAGAATTTCCTCAATCAAATCAGTAGATTTCATCAACATCAACCCTTGGTTACTGCCTATCCAAAAACCACCTCTTGACGATGGTTCCATATCTCTGATGATGTTAGGGAAATTATGCTGAGTTGAAGTTTTAATCTGTTGGTATTCTTTATCTTTTTCTTTGCGAATGATGCCATCCGAAGTGCCCAAAAGTAACTGATTTCCATCAAATCCAATTGACCAAATTTGATTGACTTTCTCATTTTGATGGCTCAGAGGCAATAAATTAGTTTGGTGTACAAACATGCCACCAGCCATGTTAATTTTAAAAACACCACTGTCCCGGCTTGCCAACCATAAAATACCGGTTTTATCCAACAGCATGTTTCTGACATCCACATGTGGCATTGATTGCCATAACATACCTTTTTCATTTTTGTTAAACGAACGCCTTTTCACATCAAACTCTAATAATCCTGACATACTGGCAACCAACAATCGACTTTCTTCGATTGAGATCAAATCGTTGACTTTGATTGAGTTTTGACTGTCATTGTAAAAAGCAAACTCTTCTGTTGTTGGGTTAAAACTATACAGCCCACTGGAAGAACCAATCCAAATTTCGCCACCCAGTTGATACAAAGTGCGGAATTGATTTGAGGTGATATCAAAAACCAAAGGAGCTGGTAGTTCAAAGTGTTTAAACTGCTGAGTATGTGTATCAAATTGATACAGGCCGTCAGATGTAGCAACCCACAGCTTATGAGGTCCTGCTTGTAATATATCCCATACCCTGGTGTAAGAGCTATGCTCGCTTGAATCAGCTTGTAAACCATAGCGTTTAAAAACATGACCGTTATAACTATATAAGCCAGTAGCGGCACCAATCCAAATCAAGCCAGTATCATCTTCAAAAAATGTCTGTACATTTTCTGAAACTCTATTTTCTTCAACTTGGGTCGAGTAAGGAAAACGGGTGACGGTGTTGTTATTTAGTGTAATGGCATTTACACCACCACCAAATGTGCCCACCCATAATTTATTGTCAGAACCAATGAATATGTTACCCGCATTATCATTTGATATTGTGTTTTGATCAGTTTCATCGTGAGTCAAATATTTGAAATCATAGCCATCATAACGAGCAAGGCCATTGGTAGTTCCAAACCAGATAAAACCCAGTTCATCCTGAACCAATGAATAAACCGTGGAATCAGGTAATCCATCTTCGACCTGAATTTGTTCAATTTGCCACTCATCTGAGTTAACAGCGCCCAGCCACATCGGGCACATCAAAAATAAGCCCATCAGTATTCGAGCACATTGTTTTCCAAACATTCCATTGTTTTCATTAACAACATCAAGTGAATTGGGCTGGTTCAATGGAAATTTTAATTGACCAATGTGCTCAGCACGACACGATTCAACTTCCATCTCGTTTACTGAATAGATACGTATGTTAATAAAGGCTTTTATCGGTTGCAGCAATGAATACAATATTAGAATTATTTGGCTATTCTTACAGCGTTCGATGAGTTCACACAACTTTAGACACATCCAGGTCATATTATTATTTTAACACCCGCTTATCCTAACATGAAGCATCCATCGATGATGTAAAATAATGTTGTTTGTGAAGCCAGTTTCACCCAAACCACCACTGTACTATTACGAGATGCTGTTGGGCCTCTCCTGTAAACAGCTTAACTATCTGAAGATCTAATCCTTTATCAAGTCTATCCGTTCGGGATGTATGATAATTTTACGTTGTTTATATAAAGCACCTAAAGCTTTTTTGTAACTGCCTTTGCTGACTTGCCATTTTTGTTTGATGGCTTCAGGACTGCTTTTATCGGTCAAATCACTGTAACCTCCATTTGCTTTTAGGTCTTCCAATATTTTTATCGCTAATTCACCAAGTTGGACTTTGTTCGGAATGTGCAGGGTCAAATTTATCTTGCCATCGGGGTTGATTGACTTAACAAAAGCTTTTTGCTTCAACCCGATTTTGATGTTTTTATAGACATCGGCATGATGTAATAACCCCAAATGTGTGTCATTGATGACCGCTTTATAACCCAATTCACTGTGGCCACAAAACAAAACTTCCACTTCATCACCAGGTTTAAACGCCCCCTTGTTTACCATCACATTAAATTCTTGTAAATGTTTATCTAAGCGCGCTGATGCCACAATACGTTTGGATGCCCTATCAACATAAACATAAACCACTTTATGCATACCAGCACGCAAAGGTTTAGGCTGTTCTGAATATGGGAGTAACAGGTCCTTGGGCAACCCCCAATCCAGAAAAGCACCAATATGATTCACTTCTGCCACTTTTAAGTAAGCACATTGGCCCACCATTACCTTTGGCTTTTCAGTGGTCGCGATTGGCATGTCATCTGAATCCAAATAAACGAACACCTCAATTTGACTGCCTACTTGCAAGGAATCTGGCATGTGCTTGCGTGGTAATAAAATATCTCCGAATGAACCGCCATCCAAGGTCGCTCCCACAGATAAAACATGTTTGACTGTGAGGTGGTTCAACTGCCCTAATTTAACCATGTGTACGTTCAAACTCTTGCATAAAGGCTATCAGGGCTTCTATCCCAGACATCGGAATGGCGTTATAAATACTGGCACGCATACCTCCTACTGCCATATGTCCTTTTAATGCTTTCAAGTTTGCAACAGAACTCTCGGTAAGAAACTTTTGATTCAATGATTCATCAGCCAACCAGAAAGGCACGTTCACTTCAGATCGACAATCAGGTGCCACTTTGTTCAAATAGAAGTCACTTTGATCCACATAGTTATAAAGTGTGCTTGATTTCAACTGATTATTTCTTTGTATGGCTGCAACCCCGCCTTGTGATTTAACCCAACGTAACACCAACAACATCACATACCAAGGAAAAGTGGGAGGGGTATTATAAAAAGAACGGGTGTCGGCGTAGGTCTTGTAATCGGTCATGGTTGGGATCAAATTATTGGACTTGCCAATCATGTCTCGCCTCATGATGACAAAAGTAATGCCAGCGATGCCCATGTTTTTCTGGGCGCTGGCATATATCATCGAATAATCATTAACATCAAACTCCCGCGTCAGCAAATCAGAAGTCATGTCACAACACAACGGCAAACCATTGGTTTGGGGTAACTTATGCCACTGAACACCTTCTAACGTTTCATTGCTGGTGTAGTGAAAATAATCTGCCTTTGGATTTAACCCACTGACATCGTAATTTGGTATGTCTGCATAAACATCATTACTTATTGGTGCAGTACTAACCGCCTGAGTAAATCTTGCTGCTTCCTTGATGGCTTGTTTACCCCAATGACCATTGATGGCATAGATGGCACTGCCCTGTTGTGATGATATGTTGACTGGCAACATAGAGTATTGTAGCCGTGCACCGCCAGGAATCAACATCACTGAATAATCGTTTGAAATATTAAGCAACTCTCTTGCCAGGGCCTCATTTTCATCAGCCATGTCTATAAATTCCTGGCTGCGATGCGAGACTTCCATCACCGAACAGCCAGTACCATTCCAATCATAAAGTTCGGCTTCAATTTGTTTCTTAACCTCAAGAGGTAATGCTGCTGGGCCAGCAGAAAAATTATATACGGTCATTTATTTGAAAGATTATTCACATTTGAGTGTCTTGAATTGTAGTATATTAAGAATGTTCTTGGGACTTTTTTAAGTTTTGTTTCACAAAACATAAAATGACCCGGTGAACATAACTTGAACTTAACTGATTGTCCTTCTGATTGGCTTACGCCAACCAACCAGGACAATCCCAAACTTTGTTAAAAAAAGTGTATAACCCGAATGTTCTTGGGATAAATATAACTTAATAAATATTTTATATGAAATTTAAAAACACCCACAAAGACCACGAAGTCACCGATGAAAAAATATACCAAAGCCGTCGTCAACTTATCAAAGCCGGAATAATTGGCGGAGCCAGTGTGATTTCTGGTTCTTCTCTGGCCTTAACACTACCTAAGCACAAAAACAATTCAAAGTTTGTGCTTGATGAGTTGACCACTGAAAAAGATGCCACAACTTACAATAATTTTTATGAATTCGGTCTATCAAAGTCAGCCCCTTCCAAAAATGCCGATTCCATGAAAACAGAACCCTGGACCATTCAAATCGGGGGTTTGTGTGAAAAACAAGGTAAAGTTGATTTGGAAAAATTGATCAGTAACTTTCAATTAGAAGAACGGGTTTACCGCATGCGCTGTGTTGAGGCCTGGTCAATGGTGATTCCGTGGATGGGTTTTAAGTTGGCCGATCTGGTGAAATATTGCCAACCAAGCAATGCTGCCAAATACGTTTACTTCGAGACACTTTATGATCCCAAGCAAATGCCAGGACAAAATGGCCGATCAATACCTTGGCCATACCGAGAAGGATTGCGGATGGATGAAGCCATGAATGAGCTAACACTGATGACGGTTGGGATGTACGGGAAAAAACTGCCCAATCAAAACGGTGCACCTTTGCGGCTTATTGTGCCTTGGAAATACGGCTTTAAAGGCATTAAGTCTATTGTGAAAATCAATTTCCTGGACAAACAACCAATCAACTCCTGGCAAGCCATTGCTCCACAAGAATATGGTTTTTATGCCAACGTTAACCCTAAAGTTGACCACCCGCGGTGGTCACAAGCCACTGAAAGGAGGATCACAGGTGGTTTTTCATTATTCAACAGTCGCATTAAAACCCAAATGTTTAATGGCTATGGCGATTACGTGGCTGATATGTACAAAGGTATGGATTTAGCCAAATTCTATTGATGTTTAAATACATAAAAACACTTAAAACATTGGTCTTTTTGTTGTGTCTGGTACCGCTGGGCAGCATGATTTATGATGGTTTTCAACAAAACCTAACAGCAGACCCTATAGACGAACTGTTACACCGTACTGGTATTTGGTCTTTACGAATGTTGTTGTTCACGCTGGCAATGACACCAATGAAAATAATCATCAAACAAGCTGGGTTTATCAGGCTCCGCAGGATGTTTGGCTTATTTACTTTTTTCTATGCCACCCTACACCTGGTTATATACGCATGGCTTGACTTAGGATTGGCCTGGGTGCACCTCTGGGAAGACATAGTAAAACGGCCATACATCACAGTTGGTATGATGGCTTGGTTGTTGATGTTACCCATGGCCATCACATCCAATAGGTTCATGATCAGAAAAATGGGTAAAAAGTGGAAACGATTGCACCAAAGTATCTATTTGGTTATTGCTTTGGGCTGCCTCCATTTTATTTGGTTAGTTAAAAGTGACATAACAGAACCCTTGATATATACAGGAATCGGGTTAACATTGCTGCTTATCAGAATCATTCATCATTTTTATGGCCAACGCACTGTCAATCAGAGAAAGTTCCAAACGAGATAGAACCACTCGACGTAAACAAGCCAATATATTACTTCACATATGTAAAGCCATTTCTGAAGCTGGGGCACCGGCTCATCGACTTGAATCTTATATGCAAGTCATTTCTGACAAATTCAACTTGGAGGCCAGTTTTTTTGCCATGCCAACAGCAGTTTTGGCCAGCATCGGTGAAGATGAGTATTCACAACGCTCTTATATGATCAAGACCACTCCCAATGACATCAATCTGAGCACTTTACACACCATCAATGATGTGATTAACCAACTGGAGAATGATCAAATCGATTTAGATAAAGCACTGACAGCAATCAAAAACATCACCACCAAACCGCCTACTTATCCAAACTGGTTGTTTGCCTTGTGTTTTGGCTTGGTCGGTGGAGGGTTTACAACCCTGTTTTCTGGCAGTTGGTATGATGTTGGTGCGGCTTCATTGTTAGGTTTACTCACTGGTATTATCACCATTTATAGTGCACCCTATAAATATTTATCCCAGCTGTTGGCTCCGATGGCAGCGTTATTTGTGGGTTTCACTGCATTAACCATGAGTCACTATTGGCAAACCATTGACCATTTTTTAGTGTCATTAGCCGGACTCATCATTTTAGTACCAGGTTTAGGAATCACTGTAGCCATGCGCGAACTGTCTACAGGTCATTTGGTTTCAGGGAGTAGCCGCATGGCTGGTGCTGTAACCACATTGTTTCTTTTGTCATTTGGCCTTGCATTGGGCTACTTAATCGCCCAAAGCATATATGGAGAAACCGAGATTAATAAATTAAATGGCATACCTACATGGTTTAATTATTGTGCCTTGGCTGTTACTGCTTTATGTTTTGCTGTGTTATTTAAAGCAAGATTAGCAGACACCTTTTGGATATTCCTCTCTATTGGTATTGCCTTTGCAGGTTCCAGTCTGATCGGTTTATGGATGGAACAACCATTTAAGTCTTTAGCGGCGGTATTACTGGTTTCAATGGCCGGTAACATTTACTCAAGAATCAGTTCTAATCCTGCCTCAGTGATGCACATTCCAGGCATCATTCTACTGGTACCTGGAAGTATTGGATTTAATTCACTTTCAGCCATGTATACCAACGACACCATGACTGGTGTACAGGCGGCCTTTAATGCTGCCATCATTGCCGTGGCTATTTCGGTGGGTTTATTGGTTGGTAATTTACTCGTTCCACCTAAGAAAGAACTCTGATAAATTAAACCAACGTTCGTTTGTTTTTTATCATAAAAATACGATTGTTTTAACCTCATGTCAGTAAATGTTAACATTTGTAAATTGTTTCTTGAAATTAGCCACTGATCGAATTAGTATCGTCCTACATTTTCTAAAAAAAGAGGTATTAGAATGAAACTTAAAATCATGTTCGCCATTTTATTATTGGCGAGTTTTTCTGCATTCGCAGAAGTTAAACAAGAGCTGGGTGTTGACCAACGCGTCGATTACACCAAACTCGTAGCTAAATATGGCGGTCCTTGGGATGACCGCAACTATCAACTGACACTAGAAGACTTATCTATTCTTCCTGAGAATGATCATGTTGTGAGAAATGTTCCGGTCTTTTTCAAAATAAAAGCCAGAAGAGCCAATCCACATATAAATGCACTTTATCCCAGAGAGCTGTATCAGGCTTTCTTGATTCATTATGGTGGATTGATAGTTGATGGTCATTGGTACAAGGAAGGTATTGGTTTATACCGTCACCCAAATGCACTTGATGGCAAACCCGATCCTTCGTACAGAGGTGGGACCATAGATCCTGATGGAGAAGTGGTGCTTGATGGTGGTGCAGAGACAACCATCGAATTCAACCCAGACAATAACATGCTGGCGGTTGCTGGTGCCAATGCAAATGGTGGGCAATCGATGTATTACTCCACAGATGGTGCACAAACATGGACCTTCTCACAACTCAATCCAGGCGGCTCATGTTGTGACCCAACCGTCGACTGGTCAACCACCGATGTCATTCCTCAAAGGGTTTATCAAGCTGACTTGTCTAGTTGCGGTTTTGGTGGGTGTAACATTCGAGCCTCTTACTCGGAAGACGGTGGACAAACATGGGCCCCCATGATTGATATTGATGCAGATCAGGCCAACGACAAAGAGTTTATCCATGTGGACAGGTCTGCCACTTCACCATACAAAGACAATGTATACATCACTTACCACAAAGGCAATCAAATGCGTTTTGCCAAATCTGAAGACAATGGCACCACATGGACAACCCCAGTTAATGTGGGTGTTGAGCTTGGAATTGGTAGTGACATCACTACGGATGCAGCTGGTAACATCTACTATGTTTATCCAAATGCGAATCCTGCTGCTTCGGGTATTCCAAGTAATTTGTGGCTACTAAAGTCGACCGATGGAGGCGACACTTTTGAAGCTCCTGTATTGATTGAAACCCTTCGCGGAAACTTTGACTTCCCCATTCCTGCGATGGAAACGCGTGAAGTCTTTATTTATGCTTCAGTTGATGTCGATTCAAACGACAACATTTATGTGGCCGTCACTGATGAAACAGCAGACAGTACAGGTGCCGCATTGGGAGCTGACCCAGCAACTAATCGCGCTGAAATTCGTATTTTTAAATCTACTGATGCTGGTGCCACTTGGAATGAAATGGCACAGCCACACCCAGTTGATGGCTTATTGTCAGGGGGTTCTGATAATGCCATAGATCGTTTCCACCCATGGTTGACGGTTGCTGAAAATGATGTCGTTCATATTGGTTTTTATGACACCAGAAATTCAGTCAACAGAACTGGTGTGGACTTTTACTACAATGTTTCTCAAGATGGTGGTGCAACGTGGCTGCCTGAGGGTGCACAAAGGTATTCAACTCAAACCTCTTCTAACATTGGTGATAACTTTGAATGGGGTGATTACAACGGACTATCAGTTGTATTAGACAAATTAGCAATGATTTGGACTGATAACCGTGCTTCATCTACTGATGTTATGGTTGGTTTTTCAAACAATCAATTTGGTGAACCAACGTTCTTTGCATCAGCCAACTCAACCGATATTGCAGTATGTGCAGGTGACACTGGCACTCTTGTTGACATTAACATTACTGAAGTTCTAGGTTACACCGGAACCATAACCCTTTCTGAAAATACTGTTCCTGGTTTTGTCAGCAATGGCGCATTCTCCAGCAACACTCAAACTGCACCCTTCACTTCTGAATATACCTTTGATGTCGGAGCTGGCAGCCCTAACGGCGAAGCCACTCTGTCTTTATTGGCTTCAGGGGATGACAATGGCAACATAACTGAAAGAATGCTAGATATTAATTTGATTTATTCTGATGGCGCACCTGGTGTCACCACTTTGCTAACACCAGCTGATGCTGCTGTTGACACTTTGTTAGCTCCTGTATTTACCTGGGATACCATACCTGGTGTGACAGGATATACCATTGATGTAGCGACAGATGATCTATTCAGCAACATCGTTCTCACTGATACTGTTGATACAAACACATATACTCCTGCTTCTGATTTGTTAAATGACACTGAGTATTTCTGGCGAGTAACAGGCAATTCTGCTTGTGGCGCTGGCACAGCATCATCAGTTTTCTCATTTACTACCAATTCAGATATTTGTTTTGTAGTTAACACTGACATTCCTGATAATACAGCTGCCGGCATTGACATCACGCGTAATGTATCAGAAACTGGCACCATCGGCGATCTGATCTTTAGTGCAAATGCACAGCATACATGGATTGGTGACTTAATTTTCACACTAACTCATGAAACCAGTGGCACCAGTGTTGTGTTGATTGACAGAGTTGGTGTTCCTGGCATAAATACTGTCGGTTGTAATGATGACAACATAGACGTTATTTTAGACGACGCGGCTGCTAATCCAGTTGAAACTGCCTGTGCCAATGCGAATGTAGACCCTGGACTTAGTGGTACACTGATACCAGAAAATCCATTGGCTGGTTTTGATGGTTTAGAACTAAGTGGTGACTGGACACTAAACGTCAGTGATAATGCTGGCCAAGATACTGGTAGCGTTGTTGAGTTCTGTCTGTTCCCAACCATTGATCCTTGTGACCCAGCGCCACCTGTGAATGATCCAGACATCATTTGGTTCAATGGTTTCCAATGTGTACAACAAACCACTACAAATTAATGTAGTTAATTGAGGAAACAATAAAGGCGTCTATCAGGCGCCTTTTTTTATGTGTATGATTAGAATTGATAAATGGCTATGGGCTGCGCGTTTTTTCAAGACTCGCTCGCTGGCTAAAAAGCAGGTTGAACAAGGGAAGATTAAAATTGAGGGACAAAAGGTTAAGCCATCAAGACATGTTCAAATCGGTGATTTGCTTACCATTAAAAAGAATGACTTACTGTGGGAAGTTAAAGTCATGGGCATAGCAGAAAAACGTGGTTCAGCCACCATAGCACAACAACTTTATCAAGAGACTGATGAAAGTATTCAAAACAGAGAAGCGAAAACATTACTTAAAAAGATGGAATATCACAGCACACCAAAACCACATGGCCGCCCTACTAAAAAGCAACGGCGAGACATTAGATCTCTTAAAAACAAAATTTGAAAGCACAAAAAAAGGTTGATAAACAACCCTTTTAAAAATACTTTATTTATACTTAGATATTCACCCAATCCCTACTCTTATCACCAAATACCATAAAGTGTGGATTCAAGAGCGAATCTTTAGTGTTGTATACCAATGGTTTTCCATCAAGGGTAACCACTTGTCCGCCAGCTTGCTCCACAATACACTGTGCTGCTGCGGTGTCCCACTCAGAAGTTAACCCCAGCCTGGGATACAAATCAGCCTTACCTTCCGCCACAAGACAGAATTTCAAAGAACTTCCCATACTGACCAACTCATGCTGACCTAAACGTTCCAAGTAATTTTTAACTTCATCGCTCATGTGTGAACGACTACCAACAACCGTAGGTTTAAAGCGACTGTTTTTCATCACCCCAATTGATGATTTTTTACCTTCTTTGCGCTTAAAGACACCAACCCCTGCTGCGGCTGAATAACTCACTTCAGTTACTGGTACATACACCACTGATAAAACTGATTTACCATTTTCAATCAAAGCGATATTGACTGTAAATTCACCGTTTCTTTTGATAAATTCTTTGGTACCATCCAGAGGGTCAACCAACCAGTATTTATTCCAGGTCTTTCTCTCATCAAATGGAATATCAGCAGATTCTTCAGATAACACAGGAACATCAGGGCTAAGTGTTTGCAAACCTGCAACAATAACTTTATGCGCAGCCAAATCAGCTTTGGTTAACGGAGAATCATCTGCTTTGTGATCCACCTCAAAATCATCAGATTTATAAACTTCTAATATGGCTTCACCTGCTTTAACAGCAAGTGTTTCTACATCATTTAACAACTCATTCATTTAACGTTTTCAATCCTAAAGCATGGGTTTTAATCGTACCTGCCAATATGCTTGTTGTTTCCAAATCAATTGGCATCCCTGTTAAGTCGGTTATGATTCCTCCTGCTTCCCTTACAATGACTGTCAAAGCTGCAATGTCTAAAATATTAACATCAGATTCAACAACCAAGTCGATTTTACCTGAGGCCAGTAAGTGATAGTGATAGAAATCTCCGTATCCTCTTATTTTACTGAATTCTGTTAATAATTGCCCTAAACTTTGCCAATTATTGTTAACTAAAGATTGTATATTTCCAGTTGAGATACATGAACTGTGTTTAACAAATTCATGATCTACAGATATCTTTTCATTATTTAAAAAAGAACCACTGCCTTGTACTGCCCACGCCATTTCTCCAAACATTGGGGCATTGGATACACCCAGTACCAAATCACCTTGGTACATCAACGCTATTTGAGTTGAAAAAAATGGATATTGCCGCACAAAGCTTTTGGTACCATCTATCGGATCGATTAACCACAAGAAGTCACTCTCACCATTATCTGAACGGCCAAACTCTTCGCCAAAAATACCATGATTTGGAAAGTATTTTTTAATTTCGCCACGAATGATTTGTTCTGATTTTTTATCTGCCGCTGTTACCGGTGTTTCATCGCCTTTAACTTCTGTACCCAGCTCCTCACCTTGATAATATGCCTTGATGACAGTTTCTGCCTTCAGTGCAGCCTGCTTGGCAACTGTTAATGCCTGTTCAAGAATCGCATCAAGAGCTGGCTTGTTTGTCATCTATTCTTCCGTAAATGTCTTCAAAGCGTTCAATGTCATCTTCACCAAAATAACTGCCACATTGCACTTCAATCAATGCAATGTCAGTATCTGTAGGATTTTCCAAGCGGTGTAAAGTTTCCACAGGAATATAAACCGATTTATTTTCTTCTAACAAAAACTCCTCATCTCCTACCCGAACTTTTGCTGTGCCAGTTACCACAGTCCAATGTTCACTGCGTTTATGATGTAATTGCAATGACAACACCTGACCAGGTTTAACCACCAGACGTTTAACCTTACAGTCATCTTCATCCTCCAAAATGGTATAACTACCCCAAGGTCGATGTACTGTTTTATGAAACACAGCCGCTTCATGGTCTTTGGCTTTCAAAAATTGAACAACATCTTTAACCCCTTGTGACTTATCCTTGTGTGCAATCAATACCGCATCAGTTGTATCTACTACCATTAAGTCTTTGACTCCAACGGCAGCAACCAAACGGTCCCCTGCTCGGATATAACAATTTTCTGAGTCCACGGTGATGGCTTTTCCTTCTATGCGATTACCGGCTTCATCAGAATCAAGTAACCCGGCCATGGCATTCCATGAACCAATGTCATTCCAATCGAAACGTGAATCAACGACTGCTCGCTTGGATGCTTTTTCCATCACTGCATAATCAATTGAGATATCAGGCAGCTGCATGAATTGATCGAGGTCAAACTCTATTTGATTACCGCTGGTATCAGTCGATGCGAAACATTCTTCAGACTTATTCATCACATCAACAGCTGTTTCATTCAAAGCTTCTATCAAACCACCAACACGAAAAGCAAACATCCCTGAATTCCAGCTGTAATCACCAGATGCAATATAAGATTTTGCTGTTGCCAAATCGGGTTTTTCTACAAATTGATCAATCACGGCTGCCTGATCATTGAGTTTTTCACCGGCTTTGATGTAACCATAACCTGTTTCAGGGGCTGTTGGGTAAATGCCGAAAGTGGTTAGATAACCTTGTGAAGCCAATTCAACAGCTTGTTGTACTGTTTGTCTGAATGTATCAACGTTTTTGATCAAATGATCTGAAGGCATGATAACCATAATGGCATCATCTCCGTGAGTTTGTTGGACTTTCAAGGCTGCCAAAGCAATCGCCGGTGCTGTATTTCTCCCAGCTGGTTCCAGTAAAAATGATTGTTTTTCAATATCACAATGTCTATTTTTCTTGTAAATATCTTTACACAAGAAAAAATAATCACGTGATGTCACCGTAACCACTTCACCTTCAGTGGCCAAACCCAAGGCGCGATCAAATGTTAACTCAGCTAAAGTTTTACCATCTGCCAGTTGCATGAATGGCTTTGGGTAGGCCTTTCTGGATACAGGCCACAAGCGCGTGCCTGCACCACCAGATAAGATAACGGGTATTATTTTCATGGTTTCATCCTTTGCATACATAGTTGTAACGAGGTTTGCCAGTGCGGTAGTTTAACATTAAAAACACCTTCAAATTGATGACAATTAAGCACGGAATACTTGGGCCTTTCAGCTGCTGTTGGAAAATCTTTGGTCGAAACAGGAATCAACTTTGGTTGCTTTTCAATCAAACCAATCTTTTCTGCCTGACTGAAAATTTTTTGCGCAAAACCAAACCAAGTGGTCGAGCCGTTCGACGTCAGATGATAAAGCCCTGTCTCAGGTATATTAAGGGCTAACATAGTAGCCAAAGCTATGGTGGTGGCCCATGTAGGTGCTCCTTGTTGATCATTAACAATTCGCAGTTCATGGTTATTTTCCACCAATCGCAACATGGTCTTTAAGAAGTTTTGACGGCGGTTTGAAAACACCCAGGCAGTTCGAAAAATCATGTATTCACAACCGCTATTCAGAATGGCTTGCTCTCCAGCCAGTTTGGTTTGACCATAAACTGAAACAGGATTAGGCATGTTTTTCTCTTGCCACGGAAACTTATGATCTCCTGAAAATACATAATCTGTTGAATAATGAACCAACAGTGATTTATTACGTTTAGCTGCTTCTGCCATTATGCCAACGGCTTCATGATTTACTAAATCAGCCAACTGCTGTTCACTTTCAGCTTGATCAACCAGGGTGTAAGCTGCCGCGTTGCAAATCACATCAGGTGCAATGTTATCAATTTTTTTACTGATGTCACTGGCATCCAACAAGTCCAGCTTTATGGTGGTCATGCCATCGACTTCTCGACCATCAGAAGTGGTAGGAATCACTTCACGGTTGAATTGCAGTGCGTGCCATAACTCATAACCAACTTGTCCATCTGCACCAATGAGTAAAACTTTCATCAGTTATACCTTGGCAATTTATCTTTTTTAAAGTCCATTAATTTCAAAGCTTTAGAGTCTTTTTCTGATAATTTAGGTGATTCTAAGGGCCAATCGATGCCCAATTCAGGATCATTCCAAAGCAATGATTTATCCACAGTCGCATCATAATAATTAGTACACATATAACTGAAAGTGGCTGATTCAGACAACACACAAAAGCCATGTGCAAAACCTTCAGGCACATAAAATTGTTTGTGGTTATCTTCACTTAAGACAATGCTTTCATATTGCCCAAATGTTGGTGAACCAACTCTGATATCTACCGCCACATCAAACACTTCACCTTGAGTCACATACACCAACTTGCCTTGTGGCTTTGGATTTTGAAAATGTAAACCACGCAACACACCTTGTTGCGACTTGGAAACATTACTTTGCACAAAATCATGTTCGATACCAACATCCCGATAACGCTGTTGCGACCAGGCTTCCATAAAATAACCACGCTCATCGCCAAAAACCTGTGGCTCAATGATTAAAACACCAGATAACTTAGTTTCAGTGACTTTCATTAATCAGCCTTTTTCCTTAATCAAAGAAATCAGATATTGGCCATAACCATTCTTAGCAATGGGTGCTGCCAATTTCATCACCTGATCAGCACTGATCCACCCATGATTAAAAGCAATTTCTTCAGGACAGGCAATCTTAATACCCTGCCTTTTTTCTATGGTAGAAATAAAATTAGTGGCTTCCGCAAGTGAATCATGTGTTCCAGTATCAAGCCAGGCAAACCCTCTACCCATCAGCTCAACATTCAATGCTTGTTGTTCTAAATAAACCTTATTCAAATCTGTGATTTCCAATTCACCGCGTAATGAAGGTTTCAATGATTTAGCTATATCAGTGGCTTGACCATCATAAAAATAAAGACCTGTTACAGCGTAATTTGATTTAGGATGAACTGGCTTTTCTTCGAGATCAACCACAACACCATTTTGATCAAATGCGGCAACACCATAACGTTCAGGATCGTGAACGCGGTAACCAAAAACTGTTGCCCCAGTTTCTCTATTGCTGGCATTATTCATCAACTGTCGCATACCATTACCATGAAAGATGTTATCACCCAAGATCAAACATGATTCATCGCCAGCCACAAAATCAGCACCAATCAAATAAGCTTGCGCCAAACCACCTGGATTTGGTTGTACCTCATACCGGAGGTTCATACCCCATTGAGAACCATCACCCAGTAACTGTTGAAACAACGGTTGTTCGTGCGGCGTATTGATGATTAAAACATCTTTAATACCAGCCTCCATCAAGGTACTCAGGGGATAATAAATCATCGGCTTATCATATACTGGTAACAGCTGCTTACTGATAGAATGAGTGAGTGGGTACAACCTGGTTCCAGAACCACCCGCTAAAATAATACCTTTCCTACTCATTTGTTCATACCCCTAATCTCTGCCCCTGATAGCTACCATCTTTAACCCGCTCGACCCATTCTGGATTATCTAAATACCACTGAATGGTGTGACGAATTCCTGATTCGAAGGTTTCCCGAGGTTGCCAATTCAACTCCTTTAACAGTTTACTGGCATCAATTGCGTAACGGCGATCATGACCCGGGCGATCTTTAACATAAGTAATCAATTCCCTCTTGGACTTTTCTGATGGGCACATTTCGTCCAGTAAATCACAAATGGTATGCACAATTTCAATGTTTTGCTTCTCCTCATTACCGCCAACATTATAGACTTCTCCCAAGCGGCCTTTTTCAATAACGGTCTCAATAGCTCGACAATGATCTTCAACAAACAACCAGTCTCTGACATTTTTACCATCACCATAGACAGGCAATGCCGCTCCTTGCAAAGCTTTTTCAATCATTAAAGGAATTAATTTTTCGGGAAATTGATAAGGTCCGTAATTATTTGAACAGTTGGTGGTTAATACAGGTAATCCAAAAGTATGAAAATAGGCCCTGACCAAATGATCAGAACCTGCTTTGGAGGCAGAATAAGGTGAATTGGGCGCGTAAGGTGTGGTTTCAGTGAAGGCACCAGTTTCTCCTAAGGATCCATAGACCTCATCAGTGGAAACATGAAGAAATCTAAAACCACCTTTTTTGTCACCTTTTAAGCCTTGGAAATAGGTCAGCGCACTTTGTAACAAGTTAAACGTACCCATGACATTGGTTTGAATAAAAACCTCTGGTCCTTCTATTGATCTATCAACGTGTGATTCAGCAGCGAAATGCACAATTGCATCAGGCTGTTCTTTGTCAATCAACTCAGACAGCAGTGCAGCATCATTGATGTCGCCATGCACAAAGCGATGATTTGGATGTTCTGCAATGGATTGTAATGTATCTAAATTGCCTGCGTAGCTGAGTTTATCCAGATTGATTATTTGTCTGTTGTTCTTCAAAACCTGACGCAACACAAAGTTACCACCAATAAAACCAGCCCCGCCAGTTACCAACCACTTTTCAGTCATACACGCAAGATTTAAAAAAGGCGCTTATTATAACAGAATCAACTATTAAAGAATGGTTAGCTTTGGTTGTTTTCAAACTCATAATCAAAAGTTTTAATATCTTTAAACCACAACTTCTCAACTCGCTCCTTTAAAGCATCATCATAATAGCTGCGATAGTCACGACGTTGAACCTTATTGATGTGTGGCAATTCTCCGAAACTCAGTCTGGTAAATTTAGCAATCACCTCCAATGACTCATCCAAAGTTTCTAATTTCCCCACATAATCACAACCTACCTCACCGTTTTTCAATGTGAGTGCATTGACTTGGTGAGCAGCAGGCCGCTTGGCTTGGTATTCAATGAATTCAGCAAAATCCATTGCCGCTAAACGCTTATAGCGTGAATGGCTCGGTTGTGTCTTGATGTACTCAAATTCAGAGACCAATCGATCCCACGGGTTTCGTACCATTGCAAACTTGAAATATTTTTTGAATTTATCAGCAGGCATGCTGCGTTCAGCTCCAACAAGATTGGCATGTTTTCTGAATGAGTATTTATGGTAGTTAACTGCCAAACCACCCCGACTGAGTAACTTATACCACCAATGATTATTTTTCGGCAACGATACCCGTTCTAGTATCTGGCGTAAACTGGTTCCAGCTGCTTTACGGATGTGCACAAATACAAACTGGTGACTGTCAGAGATAAGCATTTGGTTGGTGATTCGTGAAAGAACAACATTTAACTACATTTCATCCTGCAAAACAAATAAACCATGGAGAGCCGATGATTGGCTCGACCAGCGCAGGCAATGAGCGCATGGCGGTTTACCTGAAAGGTAAGAAGCCCTGCTTGAATGCCGTGGCGCGTGCAGGCAATGAGCGCATGGCGGTTTACCTGAAAGGTAAGAAGCCCT
>JANQRW010000007.1 GCA_028284365.1 Marinicella sp.
GTGTTAGAGTCGAGTCCGGAACAGAGACCGACGCCTATAGGGATATAGGTGTTAGAGTCGAGTCCGGAACAGAGACCGAAGACCCAAGAGCATTCCTTCATACCTTGTTGTAACAGCCAAATCATGTCGATTGATTTTCCACACAAGGGCACGAACACTTTTGACCCTGACGTTAACTGCAACGATTCAAAGTGTCCTTCTAATAAAGGGTTGACTTTATTTTGATCAAACCCAATTTCATTGTTGTGCCATTTTTCGTGCCAGAATGCTGCTTTCATTTGGTTAATTCTTAGGTTTTACTGCCCATGAATTATACTGGTGAAGATCAATGTTTTGCTGAACTTATTTTTTTGCCTCTATTGGCTTAACTCATCATTGCACACACCTAACTGTCGCAAATAAGCAGCCAGGTTTTTATCTGCATCATCTTCGAAGACCTCATCAACCAGCGTCAACTTTTGAATTCGGTCAAGGCGGAAGTTACGAAAATCCTGACGTTTTTCGCACCAACTTACCAACAACCAGACTGGATTGAAAAAAAACAAGGCCAACGGTCGCAAAGTGCGAGTTGATTGCTGTCGATTTTGATCAACGTATACGATACGTATTTTATGGTGAACACGGATGTGCTCACGCAATTCTGAAAAATTAACCGTCCAGGGCACCTTCGGCCGAGTGGGTACAGCATAAGTAATGATTTGTTTAAGTTCGCCTTGCAACCTGGCAGGTAATACTGCTTTGATTTTTTCTAAAGCACTGTCTGCTTTGTCAGCAAACTGGCTGTCAGTCCACTGACGTACCATATTGATCCCCAACCCAATCGCCTCCAATTCATCAGAATCAAAAGTGATTGGAGGCAGGTAATATTGTTTGTCAATACTATAACCAACGCCTGCTTCACCCTTGATGGGCACGCCTGCATCCATTAAACACTGGATGTCTCGATACACCGTACGCTTACAGATACCAAATGTTTCGGCCACTTGTTGTGCAGTGATGGCTTGGCGTCTTTGTCGCAAAAAATGAGTGATTTTGATCAGCCTGTCAGCTCTTCTCATGGCACTTTTCTTGTGTGGTTTTGAATGGATTATAGCTTACCAAAACACTGCTGACACCATGCTGTCAGCAGACCTTTGTTAAAGTAGTATTTTTTAATTAACTGACTAACAGGAGAAAAAACATGATTGGATACATCACTTTGGGAACCAACGATTTACCTCGTGCCACCGCTTATTATGACGCCTTATTCGAATCCATCGGTGTGGGCCGTTTCATGGAAGAAGAGAATTATTTTGTGGCATGGTCACCCGCCCCTGATGCCCCAGCACTATCGGTTACAATACCATTTGATAAAAAACCTGCAACGGTTGGTAATGGCGTGATGGCTGCTTTATTTATGGAATCACCTGAACAAGTGGATGCGTTTTATCAAAAAGCAGTTGAACTGGGCGGTACTGATGAAGGCAAACCCGGCTTTCGTCCTGCTGAAGCCAACAAAGGTTTTTATGCTGGTTATTTTCGTGACCTTGATGGTAACAAGTTAAATGCTTTTTGTATGGTTGAATAAGAAACAACAGACCTGAAGCCATACTATTGGGTTCAGCGTTTATGACATTGATCAAGGAATGGGGAGTACATCGATCATGACATGTACTCTTCACTTCTGTTTGGTCGATATGAAAGTATTGATCTGCCCAAGCAGGTTAATACACAGCAGTTTTCCTCTGAAAACTTGAGTCAGGAAAATGATTTTTGACTATTGGGAACAAGTTGCAATTACTGAAAATTTGGCTCCAAGTAAACTTGCAAAAATACCTTGTTCGCCTCGTGTCAACATTTCCAGACCAGCCGACCCTGAATCAAAACGAATGGTATGACTCTCCACAACATTGGTCTTACCAAACGAACGAACCATTTTCGTTTGTTTGGCTGTTATCTGTTTCTCCAGGTCGTCTAGCGCCTTGCTGCTTTTGTCAGTTGTTTCAATCATTTCTTCAGCAGACATTTCATTGGTCACTTTGTACTTGTTTTGAATGGCTACTTGCTCTTTTTGATACCACTGTTTCAGTTCTGTATCTAAATTTCGAGACAAAAAGTTTCTGTGATTTGCAATCAAATCCTGAGTATTGATATCAGTACTCCATATCTGTAAATCTTCAAACAACTGAGTAGGTGTTCCCACTGGATGACTTTGATCGATGAACAACACCACGTTCTTATTATTTAATTGACCTCGGGCACTGACACTTGCTTTCACCATAAGGTTATCTACCTGGTATCCATCTGTTCGACACACCGCAGCATCGAACTGATAACTGTCACCATTTTCAAATGTTAAATCAACAGAACCACTTGTTGCGAAACTATTTTGCATTGACAACAACTGCGCAATAAACAAATATAGACCACTGAATAAAACTTTTTTCATGACGGCGAAACCTCTGTTGTTTACAATAAGTTTACCCCTGATGACGGAAAATTCAAGGAAAGGCTGGTTAAACAGGCCAATGCTGGCTGATATCAGTCGCCTAATGTTATTTTTTTGATTGGGCTTTCATAGCCAATTACCTATAATATCTGCCACAATATTGACAGAGAGATTTATGAGCAACCTTTGGGACGATCCACTATCAGCATCAACCAACAACACCAAAGAAGGCTTGGATAACCAAGCCAAAGTGACATCAAGCGCTTCTTCAGTTGAGCCCGTTAAGGCAGAAGACAAACGTGTTGTTAATGGTCTGACTGACGTCAATCAACTGGCTCCGTTCAAATACCCCTGGGCATGGAATTTCTTTCTCAATGCCAATAAAAACCACTGGTCACCACTGGACATCAAAATGGATCAAGACGTCTCTGATTATAACCATGAGTTGACTGATGCAGAAAAGCACGTGTTCCAAAATGTGATGTCGTATTTAACCACTTCTGGCATCTTAGCCATGCGCAACATCGGTTTGGCAGTCATGGAAAAAATGACTGCACCCGAATTACAGATTTACCAAGCCCGCCAGATTTATGAAGAAGGTTTACACACCTCAGCCTACCAACACTGTGTGGAAGCAATTGGCCTGGATCAAGGAGACTTATACAACCGCTACCGACTGATTCCAGAAATTGATCAAAAAATTCAGATGTCTAACCGATATCTGGATCCAGTCATGCGACCCGATTTAGACCTCAATAAAGCAGATGAGCTCGGACAATTCACCCTGGCCTATTTGTTTTTTTCTGCCGTGTTTGAGGGCAACTGGCTGTATCATGGTTTCAGCCCAATATTTTCACTACAGCGCCGTGGCTTGATGAAAGGAACGGGTGAAATGTTACAATTCATCATGCGCGATAAATCGTTGCATTATTCATTTGGTATACGCGCCATTAGACAGATTCTCAAAGAAAATCAAGTTAACTTAGACCCAACCAAAGTCAAAAACATGTGGCTAGAGGCAGAAGCGGCAGAATCAAAATACGTTAACTTCCTGTTACAACATCCAATCGATGGTTACACCAGCAATGAACACATGGAACAACACCGCTACATCGCCAATCAACGCGCGCTCGAATTGGGTTTTGCCGAACCTTTCCCTGGTGCTCAAAACACATTGCCCTGGTTAAATGGACAAATCAAACTAAGTGGCGATAACCACCACAACGACAGCCATATTAACCAGCACGAAGGCGGCGCCTTGAGTTGGGATTGAGTAACAACTCAAAACATTATTGTAAAAATGAATGACCTTGCTTGCTTGTTTGTTTGAGAAAAATCGATTATCAGCTGGCCTTTAACTGGGCATGATCGAAGTAATCATACTCGCCTGATTTCAGCTCATTGAACCAAATGGCCCAATATTCAAGCAACCAATCAGCTTTGTCTTGATTTACAGTACCATTCTCATAAACGTTGATGGTGTGGTCAAGTAAATCATTGCGGTATAACACTGGGTGAATCACCTTGTTCTTTAAGTCGAAACCCAAAATCACTCCAGGATCTGACTTCACCTGACCATTGACCGTTACCACATGAGCATACTGCATGTACACGTCAACAAAGGTGGGAGACTTCTTAGGAAAAACCTGCTTGATCAGTAAACGCTTACCTGCATCATTCATCAACAGACCTTGTTTGAACTGCTTGTCCTGATCAATATATCCCCAGTTCATCATATCTATAAATAAGTCATTTCCCAGTGAATCGCTCACTACACACCTCCAAATTTCAATTTCGATTTTCCGCTTAAATGCGCTTCAAATGACTCCTTGGTGAACCCATGGAATCAAACACATCATTTATATTAGCCATTCATCAAAAACTGAACAATCTGATTTTGAGGAACAAATTTAAACAATTGTTAAAAACCAGATATTGTGACCTTTGGGATCACTTTTTATGGTGATCAAATGGGTTTAAAAATAATGCTGCGAATCAGATTGCCATTTTTTGGCACAAAATATTGAGTTTTAGCTTACCTCAATTCCTGAATAAATACACAAGTGTCCAGAATAATAAAACAAATTAAACCTGAATCTGATCATGTCTTTCTGGGGAGAGCCGATGATTGGCTCGACCAGCGCAGGCAATGAACGCATGGCGGTTTACCTGAAAGGTAAGAAGCCTTGCTTGAATGCCGTGGCGCGTGCAGGCAATGAACGCATGGCGGTTTAC
>JANQRW010000063.1 GCA_028284365.1 Marinicella sp.
CGACTGCAAGGATGCAGGAGGTAGCGTCGAGTTTGGAACAGAGACCGACGCCTATAGGGATATAGGTGTGCTGCGTGAGCTTGGAGCGGAAGCGTAAGACCCACAAGAGTATTCCTTGTAAGTGCACAGGATTGATGTCTTTTGCGGCAGCTACAGTAGCCCTTCCATTAGTGTTAACAGACCCTAAAGCTTAGGCATCGGTTCTGGCATCGGTTCTGGTATCGCATCCAGTAATTTTTGGGTATAGGGATTTTGGGGGTTGCGATAAATTTCATCTGCAGTATTCAATTCAACCAACTTGCCTTGGTTCATCACGCCGACACGATCGGCGATGAAGTTAATCACAGATAAATCGTGCGAAATAAAGATGTAAGTCAAGCCCATTTGATCTTGCAAATCCAGTAACAGATTCAATACCTGAGCCTGGACCGAAACATCCAGTGCTGAGACGGATTCATCACAAATAATAAATTCAGGTTCAACAGCCAAGGCCCGAGCGATTGAAATGCGCTGTCGCTGGCCACCTGAGAATTCATGCGGAAATCTATTCAGTTGGTCTGGATTCATACCAACCTGTTGCATCAGTTCCGCGGCTTTATTCCAGTTTTGTTGCTTGCTGTTGTGCGGCTGATGTAACTGTAATGGCTCCATCAGGGTTTGGCCCACGGTCATGCGTGGGTTCAATGATGCATAAGGGTCTTGAAAGATGATTTGCATCCTTGAACGCAACTGGCGTAATTGTTGTGGTTTTTGGGCAAACACATCAATCCCATCGTAAATCACCTGACCTGCTGTGGCGGTTTGTAGCTTCAAGATGGTGCGGCCCAAAGTGGTCTTGCCACAGCCTGACTCACCCACTAACCCCAAGGTCTCACCTTTTTTAACTGTGAAACTGACACCATCAACCGCTTTCACATGGGAAGTCACCCGCCCCCAAAGGCCCGTTTTAACCGGGAAATAAGTTTTGAGATTTTTCACTTCCAATAAGGCTGGTTGGGTGGATTTATCAGACTTGATCTGTGATTCGAACGAAACTTCTGGTGGGTTTAAAGCAACACCTGATTCAGCCATGTAATCACCAACTGTTAACAGTCGTTTGGGGTTGTCGTGCAATTTTGGACGGCAGGCCAACAAACCTTTGGTATAAGGGTGCTGTGGTGCATTGAATATATTTTGGGTAACAGCCTGCTCCACCTTTTTCGCACGATACATCACCACTACTTCGTCAGCCAAATCAGCAATCACTCCCAAATCATGGGTGATGAACAACATACTCATACCCAATTCTTGTTGTAAGTTCTTCAACAATTCAAGCACCTGCCTTTGAATGGTGACATCGAGGGCCGTGGTTGGCTCATCACAAATCAACAACCGGGGCTGACAAGCAATTGCCATCGCGATCATCACCCTTTGTTTCTGACCACCTGACATTTCATGCGGATAGAATCGGTAACGTCTATGTGGTTCAGGTATACCTACCCAGTCCATCAACTCAATGGTTCTGGCTTTAGCCTGCTTGCGATTGAGTTTTTGGTGTAAACGCAACACTTCTGCGATTTGGTGACCAACCCGAAACACCGGATTGAGCGAAGTCATCGGTTCTTGAAAAACCATGGATATGTCATTACCACGGATGCAACGAAGCTGCTTTTCAGGTAAATGCAACAGGTCAGTGCCACGAAACTCGATGGCACCTGAAGTGATCTTACCAGGTGGTTGTGGCACCAAACCCAAAACAGACAACGCCGTGACTGATTTACCTGAACCACTTTCGCCCACCAAACCCATGGTTTTGCCAGCTTCAATTTGAAAACTTAAATCATCCACAGCCCTGACTAAGTCGTGTTCTGTATTGAACTCGACGATCAGGTTTTTGATGTTCAGTAAAGGTTTTTGGTTTGTCATGATCACTTGTTATTTTGCAAGGCAGGGTCCCAGCGATCGCGCAGACCATCCCCCACCAAGTTGAATCCTATCAGTGTCAAGGCCAAAAATAAAGCCGGAAATAACAATGACCAAACCGCCATGTCCATATTACTGGCTCCTTCGTTCACCAAAGCACCCCAGGAAGTCATCGGTTCTTGTACCCCCAAACCCAAGAAACTCAGGAATGATTCAATCATTATCACTTGTGGTATGGTCAAAGTGGCATACACAATCACCACCCCTTTCAAATTAGGCAACACATGGGAAAATATGATCTTTTTATTTGATTGACCCAAGGCATGAGCCGCTTCAACGAAGGCTTGCCTTTTCAGCATCATCGTCTGCCCACGGACAATGCGTGCCATATCCAACCACAAGTAACAACCAATCGCTACAAACAGTAACCACAAGTACTGTCCAAAAAATACCATCAACAAAATCACCAGAAATAAAAATGGTAAAGCATAAAACACATCCACTAGACGCATCATCACCGCATCAACACGACCACCCAAAAAGCCTGCAGCCATACCATAAAACACACCAATCACAACACTAACTAAAGTCGCAACAATACCCACCATCAGCGATACTTGGCCTCCCAGCAGGATACGAATGTATAAATCCCGGCCCATCACATCGGTACCCATCCAATAAATACTATCTGGTGGTATGGCCATGTCATCCCAATGTATGGTCTCAGGATCAAATTCCGAAAACACAGGCCCTATCAACACCATAACAACGATGATAAACAACAAACCTAAACCCAATTTCAGCTTCATTAATGACTACCTTCTACCCCCATCCTCGGATCAATCCAACGATACAGTACATCCACCAACAAATTGAACAAAACCATCAACAAACCAACCACCAGAACCACACCCAGCACCAAGGTATAATCACGGTTCAAAGCACCTTGTACAAAATAACGTCCCATGCCAGGAATACCAAAGATTTGTTCAATCACCACCGAACCAGTCATTAACCCAACAGCTGTAGGACCCAAGTAACTGACAAGAGGTAACATCGCAGGTCGCAATGCATGTTTGAATAACACACTTGAATCAGATAAACCTTTGGCTTTGGCGGTGCGAACAAAAGGCTGCGAGTAGACTTCCAATAAACTGCCCCGCACCAAACGTGCTATTGATGCAATGTAAGGCAAACTCAAAGTAATAACGGGTAACACCACATAGGTCCAGTGCCCACCAGACCAGCCTCCCACAGGCAACCACTGCCAATGCACAGCCAGCCAGAGGACCAACAGCGGCGCAATCACAAAGTTAGGTGTACTGATCCCAATAACCGCGGTTATCATGGCAACCAGATCAGGCCATTTATTGGCATAAGTAGCAGCAATCATCCCCAGCAGCAATCCTAAAACCAGTGCCAATAACAAGGCCCAGAAACCAAGTTTCAGCGAAACAGGAAGCCCCAAAGCCACCAATTCGTTAACGGAGTAATCAATGTATTGAAATGAAGGACCGAGGTCGCCATGCAAGGTTGCTGACAGGTAGGAGCCATATTGGTGAATCAATGGTTGATCAAGTTGATATTTATCATTGATCAATTGCATCATTTCAGGTGTGAGTTCACGTTCCTGATCAAAAGGCCCGCCCGGTGCTACACGCAGCAAAAAAAAGGTGATGGTCAAAATCAGCCACAATACCGGCATGGCCCACAGCAGTCTTTTGACCACCATTGATATCATTTGTATTTATTGACTGGCCAAAATAGCATCGCTTATTTTTTCTGCCATCATGATGGTTGGCGCATTGGTATTACCCGAAACCAGAGTTGGCATCACTGAAGCATCCACAACCCTTAAACCCTCAAGACCACGGACTTTTAAGTCTTGGTCAACCACTGCCATGTCATCTGACCCCATTTTGCAGGTACCAATGGGGTGATAAATCGACTCTGATTTTTCACGGATAAATTCAGTGATTTCCTCATCCGTTTGTACATCGCTACCTGGAAATATTTCATCACCACGATAAGGATCAAAAGCTGCTGCTGCAAAAATCTTGCGCTGAATTTTAAAACCCTCAATCATCAGTTTTAAGTCATTGGGGTGATCTAGATAATTGGCTTTGATGTGTGGTTGTTGTTCTGGATCTGCTGAATTCAAAGTGATCTCACCACGGCTCTGTGGCCTGAGTACGCACATATGTAAGGTATAACCACTGCCTTTGAGCCGATTACGCCCGTGATCATCCAGCATGGCTGGAACGAAGTGGAACTGTAAATCAGGGCGGTCATCATCTGCTGACGGGCTTTGCCAAAAACCACCTGCCTCGGCCACATTAGAAGTACCCGGTCCTTCTTTGAACAAGAAATACTTCAAACCGGAAGCAATTTCGCTAACGGTGTCATAAGTGATTTTTTGCGTACACTTTTGTAACAAACATACATCCAGATGATCCTGTAAGTTTTTACCCACACCAGCCAACTCATGATGACAATCAATGCCATGCTGAGCCAACTCATCAGCCACACCAACACCCGAAAGCATCAGTAGTTGTGGTGAATTGATTGCACCACCTGAAAGAATGACTTCTTCATTTGCTTTAAGCTCAACTTGTTTGTGGCCTTTCTTGACCACTAAACCAGTGGCTCTTTTATCTTCGAACAGGATTTTTTGGGCCATTGTTTTGGTCCAAATTGTCAGATTATCACGGCCTTTGGCAGGTTCCAAGAAGGCTTGTGCAGTGGAGTGCCTCTGACCATTTTTCTGAGTGACTTGATAAAAGCCAAAACCCCGTTGATGCAAGCCGTTGAAATCATCAGTGCGATCATATCCTGCTTGTTCTGCCGCTTGGATAAAAACTTCACTCAAAGCATTGGTGTACTTGTGATCAGAAACAGACAACAGCCCTCCTTTCTGATGGAATTCATTTTCCAAGCGCTGGTTATTCTCACTTTTTATAAAATAAGGTAACACATCTTCACTGCCCCAACCTGGATTACCCTGTGCTTCCCAATGATCATAATCCTTGCGATGACCACGACAATAACACATGGCGTTGATTGAGGATGAGCCACCCAAAACCTTACCTCTTGGCCAATACAATCGTCGGTTATTTAAATGTGGTTCTGGAGCGGTGTCATAGCTCCAGTTAATGGATTTAATCCCAACCAGTTTGGCCAAGCCAGCTGGCATATGAATTAATGGATTCCAATCCGTCCCACCAGCCTCAAGCAACAAAACAGAGTACTTACCGCTGGCGGATAAGCGATTGGCCAACACGCATCCAGCCGAACCGGCGCCAACCACGATATAATCAAATGAATTCAATTTGTAATTAAGGTCTTTCAAACGTTCGTTATTATAACTTAACCAACAAACTAATTCAGTAAACCTAAAATTGAAAACCCCAATAAATACAGCCTCAAGTTCAATCTATAACCAATTCATGCCAGCACAGATTGATGACCTTAAAAGAAATACTCCTTTGTTGGATGTGAGCCACCACTATCTACTGGGGTAAACCTGAATAAATTCAAGCAACTTTAGAGTTGTTACTTTTTATATTTAAGAATAACATCAGTCGTTATGATAGAAATAGGTAATACATCAAACAACCAATTCATTCCTTTTAAAATGAGCAAAGTTAAACAGGTGCTGCCATTTTTTGAGGGTATTGATAAATCACTTTTAACAGTTAATGATGAAAGCAAAACTTCTTTAGAGATCATCTATTTTTTTATGCGTTATCTGGCTGGAGGGGACAACATAAAGGGAAAAGCGATCAATCTAAATTTGACTGAGTTTATAAACCATATGGCAGGTAAAAAATCAAAAGACAAAACCATTCTTTCTGTGTGTAAACAAGCCAAAAAAATGGTAAAGGCTAAAGATATATTTACTGGTCAAGTTACCTCAAGGCAATTGGAAAAAGTTAACAAGCTTGTGATAAGTGAATCACACAGAAAAGGATATAGAAAAAAAGTGTATTGGGTAGGGGATATTAATATTAAACCCTATGCCTATAAGGTTTGTCATGAATCCATGGTAGGCAGTCTATTGCAGGATTTTTTGGTTTTATTAAATGATGACTCAATTGATTTACTTGATAGGTTGATAATCGGCACGCATCAATTTTACGCCATTCACCCCTTTAAAGATGGTAATGGTCGAACATGGCGTAATTTGTTCTGGTCTTTGTTTTCAACCAAGTATGATGAAGTTCAAACTCTGTTTATTATTTTTTATTTCAAACTCATTGATTATGAGGGATTGTATATGGCTCAAAGTGATTTAAGAAAAGGTATTGTTAAACCCTATATTAATTATTGGAAAACATGTATTGAATGGTCACATAAAGCACTCACAACCTATCAAAGTATTTTTATTAATACAGAATGCAATCTAATAAACAAAATTCATGCACTAGATTATTGGCTTAAAAACGAAAAAATAAATGTTAAAATAAGAACATTTTAATAGTACGATATGAATCATTGATAAAAAAGGGAGGGTTCATAGATGAACGAAAATCAAAAGAAAAGGCTGGCTTTATCAATTTCTGGTTACTTTAAAAAAGCCATTAAATTAACAGCAATAACAGTTACTTTAT
>JANQRW010000018.1 GCA_028284365.1 Marinicella sp.
CTTTGATTCAAATCGCTTTTATCGCTTAAAAGAGTAAGTCATGATAATAATTTATTTGAAAAAAATGAATTTCACTTGACCGAGCACAGAGTATCTACATTCAGAGTGAAAGCTTTAATCAGTGGATCAGGGATAAAGGCTGGCATTGACAACAAAATGCCAGCCTGATTTTTCATGCTTTATTCAAACCATTGACCACATCGAGGGTGGCCTTGGCGCGGTTCAGGGTATAAAAGTGAATGCCAGGGACGCCCTGATCGAGCAGTTGTTGGCATAGTTTGATGGTGAATTCGGTGCCGAACTGTTGTATCGATTTGCGGTCATCGCCATAGCTTTCCAGTTTGTACTGCAGCCAACGTGGCATGTCAGTACCACAAAAACCACAAAAGCGTTTGATGTTGCTGAAATTGGTAATGGGCATGATGCCTGGAGTGATTGATGTTTCAATACCGGCTTTCCCACAGTGATCAACAAAATTGAAATAGGCATCCGGGTTAAAGAAGAACTGTGTGATGGCCCGATCCACGCCAGCATCAACTTTTTGTTTGAAGTATTTTATTTCGGAATCAAAACTTTCAGTTTCTGGGTGTACTTCAGGATAGCAACCGACAGTGATATTAAAGGTGTTGGGGTATTTTTCATGAATGAACTCAATGAGTTCATTGGCATAGCGGAAATAACCAACAGAACCCATGCCTGAGGGCACATCTCCACGCAGCGCCAAAATATCAGTGATGCCATTGTCCAAATATTTTTGTAGAAGGTCTTGTATTTCTTGTGGCGTGCCACCCATACAGGACAGGTGTGGGATTACTTTCGGTGTTTCATGGGTTTTGAGTTCCAGAACTGTTTCCGCTGTAGCGCTGATGGTGGAACCGCCAGCACCAAAAGTAACTGAAAAGAAATCCGGATTCAACTTTCTTAATTTAGCCTGGGTGTCCAAAAGGATGACCTTTTGTTCTTGGGTTTTGGGTGGAAAGAACTCGAAGCTCAAGCCAAAATGGTTTTTCTTGCTCATAATTTTCTCAATAAAAAAGCCAAGCTGAAGCCTGGCTTTTGATTACAAAATATCATGTTTGTTTTTTCTGACATTAATATCTGTAGTGTTCAGGTTTGTAAGGACCTGTCACTTCAACACCAATGTACTTGGCTTGGTTTTCAGTTAAAGTGGTTAATTTAGCACCCACGCGGTTAAGGTGTAATTTAGCCACTTTTTCATCCAAGTGTTTAGGTAAGACATAAACCTGGTTGTCGTATTTGTCACCATCTTGGAATAACTCAATTTGTGCCAATACCTGATTGGTGAAAGAGTTAGACATCACAAAACTTGGGTGACCGGTGCCACAGCCTAAGTTCACCAAGCGACCTCTGGCCAATAAGATGATGCGCTTGCCGTCAGCAAATTCAACGTGATCAACCTGATCTTTGATTGGGTCCCACTTACAGTGTTTTTCCAGTGAAGCCACATCAATTTCATTGTCGAAGTGACCAATGTTACAAACAATGGCCTGATCTTTCATGGCTTTCATGTGGTCATAATTAATGATTTGGTAGTTACCGGTGGCTGTAACAAAGATGTCAGCATCGGCAACAGCGTCTTCCAATGTAACCACAGGGTAGCCTTCCATTGATGCTTGTAAAGCACAAATTGGATCGATTTCAGTAACCGAAACAATGGCACCCAAGGCACGCAATGAAGCGGCAGAACCTTTGCCGACATCACCAAAACCACAGACCACGGCTTTTTTACCAGCAACCATCACATCGGTGGCACGTTTGATGGCATCAACCAAAGATTCACGACAGCCGTATAAGTTGTCAAATTTAGATTTGGTTACCGAGTCATTCACATTAATGGCTGGGAATGGTAAATCACCTGATTTAGCCATGTCGTATAAGCGTTTGACACCAGTGGTGGTTTCTTCAGTCACGCCTTGGATTGAAGCCAGGGCTTTACTGTACCAGCCTGGTTTGGTGGTTAAGCGTTTTTTAATTGAAGCAAACAGGTAAGTCTCTTCTTCAGATCCCGGGTTGTCCAAAATGCTGGCATCTTTCTCGGCTTTGCTGCCTAAGATCAGTAACATGGTGGCATCGCCGCCATCATCCAGAATCATGTTAGGCGCACCACCATCATGCCATTCCATGATGCGATGGGTGTATTCCCAATATTCTTCTAAAGTTTCACCTTTAACTGCGAATACTGGAATGTCCTGGTCAGCCATGGCTGCTGCTGCATGGTCTTGTGTCGAGTAGATGTTACATGATGCCCAACGCACCTCAGCACCCAGCGCACGCAGTGATTCAATCAGTACAGCTGTTTGGATGGTCATGTGTAAAGAACCTGCAATGCGAGCACCTTTTAAGGGTTGTTGGCCTTTATATTCCTCACGAATTTGTACCAAACCAGGCATTTCTGTTTCGGCAATGCGAATCTCTTTGTGGCCAAATTCTGCTAGGCCGATATCGGCAATCACATAATCAGGCTGAATGTTTTTTACTGTTTCTGTTGTCATAATGTTCTCAAATATATTGTGTGGTTAATGTCTATTAAAGGCCCGCCTCGATGCGCAATAAATCGGCTTTGTCGGTTTTTTCCCAAGTGAAATCAGCATCTTCACGGCCCATGTGACCATATGCAGCTGTTTTCTGATAGATTGGGCGTAATAAGTTTAAGCTGGTAATGATGCCATAAGGCCTCAGGTCGAAATGCTCACGAACCAGTTTTTCAATGGTTGATTCGGACACTTTGTTGGTGCCGAAAGTGGTTACACTGATTGAAGTTGGTTCGGCCACACCAATGGCGTAGGAAACCTGAATTTCGCAGCGCTCGGCCAAGCCAGCAGCCACAATGTTCTTGGCCACATAACGACAAGCATAAGCAGCTGAACGGTCAACTTTTGATGGGTCTTTACCCGAAAAAGCACCACCGCCATGTCGAGCCATACCACCGTAGGTATCAACAATAATTTTACGGCCAGTTAAACCACAATCCCCAACGGGGCCACCAATCACGAAATTGCCTGTTGGGTTGATGTGGAATTTGGTGTTCTTATCAATCCACTCAGCAGGTAATACTGGCTTGATGATTTCTTCCATCACACCTTCGCGTAAATCAGCCAGAGAGATTTCCGGATTGTGTTGGGTTGATAAAACCACAGCATCAATGGCCACGGGTTTATTGTTTTCGTAGCGGAAAGTTAACTGTGATTTGGCATCCGGGCGTAACCAGTTAAGCCCACCTTTTTTTCTGACTTCGGCTTGTTTTTGTACCAACAAATGTGAATAGGTGATTGGAGCAGGCATCAAAACATCAGTTTCATTTGAGGCATAACCAAACATCAGTCCCTGGTCACCAGCACCTTGTTCTTCAGGGCTTTGGCGATCAACGCCCATGTTAATGTCGTGGGATTGTTTGCCAATCAATGACATCACGGCACAGCTGTTACCATCAAATCCGACATCTGAGTTGTCATACCCAATATCAACAATAACTTTTCTGACCAAATCATCTAAGTCAATCCAAGTGCTGGTGGTGATTTCACCAGAAACAATGGCAGTACCGGTTTTGACCATGGTTTCACAAGCCACACGGGCTTTTGGGTCGTCTTTGATGATGGCATCTAATACGGCATCTGAAATCTGATCGGCGACCTTATCTGGGTGACCTTCTGACACCGACTCTGAAGTGAATAAATAGTTGCTCATGATTTAATATATCTCTCAATACGGATAAAGAGATATATTATCTATTTTTTTCTCTGATTGTCCACTTAATTTAGGTTTTATTGCGTATTTTTACTTGAATTTACTTACACAGCTCGTATGATGCTGGGTGAATGGGTTTTAGGATTTGTCAATGAAGCAAATTAAAGGGTTGGTGGCCGGTTTGATATTGACAGTTAATACTGTGGTGTTGGTCTCCATGCTGCTGGTTTTTGCGTTGCTTAAATTCATCATTCCAATCAGTCAGGCCCGAGTACTTTTATCAAAAATTTTAATCAAGATTGCGGAAACCTGGATTGCCATCAATACTGGATTTCACCGCTTGTTACATGGTGAAAAAATCATTGCGCAGGATTTTCCTGAGTTATCAAAACAAGAATGGTATTTGGTGGTGGCCAATCACCAGTCCACTGCTGATATCCCGATTATTCAAGGTGCATTTAACAAAAAAATTCCGTTCTTAAAGTTTTTCCTTAAACAGGAATTAATATGGGTGCCATTTCTAGGGCTGGCTTGGTGGGCCTTGGATTTTCCATTCATGAAACGCTACAGCAAAGCGTTTTTACAGAAAAATCCACACTTGAGAGGCAAGGACATGGAACAAACTCAAAAGTCTTGTGCCAAGTTTAAGGACTTTCCAACTTCAGTGATTAATTTCATTGAGGGTACGCGTTTTACCTCACAAAAACATGAGGTACAACAGTCTCCTTACCAGCATTTATTAAAGCCCAAAGCAGGTGGTATTGGTTTTGTTATGGGGTCTATGGGAACCCAAATAAAACAGCTATTGTTGGTTACTGTGGCATATCGACCAAACATACCAACAGTTTGGCAATATCTTTGTGGAGATTTTAATGATGCAGTGGTGTTTTGTGAAAAAATTGTTATTCCTGAATCACTTTTGGGGAAAAACTACCAGGTTGATGAAAATTTCAAGGAAGAACTCTTTAAATGGAGCGAAAATTTGTGGTATAAACAAGATAAGAAATTAAAGGATTTCCATGAGCGAACCAACATTTAAAATAACTTTTAAAGGCAGAACCACCCGTGAGGTGGATGTGGAGCGCGCCAAAAGTAATTTTGCCAAGCTGTTCAAGCTACCACCAAACAAAGTTGATATTATGTTTGATGGTAAAGAGCGCACACTTAAAAAAGAGCTACCAATGGAGAAGGCCAGCCATTTAAGGGCAGTGTTGAAAAAAGCAGGAATTCGAGTCAGTTTGGTAAAAAATGTGGTTGAGGAACAGCCACAGGGCATGGATGATTGGGAACTTAATGAGCCGGGTACGGTTATCTTAAGGCCGGTAAAAGCGCCTGAACGACACATTGAAACCTCACACATCAAAGTCGATGTGGACTTTGATAAGCTCGAAGACAAGCCACAACCCGACCCGCCTCAAGTAACAATCGACCACATCACCATCGATGATTCTGAAGAACCGATCATTGAGACCAAAGAAGTGGAAATTCCAGACATAGACTTCAGTGAATTAACTGTGGAAGAACCTGGTTCAATCATTGTTCACCACAAAAAAGTTGAAACCCCAGACATTCCTGTTGACGACTTGGTGTTAGATGAAGCAGGGCAGAAAATTGTTGAGAAAAAAGACATACCGGAACCAGAAATTGACATTTCAGACATTTCTTTGAATGTCGAATAACAGACCCTTATTTACTTAAATATTTCACCAGCTAACTCACTGCACAAGACAGGAAAACAGGTGAGGTAGTTGAAATCATGGGATTGCCGATTATTGGTTTATCTTTAATAAAACCACACCAAAGCCAATGCTGCAGAGGAGTTATTAGCGCAGTATGGTGGCGGGCAATAGGCAAAAACCAAGGTTACAGTATTAATGAATGATGTCGATTCGGCGCGTTACCAACAACTCAAGCAAGCGCAGGTTTGTCAATGAGGTAAAAAAGGCTTTTTTTTGCCTGTAACAAAACAAGAGAGCAATTGTTTAAATTGCATGAATACCTGTTTGCTATTTGTGGCCATTACAATCGAAAACTGAATGTTGAAGATACACATGAAATGCTGGATGAATTGCAGGACTTAATATTCAACCTTCAAGACAATACAGAAAAACTTGAAACAATACTAG
The DNA here is from genome assembly GCA_028284365.1 of Marinicella sp. Classification (GTDB taxonomy): domain Bacteria; phylum Pseudomonadota; class Gammaproteobacteria; order Xanthomonadales; family Marinicellaceae; genus Marinicella. Next base: position 5,832 of record JANQRW010000018.1, read on the forward strand.
ATCGGCTAAGAGATACTTTGCCGGAACCTGACTACGATTCTTTATTTGATGATTAAGCGATGAAACAAAACACTATGAAATTCAAAACACTATTAATTTTAATGATACCCATTCTGACTTCATGCGCTCCGGCTCAATACAAAAAAGCTGACTTGGGATGGTACGGAGGTCAACAAGAGTATCTGGACAAAAAAATTTCAGAGGACACCTACATTTTGGAATATTCGCATATAGGTGGATACAACTACAGTTTACAAGTAAGTAAAGGCCATTGGGAAACTCGTGCCAAGGAGTTATGCCCAAACGGGTATGAAGGTGGATATGAAGTCGTACACCCAGCTTATGCTCGGATTGAAGAATTTGTCTGCCCCCAACGCTTTTGTGGGTCATACCCTTTGGTATCAGGAATTATTAAGTGTAAATGAAACAAAACACCTCGCAAATGCACATAAACCAATAAAAGCACAATGCATATTGCGCATCACGCATTTTCAATATATAATGATTAAAAGTTTTAAACACAAAGGTCTGGAACTATTCTTCACAGAAGGTAAAACCAAACTGATTCAATCCCAGCACGTTTCAAGAATTGAATTACGGTTACAGGCTTTGCATACCGCCTTTAACATTGAAGATATGAACATTCCTGGTTGGAATCTTCATAAGCTAAAAGGAGATCGCAAAGACTTGTGGTCTGTTAAAGTCACTGGAAACTGGAGAATTACATTTGAATTTGAAGATGGCCATGCGTACATAGTCAATTACGAGGATTATCACTGATGAGTATTAAGCAATTTAAACCCATGCACCCAGGAGAGTTCATCAAAAGAACTTATCTTGAACCATTTGATTTGGGTATCAATGAAGTGGCTAGAAAGTTGGGCGTTAATCCATCCACCTTTGGTCGGTTGATTAAAGGTCAGTCCAATGTGGTACCGGCAATGGCATTAAGGTTATCAAAAGTAATAGGACGTTCACCGGAGAGCTGGCTTTTGATGCAAGACAATTATGATTTACACAAAGAGCAAGAATCTATCGATTTGAGTCAGTGTGAGCCAATTGCTTTTGCAAATTGAAACAAAACTATGGAGAGATAAAAAAATTGATTGCCAAAAGGCCTAGAACAATTTTTTATGCGTTTTTTCATCGGTAGGTATTGGCTTATTGTTTACTCCAAAATCAAACCGCTGGTTTAAAGAATGTAAAAAATTAAACTAAAAATAAGTAATTCTAAAACTTCTGGATTTACAACTAAAGTAGTTAATTTCTTAAAAACTTAAGTTGTTGATTTTATTGAATTAGTAAGAAATATATTACAACCAAAGTCGTTAACTTTTCTCAATTTTTCTGTAAGTGCTCAAAGATGGATGTTTGCAATTTATGTGGTTAACTTTTTGTCCATTTTCTTGATATTTTCAGATTCATTTATCAATATTAGTTTTTTGTGGGAGAAATAATATTGTGAAAACACTATCCTTACTAATAAACAACTGTGCACATTAAGCAATAAAGAAATAATTGACATTAAGAACAACATAGGTGTACATTAAAGTGTGTATTTTGTGTGTTAGGAAGGGGTAGATGATAAAAAATTAAAAAGGTTAAATCCTTTTTATATTTGCAAATTTTATTTTAATAATAAAATATGATTTCTTATGACAAAACCTCTTTTCTTTAGTTAATTTTGCCAGATTTTTCTCATTTATAGTGGTACTATTTTTAGGGAGAGGGTCACCCCAATATTAAAGTTGATTGAAAGAAACATTACTCACCTTTGTAGTAACTTACCAGAAAGAATTAATTTTATAGATCTAGATCCTGGATTTCAAAGTAAATCATTACGGATTTTGGATGAGTTAAAAACAAACATAGCATTACCTATGTTCCTGTAGATGTTTCAAAGTCATTCTTGGAGAAAGCAACAGATGCTATTTTAGAAAAAAATATTGAATGTATTTCTGTTCATGAAAGATTCGAAAAACTATCTTCCACTCTAGACAAAAAGCTATCAGAAAAACATGGATTGAGATATTTATATCTAGGTCTTACATTTAACAATTTCGAACCAGAATGGAGGTGTTCTGTTTCATTATTTTCCACAATTCCCTTTTTGTGCTAACCAAGTATTCAAAGATTCTTCAACATTCCAATTTTTCCACATGATGGTTTTACCTTCACTTATTACATAAGAGACACCTTTATCATTATTTCTTACTTCGATTGTTGCAAATGGGGAAAATCTTATATCTGAATTATCTCTTCCCAAGGTATAAACATAACTATCTCCATTCATGCTTTTTTTAGCATACAAATAGTCAGACCAAAGTCCTCCTTTTTTTGTCCAACATTTCTGTATAAATTCATCTAATAGATTTAATGATTTTTCAATATTTAATGAAGTTTGAATATTTGCTGTTATTCTATCTGGCGACTTTACACAACCTCCCAATAGGAAAGTAAAAATAAGTAATATTTGGTATTTCATTAATATCATAAATGTGTAAGAAATAGTAACAGTATACCAAACTAAAAAAAGTTCATAAGTGGCTTTTTTAATTGTTTTGAATTACTGGATCAACTGCCTTTGCTTGCAAACACCTATTAGTTCGTTTAATTTAGACAACAATTCTTTATGCCGTTTTAAGTCAACCTTGGGCAACAAAGAGATTTGAACCAATCTCGGTTCTAACACACCAAATCTATTAACTGATATTTAATGGATACCTGATTAACCAAATTGATAGGCAATTAACTTATTTGGTTGTCAAAAGTTGACCAGTTTGGTTGGGCGTCCACATTAGACATTTAATTGAAGCACTTATTTTTAGACGTCTAAATGTCTTGACATCTAAAAATAAATAGCTAACATAGGCTTTAACTGGATGGCTAAACGGCTATATGTGTTGTTTTTATCAAGATCATAAAATTAAATTAACTCACTTTGAAACATCAAAAGGGGAATGCGTTGATGAATTAGCCGTTGATTGTTGTTTGTGGGGGGATTTAAGTAAGCCTCTGGTGGTTTTGATGGGTGGTATATCAGCCAGTCGTTGGGCTTTGGACAGCACAGGCTGTGGTGAAGGTTGGTGGCGTGACTTGGTTAAGCAAGAGGCAGTCTTGAACTATGGGGATTATTGTTATCTGACTTTTGACTATTTTAGCTTTCCTGAACGAATTGAAAACCCACCTGCAATCACCACTGAAGACCAAGCCAAAATACTTAAAAGCATTCAAGGACAGTTAAATTTACCTCAATTCCATGTCGTTATTGGTGCATCCTATGGCGGCATGGTTTCTTTGGCATTTGCGGCTTTGTTTCCAGATTCATTAAAGCAGTTAATATGTATTGCTGCTGCAGATCGAAATTCTGTTAAAACTCAAGCCATCCGCTATATCCAACGACAGATCATTCGTTTGGGCTCAAGTAACAGGAACTCGGATGAGGCACAAAAACATTTGGCTTTGGCGCGATCATTAGCAGTGATTGGGTATCGGGGTGATGTGGAGTTTGAACAAAGGTTTCAATCAAGCCACCAAGGTGAAGCTTTAGCATCGGTGGCCAGCTACCTTGATTATCAGGGGGAGAAATTTACCAGGCGTTTTTCTACATCACGGTATTTACAGCTGTCTGAATCAATTGACCAACACCAGGTTGATGTGAGCACCATTAAGGTACCAACGCGTTTGATTGCCTTCTCGTCAGATCAACTGGTACCACTGTCTTTTGTGAAAGACTTACAGAATAAATTACAGACCAACTGTCAATTATCAGTGATTGATTCATTGTATGGACATGATGGCTTCCTGTTAGAAGCAGAACAACTCAATCAAATTTTTAGCGATATTTTCAATTCAACCAATTACGAGCAAAACCATGACACTATTAAACCAAACCACCGCCGTGCGTGCGGGTATTGACTGCGATTCACAACATGGGGCAGTGACACCACCGTTGTATCTGTCCAGTAATTATGCCTTTAAGGATTTAGATCAGCCACGAACGTATGATTATTCAAGATCGGGAAATCCCACCCGTGATATTTTGGGTACGGCTTTGGCTGAATTAGAGCAGGCAGCCGGTGGTGTGGTAACTGCAACGGGCATGGGTGCTGTGAATCTGGTTTTACAATTGTTACCAAAAGATGCCTTGGTGGTTGCACCGCATGACTGTTATGGGGGTACTTTCAGGCTGTTAACTACTTTGCATGAAAAGGGCTTACTTAATGTTGATTTTATTGACCAAAATGACTGGTCACAAGTGCATCAAGCCATTGATAAAAAGCCAGATTTGTTATGGATTGAGACGCCCAGCAACCCTTTGTTGCGCGTGGTTGATGTCAGGAAACTGTGTGAACTGGCTGGGCCTGATGTCTTGAAAGTGGTGGATAACACTTTTTTGTCTCCTGCACTGCAACAACCCATTACTTTGGGGGCAGATCTGGTGGTTCATTCAACGACCAAGTACATCAATGGGCACAGTGATGTGGTGGGTGGTGCGGTACTGGCGAAAACGCCAGAGTTATTTGAAAAAGTTACCTGGTGGGCTAATTGTATAGGTATAACAGCGGCTCCGTTTGATTGTCTGCTGACCACCCGGGGTTTACGTACATTAAATGTGCGCATGCGGCAACATTTGGAAAACACTGAGAAGGTGATTGAATTTCTGCAACAACATCCAGCCATTGAAAAAATATATTATCCTGGACTGGTGGATCATCCAGGACACGACATCGCTAAAAAACAGCAAGCTCATTTTGGTGCCATGCTTTCATTTGAACTCAAGGGAGGTATTAATGAAGTGCGTCAGTTGGTTAATGGCCTGAACTATTTCACCTTGGCTGAATCATTGGGTGGCGTGGAGTCATTGATCTGTCATCCAGCGACCATGACTCATGCCGCCATGGCACCTGAGGCACAAGCCAAGGCTGGTATCAGTGCCGGTTTGATTCGTTTATCAGTTGGAATTGAATGTGCCGAGGATTTAATTGCTGATTTGGAATATGGTTTGTCTCGCACATTGATAAAATCAGTGAAGGAAAAACAAGGTGTCAAATAGCAATGCAACAGAAACCAGCTTTGTCAGGAAGTCCGAAGAAGCTTTTGATTCGGCATTAAATGTAGTTGTATTGGGCACAGGGAATATTGGGAGGCAGTTTTTAAAATTATTACAGGATAAAATCCAATTTAATGGTGTTTTTAAACTCGTCGCGGTGGCAAACAGTCGCTATTTTCAGTTAAATACTGATGGCTTAACTTCAATTGAACCGAATCAAACAGCTGTTGATTATCATGACAACTCACAAGGGCAGTTATTCCATGAATTAGAAGTGTTACTCGGGGTTCCAACGGTTGTTATAGATTTAACTGCCAGTGAAGCTGTCGCTGAACATTACCTGCGGTTTGCGCAAAATGGTTGGCACATCATATCAGCCAATAAAATAGCGGCAGCGAACCATGATTATGCTGGGTTGATTGAATCTGCTTTGAAGCTCAATCAGGCGCGGTGGTTAAAAAACACCACAGTTGGTGCAGCTTTACCTGTTCAGGATGCCATTAAAAAAATCATTCAAAGTGGTGATCAGCTCAGACAGGTATCCGGTGTTTTTTCTGGATCGATTTCATGGTTGTTGACCCAATATAATGGTCAGAATGGATTCAGTGAGTGGATCAGAAAAGCCCAACAGCATGGCCTGACTGAGCCAGATCCACGGGCAGATTTATCAGGATTGGATGTTTTTCGAAAAGCACAAATTTTAGCCCGTACTTGTGGTTTTGAGCCAGCAGAAATTAACTTTCAGGCGGTGCTGCCACAGCAGTATTTGAAGGGAGATATAAATGATTTTTGGCAACGCCAAGATGCCATTGATCGGTACTTGCTTGATCGTTGGCATGCTGCTCAAGAGGCTGGTATGAAACTCAGCTACCTGGCTGAGGTTAGTGCCAAACGAATTCGTATTGAGCTTACGGAAATTGATGACAGTCATGCAGCAGCTTATTTAAAGGCCGGAGATAATGTGTACGTGATTGAATCTGATTTTTATCACTCTAATCCATTGGTTATTCAAGGTCCTGGTGCAGGCATTGAGGTGACCGCTGCAGGTGTGTTCAATGACTTGGTGGAGTTGATCGGGAACCGGGTGAGTTAATTTACTTGATGTTATACAGTTATTCATTTAGGTAAGTATGAGACAGTTTAATAACCACCCAGTTATTAATGGGTGGTTATTTCGGTTTGTTTAGAAATTATTTTCTCGACATTTTAGTAAAGACAAAGTTTTTGCTTCTGGCGCCTGAAACCAACATGCCATTAATGACATGATCATCATTTCTGGTGAATTCAACCTGTTGGAAAAATGTTGAATCCCCATAAAAAACACCAGGTTGGTGTGGGATGAGGGCTATGGGTCGATTTCTGGCGTGGTCTGCCACTAAATTTTCACCATCATGCCGCAAAGCATAAACAGTCAGCAAAAAAAACAGCAAAGAGGCGATTGGCAGATTTGATGTGGCTGCTGACAGTCATCAGAAAAAATGCCAACAGTACAATGATGGTGAATACAATCTTGCCAATTGAGTGTATCAGTGTAATATCAATATTCATCTGGTTTAAGCTGATTTGTTGGGTGATTAAATCTTATGCTTCAATAGTTCTTCAAAATAAGGCATACATTGATCGGCGATGCGTTGTTCTTCTGTGTTTAACTTATTTTCTTTGGGTTTGTAGGTTGAAAAGCCGGTTGATTCAATCACGCGATTGTACCAATGTTCGGCCCAGATGCCGTCTGAATCACGGTAGCCTTTAGGCCATGAAAGCATGCTTGAATCAAAAGGCACATCCAGGGTGCAGCACATTTTCTTTAACATAGCAGCAGGATCCAAGAGGATGTCTTTGGACTCAAAAACAGCAGGGGCTTGGCCAGTTTTTTGTTTGATGTGATTAAATAATTTAACTTGTTGTGGAAAACCCAAATCGACTGGTGTGGCACGTGGGTGTTTGCGTAAATATGACGATAACACATCGTTGGGATGTCTGATGAGAAATGCGTTGCGCAAATGGTCTATAAAGTCCACCTCTACATCCTCTGTGATGTGATGACTCATGTGTTTTTGATAATATATTTGGGTGGATGGGTTTGCTGATTTGGGAGTGCTCATCGTTAATTCTTTAACAATCGGTTGCCAATCATCGCCTTGGTTCTCGATGATTTCCTGATACATGGCATGTTTCTTACCGGTTGTTGCTAAGTAGGGGCCATATAATGGCTCATCTACAACGATGGTGTCACCCCGGTTTTCCCAAGCCCGCATCATGGCCGTTGAGATGTTTCGTGGCCCCGACCAGATCGCGATTCTAATGATGTTATGACTCATTTGTTGCCTCCGCATGAATTAAATCAATGTATAAATCTTGTAATTTCTTAATCATTTTACGCTGTTTACCATCACCGATGAGCCGGCCATCAACTTCATTCACTGGCGTGATGCCGGCAAATGTACCAGTAACAAAGCATTCATCTGCACCATACACATCAAACAGTGAGAAATTTTTTTGTTTGATTGGGATGTTGTTTTGCTGACACAACTGAATAATTTTGGAACGGGTGATGCCGCCTAAACAGAAATCGCCTGTTGAAGTCCACACTTCGTCTTGGGTCACTATAAAAAAATGCGTTGAATTACAAGTAGAGACAAAGCCATGAGGGTCCAACATCAAAGCCTCATCCGCGCCGGCTTTAGCAGCTTGAATACAACCTTGAATGCAGTTGATTTTAGAGTGTGAATTCATCTTTTGATCTTGTACATCAGGATAACCACGCCTGACATGGGTAGTGAACAATTTAATGCCGCCTTCGATTTTACGTGGTGAGGGTTCTTTGTATTCAGCTATGATGACTATGGTGCTGCCGGGGATGGTGCATCTTGGGTCCTGATAGGGCGTTATCTTTTCACCTCGAGTTACCATCAGGCGAATGTGTACACCATCATGCATGTCATTGGCTTTTAGGGTCTGAGTCAGTCTTTGGGTTAACTGTGATGGTGATAACCCAATGTCTAAATCCAATGATTTGGCACCCTGATACAAGCGTCGTAAATGGTCTTGAAGAAACACCACCACACCGTTATGGAGGCGCAGGCCTTCCCACACACCATCACCCAATATAAAGCCAGAGTCAAAAACAGAGACCACTGCTTTTTCTCGAGGCAGTAGTTCACCATTGACATTGATTAAGATATCAAGGTTGCGGTGATCATCGATGTATTCATGCGTGCCTTTTGTCATTTTGTTGTCCTAATTTGTCAATTGTGAAAATATTAACAGATATTTGGCTCTGATAAAGTTCATATTTAAGCCCATCTACTTTTTTCTATTTCTGTATGCTCAGTTGCCCTAAAAAACGAACAGGGACAGTTGTTGGTGTGTGCTAAGATGATAAAGAAGAACCAATAGCTATAGCAGTCAGCAAGGTGAAAGTATGGAGTTAAATTACAACGTTCTCATCGTAGATGATGTTTCTGAGAATATTCAAGTGGCTATGAATATGTTAAGAGAACAAGGCTACGAATTTTCCTACGCTTTAAGCGGTTTTGAGGCGATGGACTTGCTTAAAAAAAACAGCTTTGATTTGGTGTTACTGGATGTGATGATGCCAGATTTTAATGGTTTTGAAGTTTGTCAGTTCATGAAAAATGACCCACGCTTGGTGGATGTTCCTGTCATTTTCCTAACAGCCAGGGTTGATGTTGATTCTATTGCCAGAGGTTTTGAAGTGGGTGGTGTGGACTACATTACTAAACCATTTCATGCCAATGAATTGATTGTTAGGGTTAAAAACCACCTGGAGCTGTTCCATGCCAAAAGAGTTTTGCAGCAGAATAACGTGGTTTTAGAGGAGCAGCTTAAAAACAAGGAAATCAGAATTTTGACTGAGTTAGAACAAAATCAAAAAGAAATGATTTTCATGTTGACAGAATTGATGGAAGCCACATCAGATGAAACTGGTCAACACATCAAGCGGGTGGCCGAGATATCGAGGTTATTAGCTTATTACCACCCCAGCCTGAATTCCGAAGATGAGCACATTATATTTCACGCATCACCCATGCACGACATCGGCAAGATCACATTACCTCGTTCTATTCTTCATAAACCCGGTGAGTTGACAGAGGAAGAGCGTGATGTGATGAAAACCCACACCACCAACGCCTATAATTTTCTTAAATTATCACAACGTAAATTTATCAAAGCTGCTGCCATGATAGCCTATCATCACCATGAAAAATGGGACGGAACTGGTTATCCACAAGAGCTTAAAGGCAATGATATTCATATTTATGGGCGTATTGTTGCGATAGCTGACGTGTTTGATGCCTTAACCCATAAGCGCAAATACAAAGATGCCTGGACCACTGAAGACGCTGTTAATTACATTGTGGGCTTGAGAGGTAAGCAATTTGATCCGGAATTGGTTGATATATTTACACAACACTTGGATGAGTTTATAGCCATATCTCGCATGGAGTAATGCATGTTAGATAAACATAAAAGGATTCAATTTAATTTTATGTTTATGGTGCTAGTCAGTTGGGTGGTCAGTGCCGAATCGAAAATATCCCTAACCACTGAAGGACTGAATTGGCTGGAACAAAACCAGGTGGTGAAATTTGGTGCGGATTATCAATGGGCACCGTTTGAGTTTAAAGATGAGCAAGGCTTTCATCAAGGTATTGCAGCAGCGTATATTGAGTTGATCCAACAAAACTCTGGTTTAGAGGTGGGGATAACCCTGGATGACACCAGCAGTGAAAACACTGAAGCCACCAGTCAGCGGTTTGGAGCAGCTGTGTTGGCGCGAAAAGATTACAAACTGGCTTCGACGGTCGCATTAATATTAGGTGTTGTTCTTTTCAGTATTATTTACTGGAACAGGCGTTTGACCAAAGAAATTCGTGCACGTGAATTGATTGAAGCTGATCTGGCCATTGAAAAAGCCAACTTTGAAGTGGTTTTCAGACAGTCAGCTGATGCTAATTTAATTTATCAGCATGGTCAGTTTGTTGATTGTAATCAGGCTGTTTTAGACATGTTCGGTTTTGCTAATAAATCCGATATGATGAGTTCTGAAATCTCGACCATGTTACCTAAAAAACAACCAAATGGCCAAAAGTCGTTAAATTTTTTGACTGAGAAGTTGCATCAGTCACTGCAGGAAATCAGCACGCGATTTGAATGTTTGGTTAAAAAGCAAAATGGTAAAACATTTTGGGTGGATGCCATTTTTGCTCGCATCAGTTATGACGGTGAAAAAGCGTTACATGTGGTTTGGCGTGATATTTCTGAGCAAAAAGCCTTACAAAAAAACCTCAAACAAGCACGCCGTGAAGCTGATCAGGCCAATCAGGCAAAATCAGAATTTTTAGCCAACATGTCACATGAAATCAGAACGCCCATGAATGCCATTATTGGGTTTACTGAATTGTTAGATGAACAAGTAAAGGAACCACACCTGAAGTCATATGTGCGCACCATTAAATCAGCTGGTGATACTTTGATGCTATTAATTAATGACATTCTGGACTTATCAAAAATTGAAGCAGGAAAGGTTGAAAGCCACCTGGTGCCATTTAATCCCAGAGAGTTTTTCGAAGACGTGGCTCAAATTTTCTCGATAAACATGCAAAAGAAAGGTTTACAGCTGATTTTAGACATTGAAGATTCTGTGCCACAAACCTTAGTTATGGACACCAGTCATTTGCGTCAAGCAATCTATAATTTGTTGGGTAATGCGATTAAGTTCAGTGAGTTGGGACAGATTAAATTATCTTTAGAGACGTTCTGTCTCAAAAAGAAACATACTGGGATTAAAATCTGTGTTGCTGATGAGGGCGTTGGTATACCTAAAAATGAACAAGATAAGGTTTTTATGGCCTTTGAGCAAAAGAAAAATCAAGATAAAAACAAATATGCGGGAACAGGTTTAGGTTTGGCCATCACAAAAAAACTGGTAGAGCGCATGGGTGGTGAAATTCATGTTGAGAGTGAGGTTGGAGCCGGTGCTACATTTATCATGAACTTTGGACGCGTGGTATACAATTTTGATGTGATTGATTCCAGCACTGATGACGAAAAGAAGTTATTACCTGCTCAATACCAATTTGAAAAAGCTGGGATATTAATAGCTGACGATAATTATCACAACAGGGCATTGATTGCAGAATATTTTGCAGATTCTGAATTAACAACCATACATGCGGAAAATGGTTTGGATGCAATGAATTGTGTTGAAAAGTACCCGATTGATTTGGTGTTGATGGACATAAGAATGCCAGTTATGGATGGTTATGAAGCTGCTCATAGAATCAAAGAAAAGTTTCCTAATCTGCCGATTGTGGCGCTGACGGCTTCAGTCTTACGAGAAGATCATGAGCGAATCGAAGCCGGTGGATTTAATGGTTATTTACCAAAACCCATCCTTAAATTGAGGTTGTTTGAGATGATTGGGCGGTTTATTGGCTTTAAAGAAATCAGTATTGAAAACCCCAATGAGTTGGTTGAAGAGAACCTAGCACCCGAGCAAATAAAGCAGCTACCTAAACTGATTTCACACTTAAAAGGTCCTGTGACTAAAAGTTGGGAGCTTGCTAATGCGACTCAAAAAATAAAAGATGTTAAAGTTTTTGTTGATCTGTTATCAGGTGCCCAGGCTGATGTCAGCTTGAAGGTCATAGCAAAATATATCCATAATTTAAAGGCGGATATAGAAGCATTTAACATCGTGGGTATAGACCAAAACCTCAAAGAATTCAAAAATAAGCTACAATTTGTAGAAAGCTTAGCGCAGGGTGATTCATGAATTTAGTTGGTTTACTGATTTGGATGGCGACTTTCTTAGCGGTTTTTATCTGGTCATTTTTTAATCCTTATGATCGTCTCACATGGTTATTAGAGGTACTTCCGGCATTAATCGGTGCCATTGTGGTGCTGTGTTTTTATTTCAAGAAAATTCCATTAACTTCTTTGTTGTTGGTGTTGGTGCTGATTCATTGTGTGATTTTGATAATTGGAGGTCATTATACATACGCGCTGGTGCCTGGTTTTGACGGGTTTATGCAAGGTATTTGGCCAGGGCGTAATAACTATGACAAGTTAGGCCACTTCGCTCAAGGTTTTGTGCCGGCCATTATTTGTCGTGAATTGGTGATCAGACAAGCCATATTCAACTCATTGTGGTGGCGCCGATTTTTTGTGGTGTGCTTTTGTTTGGCTTTTTCTGCTTTTTATGAATTGATAGAATGGTGGGTTGCGCTTTTGAGCGGTGAAGATGCAGAATCATTTTTGGGAACCCAAGGTTACATTTGGGATACTCAGTCGGATATGTTTTTGGCTTTGATAGGAAGTGTTGTCGCCTTGGCATTATTCAGTTTTTGGCACGACAAACAAATACAAGAGTTATCATGATCACAATTATTATCCCGGTTTTTTTACAAGTATTGCTTACTTTTTTAATATTGTTTACCGTTGCATACATGCGTATTTGCAGCGTTGGCAATCGCACGGTGAACCCCAAAGATTATGTGTTGATGACTGGTCAGGAGCATTGGCCGGTTAAAATGCAACGATTGGGTCGTGGCTTTCATAATCAGTTAGAAATGCCGATTCTGTTCTATGTTTTGGTGATGTTGATTTTAATTACACAAACCCAGGCGCAGATTTTGTTGACCTTGGCTTGGGTATATGTTGGATTGAGGTACTTGCATGCCATGATACACATATTTTATAACAATGTGATACATCGCTTTTTAGTTTTCGCTGTTTCCTGCTTTGTACTGTTGGCGATGTGGGTGTTATTTATTTTTGAGATTAATTCAAAGCTTTAGTTAGCATGTGATGAATGACTGCTTGGCGCATCAAAACGCCGTTTTTGACTTGTTCTAAAATCACGGACTGAGGTCCATCAGCGACTTCATTTGTGATTTCGACACCACGATTCATAGGGCCAGGGTGCATGACGATGGCATTGGGTTTGGCTTGTTTCAGGTTTTTGTTGTTAAGACCATACTGTTGGTGCCATTGTTCAAGATCGAGGTTAGTGCCTTTGGGTAAACGTTCTTTTTGGATGCGCAACATAACCACCACATCAGCGTTGTTCAGCGCTGATGACATTGAATCGGCTTTGAGTTTTGATTTGTCAATTGGGATAAGGCTATCAGGGCCATAGAGTTGAATTTCTTTTGTGTTCATTATTTCTAAACCATCAATCAGAGAGTTGGCCACTCTAGAATGTTTGATGTCGCCAATGATAGATACTTTCAGGTTTTCAAATGATTGTTTGTGTTGCCAGATGGTAAACAAATCCAGCAATCCTTGGGTTGGATGCTGGTTGGTGCCGTCACCGGCATTGATGACGCCAACGTCATGACTTACCCAGTCGATGATTTGATCATGGATGTGGTTTTCCTGATGGCGGACGATAAACAAGTCAGTTTGCATGGCATCCAGCGTTAGTAAGGTGTCTTTGATGGTTTCTCCTTTTTGTGTTGACGAGTGGGAGATGTTCAAAGCGGTAATGTCGATTCCTAATCGTTGGCATGCCAATTGGAAAGAGGTGAGAGTGCGTGTTGAATTTTCAAAAAACAGAGCCACAGCTGAATGACCATGGTGCCATGTTTTGGTGTCTTTGGTGCTACTTTGGCTGATGATTTGTGTGGATTCAATAAGTTGTTGAATGTCACTTCGGGATAATGATTTAATGTCAGTCAAATGCTTCATAACAAGGTTTCTTTTTGTTGTTGATCCAACCAGGACTGGAGAATGATTTGTGCAGCCTGGGCGTCTATTTGTGACTTATCTTTCGCTTTTGCAAGTTGTGCATTTCTTTGTTCTGCAAAGTTTCTTTCAGCAGCATAAGAACTCAAACGCTCATCAACCAAATGTACTGGCAGCCCGGTTTTATGATGTGTTTTTTTACTGAAATTTCTCACTTGTCGAGTGATTTCTTGTTCTTCACCATCCATGCTCAAGGGCAGACCAATGACAATTTGGCTGATATCCCATTCCCTGATTTCTTGATTTAAGTTTCGAAAAAACATTTTGTTGTTGGGCAGTACTTTCAGGGGTGTGGCTATGTGGTTCAGTGTTTGGCCCACAGCGAGGCCAATGCGTTTTTGACCAAAATCAATGCCCAGGATGTATTCAGGCATGGCCAATGTCACCACTGAGCTGATGTGGTTTGATTCCCATTTGTGAAAGTGCTAAGTCCCAGCGATCGCTGTCATGGCTGAACACCAAAGTATTGCTGGCTGGAGTGAGGAGCCAATCGTGATTGGCGACTTCTCCTTCCAGTTGTTCTGCATCCCATGTGGCGCAACCCAAGGCCAATAACCAGTTTTCAGTAATCAGATTATGTGCGATGGCTTCCAGAATATCTTTTGAGGTGGTTAATCTGAGGTTTTCAGCCACTTGTAGGGTGCTTTCAAAGGCAAGTGTTGATTGATGTAAAATGAAACCACACTGGGTATTAACAGGGCCGCCTTCATAAACCGCCTGACCCAGCGAATCGGTGGTTTCGGTAATATCTAAATTGGCCAGCACATCTGAGAAAGTCACGGTACTGGGATCGTTGAGGTTGATGCCCAGGGCACCGTGTTCATTGTGTTCACAAATCAGGACAACCGCACGTTTGAATCGCTCATCTTGCATCTCGGGTGTGGCAATGAGTAATTGATTGGTTAAATTCATGGTGCTAATTTTAACTGATTTTGTGGTGGAGCTGCGTTAAACAACTACTGATAAATCGATTATTTTTGGCGCAAAAGATGTCCAGGTAAAAATTGCCAGGTGCGAGTTATGTATAAAATATCAACTTTTTCTTTGTTTTCAGGTAATGGGTCAAATGGCTGCGCCAACTGTACAATGTGTTTGGCTGCTTCGTTTAGGAATTTATGTTGTGAACCTTTGAGGATTTTAATTTCATGAATGCTGCCATCTTGGTTGATGCCGACTGATAACATCACATTGCCAATGAATGACTCTTTTTTCGCTTGCTCAGGGTAATTCAGATCGCCGGTGCGTTCAATTTTTTGAACCCAGTTGTTTATGTATGGTGCGAACTCATAGGCTTTGGTGTTACTTGAAATATATTTACTGCGTGGTTTTTTAGCATAACGTTCAATTTTTTTCGCGATTTCGTCTTGAATTTTTGCAATGCGTTGTGCTTTTGTCATTTGTTCATCATTTGCTTGTTGACTTTTGGGGTCCTTAGACTTTTCAATGAATGTGGTTTCGGTGTTGGCATTTTGAGTGGTGATGACTTGGCTGTTGGTTTGTTTGGTTTGAGTTTTTCTTTGTTCTTGGGTTTGTTGCTTGTCAAAGCCATCTTCTATGGGAGAACTGGCGCTGAACGGGTTGGTGGGTCTGGCAGCTTGTTGTTGATTGCCACCACCCAGTTGATTGTTTGCAGCAAGGAAATCAGCTTCTTCTGGTGCTTCTGAATTTGACTTTTTAGAAAGGATCACATCCATGCTATGAATGACTTCATTGCTGTTGTCATTGTATTTGAAAGAAATGCCAAGGATAACCACAGACAAAGCCAAAACTGCCAGAGTAAAAGTCATGACATTTTTATCTTTTGCGGTTATCTGTGGTTTCATAAAATGTCTTTTTCTACACAATCAAATAAATCGCCGGCAATGTCCAGGCCATATATTTTATCTAATTCTCTGATACAAGTTGGGCTGGTTACATTGACTTCTGTCAGGTAATCACCAATCACATCAATACCTGCAAAAAAGATGCCCATGGCTTTCAGCTTTGGTCCAACAATTTCAGCGATGCGCCAGTCATTATTTGAAAGTGGTACACCTTTTCCAGTTCCACCTTTGGCTAGATTGCCGCGGAAGTCACTGTCAGACGGGATTCTGGCCAGAGCGTAAGGTACGGCTTGGCCATTGATCATCAAGATTCTTTTATCACCCTGGGTAATTTCAGGGATATATTTTTGAATAATTGTTGTTTTTGTGCCGTTTTGTGTCACAGTCTCTAAAATGACACTCAGATTTTTGTCATTGGCGCTGGTCTTGAAAATTGAATTGCCACCCATGCCATCCATGGGTTTAACAATCACATCTCCCATGTCTTTTATATAAGATTTAAGTAGTGTTATGTTTCTGGAAATGATGTTCTCTGGCGTGCACTCTGGAAAATATTCTGTGAAGAATTTTTCATTGGCGTCACGCAGCGATTGAGGGTTGTTGATGACGTGTGTGTTGGCATCGGTTTGTTCCAGAACATAGGTGTCCATGATGTACTCCATATCAAAAGGAGGGTCTTTACGCATCAGAATCACATCAAATGTGTTCAGGTCGGTCAATTGTTCCGGAGCGAGGGAAAACCAGTCTCTGCTTTGATCTCTGACGGCTATGCCATGAACATTGGCTTGTGCTTTACTGTGAGCAATGAACATTTGATCGGCAGTGATGTAGTGAGTTTCATAGCCTCTTTTTTGAGCTGCTAAAAGCATGGCGAAACTTGAATCTTTGGCTGGGTTAATGGATTCAATTGGGTCCATGACCACTGCTAATTTTGTCATTTGTTATGATGCACTGTTTGTGAATTGCTCTGAATTATAATAAGCTTACGCGTTGGGTTAAATAGCACAAGTTAAATTATCAGTAATTATGGCTTTATTTCCTGCCAGTGGATGCTGGTTCAAGTATTTTTGGTGCGGACAAATTGCTTGATTATGCACAGAAAAACTTGATGAATATTTATCAAAGCGTTAAATTTAGTGGCGGACGTTAAGCAGACAGTTTTGGCTGTGGTAAGACAAAATTGTCAATTTAATTCGGGTTATTGGTCA
The DNA here is from genome assembly GCA_028284365.1 of Marinicella sp. Taxonomy (GTDB): domain Bacteria; phylum Pseudomonadota; class Gammaproteobacteria; order Xanthomonadales; family Marinicellaceae; genus Marinicella. The sequence continues at coordinate 22,688 of JANQRW010000018.1, forward strand.
AATTAATTTTGTAATCATGTGCAAAATAAGTTATTTTCGTTGATAATGACACACTTACAAAGGTAACTTCATGAATATTGTGAATAGAATTTCTTTGCAAAAGGCAAAAAATAAATTGGAGAGATTATGAATTTAGAAGGTTTAAAGGTAATGGTTATTGATGACAGTAAAACCATTCGCAGAACCGCAGAAACTTTATTGAAGAAAGAAGGGTGTGAAGTCATTACCGTTGATAACGGGTATGAAGCCTTGTCGCAAATTTCTGACTTAGAACCTCACATTATCTTTGTAGATATCATGATGCCGCGCTTGGATGGTTATAAAACCTGTGCGTTGATCAAAATGAACAGTGAGCACAAATCGACTCCAGTCATTATGTTATCAAGTAAGGATGGACTATTTGATAAAGCCAAAGGTCGTGTGGTTGGTGCTGAGGAATACTTGACCAAGCCATTCACCAAAGAAGAGTTAATTGAAGCCATCGAAACACACGTCAAAAGAGATTAATTCAAATGAGCAAACAAATCATTAAGCCATTCGAGTTATTGCTTGAATATGAAAAAAGAAGCGTCTCTCATGCACTGGGTAGTGCGGAAGAGGAAACAGAATTAGGGGATTGGTCAGGGATCGGTTTTAAGATTGGTGACATGCATTTGATATCGCCTGTCGATGATGTCAACGAGGTGGTGATTTTACCAGAGTTGGTAAAAATTCCAGGCATCGACAATTGGGTACTGGGTTTGGTGAATATCAGGAGTAATCTGATTCCGGCCATTGATTTACGTGCCTATCTTACTGGAGAGTCAGCTAAGTTAACCAAACATTCAAGGATGCTAGTCATCAACCAGCCTGGTGGCCAGGCTGGCTTGGTGGTTGACGAGGTATTCGGTCAACGACATTTTAATCAAAGCCAATGGGAAGATGTTGAGGGGGACGACGACTCACGCATATATTCTTATTGTGATAAATTTTTCAGCCATGATGAAGTGATTTGGAATGTATTTGCCATGGAACAATTGGTACAGGATACAAAATTCCAAAATGCGTCAATCAAATAATATACGAGGTAGAAATATATGAGCAGTTCAGCTGTAGATTTAGGTCAACGAACACGAACGCTGCCCTTGTGGCAATTGATGGTGCTGGTGATTCTGGTTTTATCTTTCATTGGACATTCCTTTTGGTTAGCGACGGTTAAAAACAACCAGGCTGAACACATCAGTGAAACCGATAAAGTTAATATTAAGGCGGTGCAATTGGCGATATACGCCAAACAAGCTTCATCGGGTAACCTTAATGCTTTTGATGAATTGATAACCGATCGTCAGATCATTGAAACCACCATCAATGCTTTGGAGAATGGCAGTGTCCAATATCCGGATCTACCTACGGATGTGAGGCCAGGGTTTGATTCAATGAAAGTTCGTTGGGAAACAATGAATCAAAACGCATTAACCATTATTAACCAGCGTGAGCGTATTGGAGAGTTGGCTACCATTTCAGATAAGTTTGCTTCTGAAATTCCTATTTTACAAGCCAGTTCTGATGCTGTGGTTAAACGTTTGGTTGCTATTAACGAAGACCGTGATTTGATCTATTTGGCATCTCAACAACTGGTATTGGCCGATCGAATGCTGCGCCGTGTGAGTGAAATTTTGCGCGGCGGTGCATCCATTCAGGCAGCTGATAGCCTGGATCGTGATGCCAGAATGTTTCAGGAAATTATGACTGGTATGTTCAATGGTAATGATCGAATCAAGGCAGTAACAGATGATCAAGCCGTCGAATCATTAGGTCGTGTATATTCTGCTTTTGATAGTGTTCAAGCAGACATCACTTCGATATTGGATGCGATGGAGTTATTTGATGCACAAACAGCAGCAGATGATATTGAAGTTGATGCTGAATTGTTTGTAGAAGACGCTGAAGCCTTGAAGCAGCAGTTACATGAACGTAAACAGACTGTGCCTTCAGATGTTGTCGGTTGGGTGATTGCCGGTTTGGCATTTTTGTGGTTGTTATGGGTTTTCCGTACCTTGTCTAAAAATGACCGGGTTCGGGCAGCAGTTGCACAAGAGCAGAATGAAAGAAACCAACAAGCGATTTTGAGGCTGTTGGATGAGATGGGTTCATTGGCAGATGGTGACTTGACTGTGAATGCGACAGTTTCAGAAGACATAACGGGAGCGATTGCGGACTCTGTTAACTTTGCGATTGAGGCATTGAGGTCGTTGGTGAAAACGATTAATGATGCGTCGGTGGGTGTGGCGTCAGCAGCACAAGAGGCACAAGCAACAGCGATGCATCTGGCAGAAGCTTCCGAACACCAAGCGACTCAGATCACCAATGCTTCGGCAGCGATTAATGAAATTGCAGTGTCGATTGATGAAGTATCCAAAAACTCTCTCGAATCAGCAGACGTTGCACAACGTTCGGTATTGATTGCACATAATGGTGCTGAAGTGGTACGAGATACCATTAAAGGCATGAATAACATTCGTTCACAGATCCAAGACACTTCTAAAAGGATTAAACGCTTGGGTGAGAGTTCACAGGAAATTGGAAACATCGTTGAATTGATTAATGACATTGCAGAACAAACAAACATTCTGGCCTTGAATGCAGCAATTCAAGCAGCATCTTCTGGTGAATCAGGCCGTGGTTTTGCGGTAGTTGCTGATGAGGTACAACAGTTGGCGGAACGTGCATCTAGTGCAACACGTCAAATTGAGGGTATCGTGAAAACCATTCAAACCGATACCAACGAAGCAGTGCGTTCAATGGAACAAACCACATCAGAAGTGGTGGGCGGTGCCCGCAAAGCTGAGGATGCTGGTGAAGCATTGACTGAGATTGAGACGGTATCTAATGACTTGGCAGAGTTGATTCAGAATATTTCGGAAGCAGCAAGACAACAGTCGGTTGCCGCAACCAATATTTCCGGAACCATGAACGTGATTCAAGAAATTACCACACAGACTTCGGCAGGTACACAACAAACTGCAGAATCGATTGGTAATTTGGTGGAATTAGCAACTGAATTACGTAAATCGGTAGAAGACTTTAAACTGCCAGATGACGAATTCTTTTAATCAAGTAAGTCATTGATGGCTTTTGATGCATAAAAATGTACAGTAAGCAGAAACCATTCATGCAAATTTCACCGCTGACAGAAGGTGAGTACCTCCGTTGGTCGGGATTGTTGGCTGAACGTTTAGGTATCATTGTGCCAAAAGAGCGTAAGATGTTTTTACAGTCGAAGATCTGGTCAAGAATGCGAGAGATTGGTTATCAAGATTATGACAAGTATTGGGATTATATTAATTCTGGTATTGAGGGTAATTTGGAATGGTCTCAACTGGTGGATAGATTAACTGTACATGAGACATCGTTTTTCAGACATGCGCCATCATTTGAATTGGTGGAAGAAGACCTGAATGACAAGATATTAAAAGCCAAAGAAACTTTGCGCTATAAAATCTGGTCAGTGAGTTGTGCCACGGGTGAAGAAGCTTATTCATTGGCTTTGTTAGCTCAATACATTTGTCTAAAAAATGAAAAGAAATCCTATTTTGGGGTAACTGCGACAGATGTGAGTGCACCGGCAGTGGCTTTGGCTAAGCAGGCTTATTATTCAATTGATAAATTAGCCAACATAGATCAAAAATTACATAACGGCATAGAAACCGTCAACCATGAAATGTTTACCATCAAAGATGGGATTAAGAAACGCATGGCTTTTGGGGTATTTAATTTGTTAGATGTGAACAAGCCTTCAAATATCAAATATGATGTAATTTATTGTCAAAATGTACTGATGTATTTCGATAAGTCAGTCAGAGAACAAATTTTGGATGGTTTAGTTGAACATTTAAACCGTGATGGATTATTGGTGTTGGGACAAACTGAAATAAATTTTTGGTCCCACCCTAAAATGCAACGTGTCAATAAGAACAGAACTTTGGCATTTAGATTGAGTTAATATGAGTAATATAGAACAAATAGATTTTTCAACTTTAACGTGGGTAAAAACTGAGCTTGATGAAACATTGAATCGAGCTAAAGAAGCATTGAATGCTTATGTTGAAGATTCAGAAGACACCAATCAATTACAGTTTTGTGTCACCTATCTGCACCAGATACAAGGTACATTGAAAATGGTTGAGCTGTATGGTGCTGCCATGGTTGCTGAAGAAATGGAACTGGTGGCCAAAGACTTGATAGAAGGCAGTATCAATGATGTTGATGCCGCTTACGATGTGCTGATGCAAAGTATTTTACAGTTGCCTGATTACCTAGAACGAATTGAGTTGGGCCACAAAGACGTACCCATCGTATTATTACCATTGGTCAATGATTTACGATCTGTGCGCAGTAAAAACTTACTCTCTGAGTCAGCTTTATTTAACCCTAACCTCGATTTGGATGTACCCGAAAAGGTTTTGGAAAATAGTGTTTCGCTCAAAGGCAAGCAACTCAAAACAGCCTTGTTGAAAATTCGTTCTATCTATGAAATTGCATTGCTTAATTGGTTCAAGAATGACGATGATGACAAAGGGTTAAAAAATATGCAGCTGGTGATTTCTAAGCTGCGAATGATTTTATCTCCACATCACCTGAAGCAATTGTTCTGGACTTATGCTGGTTTGATTGAAGGCTTGTTAAGCAAAAATATTGATGACAGTGTTTCAGTCAAACAGCTGGCAGGTCAAGTGGATTTGTTATTGAAAGATCTGATTGAAGGCAACCCCCAGACTAAATCGACCAGTAGAGCCATTACCCGAAACATGCTTTATTACATTGGCATCAATGAAGAAGGTGGTCAGATTGGTGCAGAAATTAAATCGTTCTTTGACCTCAGTCAGTTTATACCAGATCAAGAAGAGATTGAGCATGCTGAAGGCAGTCTCTCTGGTAAAAACAAAGAGCTGCTACAAACTGTTTCGGAAGCCATCAATGACGATGTATTGGTGGTCCAAGAATCTTTGGATTTATTTATTCGTAATAAGAAAGCAGATGTTAACGAGTTGTCACCCTTATTAGGTAATTTACAAAAAATAGGTGATACCCTGGGTATTTTAGGCTTAGGCGTTGCCAGAGATTCGGTCAATACACATCGGGAAGAGCTAAAAGGTTTGGTGGAAGAAGCCCAAAGACCATCTGATGACCAATTGTTAGATGTGGCAAAAACATTATTGATGATTGAGTCCCAGTTGGGAGACCACATCCAATCGTTGGGTGTCACTGATGATTTGGTTGATGAAGATGAAAATGTGATTCCGAAGTCAGAGCAAAAAGCGATTTTGCAAGTTTTAGCAAAAGAGTCTATTGTTAACCTACAACAGATTAAAACTAATTTTGTGGCATTCATTGAATCACCTTGGGATAAAAATCAAGTCAAGGACAATCCTAAGTTATTGAAAGACATCGCGGGTGCAATGAAAATATTGAACCTCAGTGAAGCCAGCGAACACGTTAATGACATCATTGAATATGTTAACTCAGACATTATAGGAACAGACTCAAAACCATCAGCCTTGCAATTAGAACAATTGGCAACCGTTATTTCTTCTTTGGAATATTACCTGGAAAACCTAGATCAGGGGCAACGCATCAGACAAAGTTTGTTGTCAGAAGTAGGCGCCCAAATTGAGGGATTGAGACACCAGGCTTCCCAAGACATTGAAAATCATGAAGAGTTAGCAGCACAAGCAGAAGCTGAAGAAACCGTCGAGGTTGAAGACTCAAGAGATGACACAGAAGAGGAGGTGGCAGAAGAAAAAGAATCTGTAGTTACAGACAGCGAATCTGATGATATTCAGACTGATGAGGCAAGTGAGGCAGAGGATGCTGTCGAAGCTGCCCCCGAAGCATCGGCTTTGGTGGTTGATTTTGGTGATGATGTAGATGATGAAATCAAGGAAGTTTTCTTAGAAGAATTTGAAGAAGAACTGGCTAATATGCAAGCTGGTCACGCATTATGGAAAGAAGACCCAGAAGAAAATGCTGAGAAGTTGACTGAGATTCGCAGAATTTTCCATACCTTAAAGGGCAGTGGTCGTTTAGTTGGTGCTGAGGCTATTGGAGAGTTTGGGTGGCAGCTTGAGAACATGTGTAACCGTTACCTTGATGGTGGAATCAAGGGCTCAACCAATTTCAGAAAAGTTCTGCAATCCGGTGTGGAGATGTCTGCAAACCTGTTTGCTGCATTACAAGAAAAGTCGGAAGTGCCTTCGGATTACAACTTATTGTTATTGAACGCTGAAAATGTGGCCAATGACGAACCACTGGTTGAAGCGATTGAGGTTGAGGGAACAGTTGATGTGGAAGCAGAAGCGGCTGATGCTGTTACCGATACAGATGAAGAAGCTGTATCAGATGATTTGGTTGCAGAAACTGAATTGGAATTGGAAGAAATTGATGATCTTGAGCTGGATGATTTAGACGACTCAGATGAAGCAACAGCAAAAACTGAAGCACTTGATACAGAAGAAGCTGAGTCAGAAGATCAGCAAGATGAAGAGGATGAAAAGGATTTGACACTTGATTATGTGCAATATGATATTGAAGATCTGAAAAAAGAACAAACTGAAAAAGACTCAGAAAATGATACGGATGAGGAAGGAACCAGTGCCGAATCTGATGATGAGATGAGTTTGGAAGATGACTTGGGAATAGAATTTGATCTTGAAGATTTCAGTTTAGAAGCGGTTGAAGAAGAAGCAAAAGAGCCAGTCGATCAAGCAGTCTCTGATGCACTTAATGATCAAATTGTTGAAGATGAAAACAATCAGGTAGAAACCATTGAATTGGATGAAAACGAAGTCATGGATCTCGAAGCTGAACTGGCTGAAATGGATGATGAATCATTTTTGTTGGATGAAGTTTCTGAATCAGATGAGTCTGAAAAGAGTGAAGTTGAGGAAGAAGGCTCGATCACTGACCTTAACCTTGAAGAAATCGATGTCGACCTGGAAACAGATGAAGACAATGAAATACTGTTAAATTTAGCTGATTCAGAAGGGGCTGATGAGGAAGATTTTGACTTGGATATTGATGACACCTCATTGGATGAAGACACTGAAGCAGCAAATGCAGAAGCTATTGATTCGTCTGACGAAGAATCTGGTGATTTAGGTGTTGATCCGGTCTTTGTTGAAATTTTACAAAAAGAAGTGGGTGGTCATCTGACTGAAATGACACAATTCGTTTCTGACAGCATTGAAAAAGAAAGTCCCAAAATCAATGATGATTTTATCAGAGTGGTGCATACGTTAAATGGAGCTGCAAGTATGGCCTCTGTTGATGGCATCACACAAATGACAGCACCACTGGAGAAAATGTCTATCATGCTGTTAGATAAAAAACAGCCACTGACCACCGATGATTTATCCCACATAGAATCAGTCATTAAACATGCTAAAAGTCAGCTTAATTTACTTGGCACTGGGGGTGCCCCAGTGGATGACAGCATAAGGAATTATTTTGTCAGTAGAATTGATGCCTTAAATGAAGAAGTTGATGAAGTTAAGGATGTAGAAGACCTGATTGTAGAGAATAATTTATTAGAAGACGATTTAGAGAAGAATACTTCTGAAGAAGAAACAGCTGAAGAAGAGACAGCTGAAGAAGAGACAGCTGAAGAAGAGACAGCTGAAGAAGAGACAGCTGAAGAAGAGACAGCTGAAGAAGAGACAG
>JANQRW010000021.1 GCA_028284365.1 Marinicella sp.
AGACTCGACTCTAACACCTATATCCCTATAGGCGTCGGTCTCTGTTCCAGACTCGACTCTAACACCTATATCCCTATAGGTGTCGGTCTCTGTTCCAAACTCGATTCTACCTCCCCCATCCATGGGGTCGTCTTGGCATACTGCCAAACCGTCTTACTTTCTTTGCCTGCACGCGCCACGACACTCAAGCAAGGCTTCTTACCTTTCAGGTAAACCGCCATGCCCTCATTGCCTGCGCTGGTCGAGCCGATCATCGGCTCTCCAAGAGCCCTTTGCTTGATTCTGTGACTTTGACAAAACAGGCTGAGAAACCGCAGTTTCAGACTTTAATCACAGCTAGTAACTGGTTATTAGCAAGATTTATAAAGCAAAAATGCAGTTTTTCAGTCTTGTTTTTCATGTGACATGAATCAAGCAAAGGGCTCTTTAAGAATAAAAAAAACCTTATTTCACCCTTACACATAAATAACAAAAACATTAAGGTGCAGAACATTTTTTTAGGAAATAGGACAAAGTTTTTAGACTTTCAAAACCGTGGTAGTAAAATCCACTTTTTTCGACTACTCTTTCACAACCTTACTATATTTGGAACAATTATGAAAAAGATCTTATATTTCTCAATTCTAACTTTTTCTTTAGTTATAGCCATGCTGTACACTCAAGAAAGCAATGCAGTGGGAGAGCCTACAGACAATAGATACATTTGTATGGTTCATGGTGAAGAGTATGCCATTGTGGTTGGTCACAACACCCCGTGCCCGCCGGAACCAGAAGAAATAAAAGTCAAAAAGCATGACCCCAATGATCCAGACTGCCCGGCATCTCGACTACCATTAATGTAAGAAGCATTAATTAATAAAAAAGATGGGTTGATACAACCCATCTTTTTTATTCAAAACCTGCATCATTGCAATCACTGTGATGATAGAATAAATTTATCTGTATCACCAGTCTCAACAAATCAATGAGATATTTTGTTTTTCTATTCTTGGTTACAATAAACTGTACATTTGCAGAGCAACTTAGATTCGTTAACCTAGAACAACGAAACCTACCCTCCATCAACCGAATAAAAGTGATAACTCAAGATCACACTGGGTTTATTTGGATCGGGACTTCAAACCAATTGCTGAGGTACGATGGTTTTGAGTTAAAAGTATTTAACCAGGCTTTTGAAACCACAGACGATATCACACCAAATGAAATACTACACCTCAATGTGGATAAAGAAAACAACCTGCTGATAAGCACTAAGCACAATGGACTATTTAGGTTTAATGGGCTAAGCAGTCAAAACCTGAGACCAAATAGATTTGTAAACAACAACATAAACAACCAAGTTTCGACCACGCTTATTGACCATGATGAAATATGGCTGGCTCTAGATGGAGGCTTGGGACTGACTGATAAAGACAACGGTCTTAGTTATTTTCCTATCCCCAAAGAATTCAAATCAGAAGATGATACTGTCAAAAACATTGAAAAAATAAACGGAAAAACGTTGTTGTTAAGTACGAGAAACCAACTTTTTTACTTTGATACAACGGTTAAACAGTTCAGTTTGATTCATCAAAACAACGACAAAAACTTTTATATTCATGACCTGTTCAAGGACAGCAATGATCAGGTGTGGATCAGCACTGAAGTTGGCCTGTTTCAATTGAATAACAATGACCTTGATTTATTCGATCTCGGTATTGAGAACGTCAGGGCATCAGAAATTATTGAAGCCAAGGATTTTTATTGGCTTGCAAGTCTGGGACAAGGCCTGTTTAGAATCAGTAAATACGGCAACGAACACATTCAATACCTACATCATGCAGGGAAAGCAAACTCACTACCAAATAACTTCATTAAATCAATCTACCAAGATTCCCAAGGTCTTGTTTGGTTGGGTAGTTTTAACGGCTCAGTTTCACTGTTTGACCCCAGCACATTGAATTTTGAAATTTACAATCAATTAAACATAAACCCTGAATGCACTCAATCTGATTCTTTTTTTGACATCATTCCTTTAAGTAAAAAGGAAGTATTAATCAAGTCTGGTAGTCACCTTTTCAGGCTCAATAAAAAAAGCACAGACTGTCAGAAAATAACATTTAATACGCTTTCAAATGACAACCAAACCGATCATCGGATTTTAAAAGCAATCAACTTAGGTGATACTGTTTTGGTTTTCACAAAAAAAGGGATCAGCCAACTGGAAAGCAATGGGTCATTAACACAATTAGTTGCCCATCAATTCGTTGCTGTTTACCATGCAAAAAAAATAAACAACGAAGAAATATACATAGGAACCAACCGTGGTTTAGAAAAATATAACATCACTACAAAGGCGTTTTCAAAGTTCTCTTCTGATAGTAATGAATTAGGTACAGCAAGGTTTTATAACTCAGTAAAAATCAACGACAAACAAACAGTGTTCGCCACCAATAAAGGCCTACTTACCATCAACCCAAGTGGTCAATTAGAAGTATTTGCAATGCTTAATACACAAAAGCCATTAGACACGATCTCGATATTTAAACGCGGCTCTAACGAAATTTGGGTTGGCACTTATAAAAACGGTATCCTGGTATTAGACATCAATGGCAAAGTCCTGAAACACCATACATCCATCAACAGCTATACTAATTTCAGCGCATACAGCATCATTGACGACAGCGAAGGCAATATTTGGATTGGAGGTGACATTGGAATCATCCGATTTGATTTTAAAACTGAAACATTTGATGTTTTTACTGAAACTGAAGGCGCTCAAGGGCCTTTCTTCAACATCAATTCAATAGCAAAATCGGAAGAAGGCCAGATTTACATGGGTGGCAGGAACGGCTTGAATATTTTCGACCCTGATTCAGTAAAACCGAACCCTTTCAACGGGCAACCAGTATTGACAGATCTTCGATTGTTCAACAGACCTTTTGACTATAAAAATACAAACAACCAACTTGGTATAAGCCAGTCGATCGAAAAAATTAAGCACATAACTTTCAGTCACAATGACTACATATTCAGTTTGGCTTTTTCGGCACTTGAGTTTCTTGATCCACAAAATATAGAATACGCCTACAAGTTGGATGGGTTTGATCTGGACTGGAATGATGTATCTAATTCAACCCGTCTCGCCACTTACACCAATTTACCCAGCGGCGATTACACCTTTAGGTTCCGAGCCAAAGAAAAAAGCAGCGCTTGGCCTGGTCAGGCTAACTCATTAAAAATAAGTGTCTTACCTCCACCTTGGCTTACCTGGTGGGCCATCAGTATCTACATAGTGTTAATCTCGTGTTCGATTTATTGGTACATACAAAGGAAAACCAAAATCAATCGAGCCATTGCCGATCAGTTGCGCATAGAAGTGGCTGAAAAAACCAAAGAACTGAATGCGCAAAAACAAACCGTTGAGTCTTTATTGGCGAAAAAAAACGACCTGTTTTCTAACGTATCACATGAGTTTCGTACCCCGCTGACACTTATTTTGGGCCCAATCAAAGAATTAATAAACAAACAAGTTGATCAAGAAAACACCCGGAGTTTGAAAATGATCAATCGCAGCGCCAATCGCTTGTTGTCTTTGGTTGAGCAGTTATTACAGATCGCTCGTGTCAGCAACATCGAGCAAGTGAAAACTTCACCTCAAAACACCCAACGCCAGATTGCTTCTTTGATCGACTCTTTTCAGTACCTGGCTAAATCTAAACACATTGAGCTTAATTTAAAACACAATGACCAAGCCACCATAGACGTGACTGACCAATTTATTGATGCAGTCTTAGGCAATCTGGTTTCCAATGCAATCAAGTATACCCAAGCTGGTGGACACGTCAGTGTCAATGCCCGCAGAACTGGTGATGCGCTGGTTTTATCAATAAAAGACACTGGCACCGGTTTAACAGCAGAGCAACAAAAAGATATCTTTAAGCGTTTCAAACGCCTTGATTCACACCAGTCGATCGAAGGCATAGGAATAGGTTTATCGGTGGTGGAAGAAGTGGTCAAAATTAATAACGGAGAGATACAAGTTGAAAGTGAACTGGGCGTTGGCAGCAAATTTACTGTTCGCATCCCCTTGGTTGAAGCAATAGAGCAAATTGAATCAACAACCATCAGTACACTGGTTGAGCAGTTACAAAGTCAGTCTCTGGAAGCCACCGAGGAACCAGCACTGGAAATTGAACTCAGTGAAGACAGCAGCCTGAATACAGTATTAGTGATTGAAGACAACCATGACATGCGCGAACACATTGTTTCCATTGTCACCCCACATTACAACTGCTTAACCGCAGAGAATGGGGTGAAAGGTGTATCTGCCGCAATTAAAGAAATACCAGATATAATTATCAGTGATGTAATGATGCCTGAAATGGATGGTTTTAAAGTGGCACGCATCATCCGTTCTGATCAGCGCACCTCACATATTCCATTGATGTTATTAACTGCTTTAAATAACAAAACCAGTCGAATCAAAGGTTGGCGTGAACATGTGGATGCTTACATGACCAAACCATTTGACCGTGACGAATTGTTGGTTCAGTTGGAAAACATGCTCACTATTCGGGACATTCTGAAGAAGAAGGCGGGGCAACAAATCAGCTCAGGTAAAAAAACGTCAGGCGTATTACCCAAAAAAGATCAGGAGTTTGTAGACAAGTTAATCCAGATAATTGAAAGTAACTATATGGATCCTATTTTAAATCGCGCTAAAATCGCCAGTAAAATGGCAGTCTCTGATCGACAGTTACAACGAAAAAGCAAAGCCTTAATTGACCAAAATCCCATGGATATGCTTCGAGAACACCGTTTGAACAAATCCAAAGAATTCCTTAAAGACGGCTATCAAGTTAGCATTGTTGCAGATAGCTGTGGTTTTAATTCAGTATCATACTTTTCCCAGTGCTTTAAAGCTCAATACGGAATGTCACCAAAACAGTATCAACAAGCTAAATAATTATAACCCCAAAAAAAAGCAGTGGATTTAAAAGTAGAAAATTCTTATAACGAAGTTTTTTCTATAAAAAGGCTCCGTGTCAATATAAATTGTTGTAGGTAGGTGCCTCATTCAGATGACGGATATCATTAAAAACAATATATAATGCTTTTTGTAACGGCTTAATCAAGTACCAAAACCTTTGCCAAAAAAACTTTCGTTAAATAATAAAGTTTTCTCTTTTGCTCGAAGCAATATTATTACTATGGCTGTACACAATTACCCCCGCTAAATGTGACTGCACCAACACCTCCTGAAAATATAGTGTCTGTAGGAGGGTTAAGTGTTAATACATTTGCAGTACTGGTTTGTTCAACAAAGATTGTTGCCCCTGCTGTTGAAGCATTAAATATGACATCATCGTCAAAACCAAATCCTGGAAAGGTTTCACTTCCAACCAAAGTGTTGCTACGAACATCCACACAAATAGTATTGTTTTCAGAGACCACTGCATTAAGACCAGCACCAATATCATTTGGAGCCACGGTGATATTACTCGTAACAGTCGCGTTAAGTCTCCCCGTATTATCAGTTGTATCCCCTGCTTCCAGTCGGATTGAATCAAAACCAAAGGTGCCTGCTCCTCCAATATTATTGTTATCTATTAATGCATTGACAACTCCATTCATATCTTGGCTGATTCGAACACCAAATCCATTTTGCGCCATAGTTCCATCACCTGAAATCTGACTGTTTTGAATAGTAACATTTGATGTCGCATCATCATTATTAAGGATATTCAGGCCATTGAATGGAGCCCCAGTGACGACAATACCATCTATCAAAATGATGCCTGTGCTGGTGCCAGTATTGTTAGTTTGAATAGTTCCAGCTCCAAACGAGTTAATCGCTGTAAAAGTGCTACCATTATTGACAGTCAGAGAAGAAGCACTACTTCCTGTACTGTTGAACAACACGCCAAGCGCCCCATTAGCATTGATATTAAAATCAGTATTATTAACAATCAAGCCCATATTTGAAGTGCCTTCCGCTTCGGCCTGAATACCACTTTCTCCATTGAGAGCTAAATGATTGTTGAATAGAGAGTTACTAACAGTTAAAACATCTTGAATTCCGTCATCCGTAGTGTTATTGATATATTCAATGCCATCTTCATTAATATCATTAAATGTCACATTATCAATCAGTGACGTACCAAACAAGTTCAAAATACTGATGCTATGTTGGTCGTCATAACTTGCAACAGCTGTTCCGAAACCATCAATAATAGCATCTTGATAAGTAAAATTAGTAACACTATCTATATCAATACCATGATCATCAGCGGCTACCCCATCACTGTCATCAGCATTATTGGTTAGGTTCAATTGGGTTATGGACACATTGCTGGTATTAGTTAATGAAATTCCATCACCATCAACATTCTGGATCAACCCACCTGAACCATTTTGCACTCCAGTTCCATCACCAGTTACAACAAAACCACCCGATATTCCAGTATTATTTAAAATGATTCCTGGATCAACTCCACCATTTGTAGAAACACTTTGGAAGGTCACATTAGTCGCACCAATTGTGGTGTTGACTATACTAATGCCAACTCCTGTAGTTGCGTTGATTGTATTACCACTTCCTTGAACTGAAACCGTTCCACCACCAGTAGCATTGAATCCTGTACCTGATGTGCTATCAATGTCCAATCCACCATTAGTGAAATTAATCGTCGCCCCTGAGTTACTTGTTAAGTTAACAGCTGTAATAGCTCCAGAATTGACTGTTTTTGAAACACCAGAAAAGTTAAATATTCCATTGCTATTTGCAATTGAGATTCCCGCACTTGCTGGAGTTGTAACCGACACATTACCAGTCACGGTAAAACTTCCACTCACACCGTTCAAATCTATACCCTCTGAAGCACTGCCTAAAGTGTTGATCGAGTCAAAGGTGATGGCTGCTGTTCCTGTGGTTAAATCCACACCCTTACCTGTTCCGGTCAGAGCCATCTCAGTGATGGTCAAAGTACCAAAGTTATTGCCAATCAATTTATTCGGAGCATTGCCTATATTAAAGCCTCTTAAGGTGTTGCCTGTGGCCAAATTGATACCATTGCCGACACTGGTCAATGTTGGACGTGTGCCATTGATGGTTGGCAACGTGGAACTGTGAGTTGCCAAAGTGATTCCACAGGTCGTTGCAATTGCCTGACTGCTGCCCTGACCTATAACCTTCTGATTCGCCAACAAGGTCAATGGGCCGGTATAAGCTCCGGTTTCAATAAACACACATTCACCAGCTGCAGGATTGGTGCCTGTGCCATTATTAACGGCATTAAATGCAGCCACAGTATTAAATGGACTGGCCAATGTGCCTGTACCCGCTCCAGCTGAGGCATCGATAAACCAAATCTTATTGGCAACGGCCAGACTCACTGTGCCTCCAGTGTCCGTTAAGGAACCATCAGAGACTGTGTAAGTGAAACCATCAGCTCCGGTGAAACCAGCAGGAGGATCATAAGTGAAGCTGCCATTGGCTTGAACCGTCACTGAGCCACCTTGCATTGTCATTCCGGTGAATGGAGCGGTTACATCTGCACCCACAGCGGATACAACCAACATATCCATCTCTGGGTCTGTGTCATTAAATAGGACTCCGGCTCCCGCGGCCACACTGATACCCACATTGCCAGTGACATTATAAGCATCAACTACCGCTGTTGGCGCCGTGTTTTCATCATCTGTGATGGTCGCTGTATGAGTGGTTTGTCCTCCCAGTGTGACTGATGGATTAGATCCCACATTCTGCAGCATCAAATCCACCTTTTCATCGCCTTCTGTTGTCGGGTCATCCAAAGGAGTGAGAACCACACTTTGAACAGCACCATTCACTGAACCCAAAGGGAAGGTGACCATTTGTGTGCCAAATGCACTGTAATCACCACCACTGGTTGCCGAACCGGTACCCGCATCGATCACATCTGCGATTATGACCACTGCCGTGGAACCTCCTCCGGGCACATCCAGTCTTACGGCCACATTCAATGCGGTTGACTCATTGATTGTGGCACTGTTGGCCAATGAAAACTGAACGTCCGCAGTGTCATCATTGACAATAGTGACGGTATGACTTGTTTGAGAACCAAGACCAGCTATACCCACCAGATTTCCCAACATCAAATTGACGGTTTCATGGTTTTCAACATCAGTGTCAACTATGGGGGTCAGCACCGCGTTCATGGTGGTGCCATTGGTTGACCCCATAGGAAAGATCAAGGTTTGTGTGCCTACGGCTGTATAATCTGTTGCACTGATCGCTGAACCACCTCCGGCATCAGTCACATCCACCATTATCGGAGCCACTAAAGGAATTGGAGTACTTAGCTCCACAATCACATTAAATGGTGTTGCCGACTCGTCCACCGTGTTACTGGATGCTAAAGCAAACTCCAAACTGGCTTCATCATCTGTAATGGTGACTTGATGAGTACTTTGAGCTCCCAAACTGGCAGTCGGTGCACCGGTCACATTTTGCAAGGCCAGATTGACGGTTTCGTTGCCTTCTGAAGCTGGATCATCAACAGGTGTCAATGTGGTGTTTTGTGTCGCAGCATTCACAGAGCCCACTGCAAAAGTCACGGTTTGGATCCCAAACGCTGTGTAATCTGTTGCACCAGTCGCAGTGCCTCCTCCAGCATCAACTGCATCTGCACTCACCGCCACATCCAATTGGCCACCGCCTGGAAGATTCAATCGTGCCACAACATCCAAAGCTGTGGATTCATTAACTGTAGCGCTATTCGCTGAAATAAACTCAACTGTAACCACATCATCCTCAGTAATTGTGACTGTATGTGTCGTTTGTGCCCCCATCAAACCGGGGCCCGAAATATTCTGCAGTTGAAGATTAACTGTTTCGTTATTCTCTACATTATTATCATTAACAGGAGTCACTGTAGCATTCATAGTGGTGCCATCAGTCGCTCCCATAGGGAAAGTCACTGTTTGTGTGCCCACTGAATTGTAGTCAGTGACATCAATCGCTGTCCCCCCTCCAGCATCAACAACATCCACAGAAAGTGGTGCGGTTAATGGAGCTAAAGCATTTAAGGTCACGACCACATTCAAGGCTGTGTTTTCATTCGTTGTGTTGCTACTGGCTGCTTGGAAAGTTATCGAAGAATCATCAACCACATCATTGGTCACTGTCACCACAATATCCTGGACACCTGTTAACGCTCCTGAATCAGTGACCGTCACCTGAACTTCATAATCATTATCACTATCAAAATCGCCTGGAGATTCAAAATCAGGGGCTACCAAGAATGTAATGATTCCTGTATTGGTATCAATTGTAAATAAAGCATCATCAATTGTCCCAGTAAGAGCATAAGTCAAACCAGCCCCTTCTGTATCTCCTTCAACATCACTGGAGTTCACATCGATAACAGCAGTCTGATTCTCAGCAACTGAAACGTTGTTTGCAGTTGTGATCGTGGGATCGACGTTCTCCATATCCAAGACATCGATTCGAGCCGTGAACTTCTGCTGATCTATATGAACAAAAACCTGGGTAATATCTGCAAATTGACCTATGCCGGTATTGTCACCAACTGGATCACTGGCTACCGCATTAATGCCGACCCAATCGTCAGTTTGACCATCAATAACAAAGACAACCATAGCCCAAACCACACTGGAATAAATAACCACACATGATGCCAGTAGGACTTTATTATTAAAGACTTTTTTAGCAACAAAGAGAAATAGGACGGATAGCAGTATTAAAGCAAATACAGACAAGGTGGGAATCGCGAAAGCCACTCCAACCAACAAACCACTGCCATTGGTACTTGCCGTCACAATATCTGTGGATTGAACAGTTTCTGCGCTGATGTACAGTTTGGATTGAGTGGAAGATTGAATTCCTAAATCTGAAGTTAAAATCTCTGCTTCAACGAGATCATGTCCCAAATCACTGGTGTTGAATCCAATGGCTGCATTAACAACAGGAACCCCTGCATCAAAAACACCGCTATTACAGCTGACGTAATCGGCAGTGGCAATCACTGGAGGTGAACCAGTGGTGATCACTTGAATGTAACCTTCAATACCAGGAAAAGTTGTTAAAAAATCTGGCTGAGGGATCGGACAACCTGTACTTTCATTGTTGTCCTTATCAAAATAAATATTATACGAACGATCTTGTGCGTAGGTTACAATTGAAAAAAGAATGACTAGCAAACTAATGAATGATTTAAACACTATATTTAATGGCCTTTGAAAAACTATAGTTTAATAGCAGTTTCTGTCCCAGTGACCGCACCTTAAAGAAAGAATTTACTTTTAATTAAACAAAATGTCAATCTTGATATTGGCCTAAATTAAGGTCCATGCCAAGTATCAATCCATATTTCAGATAATCCAACAAAGAATTTATATCCAGTTTATCCCTCTTAGGTTATTCAAAAATAAATTTAAAAAGTATCAGCTTATTTCGGGACGAAATATTGAAAATAAAAAACCTGAATAATATTCAAGCTTTTTACGGGAAACGTGAGACGACTCATAAGTTGAAACTCACTCAGTTCAAGTTCAATAACTTAGAGCCATTTTTAAGCTCTTTGGCCTCCTCTGGAGAGCTGCTGAGCAGCTCCACCCGCCGAGCCGGTTAGGCAGAATATGAAATCATGGCGATTTGCCGTAGGCAAGAAGCCTTGATGTAATGCTCGATTAGCCGTGAGCGAAGAGCAGGCAATGAAGGTATGGCGATTTTATCG
>JANQRW010000029.1 GCA_028284365.1 Marinicella sp.
AGCCAGTGGCTCACTGAAACGGTAATAACCATCAGCCAAAATAACATCAAAACCACCACCAGCATAGACCAGGTCAGCTCCGTTACCCATGGTGATAAAGTCCTGATTGCCAGTACCGTAAGCCACATCATTACCTTCATCGGCTACAATCCAATCACCTTGGTCAGACGTATTGGTGGCATTGATATCCTCACCTTCTTCACCAGCTATGATCAGATCATCGCCCACTCCTGTATTGATCAAGTCAACATCAGGGCCACCGATTACGGTGTCTTTATCATTTGGTCCGTTAACAGGGTTATTAAACCCGACACCTGCCAGGATGTAGTCATTACCTTCTTCTCCGTAAATGGTGTCATTACCAGAAGCTGTTGATGCTCGGTCAGAAAACCCGTCATCACTGCCGAGCAAAACAACATCATCGCCTCCTTGGAAATCTGAAACCACATCATACAAATTGCCAGCATCATAAAAATCATTGCCGCTTGAACCTTGCGTGTAGTTATCATACGTGCCAACCGCAGCAGTATCTTCTGGTGCAAAGGTGTCAATGGGTGGTAATGGATCATTACTGTTTTCCAAATCAATGCCCAAATCACCGCTACTAAAACCATTGATCACGACCATACCTGTGGTATCTGTTGAGTCAATAACAACCAATTGGTTTCCTTGGAATGTGCTGATTAACTGATATCTGAAACGACCGTCAGTGCTATCCCAAACATTACCGCCAATTCGATCACCGCCAATTAAAACTTCTCCATTTAGCTGAACAGAACCTTGTCCATCTGAGTCGTAAATAATGTCTCTGCCATCATCGACAACATAGGAGTCAACGCCAGTGCCTCCTGATAAGAAGTCATCGCCCAACCCTCCATTCAATGAATCTGCTCCATCAAGGCCGTACAAACTATCATCTTTGACACCACCAGTTGCCACATCGGATCCAGCTGAGCCAAATTGAACTTCAACAGCTGAAGCTGGTGCAACGGGGCGAAAAGTGCTTGCGACCCTGAGTACAGCAGCTGACTCTAGATCGGTGAATTTATAGGTATCATCAAATTCTGGGCTAAGGACAAAACCACCTTGATTGAGCAGAGTACCGTTTTGTTGAAAAACAGCATCATAGGTTAGTCTTGCTTTAGTCATTTGGCCTCGATCAATCCAGTATTGTGGTGACACATCTAAGCTCGGATTGGTACCATTAACAATTTTAAAAATAGATAAACCTTGTAAAGATTTTTGAGCGACTAAATCACCAGATTGAGCTTCAAACACTAAATCATTGACTCGATGGACAGTAGCTCCTATCGATTGATTTTGCGGTCCTGGAGCGCCAAACAAGCTGCGAGCGTTGCTTTTAAAAAATTCATCAAAATCACTGGGTTGTTGATTTAATACAGGGTTTGAAAACTGTCCCGATGAAGCTCCACTTAATTGGCTGACTATACTGTGATCACCATAAAGAAGCACCGGTTGGAAGGCTGTTTCTGCTACTTGGTCATCGACTGCGGTAGCTACAGAACTACCACAACGCCCAGATAACAAGCATATCTCAAAAAATATTTGAGCATTTTCAGCCAGCTCGCCTAATTCTTCAATGGATAGAAATGCAGCTCCAACGTCATATATGGACTCGGTGACTCCATGGTTATAAGCATGATAAGCATAAACCACATTGCGCCAATCATCCAATGTGTCTACAACTGCACTTTCGTCTTGGCCAATTAATCTGTAAGTTTGGTCTACTTCAACTAGACCATTAGGATCATCAAATGAGGAAAATAGTAAAGTACCTGCCCATGCAGCATTTTGACCTTCTGGCGCAACGCTATTAATGGTGTCATTTGGGGCGAAATCAAAGAGTACTTCTCCTATTCCTGTTGCATCTTGTTCAGCTAATTCCTGGATGGTTTGTAATCTCCAATTATTCTGTGCTGGGTCAACTAGATCGCCGTAAATTTTTCTGGCAATTTCGTTAGAAGCTTCTTGAATCTCGGAAACGGTAGTTTCACTCTGAAAGTCTGAAAAGCGTCTTAGCCAATGCAATTCACCTTGCTTATTTGTATATTCACGAATCAATGTTGAAAATACCCCTATATCTAATGAAGCAATTGAAAATTCCTGATAACTCCTTTGTCCCAAATCATTTAACCTATGAAGCGAGTGGGATTGACCATAGGCATAAATCAATTCAAATGGCTTTTTGGATACTTTTTGACTTAGATAAACGAATTGAAATGCTTTGCAATCAAAAAGCATTAAGGTACAACTATTTAATTAAGGACTTCAAGCAAATTCCAGTTTGGTATTTTGATTACGCTCAAGTTCATAACAAAAGAAAGTGAAAATATCCCTGGTTATTTTTTTTTGTTTTAGGTAGTATCTTGTTAACTACTTGACACGCATTAATCCATGTTATGAGCTTAGCTAAACCAGCAATTAAAAATAGATTCAAAGTAGGTTCGCTTGATCATTTTTTAAATCAAAAGGACGAACATTATTGGTCATTCAGAGGAAGAGCAAAAAGAGATCATTGCCATAGTTTAATCAAGTACCCTGCAATGATGGTGCCTCAAATGCAAGGCGAATTGATTGATTTTTTTTTAGAACAAGACCAAAACATTAAATCAGTATTTGACCCTTTTGTTGGATCGGGTACAGTTTTAGTTGAAAGTATGACAAGAGGGATGGATTTTTTAGGAATAGATATTAACCCTTTAGCGATTATGGCCTGTGAAGCTAAAGCAGGTCCATTTTTTTTAAACGCACTGAGCTTAAAATGGGCATCCTTAGAGGGGAAAATTAATTCTGACAAATCCAGGAAAATAGACTATACATTTGATGAAGCTGATAAGTGGTTCCTGCTTGATGTGCAAATTGAGCTGTGTAAAATTCGTAGAAATATAAAAAAAATAAAGCCAAAATGGGCAAGGCGTTTTTTTTGGGTCGCATTCAGTGATGTTGTAAGAATGACATGCAACTCACGACCAACTACTTACAAACTTCATATAAAAGATGAATTAAACATTGAGGAAGTAGATTCTCCTGTGAAGCTGTTCGTTGAAAAATGTGTTAAGAATTTAACAGCATTGCAAAGTCACAGTAAGATTTTAGATGAACAAAATTGTATCAAGAGAGGTAAATATCAGAGAAGAATTGATTTGCTAAATGTAGATGTAATTAACTCAAAAAATATGCTTAAAAAGCATAAACTTGATCTGTTGGTTTCTTCTCCGCCTTATGGAGATAATGGAACAACAGTAACTTATGGACAGTATTCTTACTTGCCGTTGAAATGGATTGATGCAAATGATTTGCCCGTTTCTGTTGAAAACAAAATTTTAGATAACTCAAATAGGATAGATTTTTTAAGTTTGGGAGGTAGTAAAAAAGGCTGGGCTGAAAGGGCAGAAACAATATCAGGACATTCAAACTCATTTCAAAAAATCTATGATGAAATACCCACCGAGTCAACAGGTCGAGAAAGGTTAACAAGTTTTTTTGCTGATTTGAATTTAGCACTTGATGTTATTCTAGAGAGGCTTCAAAATAATGCATATATGATTTGGACATTAGGGAACAGAAGTGTGTCAGGGGTAGAAGTTCAATTAGATTTGATTTTTCAAGAATTGCTTGAGTCTAAGGGGTGTGCTTTTGAAAAAATCATACATAGAGATATTCCCTCAAAAAGGATGCCTGGAAGAAATAAGACATCAAAAACCATGACAAAAGAAACTGTTTTAATAATGAAAAATAGATCTTCATGATTGATTCTGAGTTAGATAACGTCCAAGAAGATTTCAAGTTTAAAGTTAATCCCTATTTGTTGATTCAACTAGGCGAAGAATTGATTACGAATAAGAATCAAGCAATCCTAGAACTCATTAAAAACTCATATGATGCTGACGCGAATTGGTGCAATGTAGAGGTTGATACTAATTACGAAGGTTTTTTTTCTTTTAAAACAAATACTTTTACTGAAGATAAAAAATTAATAGAGGATTTTCAGCATTGTATTAAACTGAAAAAAGAAAACGAACTCATATATGATCAGCCGCAAATTATTTTTAAAGTAAAAGGAAAAATAACTTTTTCAGATGATGGAACTGGAATGGGCATGGATGATATTCGTGATGGTTGGTTAAATATCAGCGGTTCTTCAAAAAGAAAGCTAAAAAAGTTAAAGAAAAAAACGCCAATATTTAAAAGAGAATATATTGGAGACAAAGGATTAGGAAGAGTTAGTTCCATGAAGTTAGGTTCAATTCTAAAAATTCAATCATGGAAAGATACTCAAGAAGGTATTGAGGCAACAATAAACTGGTCTCAAGCTAGATATATTGATTCACTTGATAACTTTAAGGTAGATATTAATGCACTTAGTGCTAGTACAGTAAATGGAACTACTTTAGAAATATACAACCTGTCTGATTTTTCTCAATGGCAGGAAAGTTTGTATCAAACAAAAGTACAATTATCACTTTCGTCAATGCTGGCGTTACAAAACAATAATAACTTTTCTGTTGCTTTTTCTATAGATGGTGATTCTGTTGACCTAAGAAAACTAAATAAAGAACTACTTAATACAGCGGTTTGTAAGTTCAGTTACAAATTTTGTAAAGATCACCTGTTTTGTATTGGCAAGGTCAAGCTCAACTTTTATAAAGGAACTAAGTTGTTAGAAAAAGAAAGATTTAAAAAATATATAGAATCTGATAATGCCGAGAGGTTTAAACAATACTTAAAGAATTATAAATTAATTTCAGATTATAGACTTATATTTCCCAAAAGAGGAGATTGGTACATAATATTTAAAATGAGAGTGCCGATTGATGAAATTTTCTCATCTCAGGCATTAGATGAAGAAAAAATTGATCACCCTGGCAATTTTGATGCGTATATTAACTATTTCTTTTTTAATACGAAAACTGAAATAAACCCTGAAAATTCTTCCACTATTAATGTTAACGCCTTTCTGAAGGAGATGATAGGGGTGGGAGTGTATCGAGATATGTTTCGAATTGTTTCCGGAAAATATGATTGGATGGGTATTGGTAAAGAACAACTTGCTGGAAAAGGGTTTTATTCACTAAGAGCCAGTAACGTTGTTGGTAGAATTAATCTTGATGTTTATGAAAATTTAGGTTTAAAAGAGAAGTCTGATCGTGAAGGTTTGATTGAAAATGAAGCATTAAATGGATTTTTACTAATTACTAAAAGAATGCTTAAATTTGCGAATGATTTTTTGAACAATACAAGAAGGGCTGCAAGTTCATTTAAATCTGATCAAGAAAAATTTAATCAGGGAAAGAAACTTGATTACGATGCACAAAACGCACTAAGTGAAATTTCAGATTTATTTAATAAAACTATTGATAGTTCGCCTCAAATACTAGAGTCATTTAAATCGGTAAACCTAAATATTAGTAAAAGCATTGAAACAGGCAGTGTGCTATCAAACTCCTCAAACATTATGGAGGTAAAAACTTTAGCAAGCAAGTCACTTAATAACCTTAAAAAAGTAAAGGTATCAATTGAGGATCTGGCTTCTAAACAACAAGACATCTTAGATGACTTTGTTGAGAACAAGTATTCTGTAAACAAAGTGGTTGAGGATTTTGAAATGATAGAAAGACAAATATCTGAAATGTATGACCACATTGCAATAGGAATTTCCGCACAAAGTTTAGCGCATGAGATTAACTCAATCACTAGTTACATAATTCGCCGGATCAATCAATTAAATAAAAGGCTGGAGTTGTTTGATAATTCCGAAAAACTTGTAGAGATAATTTGGGATGTAAAATCAAATGTTAACTCAATTCAAAAGCAAGTCTCTTTACTTAGCCCAATGTTGAGATCACACAGGGAGTTAAAAGGCGTAATTTCAGTGAAGAAGGCAATAGAAGACTATTTTTTCACTATGCAAAGAAAATTTGATAAAGAAAAAATCAGCTTTGTAATTGATATTGTAGAGGATATTAATATTAGGTTCAACAAAGGCAAGCTTTTGCAAATTTTTGAGAACTTGGCTAACAATTCCATCTATTGGTTAGGCCATTATCAAAAAAAGATTAAAAAGAAAGAAATTCATATTAAATTGAATAGAAACATATTGGTGTTTTCTGACAATGGGCATGGAATAGAGCCAAACAAGGCTAAAAAAATATTTGAATTATTTGTGACCTATCGAACAAATGGAGGTGTCGGTTTAGGGTTGTTTATTGTAAACCAAATTTTAACTGATTATGGATGTAGTATTCGTCTTTTAAATACAAAAAATAAATTTGGGAATTATTATTGTTTTGAAATAGATTTAGGGGGTGCATTTGTCACACAATAACGATATTCTGGCATCGATTCAAGATGTTATGAAGTTTGAATCAGTGGTTTGGGTTGATGATATATTTTCAGATAGTGAAAGTATAGACTTGAATGAAGTTGTAAATGGACTTGAACGATTAATCGATATCGATAAAAAAGAACAGCTCGCAAAATATGCATCATTAAGTGAATTAGATTTAACCAAGCCCAACCAAATACTAAAAACAGATGTAAAAAAAATAGTTGAAAGATGTGCCAATTTGGATGAATTTTCTGACATTATAAGTTCTTCAGATGATCTGTCACCTTTACAAGCCGAATGTTTAAAGAGGGCTTTTAGTAAATTTGGTTCTCTATCAACTTTAAGCTTTGAAGATATAGATATAAATTCAATTGACTCAAATGTTTTATGTCTTCTGGATATAGAGAATACAAAATCAGGGGGTGAATTTGCAGGGGTAGATATTCTTCAAAAAATATTAGATGAAAATAAAACTAATTTCACTGTCATTTTGTTCTCTCATTCCGCAATTGAAGAAAATGAGGAAGAGAAAAGACAAGAGATCTTTGGGCAATTAACGTGGAAAGGTGACTCAAACCAAGGTGATAAAAGTTCGTTCTCAGTTATGTCTAAATCAAGAATATTGCAAAATGATGATGAGAGTGAAATTCAAAATATTGTCACAAGTAAACTAACGAGTGTTTTTTCAAGAAGAACTATGTTGAAGATAGCAGAGAGACTTCGAATGGAGATAGTTCATAAAACTGAGGATGTTATTAATGCATTAGCAAGTGAAGATATATATTCATGTGAAAATTCAGTCTTTAAGTCCTCTTTTAAAGAAGGAACATCAGAAATAGCATTATTGCATAGAATATTTAATTTATCCCAGTCAGATGCAGTTGAGGCTATTTTAAGAACAGATCAAAAGATTTTAGAAAATATTTCAGTATTGAGAGGTCTTAGAAATAATTTCAGTGAAAGTAACAATACAAGCCTAAACTACTTTAAAACTTTAAGGAAAAAAGAATTTCTCATCGATGCTCAGTTAATCAATAAAAACCATACCCCATTAATTGGTGGTGATACTTTTAATATTAACGAAAAAAAATTCATTTTACTTTCTCAAGCATGCGACACCATGCTAAGGCCAGATGGGTTTCGAAAAAAAGCAGTTGGTTATTTAGTACCATTTGAGTTAAAAAGTGACAGCAGTTCCAATTATACAAAATTGAATAAAAATTACTCTAAACCTCATTTTCTAACATTAAAACAGATTGCATCTGATCATTCATACTGGGTCTTCAAAATGAATGAATTTGAAACCGTTAATTTAAATTTGCTAGATATGGTCGTTTATAACCAGGATGGCAAATGTGATGTGAACTTTTCAGATGACTGCCCAAGCATGATTTTCCTGGAAGGTTGGAAGAAGAGATACGAAATGCTTAAACAAAAAATCGAAAGTGAAGGAATGCCAAGAGAATTGAAACATTTTTGTTTAGACTTTAACTTTGAGAGTGATACTGAGCTTGATATGAATCCCGAACTTTTAGCAAGTAACACCTTTGTTTGTAATAATATTCAAAGAGCAGAACGTTTTAGATCTAAATTTGCTGATTACATATTCGCAAGGTTTTTACGTTATAGAATGCGTTTTGCACTTGACCATGACTTCACAGTTAATTAGCTAGTTTGAAATTTTCCCGATCATCATATATTAACCGATTTTTTGAATAATATTTTTCACAAAAGCATCTATACTAGGAGCACTGTGCTTCATAGTGTTAGTATCAGATAGCAGTTCATTGGGGAAGCTAATGTTTCCCCAAATACCTCTTGCCTTTGCAAGCTTAATAATTGTTTCATAGATTATTTGGTTGCTAATCGGCAATCCATCAATTCTGCAAAGTAATCCTCTGGCGTAACTTTCGTTTTTTCTGAATTTAAAATCAATTAGACAAAAGTGTTTGGAGTTGTGCTCTATGTCAGCAATGATGATTGCTCTTCGTGATTTTAAGCTGGAGTCGTAATATGACCATTGGCGACGTTTGCTTGGTTTAATTAATGGAATAACTTGTGTTTGATCTGTGGGTGGTCTGATTGATGCAATGAAGTCTTCGTGTTTATTCAGTTCAGCGATGGCTTCAACGAATGTATCGAATGATGCATCTAATGCTTCTCTTTTTGTGTTTATTGTACCTCTGCTGGTATCAGATGGGCCCCATGTTCCTTGACCTGTTCCTTGTTGTTTGGTGTTAATCTCTTTGAGTTTTTTTGCTTTGGTGCTTTTGTACAAGCATTGATCTTTGAGTGGCTTTTCGATGGGTTTGTCTTCAGTGAAGCCGAAACGGTTACTGGGTTTATCTATGGCATTGTTTTGTGAGAGGTTTGATGGCTCTTGTGAGCTGGCCATTGGTGTATTCTGTGGTTGTTTATTCTTGTTAGGGGCCTGGAATGGCTTTTTCTGTTCCTCGGGTATATCGGTTCCTTTATCAGCAGTTGTTGCATCTCTGATGACTTGGATTCTTTTATATGGGAAAGGTGCTGTGCAGTGGTAAATTGAGTAGACCAGCTTTTTGAATGATTCTGTTTCTTTGCAGTAAATTGGTTTATAGCAAAGTGTGAGATTAGTGGGGCCTGTAAATGGAAAAACTGTTTTAGGGAATAGGTATTTATTGTTGGCTACATTCTGAACCATCAGTGAGTCATGAACCAGTCGAGCAGCTTGTAGGCCTTCTCGCCTTCGGTAGGCTCTTGATAATACCCATGCATCTTCATCATGCATTTGCATTCTTAAATGAATAGAGAAAATACTGGCTTCTTCGCTGTATCTTGTTTTTTCTGGTTTGTAGATTTTTGTTGTTCTTTCATTGATGATTGAGCCATCATAAACGGCATGTGCCAGGCTGGTGCTGGTGCATAAATAGAAATTAATCAGCACATGCGCTGGAATGATGAAATGGTAGGGATCGTCTTTATATTGGACATAAGCACAGTTGACGACTCTGCCTTTTTTTTCCATGAGTTGTTTTCCATATGGAAACGCATAGAATTCTTCATTGCTGAGCTCGTATTTATGGTAACCAGGATGATATTGAACATGGGCATCATCAATAACCAAATTGAATGTTTCTTTGGTGCCTACATTTGAGTTTATCAATAAGCCATTTTTCCAAAGGGATCCAATATCTATAAGTGGAGATTGTCCGACTCCTACAAATATCTCCTTTGCTTGTTTCTTATCAATGTCACCCACCATGTAAAAATGTCTTTTTTCATCATAAGCTCCAGTTTCATATTCTTTTTGAGCTTCAGGTGTGAATGGAGCAATGAGGGCTACAAAAACTGATTCGGATGGTACTGCCAGGTTGTATTGGATGTCGTAAACCCACTCAACCCTCCATATGCGCCCATCATCGGGAAAGTAGGAGAGTTTGAGTCGTTCTGCGCTCATCAGTCCAAGATAGCGCTGTACAGTACAAAATAGCGATGTTCAGTACAAATTATCACTGTATCAGTCCAATTTATCATTGGAATTGACAACAACGCCGGCTTCATGGGCTTGTATATCTGCATGGTAACTTGAGCGAACCAGTGGGCCGGCTGCAATGTGTTTAAAGCCCAGTGTATAGCCGTATTCTTCAATGGCTTTGAACTCTTCTGGTGTCCAATAATTCAATACCGGGTGATGGCCTTGAGTGGGTTGTAGGTATTGACCGATGGTGATCATTTCTACATCGTGGTCGGCCAGGTGCCGTAGTGTTTCTTGTACTTGTTCAAAAGTTTCGCCTAAGCCAACCATGATGCCAGATTTGGTTGGAATTTCTGGGTGTTGGGCTTTGAATTTTTTCAATAAATCCAATGACCACTGATAATCAGCGCCTGGCCTGACTGTTTTGTACAGTGTGTAGGCTGTTTCTAAATTATGGTTAAATACATCTGGTGGGCTTTGGGCCAAAATTTCTAAAGCCTTGTCCATCCGACCTTTACCACGAAAATCCGGGGTCAGGATTTCAATTTGAATGTTTGGGCTTTTAGCGCGTACAGCCGCAATGCAATCAACAAAATGTTGTGCCCCACCATCTTTTAAATCATCGCGATCAACAGATGTGATGACCACATATTTCAAACCCATATCAGCAATGGTTTGAGCAAGGTTTTCAGCTTCTTTGGTGTCAGGTGGTAAAGGGCGCCCATGAGCCACGTCACAGAAAGAGCAACGGCGGGTACAAACTTCACCTAAAATCATAAAAGTTGCTGTCCCTTTGCCAAAACATTCATGGATGTTAGGGCATGAGGCTTCTTCACACACAGTGACCAATGAGTTATCGCGTAGCTTGCTCTTTAATTTTTGAACAGCATTACCAGTTGGGATTCGAACACGGATCCAGTCAGGTTTGCGTATGCGTGGTGCATTGGTATCGAAACCTGCGCGGTTGCGATTGGTTTTATTTTCACCCAGTTCTTTTGCGCCTGCGACTTTACGAGCTAACTTGTCGGCGCTGGCTTGGTTGGGCATTTCAATGTTCAGTGGTATTTTATCGGTCATTGTTATTCTTTGTCAGGTCTTTTCCGGCTCAAGCGGCCTGAGCAAACGCTGCAGTGAAATTGAGTTGTTCACAAAAGGCTTTGATGAGTTGTTGTTCTACAATGGAAATCTTTACATCATTGGCCAAGTCAGCCAATTGTATGACTTCCAAGCCTGAAAAGCCACAAGGATTGATTCTTTGGAATGGTTCTAAATCCATGTCTATATTAAAAGCCAAGCCATGAAAAGAACAGGCTTTACGGATGCGTAAGCCCAATGAGGCAATTTTTGCCCCTGCCACATAAACCCCGGGTGCATTGTCTTTACGTTTGGCAGTCACATCGTATTGAGCCACTGTATCAATGATGGCTTGTTCAATGCCGTATACCAAAGATTTAACGCCGATACCATGACGACGCAGATTTATCATAGGGTAGGCCACAATTTGTCCAGGCCCATGATAAGTTACTTGGCCGCCTCGATCGACTTGAATCACAGGAATGTCTCCAGCCGCTAACACATGTTCAGCTTTACCTGCCAAGCCTTGAGTAAATACTGGTGGGTGCTCTACCAACCACAATTCATCAGCTGTTTCTATACCTCGTTCATCAGTAAACTTTTGCATCTCGCGCCATACAGGTTCATAATCGCGGAGACCTAAGTGTTTGATGATGATGGTTTGCTTAGACATGATTTAGAGAGTCCACATGACATCTTTGATGGCCCTGAGATCCTGGTAAATGCTAATCAGGTGATCTTTGGATTGGGCATAAACCAAAACAGTGACCGAACGGTATTTGCCAGTTGAGCTGGTTTTGGTGTTCACTGAGTTGCTTGAAACTTCAGGGGCATGTTGTTTGATTGTGGTGATAATTTTCTGCTCGAACTCATTGGTGTTTGGTCCCATGGCTTTGACCGGATATTCGGTAGGGAATTCAAATCCTTTGCCTTCCAGTTCGTCCAAGTTCTGCATCACTCATCATCCCCAAACGACTTAAACCACAAACCGATACCATCCATACTTCGTGACCACCAACCAGCTTGTTCTGCTGTTTCCAATGCCACCAACGGTTTTTGGGTGAATGGTTGGCCATTCAGTGTGATGTTCAATACACCCAATTGAGTGCCTTGTTGTATGGGAGCTGTTAATAAGCCAGGAATATCAGCATTCGCATTTAATTGATCGTAAGAACCTTTGGGTATGGTAATGAACAAATCACTGGCTAAGCCCAGTGAGATATTTTCTTCTTTACCTTTCCATAACTCTGCACGGATTTGTTCATCACCAGCGTTGTAGAGTTTATGGGTTTCAAAAAATCGAAAACCATAGTTAATCAGTTTTTGAGTTTCATCAGCTCGGGCTTTTTCTGATTCGGTGCCCATGATGACGTTGATTATGCGCATACCATTACGCATGGCCGATGTGGCCAGACAGTATCCAGCGGCTTCGGTGTGTCCGGTTTTAAATCCATCTACAGTGGGATCTCGATACAGTAATGTGTTGCGGTTGTGTTGTTTGATTTTATTGTAAGTGAATTCTTTTTCTGAATAATAATGATACAGGTTTGGAAAGTCAGTGATCAAAGCCCTGCCTAATAAGGCAACATCGTGCGCAGTAACCAAATGTCCTTCGGCTGGTAAGCCAGTGGCGTTGAGAAAGTTGGAATGGGTCATGCCCAGTTTTTTGGCATGTTGATTCATCATGCTAGCGAATACTTCTTCGCTGCCTGCAATGTGCTCGGCCAAAGCCACACAGGCATCATTACCTGATTGGATAATCATGCCGCGAATCAAATCTTCAACCTGGACTTGTTTATCTACTTCGATGAACATTTTTGAGCCACCAGTTCGCCATGCCTTTTCACTGACAGTAATCATATCGTCCAATGATAAGTTGCCAGCTTTTATTTCAGAGAACACCACATATGCGGTCATCATTTTAGTGATGCTGGCGGGTTCTACTTGGAGGTGCGGGTTTTCTGATGCCAAAACATGTCCGCTGTGATAATCCATCAGTATGTAACTACTGGCATTGACTTGGGGTGGTTGCGGGGTGGTGGTCACTGCATTTTGGGCTTGAGCTAATCCCAACCCTGTCAGTAATAAAAGTATTGATAATATGGTTGTTGTTTTTTGCATTGAGTTCACTCGGTAATGACTTTGGCATTTGGGATGCCGTTGGCAGTAATTTGATTCATAAGTTGGTTCACTTTGTTTTCAGATTGGACTGGTCCAATCCTGACGCGGTGTAAAGCACCGCGCTGGGTAGACAATATGGTGACAAAGGTTTCAATTCCAAGTAGTTGACTGACCTTTCTGGCTAAGTTATATGCCGAATTTTTATCAGCAAATGCGCCCAGCTGGAGGTAAGTTAGCCCTTGTTTGATTGGCACATTAACGAGGTCTTTGGGCGAATTTACAACACGAATGTGAACATCAGCAATGCCATCATTAACGAAATCAAGGGCTTTGGCTGCTGCATAGGATAAATCGATGATGCGGTTATTAACAAAGGGCCCGCGGTCATTAACTCTGACAATCACTTTCTTATTGTTTTTTAAGTTAGTGACTTCAACATAACTGGGTAATGGTAAGGTTTTATGTGCTGCAGTCAGTTTATACATGTCAAAAACTTCTTGATTTGAAGTTTGGCGTCCATGAAATTTTTTGCCATACCAGGAAGCTTTGCCAGTTTCGGTGTAACCACTGGTTTGTGCCATAACTTGATAAACTTTGCCATGAACTCGGTAAGGGCTATGATTCCCATAACGACTTAACGGCTCTGCTTTTGGCACCCAGGGTTTGATTTTGTCTGTATCAATATCACGGTAGCTGTCTTTTTTGCCACAGCCAGTGATAATTAGGCTAACCAGAATAAGTAATACAAAAGTTTTATTCATGATTATTCTGTGGTTTTAGTGGTTGTTAAGGTGCCAGCTTTAGCCTTTTTGAGTGCTTCTGAAAGCTGAAACACAACACTGGCGTACATGTGAGAGTGGTTGTAGCGTGATATCACATAAAAGTTATGGTGGCCTTGCCAATAGGCTTTAGAGCCATCAGCCAAGTCTAATTCAAGCACGGTGTATTTTTGTTGTGTTTTGGTATCAGTCAAATGTGGTTTTAATTGGTTGAATTTAAGTTTCTGTTCAGGTTTATTGATTGGATTTAAGACTTTTCCATCTGATTGCCACTTGTGAGCCTTGAGGTAATTAGCGACACTGGCAATGGCATCTTGTGGGTTATTTAACAAGTCAATTTTGTTGTCGTTTTCAAAATCAACTGCATAGCTGCGGTAACTGGAAGGCATGAATTGGCCATAACCCATGGCACCGGCGTAGGAACCTCTAGCGGCCAATGGATCAATATGACTTTCTTGTGCCAAGGCCAAAAAGTGTTTCAATTCGCTGGTGAAAAATTTTGAGCGTTTGGGGTAGTCGAAAGCCAGGGTGTATAGTGCATCCAGAACCTTGTGGTTACCCATGATGCGACCATAAAATGTTTCTACCCCGATAATGGCTACGATGATTTCAGCTGGTACACCGCTTTCGGCCGATACTTTATCTAAAACGGCTTGGTGTTTTTGCCAAAATGCAACACCCTCTGCGGTGCGTTTATCAGTCATGAAAATTTTTCGATATTCATACCATTTAAGTACTTTTTCGGCTGGTTTGTTCATGGCATCAATGATGCCTTGTTGGTGATTTGCTTGGCTGATTACACTGCGAATCCATTGAGCATCTAATTTTTTTTCAATTGCTGTGTCTCGGATAAAGGCATCGACTGTTTTTAAATCGACTTTGGCTGTGCTGATGGTACTGCTCATGATCAAAGCCGTTAAGATGAAGGTTGTAAGTTTTGTTTTCATTGTTGGATTAGTTTTTTATGTGAGTGAACAGATGTAATGATACCAAAGGATGCCAATAAAGTAAGCACCGATGTACCGCCATAGCTGACTAAAGGCAATGGTACACCCACCACCGGTAAAACACCTGAGATCATGCCAGCATTGATGGTGATATAGACAAAGAAAATTAAGGTTAGTGCCCCACAAAGTAATCGATTGTAGGTGGTCTTTGCTTGTTGTGCGATAAAAAAACAGCGCAGAATGATTAAGGTGTACAAGAAAAACAACACCAAAACCCCAAAAAATCCAAACTCTTCTGACAGCACTGACAAAATAAAGTCAGTGGAGTGTTCGGGTAAAAAATCTAATTGGGTCTGGCTACCTTCGGTCCATCCTTTACCCCAAAACCCACCAGAGCCAATGGCAATTTTGGATTGAATGATGTTCCAGCCATAGTTCAGTGGATCAGCCTCAGGGTTCAAAAACATCAAAACGCGTTGGCGTTGGTATTCATGTAAAAACTGCCAGAGCACGGGTAGCGACAGTGCACCCATAACCAGACCACCAAGAATAAATTTCCATGAGATACCTGCCAAAAAGATAACAAAAATGCCACTGGCGGAAACCAATATAGAAGTTCCAAGATCTGGTTGTTTATAGATCAGGCCTGCACCAATGCCTATGGCTACAGCCGCGGCCAATAAATATTTCCAATTGGGTGGTAGTGCCGTGTGTCGGAAGATCCATGCCACCATCATGGGTAAAGAGATTTTACAAAGCTCTGATGGTTGAATACTGATTCCCAAATCTAACCAGCGTTGAGCGCCTTTGACTGAAATACCAAAAAAGAACACGGCCACCAGCAACATGATTGAACCTACATAAATGATGGGGGTGAATTGTTCAAATCGCTCAGGACGGATCTGGGTGATGAAGTACAGTGCGGATAAACCCAGGGCGATTCTAACTGCTTGTCGCTCGACCAATACCATACCGCCAGCACTGTAGAGTACCACCAGGCCATAACCCATTAAGAGCATCAGCAATACCAATAAAACTGGATCGGGTATGTAGGTGAAAAAGCGTTTATTCATTGTTTGTTGCGGTTAAGGTAGGGTGTTCTTGCATGAAAGCAGTAATGATGCTTTTAGCAATGGGTGCTGCTGCCTTGGTGCCACTGGCTCCGTGCTCTGCCACCACCACCACTGCAATTTCAGGCTGTTCAATGGGTGCAAAAGCAATAAACAAGGCATGGTTGCGCAGGTGTTTAGGTAACTCTTCGTTTTTTTTGTAAATGTCTTCTTCACTTTTGCCAAAGACTTGTGAAGTGCCACTTTTCCCAGCAATCAGGTAATCATCTTCTTTGATGGCTCTTGCAGTACCATTAGGTGCATTGATTACCGCTGTCAGACCATCATGAACCACTTGCCAATGATGTGGTTGAATAGCAAAAGGTAAGGCACTGGTTGTGTGTTCTTTTTTTACCAAGTGCAAGGGATTAATTTGTCCTTTTGAAGCCAATATGGACAGTGCTTGTGCCATTTGTACGGGTGTAATCACAAAATAACCTTGGCCAATACCGGTGATCACTGTTTCACCAGGAAACCATATCATATCGCGATTGGCTTGTTTCCAGGTGCGTGAGGGTAAAATACCTTGTTTTTCACCAGCCACATCAATGTTCGTGAGTTGCCCGAACTTAAATGGTTTTAAAAAATCATGAATATTATCAATACCCAAGCGGTAGGCGAGGTCATAAAAAAAGACATTAACTGATTCAGCCAGCGAGTTGATTAAATCAACCTGGCCATGGCCACCTTGCTTCCAGTCATGGTAACGTCTTGCTTGGTTTGGGATTTGAAAATAACCATTAGAAAACATGGTGCTTTCCGGAGTGATTAATTGGTGGTATAAGCCAGCAAGGGCAATATAGGGTTTGATGGTGGAGCCGGGCTCATAGCCGCCTTTAATACTGCGATCGAACAATGGCTTTTCAGTTGAATTGGCGAGTTCATTATAATTGGTTTGACTGATGCCATTGATAAACTCATTGGTGTCATAGCCTGGTTTTGAAACCATGGCAAGAATTTCACCAGTATTCGGGTTGACAGCTATGGCGGCGCCAGTTTCTTCACCAAAAGCGCGGTAAGCAGCTTTTTGCAACTGCATATCGATGGTGAGGTCCAGGTGGGTACCGTTAACAGGAGGTGTGTTTATTGTTTCAGATAGTTGTTTACCTTGGGCGTTGATCTCAGTAACCAACTGCCCTGGGATGCCATGTAGTTGGTGTTCATAGTATTTTTCCAGGCCGGTTTTTCCAAAATAGTCATCTTTGGCATAAATACTGTGGTCTTGTCGGTCATATTCGGCTTCACTGATTTTTCCTACATAGCCAATTAAATGTGAGAGTTCTATTGGGTACAGGTATTTTCTAATCAGGTAAGGCTTGATTTCAAATCCAGGGAATTGGTGCTTTTGCACCACAAACTGTGACACTTCTTGTTCGGTTAATTTAGGTTTGATCGTGAGGGGTTTAAAAACGGGGTTGTACTTGAGTTGTTCGTTGATTTCACTTATTGCTTCATCGTCTATTCCGATCAGGTTTTTTAGCGCCAACAATTTTTTGCTGAGGTTTTTGGCTTGTTCAGGGATAACTTCCAGTCGGTAGGTGGTGATGTTTTCGGCCAACAACAAGCCATTGCGGTCATAAATCAAGCCACGGGTTGGGTTGATGCGAGAGTATTTTATCCTGTTTTGATCAGCTTCAGCTGCGTATTTGTCGTGTTGTAGCACTTGCAGGTAAAAATAGCGACCTAACAACAATGTAAAAGTGACCAAAACTGCAATCAAAGACACAATGATTCTTTCTGTAAACAGCTTCTTTTCCTGGAAAGGTTGTTTGAGTACACGCCCCATCGTTAACTGTTACGAATTGAGGTTTGTAATCGATCCATCAAATACTTAAGCCATGGCCAGATCAGTGCCGCAGTGATCAACGGTAAGAGGTCGCTTAATTGAGGTTGGTAACGATAACTGAGCCAGTCAATCGCTGCTCTAATCACGATGTCATTGAACAGCCAAACCAAGACCATCATCAACAATTGCCAAAATGAGGTCATGCGTAACTTCTTGGCTGACTTGGTCACTAAAAATGACAGGGCAACCAGTGACATTCCGTGCTTTCCTAACAACGAGCCCATCAACACATCCAATATCAGCCCGTAGACAAAAGCCACATACATCACGCGACTGTTGGCGGCATTCAGTGACCAATAAGCAATCATCAAAGCAGCCCAATGAGGTTGGAATAAGGCAACAGCAGGCGGCCAGGGAATGAGAGTTAACAATATTCCACACAAGATTGATAGGTGTAAAAACAAACTGTTGCTATGAACTTGCTTACTCATTTTCTGCTGTACTCTGGTTTAATACAGTGGCATCACCACTTGGTCCGCTTGAGTCATTTTCTTGTAAGTTCTGTGGTGAGACTTCTGGTTGATTGTCGTCATTGAGGGTGGGAAAGGTGGTGGTGTCACTGGGCCAGACCAAAAAGACTTCAGTTAATCTGCTTAGCTCAGCAAAAGGTTCTGCTTCAGCAGTTTTGAAAGTGCGTTCGGGACTGACTGACATGGCTTTGATCTCAGCCAATTTAAGCCCACGTGGAAAACGGTTGCCAAAACCTGAAGTCACCAACACATCACCCACTTGAATATTGGCACTGGTTGGTATTTCAGCCAGATAAATATGGTCACCACGTCCATAGGCAATTGTGCGTAAACCAGTACGCAGTACCTCAACTGGAATGGCGTGGTTGGTATCGGTAACCAAAATAACATGAGCGAAATGGCGACTCAGAACATCTACCTGACCAATAACGCCAGCCAGGTTGAGCACTGCCTGGCCAACAAACAAACCGTCGGCACTGCCTTGGTCAATGATGATTTGTTGTTTATTCTGGGTTTGGGTGATGTTTGAGACAAAAGCCACGCTGGTACTTAATGGAGAATTTTGGCTGGCACTCAACAAGCTGCGAAGACGCTGATTTTCAGCCGAGAGAGATAAATTTTGTTGTACTTGTAACTCCGCGTCCAACAGCCTTTCTTTGAGTTGGTTGTTTTCTTCAATCAAGTGAGCTTGTCTGGATACGGCAATTTCTGCAATTTGATAAACTTCTTGTGGCCACTCAACAATTTTGAGCAAAGGTATTGCTGCCAGTGATAAAGTATCGCGGATGGGTTGGGTTAATTGATTGTTTTTATCAGAAATCATCAGCACCATGCAGATGAATTCCAAAATCAAAAATTTAAACAGGGGTGAATGGGTTATCTTCTGGTTGCTTTGCAGGTTTTCCATTGAAAATAATCAAATCATGGGTTTATCTGAATGGTGCAAAAAAATCAGACCCTTCCTCATCGATGATTTCCAAAGCCTTACCGCCGCCTCGTGCCACGCAAGTCAAAGGGTCTTCAGCTACAAATACAGGTAGTCCTGTTTCTTCCATTAAGAGCTTGTCAAAATCTTTCAACAATGCACCACCACCAGTTAACACAATGCCTTGTTCGGCTACATCAGCACACAACTCTGGAGGTGTTTGTTCCAATGCAGTTTTAACAGCTGCCACAATGCCTGAAAGTGGTTCATGCAGCGCTTCCAATGCTTCGTTGTTGGTCATGGTGAATTTTCGAGGAACACCCTCTGCTAAATTTCTGCCAGAAACTTCCAGTGAGATTTCCTCACCCGCGGGGTAAGCACAACCAATTTCATGTTTGATTCTTTCAGCTGTGGACTCACCGATTAAAGTGCCATAGCTGCGACGCACATACGAAATAATGGAGTCGTCAAATTTATCGCCACCAATTTTTACTGAAGCCGAATAAACAATACCATTCAGGGATAAAACTGCCACTTCTGAGGTGCCACCACCAATGTCCAATACCATGCTGCCGCGGGCTTCATGTATGGGAATACCGGCGCCAATCGCCGCTGCCATCGGCTCTTCAATCAAAAATACTTCTGCGGCACCAGCACCTGACGCCGACTCTTCTATGGCGCGGCGTTCAACTTGGGTAGAGCCACAAGGCACACAAATCAAGACCCGACAAGAAGGTTTTAACCAGCGGTTGGAATGTACTTTGCGAATAAAATGCTGCAACATGGCAGAGGTCATATCAAAATCTGCAATCACGCCATCTTTCAGAGGGCGGATGGTTTTTATGTTACCGGGTGTTCGGCCCAGCATCATTTTTGCATCAGCACCAACCGAAGCAATATTGGCATGGCCACCCCTGTTTTGATCCATGCGCACAGCCACCACTGAAGGTTCATTCAGGACGATACCATGGTCACGCATGTATATAAGGGTATTGGCAGTTCCGAGATCAATGGATAAATCGTTTGAAAATAAGCTTCTGAATTTTTTAAACATGTGATAATTGTAGTTACATCTGATTGGCAAAAAATGGCATAATATCCCGCGGCTTTACTTTGCTGTAAGCCAATCTGCGAATTATATATGAATCCGGCTACTTAAATGTCAATTAATCGTAAAGAATTAGAAGAAATTGCCACCTTGGCACAACTGAATATTCCTGAAGACCAAACTGAGGAAATTACTGCTTCGTTGAATCAGGTGATGGGTATGATCGAACACATCAACGATGCCAATACCGATGCGGTGGAACCGATGGCGAACCCCATTGGTGGTCAACAGCAGATTAGAGCGGATGAGGTCACCGATCAATCACATAAAGATGAACTGCTGAAATTGGCCACACATGCCGATGAGGATCATTATTTAGTGCCTAAAGTAATTGAGTGAACAACAAAAGGAATTTGACCCAATGATTAATCTTAGTATCAGACAATTATCTGAGATGTTACAGGAGCAACAAATCAGTGCACAAGAGCTGTGTGCTGTTTATTATGATCGATGTGTTGCACATAATGAGACAACCCATGCCTTGATAACCCAGCGCCAGGAATTGTGCGCTGCTGAAATGCTGCAAGCTGAAAAAGGCATTGAAACTGGACAGTTACTGGCGGGTATTCCGTTGGCACATAAAGATTTGTTTTGTACCCGGGGTATTAAAACCACTTGTGGCTCAAAAATGTTGGCTGAATTTATACCACCCTATGATGCCACAGCAGTGGCTAGGCTCAAGCATGCTGGTATGATAAATCTGGCCAAAACCAACATGGATGAATTTGCTATGGGCTCGTCCAATGAGCATTCAGCTTTCAATCCAGTCAACAATCCATGGGACTTAAGTAGAGTTCCGGGTGGTTCATCAGGGGGCTCAGCAGCGGCAGTGGCTGCGCGCATGGTGCCCGTTGCCACGGGTTCTGATACGGGTGGTTCAATCAGACAACCAGCTGCCTTTTGTGGCATCACCGGCATCAAACCCAGTTACGGTCGAGTTTCGAGATATGGCATGGTGGCCTTTGCCTCTTCTCTGGATCAGGGTGGCGTAATGGCTGTCTCAGCTGATGATTGTGGTTTGGTCTTGGCAGCCATGACCGGACATGATCCTTTGGATTCAACTTCAGCACCAGAAAAACCTTTGCAATGGAAAAAACCAAATGATACCAGCCTCAAAGGATTAAAGGTTGGTGTTACTCAAGTCTGGATTGATTCTTTGCAAGATGGGGGTGTCAAAAAGAGGACATTGGAAGCCATTGAATACTTCAAGCAACAAGGTGCTGAAATTATTGATATTAACTTGCCTCATGCTGATTTAGCAGTGTCTGCTTACTATGTTTTGGCGCCGGCAGAGTGTTCCTCAAATTTATCTCGTTTTGATGGTGTTCGATTTGGTCATCAAGCCAATGACGCCCATAATTTAGAAAGTTTGTATCGTCAAAGTCGCAGTGAAGGTTTTGGTTCCGAAGTTAAAAAACGTATCATGATTGGCGCTTGGGCATTATCAGCTGGTTACTATGATGCTTACTACCTCAAAGCCCAGAAAGTGCGGCGTTTAATCAGTGAAGATTTCAAACAGGCTTTTGCTGAAGTTGATGTCATTGCTTGCCCTGTTTCACCGGAATTACCGTTCAAACATGGTGAAAAAGCTGATGGTGTGAGTATGTATCAAGCAGATAAATTCACCATTCCGGCATCCTTGGCTGGGCTGCCTTGCCTGTCAATGCCAATCGGTTTTTCTGAAGGATTACCAGTGGGATTACAATTAATTGGTGGTTACTTTGATGAACAATCGATTTTATCAGTAGCT
The DNA here is from genome assembly GCA_028284365.1 of Marinicella sp. GTDB lineage: Bacteria > Pseudomonadota > Gammaproteobacteria > Xanthomonadales > Marinicellaceae > Marinicella. The sequence continues at coordinate 21,933 of JANQRW010000029.1, forward strand.
GATAAATACCAACAAGACCATGATCATCATTTACGGATACCGGAGGCTTTTGTATGAACGCTTTGCCTAAAAACCTGGGGGATCGATGGGAAATGGTGATTGGTTTGGAAATCCATGTGCGTTTGGATACGAACAGTAAACTGTTTTCGGGCATGAAAGCCAGTTATGGTGCGTCACCTAATTCACAAGTCAGTTTTTTAGATGCAGGATTACCTGGCACCTTACCGGTTATTAATCAAAAAGCTTTGGCGTACGCAATTCGATTCGGTTTGGCTGTTGATGCAGAAATTCCACCAGTAACGATTTTTGCCAGGAAGAATTATTTTTATCCTGATTTGCCTAAAGGATACCAAATCAGTCAGATGGATGATCCGATTGTAGGAAAAGGGCACATTGAAATCACAACAGAAGCTGGTGAAAAAGTCATCGAAATCACCCGCGCACATTTAGAAGAAGATGCCGGCAAGTCTATTCATGACAAATATGACCGTTATTCCGCCATTGATTTGAACCGAGCTGGTACCCCCTTGATTGAAGTGGTTTCCGAGCCACAAATGTCGAATGCCAAAGAAGCAGTGGCATACATGCGTGAGATCTACACTCGTGTTACTCACTTAGGTATTTGTGATGGCAATCTACAAGAAGGTTCGTTCCGCTGTGATGCCAACGTTTCGGTTAGACCCAAGGGCGAAAAAGAATTAGGAACCCGGGCGGAAATTAAAAACCTTAACTCATTTAGATTCATTGAAAAAGCCATTAATTTTGAGGCCAAGCGTCAAATTAAGCTGCTTGAAGCAGGTGATAAAGTGATTCAGGAAACGCGCCTTTATGACGCAGATAAGGACCAAACTCGTTCGATGCGCAGCAAAGAAAATGCCAATGATTACCGTTATTTTCCTGATCCTGACCAGCTGCCTATCCGAATTACAGAGGAAATGATTGAAGCACAACGACAATGTTTGCCTGAGTTTCCTGCACAAAAAATTCAACGTTATGTGGATGAATTGGGTTTAAAAGCGGATGATGCCATGATCATCGCTAATGACATCAACATGTCCACTTTTTTTGAAGCTTCAGGTAAACAATCAAAAGCACAAGCTGATTTAAATGCCAAATTTTTGCTGGGTGAGTTCAGTGCGTTGTTGAATACTCAAGGACAATCAATCGAAGATTCCAGGATAGATGTGGTATCGTATGCAGGGTTGTTGGATGAGATTGAGTCAGGTGCTATTTCTCGAAAAGTAGCTAAACAAGTACTTGATGAGATGTGGGAAAGTGGCAAAAGTGCCAGCGAAATTATCACAAGCAAGGGGCTGGGGCAGATTTCAGATGTATCTGCTTTGAATGAATTGATTGCGCAAGTGATTGCCGATAATCCGAGTCAGGTGGCAGATTACAGAAGTGGTAATACGAAAATGTTTAATTACTTCATCGGCCAAATCATGAAACAAACCAAAGGGCAGGCCAATCCTGTCCAAACCAAACAACTTTTAGAGGAATTATTAAATGAGTAGAGCGTTAATTTGTGGGTCATTGGCCTTTGATAACATCATGGTCTTTGAAGACGAGTTTGCTAACCATATCTTGCCAGAACAAATTCATAAGCTGAACATTTCTTTCATGGTTCCTAGTTTAAGTCGCGTCTTTGGTGGTGTGGCGGGTAACATTGCATATAACTTAAAAATGATTGGTGGAACTCCGGTTCCCATGGGTGTGGTTGGTAGTGATTTTGATGTCTATTATCAGCGCTTGAAAAGCTTAGGTATTTCAGTGGAAGCTGTGAAAACCAAAGAAGGACATTTTACCCCACAAGCTTATATCACCACTGACATGAAGAACAACCAGATCACAGCATTCCATCCTGGTGCCATGAATTTCTCACATGAAAACCATGTCAAAGATTACCAGGACATTGAGATTGGCATTGTTGGACCGGATGGTCGTGATGGCATGCTCCAACACGCACAAGAATTCGCCGATTCAAACATTCCGTTCATTTTTGACCCCGGTCAGGCGATGCCCTTGTTTGATGGTGATGATTTAAAACAATTCATCAATCAAGCCACCTGGATGGCAGTTAATGATTATGAATATGAATTGGTCCATGATCGCACTGGCATGGACGCGCGAGAAATTTCAAATCACTTGGATGCCTTGATTGTGACTCGTGGAGAAAAAGGTTCAGAAGTTTATGCAGATGGAACCATGTACCACATTCCAGTGGTTAAAGCTGAGAAAATTGTCGACCCGACAGGTTGTGGTGACGCTTATCGCGCTGGATTGCTCTATGGTTTAACCAATGGTTTAGACTTCCAGACCACTGGCAGAATTGCATCGTTGTTGGGCAGCATCAAGATTGCTACTGCTGGTACCCAAAACCACTATATTTCCAAAAAGGATTTCCGCGCCAGATTTTTAGAGGAGTTTGGATACGCTTATTGATATCCAATAGATGATTTGAAAAAAGCAAAGCATAAGTAATCCAGAAAAATTCACCCCAGATGAACACAGGGTATGTTTATTCATTGTTTTATTTGCTCTTAGTTAGCTGAAAAGAAGGTATTATTCGCTTATTAATTAAAATGTTGGGCTGATCGGAGAGAAGTCCAACCCGCCTTGCTCATCGCGGAATTGAATGAGCATATCACGTTGCGGTTTTAAGCCGAGTTCTTTTGAAGTAAAATTCCGGGGTTGATTGTAAAATACAGGCCATAGTTGCGGTTTTAAGCCGAGTTCTTTTGAAGTAAAATAACACCGTATTTTTTTGCTAATTCAATGCTGTTGCGGTTTTAAGCCGAGTTCTTTTGAAGTAAAATCTCCATTCAGTTTATTAATAAAGATAAAGCGTTGCGGTTTTAAGCCGAGTTCTTTTGAAGTAAAATAAATGAACGTTTATTATTAAAGGTATCTAAGTTGCGGTTTTAAGCCGAGTTCTTTTGAAGTAAAATAATTAATACTTGTACTATTAGTACATCATAGTTGCGGTTTTAAGCCGAGTTCTTTTGAAGTAAAATATTATTTACTTAACTTGGAATATATTATAAGTTGCGGTTTTAAGCCGAGTTCTTTTGAAGTAAAATTGTTTCAAGTGTCGCCCATGCTGAGAAGTGTTGCGGTTTTAAGCCGAGTTCTTTTGAAGTAAAATACTCATTGATGATGCGAACACATGTAAAGGTTGCGGTTTTAAGCCGAGTTCTTTTGAAGTAAAATCTACAACCGCTACAACCGCGACAACCGCTAGTTGCGGTTTTAAGCCGAGTTCTTTTGAAGTAAAATGACATAACGCATTAAATCAAGCATCCTATAGTTGCGGTTTTAAGCCGAGTTCTTTTGAAGTAAAATTTCGTGCAGTATGGTATGCAACCCCGTTATGTTGCGGTTTTAAGCCGAGTTCTTTTGAAGTAAAATGGTGGCGGAATTAGACGCTAACTATGGCAGTTGCGGTTTTAAGCCGAGTTCTTTTGAAGTAAAATCGAACAGGTCATCAAAGGCACCACCAGAAAGTTGCGGTTTTAAGCCGAGTTCTTTTGAAGTAAAATCTTCCCTCTGTATGGGTCTAATCCATAGTAGTTGCGGTTTTAAGCCGAGTTCTTTTGAAGTAAAATAGCTTCTTTCAACGGAAATGTTCAAACTTTGTTGCGGTTTTAAGCCGAGTTCTTTTGAAGTAAAATAGGAGGCAGTATCTTGTTGATATACAAACAAATGCTGTCTCTTTGTCTTAACAGGTTTTATTGTTGTGATTGTTTTTTTGCGATTAAAACAGCAGTAATTGTTCCACTTGATCAGTAAACTTTTCAATTTCATTATTTTTTATGCTAATGATTTGAGCAAATTGTTTATCAGTAAAAAACAAAATACTGACGTTGCCTGGCGGTGTATTTGATTTGATTTTTCTGACCATTCTATTGGCTTTTTCTCTTACACCAACAAATTTGAAATAAACTGATAACTGTGACATTTCAAAACCATTGTCTTTGAGAAAATTTCTGAAGCCATTGGCACGTCGTCGATCTCTATCTGTTATGGTTGGCAGGTCGAACATCACAATCATCCACATCAGTCTATATCCTGATACTTTCATGTTTTTATTTTTAGCTTTTTATAATTGGCCTTGGGTATTTGTAGCTTGTCTTTTGCTTCCAAATAACTGACTGCAAGTGATTGGGCCATCATTTTCATGCTGTTTTGCACGATGGTCCATCGAGTTTTGTGTCGAATCAAAAGCTTCAGTTGAGCAGTTAATAAACTTTTGCTTTGCCGGTTGATTTCTTCAAAACCATTTTGTAGGCAATGAATAACAGTTAAGTCTGTGATTGGCCTGAATGGCTCAATCAAGTCATCAATCACACAAAAAGCATTACGTTGGTTGCTGTGATGAATACCCAAAGATGGTAACAAACCAGCAGCTACTACATATCTGGCCAAAGCCGAACGCAGAATGATGTAACCGTAGTTAAGCAGTGCGTTTGGCTCATCACCAAAACGTGTACGCCTGAATTGATCGCCAAACAGGCTTTGCCAGTAGTGTTTTGCTGCTTGAGCCTCGATGTTGTGTCGGTCTCCTGCTGTTACTCGCTCCACCAATGGTTCAATTGCCTCAGTGGTTTTACCACAGTATTTCAGGGCGGCAATTTGATGTTTGATTTTGGCTTTTATTATTCTTTGCCACAGTTTGTTGTTTAAGCCTTTACTTGCATTAGCCTGTGCACTGGCGATTTTGCTCCCTTGGAAGTGGGAAGATAATGGTGTGACACAGGAAACAGGCATAAAGCTTTGGTCAGTAATCACTAATGGGATATTGTGTTGTGCCAATCTGACCAACAGGTTCTGTGTAAAAGTGATACCATGGGCCTTGGTGATGATGCTGGTGAGGTAGTCAAAGGGAATTTGTTTGACAACTTCACCTTTGTTTGAGATTTTAATAAAACCTCTATTACAAGACAAATGACAAGCCAGTTCACTGATCTCTAAAATACTCATCAGTGTTTTTTGGCATGGCCGGGGTCATAAATCTTACCAATGGGTGAAACAAACAGTTTTCTGGCATTGTATTTTTGTAATGATGATGACGATGTGTTCGTTTGTGTTTTTTGTTTGGTTGTGGCGTCATTATGATGTCTTAAAACAATTTGCCCCTTAGCAGATAACTTTTGAACTCGACAAATTTGTCTTTCATTATTTTTGTCTATGGCTACCATATCATTAATTTGTAACCTCATCACCTTGTAGGCTGTGGGATTATCCTTGCGCCATTGTGGTAAGAATTCTTTTTGGTTGGCATAAAATGTTTGGACCACTTCACATTGCCACTTGCCTGCTTTTTTGCCCTTGGTTGGGCACCAGATTTCAACACAGAAATTATTGCCACCAATCACATGACGGTAGGCCTTGTTATTTCTGTCTTTGATCGGTATTAAACTGTCTTTTTTAACGTGGACTCTGACTTTTTTAAGTCTTTGGTAAGGATTGTTGTGACTGTTTTCCTTGTATTGCTCAATGGCGCTCTCGTATTCTTTTTTGGTATCGCCAAAGTTTTCAAATATCCTGCTGATGTCTTCACGAATTCTTTTGCTGGCGATTTCTTTGATATCTTGTAACTTTTTAAAATTATCAGCAGTTAAATCTTTACGAATGGCGTAAACAGAGCCATCAATCTGACCGTAGTTGGTGTCCTCATGCAAAGAACCTGTGGTTGCTCCTTTGGCAATGGCTTTTTGTGCGCCTTTGTGATCCAGTTTATGAGAAATAATCATATTCTGTAGTTTGAGTTTGATTTTTTCAAGGTCAAACCCCTGAAATGGTGGCTCCAAATCAAGCATTAATTTGTGGCTTTCCTGTTTCCGTGCTCGCTGGTTGGCTCTGGCCAGTTTTCGCATCGCACTGGTATCTGTTAATGCCACAACTATAGCATCTATGGCATGATGATGGTGTTGTGTTCTGTCTTTGGTGAATTTCCCGCCAATCATGTTATGCGTGAACTGTTCCAGTCCCCAGTGGTGCCGCAGGTCGCTGGTAAACTTACCTTTAATTGCTTTAACCGTATGCGGCCCTGACACAAATTCAGCATATTGGTGTGCCAATTTAGACATATAGCGTGTGTCGTTTAATTGCCGTTGAATGTATTGCCCTTCCTTGCTGTCTTTGAACCTTTCTATGGCATCAGGTAAAAAACGCCAGAATTTACGTTCCATATTTTTGGCTCTGGCAATGATGTCATCCCAGTTGTATTCATCAGGGCTGTGACCGAATGCTTCGTAAGGTGTTTTATTGCCTTTAAATCTGTTGGCGCGCTGAAAACACAGCATTTTGTTGTTCCTTGAATCGTCGAATGATCGAGAGAAAGGAATGATGTGTTCGATTTCCACCAGTGGTGAGAATAAATACTCGTCGTTAATGGTGTCACCAGTGAGCGGACAGCAACGTTGTTCAGGTTGTTTTGCCAAATCCTCCCACAGTTTGTATTTCATGCGGTTGTTGTAGCTGGGAAAGTGTCCGTGTTCTGTAAGAAAAGCATTGATTCTTTGATTTTCTTTTTGGTTTGCGGCTTGATTTTTTTTTAGCTCACTGAGCTGTTTAGTGCCCAAAGTGACATTTCTTGCCAGTTCAATATGAATTTGTTTGGGAGGCTCACCATATTTTTTCACCAGTTCGTTAATAATGATTTTGAATTGATTCAATGCCATGTGGACGGTGGGGTTATTGATTTTTCCAAAGTACTCTTCAGGCTTGTTTTTGTCCTTAAAAGTTCCGCCAATGACTGCTTTAGGCAGGGCTTCACCATAGTACGGCAAATTACCAAAAGGAAAGAGTTCACCAGTCCTCTGATCACTGTGATTGATGCCAGCAGCAGTACAGGCATCGCTATAAATTATACCTGTTTTCAGGTGCGGCATGATTTTTTGGATTGCTTTCAGAGAAACATGACCAAAGCCTGGGGCTAATCGTGATTTGGTCTGTATCAATTGGTTAATTTGATCATCAGAAAGGGTTTTGCTTACTTCTGAAAAGAATTTGTTTAGTTTTTGGTTCAATTCAGAGTTGTTTTGCCCCGTAACGATGATATCCACCAACTTACGAAGATTGGCTAATGATAAATCTGCCCAAATTTCTGACAAAATTGGTTGCAAAAGTGCCGAGGTGGTATCTGCCTTAAGGCCATCTCTGGACTCTTCCATGTTGAATTTCAAGTTGATACCACTGCCCAATAGTTTTCTGATTTTAGTCCAACTAAGTATTTTATCTTTACGCAACTCACTGAAATTTTTGGTTAAGTGATTGATAATTTTTTGTTTTTGGTCTTGTGTCATTGATAGGACAGATTGATTTTCTTTGACAAAATCAAGGTGGTTGACTTCTTGAAAGATTCGGAAATGCTGGACCTCTACATATGCAGAACGTGCGCGTTTTTCACCGTTAATTAAACTGCAAAAACCGGGCTCAGGAAGTTTTAATGGTCGCTGGAAGAAAATGATGTCTTTTAGTTTTTGTATAGCATCATTTGTTAAAACACCAGGGTGAAATTTTTTTTGAACAGCCAAAATTTGATCAACTTCCTGCTGATACATCGTTCTGTTTGTATAAATTTCGTATTCATTGTTGTTAGCTTTCATGCGAGTGGGCTTTCCTGATTGTAAACGAAGATAGAGGAATTGTCCCAATGTCATTTCTGTGTCTTCAAGCATTTTTTCTAAATCATCGATTCCTTTTTTTAAGCCTTTTTGTTCACTTTTATCTGCTCTTTGATCGGCTACCAGGTTGCTTTTGAATCCACGTCTTTGGTTAATGTGAAACAGCACTCTGCCAATTTCATATAAACTTATTTGCTTTTTAACAGCTTTATCCCTGAGCTCATAAGGATTGGTTTTGGCTAGTTCAGAACGTTCTGTTCTGGTTTGTGGTTGAAGCCCTATCAAAATCATGTATTTTAGTAATGTTTTTCGACGCATGATATAACGATCATGGTTTCTGCTGGCACCACGCTTTTCTCTGCGATTTACTGAAGTTGGTTTATTTGTCTTTGCTTCTCGACCTGATGGAAAAATTCTGACCCCAAAATCTTCTATTTTGGTGGGCATCAAGTTTTCGTCAAGAATAATGATGGCCCAGCCAATTGATGTAAATCCCAAATCAAACCCGACTCTATAGTGCATTGCTAAATTCCACAATAAAAGTATATTTTATATGAAACGTAAAAAATATCAATAATTTTCTGCCTCTTGCGTGTTTTGTGTCTTTCAAATAAAATGATTTGCTATGACTTTGAAATTAGCAAATAGAGAAGTTTGATTGTGTGTTTCGTCGCGTTTCATATAGTTGCGGTTTAAAATAGATTATTTTGAAATAATGTTAAATACTTGAATTGCAAAATGCTTAGTTATAAAATAATGGCAGTACTTCAAAAGAATCGGTTTACTACCGTTAATAAGGACTGATAGTCCACCAAATTAGATAGCACGCTCTGGCGTGCTATCTCATTTCTCTGTTCTATATAATTTAATCCTCAGGAAAAATGGCTGTTTCTTGATTCCACTAAATAAAGAACTGAGTCATCTTTTTACGTCGCACAACAATACTCAAGGTAATTGTTTACATAAACCGAATAAACTTCTTCGTCTCCTATAGTTCCTCCACCATGGTTTTTTAGAAACCATAAATATGACTCTGAAAATCGAAATCCAATTTTATTTTGAGTCTCTTGGGTAACTTGATCTGACACTGTAAGCTTCCACATGAGTGCTACATCTTGAAAGTATATTTTTAGGGCAAAGGTCAGTATTAACCATTTGGGTCTTCAAAATGATAGTAGTTTACTCTCTTTGCCTTTATTGTTAGGCCATTATAGTCTTCATCATCAGGATTAATATATTCAGCTGTGAAATCATTAACGCCTATATTGGGAAGAGGTACAATCATTTTTTCTTCAATATCAACAGAAGAAATGAACCACCATGGAAAATTTCGCATTTCGCAAACTACTTCGCGTTGTTGATTTTCAGGATTCATAGGGTTGCTACAGCGTATTGAACTAACACCAAGTATTTCTGAAGAAAATAAGAAATATTTATGAATAAAGTAGTCTACAATTTTCATTCCATTGGTTTCTGATGTGACGCCAGGCCCAATATAAAAAATATCATTTAAATACAGATACTGTTGAGAAATCACATCAGGTCTATTGACATATGCAGTAATGTTCCACATTCCTTCCAAATCCGGGAATAAATGTTCAGATGAATCGAAATGCTGAGTTAGACCTACACCATATGTAAATGCCGCCATGTTCTGTACTTCACCATCATTAACAGAGACTCGAGCGTAATTAATTGACGTGAACTCTATTTTTATTGAGTCTCCAGAAGGTACATTGGATGGAAGAGTATACGGTTCATTGAAAGAGTTCCCATCTCGAAACGAAGTAAATGGCGCTTCAACTTTCCAAATAACATCTGGGTCGTCTTCCACAGCTTGTAACTCACCTTGGAAAATCAACCATTGTTGGTCGCCAGCTTCATCATATCCAAAAAAGTACCCTAATAACCTGCCGTTTTGAACCTCTAATACATATCCGGTTCCCGGTTGTTCTGGATTAAACCAGGAGCCTGTAACTGGAATTGGTTGATGAATTGAACCATCACAATTATTACATGTAACTGTAGGCCCTTGTTGAGCATACAGCGAGAATGAGGTTAGAATTAATAGTAAATAACAAGATTTTTTCATAATATTCATAAGCAGTAATTTAATCTGGTGGCTGAAGTCATAGCGCTGAAGTTACTACAACCGCCTGCGTTGCAAGCCTTCACCTTTAGATACCATGTTCCTGATGTGACATTGATTTGTGAACTTGTGCCTGACGTCGTTGAAATAATAGATGCACCGGAAAAACTCGAATTATTGGATTTCCATAATTCATAAAATGTTGCCCCACTTACGGTATTCCAGTATACACCGTTAAACCCATAACAAGAATCAGAAATCACGCTAACTCCTGAAGGCGGGGTCGAAGGTGGAGGCAATCGGACGGGAGGACAGGCTGTCTTATGTGTTTGCATAGCCCTCAATAAGCCATAAAAGTGAAGCTGCATCAGAACCGCCAATTTCTAGTATTTTGGCTCCATGTAATAGCACTCCTAAGCCGCGCGGCAGTTGTAACCCAGTAAAACTCATCCCATACAAAACTATTGGCACTGAATTTCAATTTTCCTCAATCCAAACTTCTTTGACCCAAGTTGCTAAATCACTCCATCTTTCATCAGTAGCGCCATCATGAGACCAAAACCTGATTTCACCACTTTCATCCAATATCTTTTGTATTTTGAACATTAACTTACCCAAAAACTTTCTATTCTTTTAGCCAAGAATTCATAGAAATTATTAGCATATAAAACAGGTTCTTCACCGACACTCGCTGTGAAAATAGGACATTCAGCTCCATCAAACTTTGAATTTTCAAAATAAAAAAGCTCACCATAATCAGTGAACATTACAACTAATGCAGTGCTAGAAATGTCTCCCTCGTCTTGATTAATGATGTGTTGTTGAGCAATATCATCAGAGGCTGGATGAGGATTGTTTACATAAACCGAATAAACTTCTTCGCCTCCTATAGTTCCTCCGCCAAAGTTTTTTAGAAACCATAAATATGACTCTGAAAATCGAAATCCAATTTTATTTTGAGTCTCTTGGATAACTTGATCTGATACAGCAGATTCTACTGTTCCAAAATCAACTAAATCACTGTGTTTTTGTATCAGCTGAAATACATAGTCTTTTGTATATTTAGTAATTATTTGTTTCATATGTTTTTGCTCTTTCTATCCAGTATTTTTCTCGCCACTTATTAAATTCTGCTCTGTTGATTCCAGATGGAATAGTGTTTGGGTTTATGTGAATGACTTTTTTATTTTTACTATGAAACCGTTGAGTTACTTCTGTAATTGATCCTTCATGACGCTGGGTCATGTGATGTAAGTTAACAGATTTCCCTGTTGGGTCTATAGGTGCTCGTCCAGCAGCCATTCTTTCCAGGTTAGTTCCCTTATGAACAACATTATTTTGTTTCCATGTTGTCATCATATCAGGATCAAACAAGTCATCCCTAGGAAATACTTTATTACCCTGAAAAACAATGGGTTCTTGTGTCCAATATTGGTAATAGTTTCTTTGGACATCAACATCTTCGAAACTTCTGAAGTGAACTTTATTATCTGCACCTTCTGTAATTATGCCAGTAAAACTGTTTTGTGTTGCCATTATCGGCGGTTCAGGTAAATGGCTCTGAATAAAGTTTTTTCCTTTATTGTAAGTAATCTGCCCACCTTTACCTGCACCTATAGCTGTCAGTAAGCCGGTGGTTGCAAATCGTGCCCGTTCCTGTATCGGTCCTTCAAAATCACCTCTGGACTCCATTTCAGCAACAACCATCTTGTGGTTGTTGATGGCCGTTTGGACACTTTTAACAGGATGTTTTACAAATTCATAAGTGGCATCAACCTGTCCCCTTAACCTCAGCATCGAACCCCTGGCATACTTGCCACCTGTCGCTGCTTCAACATAAGTACCACCTATGTCTTTGGCTGTCTGGATTGTTCCTGTTACAACATCACCAACAGCTTGGCCAATACCTGCATAGGCTGCTGCTTCGTTCTTGATGTCCTGGGTGTTTTGGGCAAGAATTTTAGAATCAGTCAATCCTGCTGTATGGCGATCACAGGCATAAGGGTCTATTTGATTGACCACACTTGAACAGCGACCGTCTTTGTCTAGGTATTTGGTTGGATTGGCTCTGGCGTATAAATACCTGTGTTGCGTGGGTGGGTCATTTGCCACACCTTCAAGTGGGTCTTCTGAGATAAAAGCCCCAAGTTCTGAATCATAATAGCGTTGTTGTGCATAATAGAGACCAGTTTCATCATCGGCATAAAAGCCAGTAAAGCCAAACAAGCCGGCATGTGAGCCGTGTGTTCTGGTGATGTTACCGAAGGCATCATATTCAATGCGAGCGACCACCGAACCATCTTGTGCCGTGACTGCCACAACAGAACCCATGGCATCCAGCATATAATAGTAATTCTCTCCGTTTCTGGTTTCACCAATGGGTTCACCCTGTGCCCAATGATAACGAACCAGAACATTACTTAACACATTGGTTTCATACAAAAGATGGTTGCCATCATAATGGTAGCGTGTTTCCTGAATGTTTTTTCCAATGGGGCGGACTTGCTTGCTGATTCTCAATCCTTGAAAATCATACAGATATCTGGCAAGCCAAATTCCATTACGGCTCACTTCTCTTAAGTCGCCCCTCGCACTCCATTTGTATTCAGTTGTGACTCCGTTTTGAGTCTTGGTCCTTCTGTTGCCGTTTTCATCGTAAGTAAAAGTAACAGGATTGTTTGGGTCATCATCAGAAACAATTGATATGACTTGATCGCGAAGGTTATAGGTGAATGTTTTGGTGGAAGCCGAGAACCCACCGAATGAAAATAACAAAAACAAAAATGCTGTAACGAATTTCCTGTTCATAGAACCTCCTTTATATTTTTATCTGTAAAACCATACCACCGTCATTACCCGGCTTAAATTATTATCGGTCCAAATGTCTCACATTTCGAGACATTGTATCTTGTCTCTAATATAGGGGCAGTGCTAAAATCTATTTACACAAAAGAAAGTGATGCCTTACGGGCTTGGTTGAAAACCAAACGCAAAGAAAAAGGTTGGTCACAAAGAAAGCTGGCAAGCCAGCTGGGCATCCATCATTCGATCATAGGTAAAATTGAAACAGGCGAAAGACAAGTTAATGTCGTTGAGCTCATCAGGCTTTGTAAAGAGCTAGATGCGAATCCAGTTAAAATCATCGAAGAACTTATGTCCGAATCTTACATATCTGAACCCAGTTGAATAAATTTCAAAGCAAACCCAATCGATACGATGCCTGTCTCTTATTACTTGTATAGACCTCCTTTATTAAAAGTATTCGTGCCTTTGTTATTGGTAATTGCTTTTAAGCAAAAACCAAAAGACACCTATAGTGTGTAGACTTATAGTAGTCTAAAAGCGAAATTGTGTCAAATGGGTAAACGACGCAAATCAGCCAGACTTCAATTCGCTAAGAACCTCAAACACTTTAGGTTGCAGCAACAACTCTCACAAGAGAAACTCGCCGAACTGGCAGGTTTACACAGAAATTATGTCGGCTCAGTAGAAAGAGGCGAACGCAACATCGCCATAGACAACATCGAAAAACTGGCCAAAGCTTTAAAAGTTAGAGTCGTGGATTTTTTTCAGTAATATTGATTTGGCTTTGTATCAAAGGGTCATCTACAACAGTACAAATTTGTAAGGCCTTTTAGACGGGCATTTGATTGATCTTTTTCAGGGAGAAGGTCATTTTATGCTGCTTGTTCAACAAAGGCTTATAGATGTAAATTATTTCTAAGCCGCCTTTGCGGCGGTTAACTTGTAGAAACTTATGCTAATTTCCAGTGGGTTTTTCTAAGCCGCCTTTGCGGCGGTTAACGGGCATGTACCCTGCATCAGGCGCAATGATTATTTCTAAGCCGCCTTTGCGGCGGTTAACAAATCACAGCTTGAAGCAACAAATTATTTATTTTTCTAAGCCGCCTTTGCGGCGGTTAACCCTTGATTTCACAGATAAACATATCTTCTTGATTTCTAAGCCGCCTTTGCGGCGGTTAACAGTTACGGAAACGACTCACTCGATGACATTGTTTTCTAAGCCGCCTTTGCGGCGGTTAACGATCAAATGTAGGAACCGCAATCAATATGAATTTTCTAAGCCGCCTTTGCGGCGGTTAACTGATAAACTTGTAACCGTCAACTATTTAACAATTTCTAAGCCGCCTTTGCGGCGGTTAACCTTTAACCAAAACCGCTTCAATCACACCACCTTTTCTAAGCCGCCTTTGCGGCGGTTAACATGTTGCTTGAAGGGTCTCAGTTTTTGTTGGTTTTCTAAGCCGCCTTTGCGGCGGTTAACACCAAGTTTTAAGTCTTATTGACCAGCTTTATTTTCTAAGCCGCCTTTGCGGCGGTTAACCTATTGACATAATTAATGCCGCTGGTGGCGTTTTTCTAAGCCGCCTTTGCGGCGGTTAACTTCACCAACATGGACATTCAATATGAAAAACATTTCTAAGCCGCCTTTGCGGCGGTTAACCAGTAACTCTGGTAACTGGAACTCTGGTAACATTTCTAAGCCGCCTTTGCGGCGGTTAACTTACTGCTTTGGGGCGCATTCAACCTGAAGAATTTCTAAGCCGCCTTTGCGGCGGTTAACTTCGCATTTACGAATGGTATGGCTGCAAGAAATTTCTAAGCCGCCTTTGCGGCGGTTAACGTCTATAAACGTTTCTTTATCTATCCCTGCAATTTCTAAGCCGCCTTTGCGGCGGTTAACTACAATTTTGATCACGCATGCGACATTTTGGTTTTCTAAGCCGCCTTTGCGGCGGTTAACCACCAGTTACTTTGTCAACTTCAACAACGTATTTTCTAAGCCGCCTTTGCGGCGGTTAACAACCCTGACCTGGAGACACCAGCCATATTTTTTTTCTAAGCCGCCTTTGCGGCGGTTAACTATGAGTGATGATAGGTATAGATTTAGGGCTTTTTCTAAGCCGCCTTTGCGGCGGTTAACTGGTGTTTTTCTCAAGACTTGCTGAGATAGCCTTTCTAAGCCGCCTTTGCGGCGGTTAACGTATACCATAAATAGTCCTTGTAAACTAATTATTTCTAAGCCGCCTTTGCGGCGGTTAACATGCACTGAAGGACTCACTGAATGTGACCCAATTTCTAAGCCGCCTTTGCGGCGGTTAACGGAACAGGTTAACCAAACTAACAAAGGGTGTTTTTCTAAGCCGCCTTTGCGGCGGTTAACCCATAAAACTGGAAGTGATAAGAAAATAGATTTTTCTAAGCCGCCTTTGCGGCGGTTAACATTATTCCGTCCCCCAGTATGGCAACATCTGATTTCTAAGCCGCCTTTGCGGCGGTTAACTATTGTCTGTTTTGTATACAGCATCATGATCTTTTCTAAGCCGCCTTTGCGGCGGTTAACGTCCAAAATATGTTTTGATTCTCTGGTCTTATTTTCTAAGCCGCCTTTGCGGCGGTTAACTTAGGTATAGTCAGTGCCACCGGTCGTCAAGGTTTCTAAGCCGCCTTTGCGGCGGTTAACACTACATCCCTAAAGGGAAACAGAAACTTAAATTTCTAAGCCGCCTTTGCGGCGGTTAACTTTCATCTGAGCGAATTGAAGCTTCACCATTTTTTCTAAGCCGCCTTTGCGGCGGTTAACACTGAAAAATCAAATTCAGAACCGTCAATCCATTTCTAAGCCGCCTTTGCGGCGGTTAACCCATCGCTCAAGGCAAGATGACACAACAACAATTTCTAAGCCGCCTTTGCGGCGGTTAACGCCTACTTGACCCCAATGCTGTCAGTCCTGTTTTTCTAAGCCGCCTTTGCGGCGGTTAACTTTCAACGTCATTGCCATAAAGCCATATTTTTTTTCTAAGCCGCCTTTGCGGCGGTTAACAACTACAGTAAAACCCATTTGTTAGACTATGATTTCTAAGCCGCCTTTGCGGCGGTTAACCAGTAACTCTGGTGACAGGAACTCTGGTGACATTTCTAAGCCGCCTTTGCGGCGGTTAACAGCAATTTTAAGCGAAAAAAACAAGCTGTGATAAGGTTTTGTGGTGAATTTGCTGTTTTTACCCAATAAATTAGCCTTGGTCATAACTTGTTGATATATAACAAATTGTTAATTTACTCTGGAAAAAGGGTAATTAGCCTTTACCAGTTCGGTACCGTTGTTTTTGCACTCATGCCGTAAGTGTTAAAAAGACCTTCATGTGAGCGATCTGTAACACATTGTGCAATTTCCAGTGAAAATTTATTATTGCTACTCAAACTGTCCATGATGATGTATGGAAGTTTTTTCTGGTGTGGACTTTCATAGCTTGCCATAGCCTTTTCAAAGCTGATGTTGTTCTTTTCAGCATAGTTAGAGACTTGTTTACTCTTTGCTTCCTCAAAAGAAATGTTTTTCCTTTTGGCGTACCTTCGCGTCAGCCGTTCCATGTTTCTATCTTGCCGATAGCGGTTTACCGTCAAATGGCCTTTGATTTGTTTTGGAATGATGCTGACACTTTTGATGTGTACATAATCATTCAGTTGTGACAGCTTCTGTTGTAAGTCCAGATGTTCCAGTTCTGTTTTTTGTTTGGTAAAAACACGTAACTTTGATCCCAAAATAGAAAATTTTCTACCATTTTTTTCGAATTGTTGGTATTCAGGGAAACTAACTCCAATGCCTGAAACCTTTGCATCATCGCCATAAGTCTTTTTGGCCTGTTCGACCAAAGCGAGGTGAACCTGCATGAAGACTTTTGACCACAGTTTAAACAAAGATCCTTTAAATGAATTTATGAGTGTAATTTCTTGATAATATTCCATGATACATACCTCCTTATCGAACACTGATTTCAGACACATAAGCCAAACCCTTTTTTCCCAGATAAAAAGAGGATACACCTGCATAATCAATCATATTTTTGAGTTCTTTTGCTTTGGCGAAGTCAATGTTTAAGTTGATCACAAGTTGACCGTTGGCCTTAGTAAGAGTATGTTTGATTTTTCCTTCGCCTTTGACATACTCTTCACGTACATAGGGGTTTCCAAAGATACACTTTTTAGCCCCTGTTGTGTATTTGTCCATAAAGTCTTTAGGAGTGAACCCATTGTTTGAGATGCCACTGATACCACCTCTTTTTGATTTAGCTGTGCTCATATCATAGTGAGACTCAAGCCGCTTCATTTGCAAATAAAGTGCTGAGCAATACATTGGCAACATCAATTGCTGACCTTTTTTATTTAGTGGTTTATATCTTTCAAAGGATGTTGCTAGCCTGTCAGAAGCTTTTTTGATTAAGCCATTATAGTCAACAGGTTTGATTTTCTTGATGGTTTCGAGTCTATTCAGTATAGATATAGGGTCTAGCGGTTTTCTTTTGACTACTTTGGTGTTATTTACAATGAAATTACAAAGTTCATTCAGGTCTAAAGACAAAATGTCCCAAAATTCCTGTGAGTAATCAGATTGAAATATTGGATCATTTACTTTGATCATGCCTGTAAAAGAGTTTTGATCTGTGCTGCCTTTCATATTACGGATGTATGTAATTTCATGATTGAGAGTCTTAGGTTTGTTTTCAAATGAAATGACATGTTCCAAGTCAGTAAAATAGTAATTATTACTTGCTCTGGCTTGATAAAGTTTGCGCTGATCACCGATCAAACGACTCAATACACCCATTACCGTATTTTTAGAGATATTCCTTTGCTGGTAACTTTCTTTCTTTCTTAATTCTGTCATGGAAGCGACAAAGTTTCTTCCTTTCTTGGGTAGTTTTTGATCATTACTGCCATCCAAAAAGGAATTCTGCCAAGAAGCTTCATAGCTTATGATAATCCTCATATGATCTCCTATTCTGCTTCAAAATATACGGCATATTTTGTTTGAGGTTGTGGTGAGACTTCTTCTGGGCTGCGTTTGATGCGCATCATTTTGTTGCTGTCATTATAATCAACTTCAATGCCATCTATGTACATATATCCTTTTGCTTGGCGAATAGATAATTCTTGAATCATCTCTAATGCTGTTTCTATTAAAATTGAGATGGCTTCTTGATTTAGTAAAACACCAATTTCACCCTCTTTATAAATTGTTCCCTTGCGAACGAAATTCTCATGAAAAGTTGCTTTGGGGGAGCGTTCTGGTTTTAGAGATTGAATAAAATCTTGCACATCTTGAGCAACTTGCTCGCCTTGGTTGTCTTTAACTACCATTGCGCAACGGTCGAATTTGTTATCCAGAGAAATAAACTGTAATTGCTCGATACTGATAGAGCCATAGGAAATGTATTCAGTATCACCAAATGTTGTTTTTGAAAAAAATGAAGAACTATCTCGCTCACCAGCTTGTCCAAATTGTTCAAAATTACCATTGCCCAATTGATCCACAAAGTCTTCAATCAATAAAGGACTGGTTCGTTTGCATTGACTAGCAGGAACAACGTAGCCACGAATAAGCCCAGTGATTGAGGCCAGCACTTTTGCTAAACTTTTTTCAGCGGCAAAGTGCAGATCATAGGCTTGTTCTTTGAACAGGTGGTGACGAATACAGTTTTGGCTGATATAAAGAGGTGTTTCTTTGAAATTTATATCAGTTGCTTCTTTTTTATATTTGTAGCCTGTTTCATCTTTTATCTTTCCTGTTAAATTGGTATAGCCGCGTAGTTTTGGGAGTGTGTGGTTGTCAACTGTCTTCCCCTCGCTACTTAATGTGGTTGGACCATTCCAGTTAACGACACCGTGACCATAAGCTTTGATTTTAAAATCGACGCTTTTAATGCCTTCTATTTTTTGCAT
This sequence comes from Marinicella sp., assembly GCA_028284365.1. Classification (GTDB taxonomy): domain Bacteria; phylum Pseudomonadota; class Gammaproteobacteria; order Xanthomonadales; family Marinicellaceae; genus Marinicella. The sequence continues at coordinate 40,392 of JANQRW010000029.1, forward strand.
TTCTATTCTCCTGAATTAAAAGTTCAGTCTTGGACTGAGGGTTTGATTAATTTGTTAATGCTCATTGCACCTACAGGTTGTTTCTTACTGAGGATGTAATAAATTGCATATCTATGCCGTTCTCTTTCACCTCCAATGGGTTCTAAGTCTTTGGGTGTATAACTTAGATATATGGGATATTCAGGTGAGCGAGCTTCCAAGAGTAGTAAAAAATCCTTGTAAGGTTTTTTGGCTTCTTCTTTGATGTTGTGGTGTTTGGCTTGCATAAAGGCAAGTAAGTCTTTTGAACTGTCACCATATCCTCTGATTTTTTCAGTTGATTCGGTGAGTCCGACTATTTCTACTGCATGGTTCGTATCTTCACTATAGGTATATTCATTAATAAACTTAGGGTTTAGATTTTCATCCACTTTACAAACAGCCATTTGTACGAATCGGTTATCTCCCCTGAGAGAGTTTTTTGATATCTTTACAACACCATCTTTTCTCTTTGATTTAGGTGATATTGATATTGGATCAATTACTTTGTTGTTGATTATTTCTACACTTTTTCGCAAGGCCAACTTAAGGTCTTCTTCGATCATTTGCTGACAACTTTCGTCATTGTAAAAATCATGATAGACCTGATATAAATCATTCAATTTGATGGTGCCATTATCATCTGCATTTAGATTGCTTTGTAGATAATCTAACCAAGCCACAGTGCCTCTCCAGGAAAACAAGTGTTTTAAAAATTTTGCAGTTGAGCTGTTTTGTTTTCCAGTGGTGCAACTTTTTGGCATGACTGTGGTGTATATGTTGATGGTATCATTCACGCCAAACCGGTCTAAACGTCCTAAACGTTGTAACCAGTTTTCAGCGTTTGTGAGCTCTGTAAACATGCGATCAGAACTGATGTTGAGGGAGGCTTGCACAATTGGGCCGCTTCTGAGTACATCATATTTACTATTTCCACCTTGCTTAAAGCATTCAAATACTTCATCAAACCATTTTGTCTTATCTGACTTTGTATATTTCGAGTGAAGCAGTATGTTATTTTCTTGATTTTGATGTATCAAAAAGCCCAACTGTGCGCCTTGGGCAGTGTTGGTGATTACAAAAGTTTTTACGCCATCATTGTGATGTTGGGTGATTAAAGGGTTTGTTACTTCTTTTTCATCATAGGTTTGAAACTCAATACGGTATTGGGATTGGTTAAAGCTAGCTATCCTTATGATGTAGTTTCTATCAATCTTTAGAAATTCAGTCACAAAGTAATTATGTGGAGTAGCGGACACCAAGAGTGTATTTGCATGATGTTTAAGCAACTTTTTGGCTTCCAACAATTCAGCGAACAGCAAGTTGAAAGCTGGCATTGGAATTAATTCATGAAATTCATCAAAAACCACATGGGATTGCATGAAATCAAACATTGCGGTGACTTTGCTGTGAGATATGATATTGTTGATGATTTGGTCTATCGTGGTAATCACAATATCACCATTAAAGTACTCATCTTCTGGCGTATCTGATGCACCTTCTAAGCTGACACCATCAGTTAATGTTTTTTTGAATTCACTTGTAAATATTTCAATTTTACTGTTTGGTAAATATTCAGTTTGAGTCAGATCATGTGCAAGTCCTAAACAGACTTGCACTCGTGGGCATACCCACATGATTTTTTTTGCTTTGGTTTTGGCTGCCCATTCAAGGGTTATTTTGGTTTTTCCGCAACCAGCTGGGCCCTGAAGCACTCCTATGTTAGCAACGTCATCACATTTGGCATATTCTTTTAACTTGGTAATCTCTGATGCTGCATTTGTTTGGGACTGATTGCGTTCACTGTTTGGATGTCTGTTTTCAAAGCCTTGTATGCAGCGTTCTATTTCAGCAATCAAAGAGTTATTTTCAGGCATAACTTCATCAAGAGCAGACTCCAAAGTCCCTTCCGAAAGGTATGCTGTTAAATCATCAGCAGGCATGGCTGATACAATGCGGTCAGCACTGATGACGGCAGTACGGATGATGTTATTAAGAGCATTTACTCTCACATCATTTTTATATTCATCGAGTTCATCTGAAATATCACTGTAGATTTTATATTCCGGCAAATCTTGTTTGTTAAGGTTAAAACGGGTTGTCCATTTAGGGAAGAGATCTTTAAGGTCACCAGCTTTATCAAACATAGTTGCAATGGCCTCAACATCTTTCAATACAATGTTCAAGTTCTCAAAAAGTTGATCAACTGTGTCGTTATCCAATGATTTTTTAAGTAGTTTATAGATTCCTTCTGGTTTATTGAAAAAGTTTTGGTTCTCTTTCCGGAAAGGGCGTGTGTGATGCCAATATATGCCATGGAAAATTTGTTCGAGTTGACTCGAGTTCAATGTTTCTTCATTCTGAAGTAAAACTGCTGATAAAAGCCACGAAACTTCATGGTGGCGCGGATGTTTATCAAATGAAAACTTGGTATGACCTCTGACTGAGTTGTCTATATGAAAACCATCATCAGGTAAGGATGCTTCATCTTTTAACTTGTTAGATAATTTGCCAAGTTTTTTTAGTAACCATTGTTGAAATTGTGAATCAATCTTGCCAATATCATGCAAAATGCCCGAAATAAAAGCGGCATGAGCTAATCGAGGATTTTTAATGTCTATTCTCTTTATCAATGAAAAGGCGAGAAACCCAACGGCAAATAAGTGTTCACTGAGAGTTTGTCCTTTAGTATTTGCATAAATATGTTTTGTTTCTAATGGTGTTTTATCCATAATAATTTCTTTTGATGTGTGGTTCACAGGCACATATCCCATTTCATTAAATTCATATCGTTTCCCAACTATCCATAGTAACTCTGAGCGAGAGCGGGATCGAATCCAGTGGCAGCTGACGGCGGTGCTTTTGCTGGCGGTTTTCTTAAGTAATTTGTGGACGGCCTGTAGGCCTTCTTGGGTGATGACAGTTTGCCAGGTGTTGTCGCCAATACGATTGGCAAAAGCATCGAGTACCCTTCGGGTTTTCTTTAGTGCTTTTTTCTCGCATTGGCTGACGAAGGTGACCATCATAGGAATTCACCTTTGGCTATTTGTTTGTTAAGGGCTGCTGCTTTAACTTGATCGAACATGAAGTCGAGGGCTTTGTGGTCGGTAAAGGCTTGCAGGCATTGTTGTCGAAATTGTTGTTCTGTTGCGTTTTCCTTGGCACAGATAAAGGCCCACGGTAGGATGATGGCATCTTTGATGAGGTCGGCAACATCGAAGACCAGTGCTCCCCTTCGGGTTTTGCCGTGCATGACAGCAAAACCGTGAGGGATGCCAAGTACCCAAAGGGTGGTGGCACCAAGGCCGTAGGCAAGGTAGTTACCGTGGTTGAGGAAGGCGTTGGCTTGGTCAGCGTCATCTCTCCTTCTTTTGAATCCTTCTCTGCAAACGGCATTGGCTACGAATTTGTAGAGTTTTTTGGTCAGGTCTGCTTCTATCTGGAGCAGTTTAGGGACTTTGGGAGCGTTCTGGATGGCTAGTTTGGCGTGCTCAATTTGTGTTTGGAATAGATTGAGTTTAATGCTTTCTGCTTGTAAATCTTTATCTTTGTGCCAAACTTTCTCTATGTAAGCCAGGCGTTGTAGTTGGAAAAACTTGGCAGTGTTGAGGCGGCTATTTTCCGAAAACCAGAATTGCATCCAGTTCTGAATATATTCTGTGGGCCGATATTCACTTTGTGGTGTAAGCCACTCAATTTCACTGGCCATAAATAAAGGTGTTCCACCACCGCCACAAAAGCCAACCAATACACCGGCTGTTGCTAACATACGCATAGCAGCTTGCGTAATTGAAGTGCCGGTACCAAGCATGATAACTGTGGTGTTGGCGATGGGTATATTCCAGTATTGGTTTTCTTTTTTAGCTTCGGTCAAGTATAAAACACGGCCATCTTTTTGCATCACACGACAATGTTCCAGATAAAAGAGGTTGGCCCTTTTGGAGTGTAGTATGTGTTTTAAGTTAGTCAGTTGTTCCATCTGCAAAACATAGTTTAAGTTATTTGTGCGATTTATTGTATTTTTTAAGTGCACAATAGCATTGTGATTTCGCATTATTTGAGAACGATACTTTTTTTGGAAGAAATTTATTATTTTATTTTTGACTTCTTTAGAGCTTGTTGGCAACCATTCACAGCCATATGTTGATTATTGTTGAGCTGTAAAATTTCAGTTTGCGAGGGCGACAATTTAATAAGAGTAGTTAAGGTCTGTGTAACACTTTGATAGGCGCAGTATGCCTTTGCTTTTTTATAGAATGATGGGTTTTAGAATTATTCAGGAAGTTGAAAAAGCTTGCTCAAATTCTGTTTTTTTGAAACAATAGAGACAGTTTAAAAATTTTATGTCATCATGATCGACCGAGATGGTTTTAGGCCCAATGTGGGTATCATCTTGCTCGACAATGAAGGTCAAGTGTTTTGGGCCAAGCGAACCAGAGGCAATGGTTGGCAGTTTCCACAAGGCGGAATAAATAAAAATGAAACCGCGGAAGAGGCCATGTTCAGGGAATTATATGAAGAAGTGGGGTTAAAACCTCACCATGTGGATGTGTTGGGTTCAACACCCGGTTGGCTGAAATATCAGCTGCCGAAAAAATTCCACAAACGAGACTCAGATCCATCATTTGTTGGGCAGAAGCAGGTGTATTACCTGTTGAAATTGTTAGAAGACGAATCCAAAGTGGATTTCAACAAAACCCAAAAACCCGAATTTGAAGATTATCGTTGGGTTAATTTTTGGTATCCGGCTGAAAATGTCATTCATTTCAAGAAAAATGTTTATAAGCGTGCCTTGAAGCACTTAGAGTTTCTGACCAAACAAACATGAGTATTGCGGTCATCATCACAGACCGCAATACCGATGCATTGTGTCAAAGCCTCAAAGCACAATTGCCCGAAGTTAGCATTCAACAATGGCCGAACATCCATGCACCAGATGCAGTTGAACTGGCGGTTTTGTGGAACCACCCCAAAGGCATCACCAATGAGCTGCCAAATTTGAAAGCTGTGGTATCTATGGGTGCTGGTGTCGATCACATCGATAATGATGATTGCATCGCTTCACACGTCAGTCGTGACCGCATTGTCACATTGGCTTTGCAGCAGAACATGGCACAGTACGTCCTGCAACATATATTAGCGGAACACCGCCATGCCGCTGCCTACTGCAAACAACAAGCTGTAAAACACTGGCAAGTATTAGAGGCTGATGAATCCATGCCAGTGGTTGGTTTTTTGGGTTTGGGCTCGCTTGGAACGTTTGTGGCTGATAGGTGTGGTGACTTGGGTTTTGAAATCCTGGCTTGGACGTTGCATCAAAAACATCCAGAACATACTTGTTATCATGGTAAGTCAGGTTTGAAATTTGTTTGTGAAAACAGTGATTATTTAGTGGTTTTATTACCCTTGAATGAAAACACTCATCACATCATTGATACACAAGTTTTATCCTGGTGTCGAAGCAATTTGATGCTTATTAATGTTGGTCGAGGTGCCCATGTTGATGATGAAGCTTTACTCAATGCTTTGGACAATGGCCAAATCAGGAAAGCCATTCTGGACGTGTTCCAAACAGAACCTTTGCCAAGTACCCATCCGTATTGGTCACACCCAAAAGTTACCCTAACGCCTCACAGCTCCTCGCGTTCTGATGTGGCTCAAACGGCACAGCAAATAGTTGAAAAGTATCGAAGATTAGCCGATAAAGGCTGAGTTTTGAGGCTGGTTGGCTTCAACGGTTATTGGGGAAGTGTTGTAATAACTGAGCAAGGGGTTGGTCGGTTGACCATTTATTGGAATGGTTTTTCCATAAAATTTCACCGCTGTCTTTGTCTATCCAAAAGATACTGGCTTGTTTGTGGCTACCCAGATCTAAACCTACATGTGTGTAATCTGCTTGGCTGGCAATGGCTCCAGTTAAAAGTAATGAGCCCAATTGTTTCATAATACCCGGTGCAGACTGGTTGATGTGGATATACATGATGGCTGTGTCAGGTGCCATTTGCATGTTCTCAAAATGATAGCCCATTTGCATGCCGCGTAAACTCACTGGATCGCTCTTATCATGTCGCCGTTGTGCCAGGTATTTAACCATAATGGTCAGAAACTCTTGATGTTGAGCCACCTGTTCATCTTTGATTTTACTTTGGGCCATGAGATAGGGTGGATAAAGCAGTTCATCTTGTGCTTGATCTTGCCAATAGTGCTCCACGGCTAAATCACTTTTAATCAGTAACCCACTGCTCAGCAGATGTGATTTAACTTCAGGGTAACCGGCAGCATTCAATGCTGTTTTAACTTGAGCAAACAAATGTCCCAGGGTTTGTTGGTGGTAATAACTGTCGAAATCCCAGTATCGCCCAATGTCATCACGCAGGTTTAAATAATCAATCACCACCACGACATGTTTAATGGGGTAGGCATCTGGGTTTGGATGTTGATAAATTAAACTGCCTTTGGGCTGGCAGGCAGCCAGCCCAAAGCAACAAATCAACAGCAGCTTATGGCATTGTATTCTTATAAACTTTACCATCCTTCATCACAAAATCAACATCCAATAGTTCTTTGATGTCTTCCAAGGGAGAGCCATCAGTGGCTATGATGTCAGCATATTTACCCACTTCTAAAGTTCCCAATTGTTCCGACATGTCAATCAAATCGGCTGCGTTGATGGTGGCAGTGACCAAAATGTCACCGTTTGGCATACCAGCCTCACTCATCAATACTGCTTCATCTGCATTGGTTCCATGTTTTGAAATACCACTGTCTGTTCCAAAAGCAATTTTTACGCCAGCTTTGATGGCTTTCCCAAAATTGCCTTGCATATCAGCACCTACTTTAATTGCTTTGGCTGCCACAGCAGGTGGTAATATGTCTGTCTCTTTAGCAATCCTCACCACTGTATCGCCAGCCAATAAAGTGGGGACTAAATAGGCTCCGGTTTCTTTGAATAATTTGATGGCTGCTTTGCCGGTATAAGTACCATGTTCAATGCTGTGAACTCCAGCCTTAAGTGCTGCCACAATGCCATCTTCCTGATGGGCGTGTGAGGCCACTTTCTTGCCCATGCGCTTGGCAGCCAGCACCACTTCTTTCAACTCATCCATCTCCATCTGTTGTCCAGTGCCTGTGGCGCGATCCGTCATGACACCGCCTGTGGAAGTGATCTTAATCAAGTCGGCACCATACTTAATGGCATCGCGCGTGGCACGACGACAGTCATAAGGGCCATCACAAATACTGCGATCAGTATAAAACTCCATCAGATCAGGCTTGATGCCGCTGACATCAGCATGGCCACCGGTAATACCCACGCCACCGGCAGCGATGACTCTGGGGCCATCTACCCAACCTTTATTCACTGCATCACGGTATGCATACATGTATTGAGAGTCAGAACCCACATCGCGAACGGTGGTGAAGCCTGCCATTAAAGTTTTCTTGCCATGGTGAATGGTGCGCATGCCTTTCAATTGGTCTGACATTTTCAATGAATCGCGATCGTTGGTTGGCCCTAATTCACCTTGAAGGTGAACATGCATGTCCATCAGTCCTGGCATCACAAATGAATCATGCAAATCAATGATCTTCATGTCATCGGTTTGCTCAAAGCGAGTAAATCCAGCTTCAACTGCAGTGATCTTGCCACCTTCAATGATCAAGGTGTGGTTTGTCAGCGGCTTTTCACCTGGAATCGCCAACAACTCCCCGGCATAAATAACAGTTTTGGCTGTTGCTGGCTGAATCATGTAAGTTAACATCAACAAAGCGGTCATTAATAATCTATTCATGGTTTTGTTCCAAAAAATATGAAGCAATAATCTTAACAGAACAGCATCATGTTTTGAGAATTTACCTTTGCGATTGTGTTGAGGTGATAGAATGTTTTACAGAATTTTTGTAGGTGATAAACAATATGACAAATAAACTTAAAATCGGTCTGATTCAGATTGCTCCGATCTGGTTAAATCGCATCAAAACAACGGAAAAAATTATCGATTATCTGCACCAGGCTGGTAAACAAGGTTGTGAATTGGTGGCATTGGGTGAAGGTTTATTACCTGGTTATCCCTTTTGGATTGAGTTGACTCATGGCGCTCGTTTTAATGCGCAGGATCAAAAAGAGTTTCATGCCCACTATTGTCAACAGGCGGTACAAATTGAGCGGGGGGATTTGGATGACATCTGTGCCGTCTTGAAACAACACCAAATGGCTTGTTATCTGGGTGTTATTGAACGCCCTGTGGATCGTGGTGGTCATAGTTTATATTGTTCGATTGTATATATTAATGAACAGGGTGTTATCCAATCCGTACACCGCAAATTACAGCCCACTTATGAAGAACGATTGACTTGGTCGCCTGGTGATGCCAATGGCTTGCAAACTCACAAACTGGGTGCGTTCACACTGGGTGGTTTGAATTGTTGGGAAAACTGGATGCCGTTGGCACGAACGGCTTTGTATGCGCAGGGCGAAGATTTACATGTTGCCAACTGGCCAGGCAGCATCAGAAATACACATGACATCACTCCAATGATGGCTAAGGAAGGTCGTTCATTTGTGATTTCGGTCAGCGGCTTGATGCGACCTGAGGATTTTCCAAAAAACACGCCGCATTATGAAGCCTTGTTTAAAGATTGTCCGGGTGACTTTTTGGCTGATGGTGGATCGTGTCTGTGTGCACCCGATGGCTCATTTATCATTGAGCCACAAGTGGGTGAAGAAGGGATTTATACAGCCACCATTAACCACACAAAGGTCTTTGAAGAGCGTCAGAATTTTGACCCCGTTGGGCATTATTCCAGACCGGATGTGTTGCAGTTAAAGGTTAACAAAAAAAGGCTGAATCACTTAGATGAGATATGAACTAAGTCTAGGCTTGTTTGTTAATTTACTTTCATGCTGAGGTTTTATCTGGTTATGTTAACCAGCCAACGCCAAATGTCCGGTCTTGACCCAAATGATGGTTTCTTCATTGACATAGGGGTGGTGTTGAATTTTTGAATTTACTGCGAGTCCAATACATAAGTAAAAGTATTAATAGCCCCAAGGCCCAAAAAGACAAAGCAGGCACCATCGGTGGCCTGACGCCTAAAGTTAGTGTGATGCTGTTATTGCTTTGGTCTGGATCGGTGTCAAGAAAAGCGGGTAGATTAAACCATTCGATCGATAAAGTACCTGAGGTGAGAAAAGACTGCATCAGCCCATGACATGTGATCGATTCATTAGGTGCAATAGGCGGGGAAAAAAAAGTATAGATGAATAGTAAAGGATTCGGGGGTATCGGTTTGCCAAAGCCGGAGATAAAAAAGCAAGGATGCTCAATATTTGGATTGTTAGTAATCAATAGTGGGGTATTTTGTTCAAGGACTAAATCTACTGAGAGTGGTAATGCTATGGTGGAGTTTGTCCCCGCTTCTTCTGGACCGTTGTTGGTTATGGTAATACTGAATGGAATGACTTGGCCCAAGGCCAGATCATCCAGTGGTTCGTGCTCAATGCTAAGCGCCAGATCAGCCACACCAGCTAGGGTCTTTGTGGCGATACACAACAGCCCCACGCAAATTTTCCATTGCTTTATTTGAACGTGTTTCATTCAAAATCACCCATGAAGATTAAATCAGGGCGATCCCGAAACACTGACATCGTTGGGGAAAGATCATCAATGATTTTGGCGTTGTAGCGGGTGTTGGGGTCGCCAGTGGCGACGCCGTTAACAATGATATTGGGGTTGGAAAAATACAGTCGCCTGGGAGTGTTTGCATCAATACTCATGATTGAAGCGAAGGTGCTTGGAATCAGGGTGGCAAAGGCCTCAGGGTAGCCGTTACCAGAGACGTCAGCGACCCAACCGCCAGGTAACTGTCCTCCTGGCGCTGGCACCTCTGTCGCTACATGGTTGGCACCCATCATATGGCCCACTTCATGGGTAAATGTGTCATCGGCAATGGCACAAAGTTGGTTAACTATGGCGTATGAATAGTTATTAAAAGCCGAACCGATGCCACAACTGCCCTGAAGTGTGCTGTCACAGCCTGGTTTTGTCTGGACGAAAGTGATCCCGCATAAAGAGAAATTGTCCTTGACCACTGCCACCACCAAATCTGCCCCGACTGAGTCGCGTAGGTTATTGACTGATGTGAAATTGATAAGCCTATTCCTGGCTGAAACTGCTCCAGCAAATCCCGATGCAATAATAAAACCACTTAATTTAGCGGTATGAAAGCGGCTGACACGGGTGTTGGTGAGGCTGTTATCCAAGGCCAAATTATTGTGATCAATCGCGGCTGTGATCAGCGTGTCGATGCCCAGAGTATCATTGGGGTCGATGGGGCTGCCGCCCGCACCGATACGGGCATCTTCCGTCCAAACGATGAGTATGTCAAGCACTGTGGGATTTTGTAGGCGGTTAAATGTTTGGTTCTGTTTGGCATCGATTTTTTTGTAATGTGAAATATAAACTTCATCATCAGGCACGTCGAAATCATTGGGTGCTACTTCGATCGAGTAATTGGCCAACGTTTCAAGAGCGACATCACTGGGTGGAAAGCCTGCTGATCTGACATCAATCAGGGTGTAGTCATCGCTGCCACTGCCGGCACTTTCTATACTCCAGCGTTTGGTGTTACCGGTTATCAGTCCAATTAATTGACCCTGGTTAACCGTCAGTAACACATCGTATTCATCAGTGATGCCTTGCCAACTGTAACTGAATTCGCTATTATCAAGTTCAGGGTTAGGCCAAAAATCCGGAGCACTTGGTGGGTCTGCATCTTCATCACGATAAAAATAACCTTCTCTGGCGGCAAAATATTTCAGAGGTATTGTTGAAGTGGTTGAATCAGGCAGGTTCAAAGTCAGCAACTCAGGAGCAGATTTCAACTCATCAAAATTGATGTTTACATCATAAAGAGCAAAGGCTGTTGGGGGGGGGGGAGATGCCGCCGCCTGCAGGTTGGATAGAAATAAATAAATCAGTTTCTGCTTGTATTGAAAGAGATGCCAGGGTGAGCAGTGTAAGTAGGTTTGGCTTTATCATGTAAATACTCCTTGTTTACTGAGACACTGATATTATGCATTTGTTGCTCTGATTTCAAGGTATTCATAATTAATCACTGTGCTTTAAAGCGTTCATGAATTGGTGGAAAATACAAAATAAAGAAAGTGATTAAACTGGTATTAAATGTCCGGTCTTGACCCAAATGATGGTTTCTTCATCGACATAGGGGTGGTGTGAACTGAGGTGGGGGCTGCGAATCCAGGTGCCTTTTGGATAGTGACCGTGTTCGTCTTTGAACATCCCTGAAAGTACGAAAATTTCTTCACCGCCAAAGTGGGTGTGCGGTTGAAAGGTTTCATCTTTGGGCCACTTAACCAGGGCTGTGTTTTCATGGATGTGGCTGTGCAAGGGCATGACTTGCAAGCCGCCTATGCCAGGTCGCCAGGGAGTGCTGTTGGTGTCGATGCGAATTTGGGTGGTATCTGTTTCTTGGAATTGGCACAGTTTGACCAGTATTGTGCAGCCTTCTTTGCTGTAGGGTGCATGTGATGTGCCATCAGGGTTGCGCAAATAAGTGCCGGCTGGATAATCACCGTGTTCATCCGAAAAAACCCGATCCAGAACCAAAATTTCCTCACCTTTGGGATGTTGATGTGTCTTGAAGGTCGCCCCAGCTTGGTACTTAACCACGCTGGTGGCATGGCCGTGCTCCGCACCTGCTCTGGCCAGCCGTTTCCTGAACACCATGGGCGATGGACTGGACGACCAGTCCATGTGTTCAGTTTCAATAACCACACGCCGTGTGAAGTCCATATTTAAGTGATTTTTTTGCATTGTTTGTTGTTAGTTTCTGCCAGCCATAACACCACCATCAACATCCCAAATTGCCCCAGTGACCCAATCAGCTTCTTCTGATAGCAGGAATGTGATGGTATGTGCCACATCTTGTACTTGGCCTATTCTACCGATTGGATGAAAAGAATCAAAACCAGTTAAAGTTTCATCCATCACATCATCTGCTATAAAGGCACCATAAATGGGAGTTTTAACAACCGCTGGTGCTACTGCATTGACCCTGATATTATCATCACCTAATTCCATGGCTAAGTGCTGGGTTAAGGCATGCAATCCAGCTTTGGCCATAGAATAGGCAGAGGACGGTGTGGCTTTGATGGCTTGTTTGGCCCACATCGAACCGATGTTGACAATGGCTCCGAATTGTTGTTTTTGCATGTTTTTGACCACTGTTTGAGTGATCAAAAAGGTGGCTTTATTCAAATCTGCATAACGGTCATATTCAGCCGCACTGTGATTGATAAAGGCATTGGGGTTGAATGTGCCAGCGGCATTGATCAGATAATCGTAAGTATCATCTTGTATGCCCTGTGTAAATTCGATCATGGCTTGTTGATCGAGTAAATTGACTTGATGGGTTTGTACTTGACCCAGCTGATTCAATTGATTCTCCGCAGCTGTGAGCTTGTTTGGGTTGTTGCCGACCACATCAACAGCCAGGCCAGAACGTAATAATTGTTGAGCTGTGGCCAGACCCATGCCACTGCTGCCACCAACAATAAGGGCTCTGCTGTTGGGTTTGAATGTTGTCATGTTGGTCCCTCCAATTGTGATTAATGTGGCTCATGATATGATGTAAATCCTTAGAAAAACAGTAAGTACCAATTGGTGCAGTAAGTACCTAATGGTGTAAGTTTATGAATTCAAAAGAAAAAAAATTTATTCAAAAAACAGCCCCTGTTGAGGGTGCGAGGATGGTTGAAACCATCTTTGGCTGTAAATGGTCTTTAACGGTTTATCAGTTACTGGCTAATGGCATCAATCGACCAGGAGAAATGGTGCGTTCAGTGGATGGTTTGAGCACCAAAGTGTTGAATGAGTGTCTTAGGCGTAACATGCAATTTGGTATACTTGAGAAAGTGAGTTATGCAGAAATCCCTCCCAGGGTTGAATATGTGGTTACCGATTTTGGCAAACAATTTATGACCACTGTTGAACAAATTGAATCACTACAACTATTGATTGACCAACAAGGTGCTTGTTGAAAAAGGAAAGCGGCCGCGGCAAGCACAGCTAGCAGCTTCGGGCTCGCTCTTTCTGATTTGCCTACATGGATGTAGGTCTGCCGCGTAGCTTAAGTAGTCAGTAGATTAGCACTTCGGCTCCGCTCAGTGCACGATATAACGTTGGCTGAGCGGAGCCGAAGCCTTGGTTAATATCAGGCTTTTTTATCTCCGATAAAACTGTGAATCAATCGGCCAGATAATATTCAATGGTTGATACCACTCGGATTTTTTTAATGTGCGGGTTGTTTTGATCACGAGGGCTGACACTGAACTGGCCTTGTCTTGCTTGTTTGATTTTGCCCAATCGACTGCTTGAATCAGCTGCAAATTTCAGCGCCACTTCTCTGGCATTTTGTGTCGCTTCTTCAATCATTGCGGGTTTAATCTCATTTAAACTGGTGAACAAATAATCAGTTCGATTCTCATAATTGTCACCCTTGAATACAATGCCTTGTTTGCCCAAGTCGGATAATTTGGTCATGGCTTGTCTGACGGTATCGATTTGATGAGAGTAAACCGTCACCGTCTGGGTCGCCACGAAACGAAAGGTTGTGTTGCTTTCACCATAGTTTTGCGCCTGTTTGTCTATCACGGCAGGCGGTGCGAAGCTGATTGCATCATCCAGAATTGCGTTGCTGTTTAAAAACTCACTGATCAGTTGGTTATTGTTATCTATGGTGAGGTAAAGGTTGTTTAAGTTGTTATCTGCTATCGAGTAGGAGATCGGCCAAATAACCACATCGGCTGGTAACTCTCTTTCCGATAAACCCTTTACTGTGACGCTGCGATCCAGCTTCTTGAAATCGATGATGGCTTGAGAAAGTAGATAACCCATCACGCCCAGACCCAGAAAAATAAAGGTGCCCAAGAAAAAGAAGTGTTGTTTTGATTGACGCATTGTGGTTCTGAAGCCATTAAAAAGAACATTGTATGCGAAAAAGAATTAAACCATTGTTAAAAGCAATAAAATTCTGACATGCTTAAAAGGTTTCCAATAAAAAATTAATGTTCGTTCAGTGGAAAGCTGCTGAGCAGCTTGACCAGCATAAGCAATGAAAGCATGACGGTTTGGCAGTATGCCAAGAAGTCTTGCTTGAATGCCGTAGCTCGTCCGAGGTAGTAAGACATGCTCGCTGTGGTCGCTTTCACTTTTGTCAGGAACACTTCGACTGAGCTCAGTGCAACGCAAAAGTGAATAAAGACCCAAGAGTATTCCTT
>JANQRW010000034.1 GCA_028284365.1 Marinicella sp.
ACGACCCCATGGATGGGGGAGGTAGAATCCTCAACGGATCAAGGATCGAAGTCTTGCTTGAATGCCGTAGCTCGTCCGAGGTAGTAAGACATGCTCGCCGCGGTCTCGATCTCTGATCCAAACTCGATTCTAACACCGCCATCCTTGGCGGTGGCTTTCACTTTTGTCAGGAACACTTCGACTGAGCTCAGTGCAACGCAAAAGTGAATAAAGACCCAAGAGTATTCCTTTATATACACCAACATTATTTATTTTCGATTATTTAAAAAAATGTATTTACAGCGCCAGATGACTTTGCTTATAATTAACCTGTTCAATTTTGACCATGTTTATGACTTTAATTGCATACCAACAAAAAAGCACCACTGATATGAAGTTTCATCTTCAGGAAATCAGGGGTACTGATATGCAAAGTCAAAATTGGTTCGAAATGTTGTATCGACCAACCAACATGCAAGGCAACATCAACGTTGAAAGGTATTTTAGGTCTTTAACCACACAACAAAAAATTGATTTAGACATTCAGATCTTCAATCAATTACCAAGGGTACTGGCTGAGTGCAAACCCGATCGTTTAAGCGTCAATCTAACGCCCATCAGTTTATTAAGCAATGAATTTAAAAATAATCTGATGCGGTTGATAGACAGTCAATTGATAACACCTGAGAGAATTTGTATCGAAATCATCGAAATTCATTCTATGCCTACGCTTTCAGACAGTTCTATTGACCTGCTCAAGTATTTCCGTAATCGTGGCGGGTGGATTGCCTTAGATGATTTTGGTTCTGGGTTTGCTCATTGGGATTTATTACAAATTGGGTTAATTGATGTTATTAAAGTTGCCAATCAAAACTTAACTCACAGACATGAGACACCAACTTTTACCGAAGGACTGGCAAAATTTGCCCACGCTATGGGTATCAACACTGTACTTGAAGGTGTTGAGACAGAAATTGATTTTGAAAAAGGAATAAGACAGGGTTTTAAAAATTTTCAAGGGTGGTATTTTAATTCGGAAAGGGATCAAGGTAGTTAAAATTTATGGCTAAGAACAACACAGCAAGACACAAAAACTTATCTTTCAGCAGTTCATGGTTAGATTTCATTAAAACTTCGATCAGACCCATGGTGAAAATTCTGGTAAAAAATAAAGTTGAGTTCAAATCGTTTTCAAATTTATTACGAGAACTTTATGTCGAAGAGGGCGAAAAATATATCCTAAAAAACAGCAGTAACTCGCGTGGGAAAATATCTTCTATCGCACACCAAACAGGCCTTGACCGCCGCGAGGTTTCCACAATCATTAAAGCCAAGGACACAGCCACACACACTGAAGTCGCTCGCTCCAGAGAGGGAAATATACTTGACCATTGGGTGACAAACCCAACTTTTTGTGATGCAAATGGAAAACCAATTCCGCTTAAAAGGAGTGGTTCAGGCCTTTCTTTTGAAGTTCTCACTCAACGATTTGGTAAAAATATCAGTCATGGCCCTATCCTTGAATCATTCATAGAAGCTGGGTGTGTGAAAATCATTGACAATAAAGTTCACCTGATTAAAAAGTTATTCATACCCAATCAACCAGCCAGTCCAGAGAAAATTAACATTGCTGCAAAATCCATAAAAAGACTAACAAACACAATACATCATAATTTAGAAAACAAAGACAATACTAATTTTCAGCGTAATTTGTTTTCATTAAAAATTCCAACTGATAAAAGAGCGGAATTTAAATATGAGGTTAACCTAATGATGACGAATCTTTTTGAAAAAGACATCATTCCCCAATTTGAAGAAATAGAACAAAAATATGAGAAGCACACTGTGCCTAAGTATGAATCAAGGTTAGGGTTGGGTTTTTTCTATTTCGAAGAATTAGAGTAAAAATTTTAAAGAATTTCCGGAGAGTAATAATGATTAGCAGACACATAAAAAGCAACAGCTTAATAGCAGAAACAGAAGGCACAGGTATTTCAATGGCTGAGACAGAAGGAACAGATATTTCAATGGCAGAAACAGAAGGAACAGACATTACCAATCAAGCATTGAATGTATTTTTTAGAAAAAAGATAATGCTGGCCATCACTTGTCTTTTATTTTTCAGCCAATCATTGCTGGCCTCAGAATTGCAACTTCATACCACCGATAAAGATGTATTCAAAGGTATTTGGTTAACTGATAGTGGGATCAGTTTTGTTGAAGGCTATCAGGACAGAGAGAACATAACTTTATTTGTAAAACAAACTTTATTGGGTGATAAAGCCACAGAAAATGGTACCGGACGCAAAGCCACAGAAAATGGTACCGGACGCAAAGCCACAGAGAATGGTACCGGACGCAAAGCCACAGAGAATGGTACTGGTAATAAAGCCACAGAGAATGGTACTGGTAATAAAGCCACAGAAAATGGCACTGGGAACAAAATATTGTCAGTCAATCTAAACTGTAGCAGTGCTAGAAAATACAGTGTTACAGTAGAAAGTGAAAACGGTGAAAACCATATTCAAGCAGCTATAGATTCTGTTACCATCAACGGCAAACAGCTCAGCTGTAAATAACAACCAAACAGTAAGTTTTATAGAGCCTTTTTAGATGCAAAAACTTTAAAGGCTCATAAAAAAGAGGGAGGAGTAATAATAAAAAGAAACAGAGCCACGATATTTTATGTGCTCATTAGAACATGTGATTTATGAGGTACAACTTGCTTATTCACACACACACTTAAAGCGAGTTGTACCGAATAAACCGTTATTTATGTTCAGCTTTGACCTGGTTCCATAACTCATCCAGAGCCTCCAGGTCAAAGTTTTGTTTTTCTGGTTCATTTGCTCTTGCGATCTTTTCCACCTGCCTAAACCTTCTTTCAAACTTCTGGTTGGCTTTTCTCAAGGCAGAGGACGGATCAACAGATAAATGCCTGGCGATATTAGCCACAACAAACAACAAATCACCCAACTCCTCCTCAATGTGATTTTTATCAGCTTCAATAATGGCTTCTTTTAGTTCGTTTGTTTCTTCATTCAGCTTATCAAATACGTAACTCACATCAGGCCAATCAAACCCAGTCACAGCAGCATATTTGGTTAATTTAACTGCTTTCAGTAACTCTGGTAAATTCTTGGCTATTCCATCCAAAACACTCTCTTTATGTTTACTTTTATGTTTTTCCCACGCTCTGGTTTGTTCTTGGGCAGTCAGTTTAGGTGCATCTGGTTGAAACACATGTGGATGTCGAACAATCATTTTTTCAACCACAGCATTAACCACGTCATGGAAATCAAAATGCTGAGCCTCAGTAGCCATTTGTGCATGAAAAACAACTTGAAACAACAAATCACCCAATTCAGACTTCAAAGCTTTCATGTCATTTTGTTCAATGGCATCAGCCACTTCATAAGCTTCTTCGATGGTATAAGGAGCAATGGTTGAAAAATTTTGCTCTAAATCCCAAGGACAACCGTTTTCAGGGTCACGCAGGGCTTTCATAATCTTTAATAATTTTTCCATAACTAATATTCAAGGTGGCAGCACAACTTTAAAACATGCACCAGCCAGTGATTCATGAGATTTAATTTCAAGTTCACCCTGATAGGACTCAACAATATCAGTCACAATAGATAACCCAATGCCATGCCCTTTGACTTTTTCATCACCCCTGACACCGCGCTTCAATAATTCAGCACGCTTGTCTTCAGGAATCCCCGAACCATCATCTGCTATTTCAATGACTAATCCTGTTCTGCGGCGACCTTCCATGTACAAAGTTTTCACCAAAACATCAATATTGGAATCACACCACTTGAAAGCATTTTCTAATAAATTACCCAAAACCTCCATCAAGTCGCCCTTCTCACCGTAAAACTCTGCACCTGGAGCAATTTGAGTTTCTACATGAATGTTTTTTCTGGGATGAATTTTCTTTAAAGTGTTAATAATTTTATCCAAAACATCAATAACAGGTACTCCAGTCACAAAAGTTCGGTGACCAGCCACAGCCGCCCGCTTTAATTGATAGGCTACAATCTCATTCATATTCATGACTTGTTGTTGTACCAAATCTTTGTCTATTTCACTGCCCTCAAGTTCTGAATGAATAACCGCCAATGGCGTCTTCAGCGAGTGTGCCAAATCACCTAAAGTTCGTCTTTGACGTGATAGGTTATTGCGTTCGTTTTCGATCAAACGGTTCAAACTGGTCGTTAAGCCACGCAGTTCACTGGGATAGTTTTCTGAAAAAATGAGCTCATCACCTTTTTCCAGCTTTAACAAATCCGCTGTCAAGCGTTTCAACGGCTTAGTGGCCCAATGCATGATAACCCACTGTACACAAACCAATACCGAACTGATTACAATCAGCCATGTTAACAATGTTTCTTCAAACTCTGCCAACTCTCGATAAAAATTTCCTGCATCTTCAGTAACCGAAACGGTTAATTCAATCGAACCATTTTCATCAACCAAAGAAAACCCTTGGCGCATCCGAAATAAACGCTCTCCATTGAACTCAAGCGGCGCATCGAACACCCGTTCATTCACTGTCACCTCTACCACTTCAGGCAATTCCTGCCCTAAAACTGATGGAGATTGCCAGCGCTGTTCACCAACAATGATTTGGGCATACATACCCGAACCAGGACGTTCCATTCTTGGTGTGGGTAAATATTCGGGGAAAATGAGGTTATTGCCTTGAACTTCTGTGTTTGAAATGATGCCCAAAACATAACTTTCAAGACGCTCTTTAACCAAATGTAAGGTTTTTTCCTTGAAGGCTTGATCCATCACGATACCAATGGCAGCCAAAGCCACCAGCAGCGCAATACTTGAGGTAACCAATACCCTTTTAGTCAGAGATACCCTTTGGGTCACAGAAATCATTGTCCAGGACCTGTTATCACATGCTAGTCTTTGGAGCGCATGCGGTAACCACGACCACGCAAGGTTTCAATGTATTTGGTATCTGGGTCGATGGTTGCCATCTTTTTCCTTAAACGACCTACAAAAACTTCGATTACATTGCTGTCACGATCATAGTCTTGATGGTATATATGCTCGGTTAAGGTGGTTTTTGATACCACTTCATTTTGATGGTGCAATAAATACTCTAACACTTTGTATTCATATGAGGTCAAGTCAAGGACCTCTCCCCTAACTGTAACCTCTTGTGTGCTCATATTCATTGATAGCCCACCACAACTAATCTCAGGGGTGGTGTTACCACTGGATCGACGCACCAAAGCATTAACACGAGCTAAAAGTTCAGGAAAGTGAAATGGTTTTACCAAATAATCATCAGCCCCGGCATCCAAACCCATGACCTTGTCCTGCCACGAACCACGTGCTGTTAGCACAATAATCGGAAATTCAACACCATCCTTACGTAAGGTCTGAATCACTTCCATACCTGAAATTCGGGGTAAACCCAAGTCAATAACGGCCACATCAGCAGGATACTCCTGCCCTTTGTACAAACCATCTTCACCATTGTCAGCGGCATCTACCACGTAGCCAACTTCTTCGAATCTTTTTATTAATGTATTTCTGAGGTTTTCGTCGTCTTCAATTAACAATACGCGCATAAATTTTAATTATCGTTGTCTTTACTGTTGGATGAGGATCTACTGCGACGAGGCGTTCTTTGCACTTCGCGCCCAGTCGACTGTCTTTTGGTGTAGTTATTTGAGTTCGGCCTTGGTCTTGAGCTCCGAGGTTCAATTCTCATAACATTGCGGTTGTTACTCCGATTGTAGTTGCGACCATTATTTTGATTGCTGTTATATCTTTCACTACGCTGCGGCTCATTTTTGAACCTGTTATGCCAGGTTTGCGGGCTGCTATGGTCACTGTTGTTTTGAGCAAAATTCGAACTTCTACTGGCTCTTTTATGGATGGTTTTAACCGTACCATTGGTAGTTAGAACCTTAATTTCATGTTTGCCATTAATGGTGCGTGCAGAAAGCACCCTGCCTTGAGATTTAGCCTCAGTAACAGCTTGGTTCAGAGTCATGCCACGACTCTTTGCATCCACTTGGATGCTGGCCAAACTGAGTAAAACTATGACAATTATTGCTTTCATGGGTTTATTCTACCCCACTTGACTGAATTGCTGCTGAATCATTTGGCGCATATTTGTGATGGTTTTGGCATAATCGGGGGAATTGAATATGGCAGAACCAGCCACAAAGGTATCAGCACCCGCTTCTGCAATTGTGCCAATATTACTTACTTTAACCCCGCCATCTACTTCTAGCCTGATATCCAGGCCTGAATCATCAATCAGCTTGCGTACAGCTCTGAGCTTATCAAATGTACTGCTGATAAACGATTGTCCGCCAAAACCTGGGTTAACACTCATCAATAAGATCATATCTAACTTATCCATCACATGTTCTAAAACATGTACCGGTGTGGCTGGATTTAGCACCAGTCCAGCCTGACAACCCTGTTCTTTAATTAACGCCAAAGAACGATCAATGTGTTCTGATGCTTCAGGGTGAAAAGTTATGATACTGGCGCCGGCTTGGGCAAAATCACCGATGATGCGATCAACGGGCTTAACCATCAAATGCACATCAATAGGGGCTGTAACACCAAAATCTCTTAATGCTCTGAGCACCAATGGCCCAATAGTCAAATTAGGAACATAATGATTATCCATCACATCAAAATGAACCCAGTCTGCACCAGCATTCAAGACTGCCTCAGTATCTTCACCTAAACGCGCAAAATCAGCAGATAAAATCGATGGTGCAATGATAAATTCAGTCATATTTATTTGTTAGGTAAAGTGCTCTGGATTAGCCCCATTATACAACGCTGGTTACCATCCTTTAAGGTCTTTAACCTTTTCCCATGCCAATTGTACCTGTTTCGCCTTTTCTTCAGCCACCTTCATCATTTCTGGTGGCAAGCCCCTGGCTACCAATTTATCTGGATGGTGCTGGCTCATCAAACGTTTGTAAGCTTTTCTGATGGTGGCTTTGTTGTCATTCTGATTCACACCCAATACCTGATAAGGGTTGAAAGGTGCTTGCCTGTTAGTGGATCTTTGGCGACTTTGCTGATGACCATCACCACGTTGTTTCTGATAATTTGTATTCTGGCCAGCAAAACCACGCATTTTCATCATGGCATAGAGCAACTGGACAGGATAACCGATTAGCTGACAAACCCGTTCAATCAACTGTTGCTCTGCCCGCGAAATCATCCCATCTGCTTCAGCCACATCCACCAACATCTCCAAAAAGATTTGCTTCAATGACAAGGAACGTTTTGCAAACTGTCCAAACTGTCGTAAGGCGCTTTCGATGTCATGATTACTGTCTTTGCCCTGGTTGAACAGGCCAATGGCACGTTGCCTCATTTCATTATTCAGGTTCATGTGTCGCATGATGTTTTCAGCTCGGTTAATCTCCGAAGTTGAAACCTGGCCATCAACTTTTGCCAAGCGCCCCATGGTCAAAAACAAAGCATTAAAGAAACTTTCCTGGGTCTGTTTTTTATTGGTGCTGGCCAGTTTAGGTCCAACCAATCGCTGCTCAACCGAATAACCCAGCCAAGCAGCAAAAATCATACCGAGGTAACCACCAAACTTAAAACCTAAAATACCTCCAATGATAATACCCATACTAAATATTTGCTTCGTTAGTTGTCCATCGCTAAAATACACACTTTGCCTTGTTAGCAAGCAGCATGAATTCAAACCCGCCTATTGAAAATTCAACCACATTAAACCTGCCTTTGTTGCACCAAGGCAAAGTCCGAGATGTTTATCAAGTGGATGACCAGCATTTGTTGATGGTTGCCAGTGATCGACTGAGTGCATTTGATGTGGTGCTTCCAGATGTAATTCCACACAAAGGCGCTCTGTTGACTCAGATATCTAACTTCTGGTTCGACATGATGCGACCTATTATAAAGAATCACCTGACCCAAATACCAGTGGCACAAGTCATTCCAGATGCCGATATTGATTTACAACAAAGGGCTGTGGTGGTTAAGAAACTAAAGCCACTCCCATGTGAGGCCATTGTCAGAGGCTATATCATTGGCTCCGGTTGGAAAGACTACCAAAACACTGGACAGCTTTGTGGGATTGACTTACCTGAAAATCTAAAACAAGCTGAAAAGCTACCTGAAACTTTGTTTACTCCATCATCTAAAGCCCAAATAGGTGATCACGATGTAAACATCAGTTTCAACCAGTTGGTTGACATCATTGGACAAGAACGAGCTGAACAGTTAAAAGAAGTGTCATTGACCATTTATAACAAAGCACGAGCTCATGCCGAAAACAATGGTATCATTATTGCTGACACCAAATTTGAATTTGGCACAGATGAAGATGGTGAATTGGTGTTGATGGACGAGGTGTTGACTCCAGACTCATCCAGATTTTGGAATCAGGATAATTACCATGTAGGCAGCAGTCCTGAAAGTTATGACAAACAATTCATTCGAGACTATTTGGAAACTTTAGACTGGAATAAACAACCACCAGGGCCTAATGTACCTGCTGAATTGATTGACAAAACGGCTGCCAAATACCACGAAGCTTACCGCAGAATAACAGGCAAAGACTTCCTTAAGCAATTATAGACGAGGCCGGACATGAACGACAATTCAATGAAATATTTGATGACTGAGTACCACAAATCACACGTCAATCGCACCAACCAAATCATCCATTACTTTTGTGTACCGATCATTTTTTGGTCTGTTACCGCTCTGTTGTGGCTGGTGAAATTACCTCTGGTGATGAACCTTGCATTCGTGGTGGGTGCTCTGTTGATGCTCTACTATATTCTCAAAAACATTAAGGTATTCAGCGTCATGTTGGTGTTCACTGCCGTTTGTCTAGTCCTCAATTACTGGCTTGAGATTAATGGCATGCCATTACTGATCATGGCTGCTGTTGCTTTTGTGGCAGCTTGGATTGTGCAGTTTATCGGACACCAAATAGAAGGCAAACGCCCTTCATTTCTTAAGGATTTACAGTTTCTTTTGATCGGTCCGGCATGGGTGGCTTTTAAGTTTCTCAACATCAAACTTTAAGCCAACCCAAAATAAAAGCCTGACTTTACATTCGCTTAACGACTGAAACCTATAATAAGCTGACTTAATTAACAGTCACTTGTGGCATGTAGCCTTTATTGGAAGCGACTCTATCACAATCAAATTGGCAACACCCCAATCAACTTGAACACTGGCTAAAACACAGCATTTTACCAGTGCTATTGATTGCTTTGTTGTTATTGATTCCAAAACCCTGGCAAAGCCAATATTTCACAACCTCTTCCATCATTATTGAGTTGAGTAAAGAAACCACATCAGAAACAGTCATTCCTGAAGAGGTGATACCTGAAGCAATCAAGCCAGAAGAAATCATTCCTGATAAGCCAATCATGGAGGAATTGCTTGAAACACCTCAACCTGTTGTTGAAAAAATCCAACCTGCTATTCAACAACCCGAACCAATAATCAAATCTAAAATCGCTCCAAAACCTTCTCAGCCTCTAGAAAGTATTACTGCTCAAGAACCAAAGATCAACTCAACTGACGTTCTACAGATGTTGCAAAACCGGCCTTCAATGGAATTAACATCTGATTTTTTGCCACGAACAGCTCCTGCCAAAGATTTTTATATCCCCGAACAACAAATCATGGACTGGTATGCTGATATTCCTTTCCTCGATGAATCTATCGACAAACCTAAATTACAGATGCGTTTTTACCCTGAGGGTTTTGAGGGCAGTATAGAAAGGTTCTTTGATAAAGTCACCTACACCAAAACTTTCACCACAAAATACGGTACCAAAATACATTGTGCTTTGATAGCTGGCATCTTGGCGGCTTGTAGCTGGAAATAATCGCTCTGTTTCTCATAACCAGTCTCAAACGATGCAAGCACCGCAACCTTTGTTGACAATTATCGGCTCCCATCGATCAAAGTCACTTTTCCAGATACAGTTAAAGTTCACTAACTGAACTTATAGGTCGAAACCGAACAAAGACTTTTACTTATCACTTGATTCTGGACAAAAGTTCGGGATTAACGACCAGATTTCTTACTCCATGTGCATGATCTTCATCAAAAATATTTCCCTGGCACCACTTTCCTACCGTCTCAATATTAACCTTGGCAACTCTGGGACGAACACTCCAGCTCACCTGAAATGGAGAACCTTTCTCATTATAACTTGGCCCTGTTGTAGAACCTGCGTACTGAACAGGAACTCCAGTATCAACCGGAATATTTATTGCCTGATATAACCCATTCTTCTTGTGGTATTTGGTCAGTTCAGCAAAATCATCAGCATTTTTATCATTGACCAGGACATAAACCTGGGCTTCAACACGCAGTTGTGGGTTCTTTATTGAGTCATTAAGACACGAGCCCAATGTAGCGCCAGGACCGACCTGTGCAGTTGAATGTACATAATGCACTTCAATGGTATCTCCAGGATACAAACCACCATGTTCATTTGGGCATATTTCATGATCAACTGGCGACAACTCGGCCTTTGACAGTTGACCTGTATATTGATAGCCACTCTGGTAACCATCACCATCGCCATCACCGGCGTATCGGGTAAATTCACCACCTTTGTGCTCGGCGTTTTTGTGAAAATGAATATTGCAAAGGTTCATATTACTGAAAACAGGAGCGGCATTGAATTCGATACGACTGTGACCGACGACAGAATCAATGTCTCGTGGAGACTGTGGTCCAAAACCTTGACCTTTGGTGTTTTGCATCAATAAATGACGTTGATAAGAGACCGTATTATCTGGAGTCGAATTGTGGGGGCTTGATTCCTGATATGCCACACTGGCACAACCAGTTAGAAGAAATGCCCCAGCGAAAGCCAATACACCATTATTTTTTATTAATTTCATCATTTTATTACCTCTTTTGTCCTAGAAAAATGTAAATATGTTTTGCTAAAAGCCCATGCATCATGCCTGATCAAGACATTCATCAACACCATAACACTGCCCAACGGCTAGAACGATCCCAGTTAAAAATTAACAGCAAACCAAACCGATATATGTCCTAACAAGCAATTCTTGGTTCCAACAACTTATCAAACGTACATTTTATATTCAAATTGTTCATTTGCGACTATTTTTTCTTATTCGTTAGAAAACTGGTAACCAGCTTGACTGGTGCACTTAACCAAACAGAACATATGCCCAGATGTCGCACCACAGTCGGTGATCTGCACCTCTGGTTTCAAGCCTGGCACAATGACAGTAACAAGACCATGTTTCACAAATAAGGATTCTCAACACCTTCAGGTTGATTCTTAAAACGCCGGTGAACCCAAAGGTATTGTTCGGGGTGTTGCTTGATTTGTTTTTCAAACAGTTGGTTGATGGCGGTGGTGGCTGCAATTTCAGTTAAATCATTGAGTTCGCTCATTTCAGACAATATCTCAACCCGCCACCTACACTCATCAGTCCTGAAACAAAACCAGGGAATCACCTTAACACCTTTGCTGGCCAACTTATGTGTACCTACAGTCGTAGCTGCAGGACGATTAAAAAAATCAGCGAATGCCACTTGATAGGAAAAGTTTTGATCTGGTGCATAATACACAGGATGACCTGACTTAACTGAGGCCAGCAGACTGCGTATGTTTTTTTTGTCTATCAGCTTATCAACGAACCTTAACCGAGCATCCTCCAAATGCGCCTCTAACATTTTGTTGTTGTGTTGGCGCGCCAACATATGGCCCACTGGTAAATCCAACTGCTTTAAACACTGGTTCAAACCACGAATACCCCATTCAATTGAAGTGGTGTGACAGCTCAACAACAAACAGCCTTGACCCGATTCCAGAGCGCTTTGTAAATGTTTCATTCCCATCAGTTCAAAACGGTTTTCCACCTGTTCATCACTGGCCCACAAAGCTGCCATCATTTCCATGATACCTTGACCAGTTGAAATCAAATTAGACTTGAGCAGTTTTTTGGCTTGTTTTCGACTTAACTCAGGAAAACAAAGGCCAATGTTAATATCAGCAATGCGTTTTCTCGAATTGGGCAGGTAATAAAACAAATGTCCCAAAAGACGACCTATGCGCATTTGTGTAATCAACTTGCGCCTGGCAACCCATTTGGCTATACCAACCTGTATATCAGTCCTTATTTTGCTGTAACTCATATAACTTGGCGTATTTCAGGTAAGCATAATAGCTGTTGAGGGTTGCGTTGATAACCCCCGCTACACCATTGAAAATCTGGCGCTTGATAAAATACTGACGAAAAAAATAAAAAACAGGATAGAGAAACAAACGGGGCGCACTACAACGTTTACCACGGTCATATTTTTGTTGGGCCGCCAATGCCGAATAACGATTGATTTTTTCCAGTTTAACCTGGATTGAGGTTTCACCATAATGCTTGAATGGCGCATACAATCTTTTGACCACACCATCCACTGTGATTGACTCGTGAACCAAATCCTGACTCATGTGTGATTTTTTGCGATTGAAGAAACGAATAAATTCGTTCCGTTTGACCCACGGATGCGCCCAATGCCAAAACACCCACTCGATCCTAGGCAGGTTATAACCATCGGCTTTGGGCGTTTGGGTTTGCCACTTTTTGAGCAATTTAATGGCTCTAGGAGTTAAGCATTCATCAGCATCTAGCAACAACACCCAGTCATGACTTGCCATATCTATCACGTCTTGTTTTTGTTTTGAGAAGCCTTTAAAGGCTTGATGCTTCAGGGTTACATCAGGAAACTGTTGAATCAACTTAACGGTTTCATCTTCACTGAAAGAATCGAGCACAATGATTTCGTCTGCCCAGGACAATCCATCCAGACATTTTTCAATGGTTTTTGAGGAGTTGAAGGAGGTTACCACTGCACTGACCGGGTTTTTATTGGTCATTTTGCACCCCATGTTTTAAACCAAGAAACAGCATAATTAACAGCCACCAAAGGCAAATCGACCAAAATGAAGAAAACAAGGAATACAGCGAAACCACTGGCAACATGGCAGCCATCAAAGCCGTGGCATAAGGCCACACATGTTTTTGAGTAAAACCATTTCTCACTTGAGTTATCACTATGACCATCAATCCAAACATCAACAACAAACCAATTGTGCCAGTTTCAGCCAATACTTCCAAGACCCAATGATGCGCGTGTAATCCACTGCCCTCTCCTGCCACCCACACATCACCTGCTTCAGCATATTCAGAATAAACCACTCTGAAGGCTCTTGCCCCAACGCCATTGATGGGATGATCTTGGTACATGTTCAATGCCGTTTTCCAAATAGGCAAACGATCAGCCAGTGCGTAATCGATGGCTTCAATGTCACCCTGGAACAAACCGAGGGTTCGATCAATTCTTTGCTGAAATGCTTGCGAACTCATCCACAAAGTGAAAGCCACCATCACCACCAATATTCCGGTTTTAACCAACAACAACCAACGCCTGCCTTTCACATGATGCCACCAAAACACCAACAAAACAAACAACATCATCAACCATGCTGAACGAGTACCACTAAGCAAAATGACCACAATAACCAAAGCAGTAATCAACCATCGCCAATGTACTTTTTGTCCACACAGTTGTATCAAAACAATAGGTAATAACAATGCCAACACTGGGCCCAACTTAACATTGTCACTAAAGACTCCAGTTAAACGTCCAGGGTATGAAGCTTGACCCAAAAGGTTGAATCCAATTAAGCTTTGCAAACAAGCATCTAACCCCCAAATCACCACAATTACAGTAACCAAAGACATCACTTTTGACATGGTTTTAACATCAGCGGTGTACAAAACAAAAATACCCGCCAAATAAAACCGCAACGAACCTAAGCTAATCAACCAGCTCTTATCTGGCCAATATGAATCAAAAGACGAAATAACCGCAAGCAAAAAATAGGCAAAAAATACCGCTGAAAATGGCTTAAACCAACTTTGCTGCTGAATATCTGACCAGGTTACCACCAGTTTGAACGCCCCCCCCAAAGCCAAAATCAAAATGGGCAGCTCCGACAAACGTCCAAAAGGCAGTAAGAAAATCACTCCCACCAACAATATCAATATATGGCGCTGACGGTTCAACAGTAATCTCGCATTATGAACCATGTAAAAGCTCGTTATACACTGCCAGTGTTTGCTCGAACATGGTCTGGTTTTTGTATTGTTGGTGAGCTTGAACTGCTGGCGGATTGTCTAAAAACAATTCAATGCGATCAGCCAACTCAGATGTACTTCCATAAGAAACAGCGCCTGCTGGATAGAGGTTGTGCATAATCTCAGACACACCACCACTGGCAAAGGCCACCACTGGCGTACCTATACTCAATGCTTCAAGCACGGTTCTGCCAAAACTTTCTGGTTTGTTATTAACTGACACCACTAAATCAGCCAAAGCATATAAATCAGGCATGTTGCGTTGTACACCCAGCCAAATCAATTTTTCATCAACACCATTGTGTTTCATTAACGTCACAATCTTACGGCTGTACTTGGATTCATCTTTTGATGCTGTTAATAACAACCTATTCTCCTTATCGGTGCTTCTGAGCCATGGAATCAAATTTTCGATGCCCTTGACTCGCGTTAAACGCCCTGGCATCAGAATTTTTTTCCCCGATTCCAATTTTGGAAACTGCTCGAGCAAGTCACGCTGCCAAACAGCATTAGGCTGGTACCCAAACACAAACTGTGCACCAATACCACGACTGATAACAATGGGATCTTGCTTTAAATAGGCTCCAAAGTGATCAATTAGATAATTTCTGGCTGTTTCTGAGACCGCTATGACTTGATCACCCCGGGCCATGATGGCTGAGTATTTGGACACCGAATGCAAGCCGTGTAAGGTGGTGACAAGCTTTGGCTTGCCGGCAGCCATCTTTTTCAAAGCCAAATGACAAAGCCAAGCTGGTATACGAGAACGTGCATGAACCACATCAATTTCAAGTTCTTGCATCAGCATCCGCAGCTTTTTAACCGACAACAAACTGCTTAAAGATTTTTTATTCACATTCAATTCAATGTGACGAATACCTGCTTTTTCCAGATCTTCTGCCAATGCCCCACCAGCCGAAACAACAACAGTTTCATAACCAGCTTGTTTTAAATAGTATGCAAACTCAACCGTACCACGCTCAACCCCGCCAACATTCAAAGCGGGGACAACTTGCATGATTTTAGTTTGACCTCGGTCGGTAATTAGATGATCATTTGGCATAATTTAGTTGGTTGATCTGGCATGTGTTCTTTAATGACACACAGCAGTGGGATATATCAATCAACTTGTAGGATGTATTTGGCTCCACAGTATTCACAAACGGCTTCACCCGTTTTTTCTATGGGCAAAAAAACTTTAGGATGAGAGTTCCACAGTGCCATGCCCTTACCTGGACAAGAAACGGGTAAATCGCTTTTTTTTACATGATAAACTTTTTCGGTGTTGGCAGCATTTTGACTCATGATTAATCCTGGTTAATATAACGTTAAAAAAGACATTGAATCCAACATCTATGCAGCTCTTAGCGGTGTGAGATTGCATCCAACTCGCGTTGACCACTATAATGATGCGAATATTATAAACTGTGAAAGCACTTGAATAAAGTAAATCTGTGTTGGGTGATCTCTGATGGCAGAAAAGGCCATGAAATCCAAAGCCAAGCCCTGGCTGAAAGGATTTCCCATCAATCTCAAATTCATCAATTCAGGTTAAAACAACCTTGGGAGACTTTTACACCTCGCATCATCCCCGGTTTAGAATCAGGTATCATTTGGTCTGAACGATGTCAGCCCAGTACCAAAGACAACCCAAACCTCATCATCACCACGGGCCGTAAAGCAGCAGCAGTGGGCAAGTTGATGATCCAAAAAATGAGACATCATCATATTCAGACCAAACACATCCAAATCTTAAACCCCAAAGATTCATTTAAAAACTACGACTTGTTATTAATTCCTGCACATGACCAAATCACAGGTGAAAATGTCATTTCTTTCGCCGGCAGCATTCATCCATTCGACCGGCATTGGTACAGCCAGTGCAACAAACCCAATTCGATCATTTATGACATTGTTTTGGTCATTGGCAACCCAACCGCCAGTTATTTCAAACAACAGTTTGCCAAAGAATTACAAAAAATCAAAGCCAGTTATCCTGATCACAGTTTATTGGTTTGTGGTTCTCCTCGATTAAACATCAAGCACACCAATCGTATAAAAAAATTATTGTCTGAGCACGATGGTTATTGGTTTAATGAAGCAGATGGCAAAAACCCTTACCCATCAATTCTAAAAACCAGCAAGCACCTATTTGTCACGGCCGACAGCATCAATATGATCAATGAATGCGCTTCAAGTCAAGCAGCACTGACCTTGCTGGCTCAAAATCAAGTATCACTTAAACACCAAAGATTCATCACCTCAATAACGGAGCGGTGCTCAGAGTTTGGGCAAGCTGGACTTAAAAAACAAGTCCCCTTACCTCATCCCATTGATGAAATAGTGGAAAACACAAAACTTCAAAAACTTTTAAACTCACCAAATTCATCCAGTTCGGGATAAGACCTGCCTTGTTTTTGACACAGCTTTGCAATTTTAGGCCAACACCATTCAAATAAAACTTTCTGGTAGGTTGCCTCATCCAATGACTGTTGCTCATACAGACCTGCGGCTGCTCTTTGGCGTTGTGCCTCGTATAATATCAAAGCACAAGCCACAGACACATTGAGTGACTCAACCAT
Source organism: Marinicella sp. (assembly GCA_028284365.1). GTDB lineage: Bacteria > Pseudomonadota > Gammaproteobacteria > Xanthomonadales > Marinicellaceae > Marinicella. The sequence goes on from JANQRW010000034.1 coordinate 16,749, forward strand.
GCCAACCATTGGAATGATGATGTGCTGATCCACACTGTCAGCGGTAGAAGTTTGTACACCCTCTAATTCCGCACCCATCACTATCGCTGTAGGTTTGGTGTAATCAATACAGCGATAATCCACTGCTTCTGTTGACAAATGAGCCGCTAATAATTGATATCCGCTGCCTTTAAGTTTATCTGCCACCTTTGAAAAGTTGTCATGTTTATTTGCAATCACATATTTTTGTGAGCCTTTTGCCGTGTTCGTCAAAGGCCTAAATCCTTCTTCCACCGGAATGTAATGGGTTTCATATACCCCAACGGCATCACACGATCGAATGATGGCATTGAAATTATGTGGTTTATGTACCCAATCCATAACCACAGTTAAATCAGTTTGCCTGGCTTGCAGTACTGCTTTTAATCTATTGAATCGTTCAGGCGTCATTAATTATAACCAATAAAAAAGCAGCTCTGATGGCTGCTCTTTCTTCATATGTTCTCAGTAACACGTAAATATTTTAATTGACACTGACAACAGGAATGTTGATGGTTGTTAAATCAAAACCTGAAAATGATGTATTGGTACCTACAAAACGGTCAGTTCCACCAGCAGAGTCAATTGTATTTGTTTTAGCAAAAACAGCAGTCATTAACTGTAAAACCTCACCCACAACAGCATTATCACTGATCGGCCTTCTTACCGACAATTTGATTTTATAACCTGCTAACAAATCGATGTTTTTGATGACACCATTCTCACTGGAACATGAGCCTACACTCAAATCATTTCCATCCAGAATATCACAGGACAACAAACTCACCAATTGACCATTAAAATAAGCCGGGCTGTTATTTGTATATGGGTAATATTCAATCATATCCACCTGCTGTAAACCACCAGAGCTGTTAACATACGTCACATCATAACGAACATCATCACCTGGTACATAACCACCAACTGGCACACCAATTAAATCATAGGTAATGTTTGAAAAACCTGTAACAACTACTTCTTCAAATAAGTCATTAAATATGTAATCGTATTCTTCAGATGTTAAACAGATCGATTTGCTGCGGTTCTCTGTAGTGATTTCAAATGACTTATTTTTGACATTAAAATTAACATCAGATTGAATACCCATTAATGAATCAGATGTATCAGTATCTCCTTTATTGTCCCCATTCGGATCAAGAACCCTGAACTGAATGCCTGCAACAGGTTCATAGTTTTCAACTCGATTACAAATGACCGGATGTGCACTTTTTGTACTTACCAGCTTAGTAGTACCCAACTGATATTGGGTATCACCACTTAATACTAGTGTCGGGATTACGGGCTCATTTCCAGTAACCAAATCTTGATCCAATTCCAATGTCGATGCCAAAGAAGCCGTCGACAAATATAAACCGGCGAGCAAAATAGGAGTTTTGCTTTGATTAATTTTCTTCATTTCAAATTTTACCTTTCCAGTAGAGAGTTACGTTTTTTTTGTGGTTTCTGGCTTGCATTTTACTGTTTTTTTAGTATTTGATGTTAAAACTTTGTTATCAGAGGTGTTTATTAGTAAAAAAATTAACAATTTCATGGCTGAGTTCTCAATAATCAAGACACAAAAAGTATATATTGATGTATATTTGTCATCATTTTTATATTCGAGTACTTAAATATGATCAAAAAATCATTGTTCTTTTGCTGCATTTTGTTTGGTTTTACAACTTGGGCTAAATCACCTGACCTCAGCCAAATGTCAGCCGAAGAAAAAGAGTTAACCGGCATCAACAAACTCAGTGACGATGAATTGAATGCTTTGAACGCATGGCTCAAAAATGAACAACTCAAGATTAACCAAACAATCAGAGAGCGACAAGCTGGATTTGAGTCCAGAAGAGAAGGCCAGCGGAGAACCATCAGAGCACGACTGGAGAAAAGTTATGCAGATAAGTTGGGCAGCACCTATTACGAATTGGACAACGGTCAAATCTGGAAAAGAACTTCAAATGGTTCAATTTTTCTTAAAAAAGACGGGCGTCAATTAATCACGATAGAGCCTGCGATGATGGGGTCTTGGAAGATGCAAGGTGATGGTAATCGCAGTGTTAAAGTTAAACGAATTAAATAGCAGGTAAACTGAAAATGAAACTAAGAATCCTGAAATCGATACGACTGTCTATACTTACATTGATGTTCGCAGTTACTGCCACAGTCATTGCAGGTGTTCAACCACCGCTGAACCCCATTTTAACTACCCTAGAATCTGGCTTCTCTGGAGCCGTCGCTGTTCGAAATGCAGGTGATGGTAGTGGTCGTTTATTTGTGGTTGAACAAAGCGGACGCATCAAAATCATAGAAAACGGCAGCACTTTACCAACCCCTTTTCTAAACATCAGCACAACCATCAGTAGTGGTGGTGAACGAGGCTTATTAGGACTGGCATTTCACCCTGATTATTCTCAGAACGGTTATTTTTATGTCTACTATACAGATGACGATGGTGACACTGTGGTGTCTAGATTTACCGTGAGTACAAACGATGCAAACCTGGCTGATACCAGCACCGAGTTGATTATCATTCGTATTGACCAGGATTTCAGCAACCACAACGGTGGTGACATTCATTTTAGCCCAGCAGATGGGTATTTATACATAGGTCTTGGTGATGGTGGTTCAGGAAACGATCCTTGTAACAGGGCCCAAACCAAAGATCCAGACGATATTCAAAACACAGGATTCGGCTGTGCTGCTGATAATGATTTTGAAGGCAATTCTGACTCAAGGGCCTTGTTAGGCGCCATGTTAAGAATTGATGTCGATAGCCCTGGCACCAATGTAGCTGATGCCTGTGGTGATGGAGTGAACTATGGCATTCCAGCAGATAATCCTTTCAGTGATGGCGTGCAAGGGGACAATGACTGCGGAGAAATTTGGGCCTGGGGTTTGCGCAACCCTTTCCGTTGGGGGTTTGACCGGGATACTGGTGATCTATTTATTGGTGACGTTGGTCAAGATGCTCGTGAGGAAGTTAACTTCCAAGCAGCCACTTCAGCTGGCGGTGAAAACTATGGCTGGGTTTGTCGTGAAGGACTGATTCAAACACCTGGAGAAAATTGCATTGCTCCTAATGCCGTGGATCCCTTCGTTGAAATATCTCACAACACCACAAGTGCCTGTTCTGTCATTGGTGGTTTCCCGTATAGGGGCCCTGAAAATACATGGCAAGGTACTTATATTTATTCTGATTTTTGTACAGGCGATTTGTATTGGAGTGTTCGTGAAAACGGTGTGTGGAGCGGACTTGCAACATTAACAGATACTTTCACTAATGTCAGAGGGTTTGGCGAAGATGAAGCTGGTAATTTATTTTACGTCAGTTCATCAGCAATTGTTCAAATTACAGACGCCAACTACAGTGACATCATTTTTGCAAACGGATTTGAGTCTGTAAACTAGATCACACCATAAAATAAAAATCATTTGAGAGGCCCATAAATTGGGCCTTTTTATTAGAGCAATATACATCACACATTAAACCTGAAATGAAGCACATCACCTTCTTTGACAATATACTCCTTTCCTTCCAACCTCAGCTTACCAGCTTCTTTACAGCCGGCCTCACCCTGAAATTGAATAAAATCCGCAAAAGCCATGGTTTCAGCCCGAATAAAACCTTTTTCAAAATCAGTGTGAATCACACCCGCAGCTTGTGGAGCAGTGGCTCCTGCTACAAATGTCCAGGCTCTGACTTCCTTAATGCCCGCTGTGAAATAGGTATTTAAACCCAGTAATTCATAACCTGCTCTGATCACTCGGTTTAAGCCAGCTTCTTCCAAACCCATTTCATCAAGAAATTCGGCCTTGTCATCATCATCTAACAGTGCAATTTCAGCTTCAATCGCAGCACACACTGGCACCACCAAGGCACCTTCACTTGCTGCAAATTTATTCAATTGATCTAACAACGGATTGTTCTCAAAACCTTGATCATCAACATTCGCTATATACATCATGGGTTTGGCGGTGATAAAACTAAACTCCTTAACTGCCGCCCACTCCTCTTTACCCAAATCCAAAGTTCTTAATGCCAAGCCATCAGATAAATGATTGACAATTTTTTCTAGGATAGCAGCCCTCTTGATGGCTTCCTTGTCACCGGAACGGGTTTTCTTTTGGGTACGAAGCAATGACTTTTCTGCCGACTCTAAATCAGCCAGTGCCAACTCTGTATTAATGGTCTCAATATCAGATAGCGGATTAATTGTACCATCAACATGGATCACATCATCATCCTCAAAGCACCGGGCTACATGTGCAATGGCATCTGTTTCGCGGATGTGTGATAAGAATTGATTACCCAAACCTTCACCTTTCGATGCACCAGCCACCAGGCCAGCGATATCAACAAATTCCATGGTGGTAGGGATGGTTTTTTGTGGTTTGACGATGGCTGCCAACTCCGCCAAGCGAGGATCTGGAACCTCTACAATACCCACATTAGGATCGATGGTACAGAAAGGATAATTTTCTGCTGCAATTTCAGCTTTGGTTAAAGCATTAAAGAGCGTAGATTTACCTACATTTGGCAAGCCGACTATGCCACATTTAAAACCCATGGTTGTATCCGATAAAAAAAGTGGCGCGATTTTAACACAAGGTGTTATCAAAATATCATTTCAGGCTATAATGCAGTTTGAATTAGCGCAAATAAACCAAATCACTATGTCTGAACTAAGCCAAGAAGAAATTGCAGAAATCAAAGATCATTTTGATTTTTTTGACAAAGACAACAGTGGGCTCATTGACATCGATGAGTTCACTCAGTTATTAAAAATTTTAGCACCTGAAGCCAGCCAAGCAAATGCCATACGCGGGTTTGCAACCATTGATGTTGATCATAATGAACAAATCGATTTTGATGAGTTTTTAGATTGGTGGAAAATGAACTGGACTGTTTTTTAACACGACTGGATCAATACGGTCGTTTGCCAAATATATCAGTACCCACACGCACCATTGTAGAGCCACACTCAACAGCAGCCTCTAAATCATTACTCATCCCCATGGACAGGGTATCAATTTGCTTGTATTGATTTTTTAGCACATCAAAGGCTTCTTTGGCTTGCATAAAATAAAATTTTTGTTCAGCAAAATCTTGACTGGACGGCGGAATGCACATAATACCGCGTAAACTCAATGTTTCTGCCACCTCCACCGCTGCTGCCATTTCCAACAATTCAGTTAAACTGGCACCAGATTTACTGGCTTCATCACCCACTTTTAGTTGCAACAAAACATTTAAGGGAGCCAAGTCTGCTGAACGAAATTTCATTAGTCGCTTCACTATTTTCATGCGATCGACCGAATGCACCCAAGCAAAATACTCAGCTATCAATTTGGCCTTATTTGATTGTATTGGGCCAATAAAATGCCAAATCAAAGACAAATACTGACACTGTTCGATTTTATTAACACCTTCTTGCGCATAACTCTCACCAAAATCCTTGTGCCCATTTTTTGCTAAAGTGATTATTTTATCCAAACTGTGTTTTTTACTGACCGCTAACAGGCATGGCTCAACAACCTCCAGATCAGCCTTATTAACTGCATCAGTAATTCTTTGTCTGACTTGTTGATAATTGATCAAAATTTGATTCATTGAAACCATAGGGTTATTAAGCTTGAAAGTTATTTCAATTGTATTTGAATCAATTAATTAATACCACTGACCCACCAGGAATGACCTTTTAATAAGAACCGAGCTTGAAAAAAACCGAATTTACCTTTGCAATTAAAGCCAAAACGCTTAAAATACGCGGTCTTTTTCCGGGCAGCTCTAACGAGCCGCCTAAACATAAACTATTTAACATAGAATAAAGCCAATCCAGGCTTATTTGGAGACACAAAACTTATGCCAAGTGTAAAAGTTAGAGACAACGAACCATTTGATTTCGCATTAAGACGTTTTAAACGCGCCTGTGAAAAAGCTGGTGTATTAGCAGAATCACGTAAACGTCAGTATTACGAGAAGCCAACTCAAGAAAGAAAACGCAAAAAAGCAGCTGCAGTGAAGCGTTTACAAAGGCGTGTAGCAAAGGAAGGAATTCCTCGCAGAATGTATTGATTAAATTGTCTCAAACAATTTAATACCGAGAAACACATCAATGTCGCTTAAAACACAAATCACAGATGACATGAAAGCAGCGATGAAGGCCAAGGACAAAGAAACCTTGAGCACCATCCGCATGATTACGGCTGCCATTAAGCAAGTGGAAGTTGACGAACGCCGTGAACTCAGTGACACTGATGTGCTCTCAATCATTGTAAAAATGATTAAACAACGTAAGGATGCAGCCGAACAATATGCCCAAGCTAATCGTGCTGATTTAGAAGAACAAGAACTGTCAGAAATCAAAATCCTTGAGAATTACCAACCGGAACAACTTTCAAGTGATGAGGTCAGTGCTATTGTATCTGCTGTCATTGCAGAAACTGGCGCCACAGGTATGCAAGACATGGGCAAAGTTATGGGTTTGGTCAAAGCCAAAGTGGCTGGTCAGGCAGATATGGGGCAAGTGAGCCAAATCGTTAAGGCTTCATTGTCATAATCAAAGTGCTGACAACTGTGGTTTGACCGCTTAAAGATTGTGGCATCCATTCCTAACGAATTCATAGAAACTCTGTTGGATCGCATCGATATTGCGGATGTGGTTGGCGCTCGCGTCACTTTGAAAAAAGCAGGTAAGGACTTTTCAGGCCTGTGCCCATTCCATGCAGAAAATACACCGTCCTTTACAGTCAGTCAACAAAAACAGTTTTATCATTGTTTTGGCTGTGGCAAAAATGGCAGTGCGATAGGCTTTTTGATGGAATATGAAGGACTGGATTTCGTTGATGCAGTTAAAGATCTGGCGCAGCTAGCTGGCATGGAAGTACCGATGACTCAGTATGCAGGGCAGCAAAAACACAAAACCAACTTATATGCAGCCACTGAAAAAGCCGCACGTATTTTCCAACAACAGCTGAAAGCTTCACCGCAGGTCATTCGTTATTTGAAACAACGACAGATTTCAGGCCAAACCAGTAAGACATTTCAACTGGGTTATGCTTTAAATGAGTGGGATGGTTTGATTAAACGGTTTGGAGCCGATGAACAACAGGCGTTAGCCAAAACAGGATTGACCACACAAAATGATCACGGCCGGGTTTATGACAAATTTCGCAACCGCCTGATTTTTCCAATTCATGACAAACGTGGACGAGTAATCGCTTTTGGCGGTCGCGCCATCGAAGCTGACCAAAAACCGAAATACTTGAACTCACCTGAAACTGATTTGTTTCACAAAAGCAATGAATTATACGGCTTACATCTGGCACGTAAGCACAGCAATGAAGACCATGTTTTAGTGGTTGAAGGCTATATGGATGTAGTGGCTTTACATGAAAAAGGCGTATGTAACGCAGTAGCCACTCTGGGTACCGCTACTTCAGCACAACACATCAGTAATTTATTCAAAGTATGGGATAAAATCGTATTTTGTTTCGATGGCGACAATGCAGGTATCCAGGCAGCAGAAAAAGCCATGATAACAGCCCTGCCCTTGTACTTAGATAATAAGATCATTGAATTTTTATTTTTACCTGAAGGTGAAGATCCAGACAGCTTTGTTCTCAAAAATGGTAAAGATGGCTTTCTTGCTGCCATTAAGATGGCTAAACCTTTGGCTGATTTTTTGTTAGAAATCATCAGCAGAAACATCAACATCAACAGCATTGACGGCAAAGCCCAGCTCTATGAAAAAGCCAAAGGATACATCAGGCAATTACCCAAAGGGGCTTTTAAGACCATGATTGCCCAACAAATCGGTGAGATTTCCGGTGTGGCACTCAAAGTAACAAATCAACCCACACCTCAACAAAAAAAACCTGAAACTGGTGAGAACCCACTTCGCAAATTAATCAGCTTGTTACTAAATACACCACAATTTTGTGAAAATTTGTCAAATAAGCTCAACTTACGCGCATTATCGTTTAAAGGCATTGAAATAGTTGACAAAATCATTGAAATTCAACATAACAATCCCCAAATCAATGCCGCAGCAATGATGGAACATTTCAGGGATTCTGAATACAGCCCTTATTTAGGTCATCTGATGCGCATGTATGACCATCTTGACGAATCTCAAAAAGCTTTAGAATTTGAGGATATCTTAAATTATTTGAATAAATTGACCTCAAAAGCAGAAATTGAACGTTTAAGAAACAAACAACTACAATCAGGCTTAAACAGCGCTGAGAAACAGGCTTTGGTACAGTTACTGCGACAAAAGTCTAACCAATAGAAACTACGATATGGCAACTGAAAAACAAACTTCACAAATTAAGTTATTGATCCTCAAAGGCAAAGAACAGGGTTACCTGACCTATGCAGAAGTTAACGATCATTTACCTGATGACATCATTGAAACTGATTCAGTCGAAGACATCATTCAAATGATCAATGACATGGGCATACAAGTTTTGGAAGAGGCGCCCGAGGAAGACAGCATCATCCTGAATGACTCCACTGCGAAAGAAGATGATGACACAGCTACAGAAGAAGCTGTTGCCGTTTTATCTGCTGTCGATCCCAGTATCGGACGAACCACTGACCCGGTGAGGATGTACATGCGCGAAATGGGCTCAGTTGAACTGTTAGAACGTAAAGATGAAATTGCCATTGCTCAACGCATAGAACGCTGTGACCACCTCATCATGGAATCCTCATTCTTATTTCCAAACACAATCAAAACCATTTTAGAGTTTTATCAGGACATGTTAGATGGTGATTTGAAAATTGAACAATTCATCACAGACATTTATGACCCACACACTGAAGCGGTTATTCCCAAAGTCAAAAAGCCAACTGATCCAATTGATGAAGACGAAGAGGAAGAAGAAGAAATGGATCGAGGTTTGGATATGGACGAAGTTGCCAAACGCATCAAAGCCGTTGAAAAATTATTCAAGAAATTCACTGATTCGGTTGAAAACAGTGGTATCGGTGATAAAAAACAAAAAAATTTCATGCGCCAAATTGCTGATATTTTGGTGGAATTTAAATTTGCCCCTCTGACCATGCAAGACATTGTTGGTGATGTAAAAGCGGCACAAGACATCATCCGTAAAATTGAACGTCGCATCCTCGATATTGCAGTGAACCAATGTAAATTAACCCGTCAGGTGTTTATTCGTTCGTTTATGAATAAAGAAACTGATTTGAACTGGGTTGATGAGCGCATCAAAGATGGCGGCGACTCAAGCACAATGTTAGAAATCTACAAAGATGAAATCATTGGACTACAAAACAAATTGTTGCGCATTGAAAAAGCTTATTCATTATTAATTCCTGAAATTAAAGGCATTAACCGCAATGTCACAGTTAACGAAGCCAAATCCAGGCGTGCCAAAAAAGAAATGATCGAAGCCAATCTGCGTTTGGTCATTTCGATTGCAAAAAAATACACCAACCGAGGTTTACAATTCCTGGATTTAATTCAAGAAGGCAACATCGGTTTGATGAAAGCGGTTGAAAAGTTTGAATACCGCCGTGGTTACAAATTTTCTACTTATGCCACTTGGTGGATTCGTCAGGCCATCACCCGTTCTATTGCTGACCAAGCACGAACCATTCGTATTCCAGTACATATGATTGAGACCATCAACAAACTAAACCGTGTTTCACGTCAGTTGTTACAGGAAAAAGGTCGCGAAGCCACACCTGAAGAAATAGCTGAAGTCATGGAAATGCCAGTCAATAAAGTCAGAAAAGTAATCAAAATTGCCAAACAACCAATTTCTATGGAAACACCAATTGGCGATGATGAAGATTCTAGCTTGGGTGATTTTATCGAAGATGGCAACATCTTATCACCACTGGAATCTACCACTGCAAATGGCTTAACCAATACAGTCACTAACTTGTTATCAGGTTTAACACCACGTGAAGCAAAAGTGTTGCGCATGCGCTTCGGTATCGACATGAATACTGATCATACCTTAGAAGAAGTGGGTAAACAGTTCGATGTTACCCGTGAACGTATTCGTCAAATTGAAGCCAAAGCCCTACGAAAACTCAGGCATCCCAGCCGTTCTGAGCAGTTACGCAGCTTTATGGACTTGAACTAAACGCTCATACAGTAAAACTTGAAAAGGTCTCGAAAGAGGCCTTTTTTATGAATCGTCTTAAAGCTACTTTCCCCTAATCACCTTGACTTTTGATTTAATCACTGCCAGTTGTTGGTAACGATCTATTTTTCTTTGTTCTAACGTTTGTTTTACACCCACTTTCACTGCTTCAAAACCAGGCGCATCTAATGGTCTTTTATCGTCCAGATATAACACATGCACGCCATATTGGCTGACTAGGGTTTGAGGATGCACACTATCAACTGTCATGATTTTAAGCGGCTCTCGAAAAACTTCCGGCACCTGCATGATATTAACCCAACCAATATCTCCCACATTTCGGCCTTGTGGATTTGCTTGTAAATAGGTGGCTTCTTCCTTTAGGTAATCATCCCCAGTTTTGATCTTATCCAAAACTTGTATGGCCTGGGCTTCGTCTTGAAATAACAAATGCCTGACATGATATTCCTCACCTTGCAACTCTGCCGTGATGCGCTCATATTCGGCTTGCATGTCTGCTTCGGTCACAGGATGATCTGCTAAATGTTTTTTGATAGCAGCTTGCGCCAAGCTGCGGTGTTTGGCTTGTTCCAACATCAGCTGTTGATCTATAGACAATTCCAATGTCATTTTTCGGGCTTGTTCAACCAATGCCAATTGCTTAACAACATCATCCAGCGCTTTTGCTGTTTGTTCGGTACTGGCTTGGCGCAGTCCTTGACTGGCTAAATAAGCACTTAAATAAGCTTTAGTCACCTCATATTCACCCACAGTTGCAACAACTTCAGAAGTATCCTCAATGCTGCCACTGTCTTTTTGTTGACAGGCCATTAAACAAAAAAACAATACAATAACAATAGTTTTATTCATGATTATCCTCTGGAACTTTGGCTTCAACCTCTAAGGCATGGATTGCGCCGCTGACGAACAATTCATTAAGTTGTTGATAAACCAGGCGATGCGCCTTAATTCGACTTAACCCATTAAAAACACTCGAAGTCACCTTGACCATAAAGTGACCACCGCCAGATTTGGCACCTTCATGCCCTACATGCAAATGGCTGTTATCAATAACCACCACATCGCTGGCACCCCAGGCTTTGAGAGATTGCGCAATTTGATTGACTGTTACAGAATGCTTGTTCACTGGTTTAGCTGAAATGACAAGTCACTCATTATAACGTAAAATACGGCTCTGCTTATTGACCAAATACATATCACCCATGCCTAAAACCATTATCTTTCATAATCCCCGCTGTTCAAAATCACGACAAACATTAGCGATCCTAGAAGAGCACAACCTTGAGGTTGTGGTGATCAAATACCTGGATAATCCACCTTCTGAGGAAAAAATCAGGGAACTTTTGGCAGAATTAAACCTTGATATCAGAGGAATAATAAGAACTGGCGAACAAGAATACAAAGAGTTTGGCTTTGATGACAATACCTTAAGTGATGATGAACTCATTTCTAAATTAACCAAACATCCCAAAGTGATGCAACGACCCATTGTTTCACACAATGGCCGAGCCATCATAGGACGACCACCTGAAAATGTTTTGGATATCATCAAATGACAAAAGTGCTGGTGCTGTATTACTCCAAACGTGGCAACACCCAAAAAATGGCCCGTTTAATGGCTCGTGGTATTGAATCGGTAACTGGCTGCGAAGCTGTATTAAGAACCGTTGAATCAGATTTACCAGATGCTGAAAAACCCAATGACTTGATTGTGACTGAACAAGATATGATTGATTGTGATGCCATCATCATTGGCAGCCCCAGTTATTTTGGCAACATGGCATCACCATTAAAGAAGTTCATCGACACCACTGGTAACTTGTGGTTTTCAGGCCAAATGGAAGGCAAACCAGCCGGAGTATTTTGTACGGCCTCATCACTACACGGTGGCCAAGAAACCACTTTGATCAACATGATGGTTCCACTGTTGCATTTTGGCATGGTTATAGTTGGACTACCCTACTCAGAAAAAGCCTTGCTTTATACAGAATCGGGTGGATCACCTTATGGAGCAACTCATTGGGCCGATTTTCAATCCAATCGCAGCATTGATAAGAACGAAAAACAATTGTGTTTAGCCCAAGGTAAACGAATTGCCGAATTGGCACAGAAGCTTTAAGGTTTACATAAAAGCAGTCAGAAAAAAACACCAATTCGAGCAGTGCCTAACCACATTTCAGGCATGATTTGGTAAAGCAACAAAGCCAATAGTGCGTGTGAAAAGGCGTTGGCATAAATGTTTTGGTACTTTAACCAAGCATACGACCAAAGAACACCACCGACTAAAGTCACAAGCATCAGCATGTGATTGGGGGCATGAATCACCGAAAACAAGACACCGATAAAACATGCAATTTGCCATCTTGTGCCATGCGTATGCTGATGAAGTGATTGGCTGAAAACAGAGCCAATCAGCATTTGTTGCATCAGGGCCCAAAGCAGGTAGCCAGGCAATGAGTAAATAAATTCAAATTCAGGTTCAAACACAAATAACAACAGCGCCACAAGCAGCGTTAACAACCAAACGGGTAAGGCCTGCTTTCGCGGCAGCCGCAGTGCTTCACGTTGCTGCCATAATAGACCGATAAAGCCTGCTACAAACGCCCACCTTAAATGGCTTCCAAAGGAATGCATCCAACTTTGATGAGTCAATAATATAATCACGAAAACAGCGCACACCAAAGCATATACTGAAACTTTTTGAGCACCAATCAATTTCATGACAAACATCGCCGTCAACCACGCAGCCAATAGCCAAATCAATGGATGGAATCCAGTAACCATCGGATAACTCTGAACAGTAAAAACCGTTGATTGTTGGGCGTGATGAACATCATAATTCATGGCATTGGTGATAACACATGACATTCCTATCTGCTGTGAGCATTGCGAATCAACGAACTGCAACTTGCCTACATGGCTCTGTTTTATTTCAATGTCAGCAATCTTTAACAATTCAGCTTGGATACCATAAAAACGAATCACCAATGCATCTATGACACCAACATCCTCCCAACTAACAACATTTTCAGACTTATCATCACTGGATTGTTGTAGATTGGGCTGATTGATCCTCCATTTGATTTTTTCCAGCTCAATTGCCTCACTTAGCTGATTCACTTCAAGCAATTCGGAATCGTAAAATGTTTGGGTGGCTTGGTTAGAAAGCTCAATACTGAATTGGCCAGATTGACCGGTAGAACCTAAAAGGCTAAGCTTCAGTGTCCTGTGCACCAATGGCAATAACTTAAAACCACCTAACCCAATAGAAATCTCTGGATCGGCATGAGCGGCCAACAAACCCTCGTCTGTTTCTATCCAATGATGCTGAAAACTCGAAACAATGTGTTGCTTATTGATTACTGAAATCCCAAAGTGATGAACACCTGAAGCTAAACTTCGTTGCTTTTCTTGATTATATTGATTCAGATTTGAGGCTGTAAAGTCATAAGAAAACAACACCATAATCAACCACAAAAGGGCTAAAAAAAGAATATAACGCGCTGCTGATATCAAACTACACTCAAATAATTCAAATGTGTTTATTTTAACTTCATTGAAGAGAAACTGCTGACTAATTATTATCCAGTAACTTCCTACCCCACTCAAGGAATTTGAAACCCGTTTTGCCGCAAAGCTTCAGCCAATCTAATCAAAGGCAATCCCATCAATGCAGTCGGGTCATTTGATTTAACTGACTTAAATAAACCGATGCCCAATGCCTCAACTTTGAACGCACCTGCACAGTCCAGAGGTTCTTCAAGTTCAACATAACGCCTGATTTCTTCAACACTCAACTTTCTGAACTCAACAATTGTTTCATCAATGTATTGAAACACATCACCACTGGGAGTAAGTACACAAAGGCCTGTAAAGAATGTAATACACTTGTTAGAAAATGATTGCAACTGCTCTACTGCCCATTCAGGTGTTAATGGTTTACCACAAACCTCATTTCCCAATGCACAAACCTGATCTGAACCAATAACAACAGCTTGGGGATGCCTTTGACTTACAACTTCAGCTTTTGACAATGACAACCTGGAGACTAAATCTTTTGGTGACTCATTAGCCACAGGCGTTTCATCAATGGCTGGATCGATGGTATTAAAGGGTAGGCACAAGCGCCTTAATAATTCTGCTCGATAAATCGAAGACGATGCCAGAATCAGCTCATTCATGTTTAATAATAAAAATTGAAAACAGCTATCCCGTTAGAACAAATCATCATATTCAGGCTGATCTTCAGTGGTTTCTTCTTCAGGCAAATTACCAACCATAAAGTACTCTAGCTGACCGCTGGTATCACCTGGAGACAATAATTTACCAGTTTTCGGATTAATTCGTGCTTCAATCAAACCAGGCGGGATTGGGCGCTGGTATTCTGGTTCATCAGCCAATGCCACGCGCATGTAATCAATCCAGATTGGCAACGCCACCCGACCACCTACTTCACCACGCCCCATAGGCGTTGGGGTATCAAAACCAACCCATACATTGGTCACAACATTGCGTTGGTACCCATTAAACCAGCCATCCATTTGATCATTTGTGGTGCCGGTTTTACCAGCCAGATCATGCCGTTCCAACGACATGGCCTTAGCGCCAGTACCACGTTTAATGACATCCTTCATGAATGATTCAATGATGTATTGATTGGCTGCAGGTATCACTCGAGGCGCAGGAATGAGATCAAGTTCATCACTGTTTGTTATCGATCCAGAATTTGTGGCCATTGATAAATCGGTGTTGGCATCAAAAACCTGCTCACCCTGTTCAGCAGTGACATTAACCGATGGTGCCGGACACTCAGGACAAACCTGTATGCCATTATGCCGGAACACCACTTCACCTTTTTGGTTGGTGATTGATTGAATTAAATAGGGTTCGATTAAATACCCACCATTAGCAAACACCGAAAAAGCACGCGACATATCTATAATCGGTACATTTGGGCTGCCCAATGCAATCGACAAATCACTGGGCACATCAGCAGCATTAAAACCAAACTTAAGGATGTGATTCCGACCGTTACGGATACCTATATCACGCAACACACGAATCGAAACCAGATTACGTGACTTAACGATGCCCTCACGCAAACGTGTTGGCCCAAAGAACTTTTCACTGTAATTCTCAGGCCTCCAAGTCCTCTCCAAGCGATCATCTTCAAACACTATCGGCGCGTCATTGATGATGCTGGCAGCATTAAATCCATGCTGCAAGGACCCCGAGTATACAATGGGTTTAAAGCCCGAACCTGGCTGTCTTTTGGCTTGTGTGGCGCGATTGAATTTACTCAAATAATAGTCAAAACCACCCACCAAAGCATAGATGCCACCATTATCAGGGTGCATGCTCACCAATGCCCCTTGCACATCTGGAATCTGGCTTAATTCAAACTCACCATCATCGCCCCGTTTGACCATTACCACATCACCTACATTGAGGATTTCTGTTAAATCCTTGGGTTTATCGCCCACGCGATGATTGTTAACAAAAGGCACTGCCCACTTGCTGTGCTCAAAGGTCAAAGCGATGTCTTGTCCATCACCCAAACGTGCCAAAGCATTTTCGGCATCAAGTTCAATGATCAATGCCGCCTGCAATCCAGCAGGTTTGGGGAAACCGTTCAATTCTTCAGTGATCGTTTCTAAATCAACAGCCTTATCATCGACATCAACACCATCAACATTGGCTTGTCCAAGATTACTCAAGTCATATTGTTGTATCGGACCACGATAACCATGCCGCCGATCATAGGCATGCAAACCAGTTTGTAAGGCCAATTCCGCCGCCATTTGTTTTTCCGAATTAATGGTGGTGTAAACATCATAACCATCAGTGTAGGCATCATCACCAAATTGTTCTACTAATTCAGCCCGAACCATTTCAGCCACCCAAGGTGCATTTAATTCAACCACAGGCTCATGTACATAGGCATCATCTTTTTCTGCTATCGCTTGGTTGTATTGTTCTTGCGTGATGAAATCCAATTCCAACATACGCCCCAGCACATAGTTTCTTCTTTGTAACGCACGTTCTGGACTGGTCACTGGGTTGATGCGTGAAGGTGCTTTCGGCGGAGCTGCCAACATCGCAGATTGTGCTAAAGTCAACTCATCCAATGATTTACCGTAATAAACTTCAGCTGCAGCGGCCACACCATACGAACGATGGCCCAATGCAATTTTATTGAGGTATAGCTCCAAAATTTCATCTTTGGAAATGGTCCGCTCAAGTTTGACTGCTAAAAACAACTCCTTGATTTTTCGCGTCCAGGTCTGATCCAAGGTTAAAAACACATTCCGAGTTAACTGCTGGGTAATGGTTGAACCACCACCTTGCTTTTTACCAGTGGTGGCAATTTGCCAGACCGCTCGCATAATGCCTTTGATATCGAAACCTGGGTGTGAATAAAAACTGGCATCCTCTGCCGCAATATAAGCTTGTTTGACTTGTAAAGGGATGTCATCAATATCAGCTGGTATGCGGCGTTTGGTACCAAAGACAGAAATTAATTTGCCATCTTCTGAAAACACCCGCAAAGGTACTTGCATGCGATATTCTTTAATTGACTCAACCGAAGGTAATTCAGGCTCATAATATTTATAGAGCGCATAAACCATAACCACCCCCAAGAATGCAAAAAACAAACCCAGTTTGGTCATGAACCACATAAATTTTAAGAACTTCCTCATGTATATTTTTCCAGTGGAGTTAGATACCAATTAAAGACAGGACATTATACAATGAATGCCCTGAATTCGAATCTTTGACAACCAAAGTTGTCATAAATTTACTTTTAAAAGACACTAATAAAATTTCATGAATCAAGAGCATAACAGCAAAATGATCGTCATCGTGGAAGATGAGGTGGATTTGTTGGCTAATTATCAAGCCACATTGGACAAACACGGCTACCAGTCCACTGGTATCAGTAACCAAAAAGCAGCTGAAGACTACTTCAGCAAACAGTTACCTGACCTGGTTATTCTCGATGTTGGCCTGGGACATAACCCTGATGCAGGATTTGAATTGTGCCAAAAATTACGCCAAATATCAGCCAGTTTGCCTATTTTGATGCTGACTGCCAGAGATGATGAAATTGATGTGGTTTCAGGCTTGCGCTTGGGTGCGGATGATTATTTAAGTAAAGACATTTCTATGCCTCATTTACTGGCTCGAATTGCCAGTTTATTCCGACGTCAACAAATCAATCAATCTGGCAACAACACCTCAAGTATTAATCAAGGTGACTTACAAATATTGATTGATAATTTACAGGTGTTCTGGCAGGGACAACTGATAGATCTGACTGTAACTGAGTTCTGGATGGTACAGTCTTTGGCCAAATACCCAGGCCAAGTCAAAACCCGTGACCAATTGATGAGTGATGCCAATGTTTTTGTCGATGACAGCACCATAACCTCACACATCAAAAGGATTCGGAAAAAGTTTCAAAAAACCGACTCAGAATTCAACCAAATAGACACCGTGCATGGCATGGGTTATCGCTGGAAACCTAATCGCTGAAAATGAAACTCAAGTGGCAAATAACCATCATCGCCATCCTGTCCTTGAGCTTTCCTTGGGTGGTGTGGCAAGCCTTTAAATCACTGAACCAAACCTTCCAAAGCAACATGCTCGATGCCGCTGGCAAACAGGCACAAGTCATCGTCAACAGTGTACAACAATTCAATCAAACCAGGCCTGATGGATTAGATGGCCTGATAGTTATACAACTGAATGATGAAGCGGGCATAGATGGCAATGATGCTGAGTGGTCAGCACTGCCCTGGTACACTGTGGATAAAAACCTCAAATTAAAATTAGGTCAGAATCAACCAGAAAACCAACTCCACCTGCTGATCGATGTGGTTGATAACAGCGTTGTAATCAACCCCAATGTAGCATCTGACCGTTTACTCATAGCAACAGGCTCCTCCCGTGGCATCAATAAATTCATTATCAACCGCCAAGCCGAAGGCAAGGTGACACAAGATTTTTCTCAAAACCCAATACAAGCCTATTGGCATGAAATCGCAGGCGGTTATCAAGTTGAAACCCTGATACCAGCCGCTGATATCAACAGAATTGGAATCGCCGTCATTGATCACCAAGCCAATGATCAAATGGCCATGTTTGGCCATGTAAAACAACAACAAATTCAGCTACAACCCTTATTCCAACAACAGCCACATTGGCAAAACTTTCTAGAACAAATCACCCCTGAAGATGGCGAAATTAAATTAATTGATACCCAAGGCCGTACTTTTTACCAAACCAGCAATACAGAATTTGTACCCAAACCAGAAAACTGGTTAACTGAACTGATTTATGAGTTTGCTTTTGATCAGAATCAAGACGACGCCAGTAATTTTTTTGGCCAACAGGTTACTGAACCATTTGCAGCAGGCAGCATCGAATTAACCATTAAACATGATGCAGCTCAAGCGGCACTTATCCAAACATTCATCCGTGCTGTCTTATGGATTTTTCTGATCGCTTTGGGTTTGTTATTGGCTTATTTCATTTATGCCCTGGTTTTGGCTTGGCGGGTGCGACGCCTGAACCAAAAACTCCAAACAGTGCTGGATGATCGAGGGCACATTGCTACAGCCTTACCATCGAATAAAGCCAGTGATGAAATTGGCGATTTATCGCGTGGCATGAGTTCCTTACTGTCCCAAATCAACGATTACACAGAGTACCTCAAACAACTGGGTAACCGCCTCTCACATGAAATGAAAACCCCCATCAGCATTGTACATACCTCACTTGAAAACTTGCACATGGAACAACCAGAAAATGCCTTTGTTGAACGTGCGCTTAATGCCAACCACCGCCTCAAGTTTATCTTAAACCAATTGAGCGCACTGAGCCAATTAAAACAAGTCATCTCAGAAACCAACAAAGAAACATTTGATTTAAATCAACTGCTGAAAGAACTCAATGATGGCTACCAACTACAAGCCAATAACATCAACCTCCAGGCTGCAAATAAACCGATTTTGATTCGTGGTTCACAAGAATTAATGGCTCAACTGCTCGATAAACTCATTCAAAACGCCTTGGATTTCACCACCGACTATGATGACATTGATATTCAATTAAACACCATAGATCAACACTTTTGTCTCAAGGTGATTAACACCGGTTCTCAGATACCTATTGATAAAGTAAACCAGTTGTTTGATTCTTTAACCTCTTTTCGAGATCATAAAGACGACCAGCCACATTTAGGATTGGGGCTATACATAGCCAAGTTAATATGTGATTATCACCAAGCCGAGATCACAGCCACCAACCTCCAACAACCCACAGCCGTTGAATTTATGGTAACAGGTCCTTTGACTAAATCATAAACATAAGATCCAAAAGCATTACCTACGCCTTATCCAAACGTTCACTCAACCGAGCCACCTGTAACTCCAAAACCTTAATTTCACGAATCACCCGATTATGACCCATCTCATTCCAATGCCACATCTTACAAACCTGTGTAAATAAAGTCATAAGAATGATGCCCACAGCCCAACCAATCAATGGTTTAACCTCCTGGGAATGATAAAATTGGTAAATGCAATAAAACGTGGCAACAGCAAACAACACCGACAGTAGCATCATAAGCATATATAACCACCCCATACTGCCACTGAGACTGACTCGCATCTGTTTGAACGGGTTGGCATCAATCGTTCGATTATCATGTTTTAATTCATTGATCTCTTCATTCAATGCTTGCTTGATTTGTTCATCTATATTCATAGTTAGCTCCTGATTTTACGTTGACTTATTAGTTAAAAATGCCTTGATGGCACCTCTGGCTTCAAACAACTCATATTTAATGGTGCCAGCAGGTTTACTCACCACATCAGCTATTTCTTTGATATTGAAACCCTCATAGTAAAATAAATAGACAATCATTTGATGCATCTGAGACAGGCGCTTAATGGCAGTTTTCACATCCAAATCACCATTTAATCCCTGCTCCGCAGACGCCATCACCAGCAATGCATCATCAGATTCATGTTGTCGATTTTTCCTGAGATGATTCATACAAGCCGAATGAGTTACTTTATACACCCAAGTATGAACAGCTGGCACAGATTTAATCCGTTTGATGTGCTGCATCACTTGTAACAAAGCATCTTGTGCACAGTCTTCTACTGCCTCATGATCACCCATGATTTTAAAGGTGAACGCTTTGACCTTACTGGCTAAAATCCGAACCACGGTATCCATCACATCATCACCAGCCTGCAATTTCAGTAATAAATATTCTAAATATACTTTTTCAGATTTCATGCCACATAGACGTTATTAATTTATTGATGGTTGGATTTTTTTGAACAAATGTAATATTTACCCCACTTCAAGCCGAGGCTGGTTACAATAGCCACATTGTTTGCGTGAAGATAAGAAAGAATGATTAAACACCTACCAAATACCCTAACCATAATACGAGTGGCCTTAATACCGGTAATGATTTTATTCTTTTATCTGCCTTTTGAATGGTCAAGATTTATGGCATGCTGGGTTTTCGTATTGGCAGGAATCACTGACTTTTTTGATGGCTATTTTGCACGAAAATACAAATCCGAATCAAAACTCGGCGCCTTTCTTGATCCTGTTGCTGATAAACTGACAGTCACCACAGCCTTGATTATTTTGTTACAAGATCATCCAACCGTCTTGATGATGATCGCAACTGCCGTCATCATAGGTCGCGAAATCACCATATCAGCCTTACGTGAATGGATGGCAGAAATTGGCTCCCGTGGTGTGGTCAATGTGGCACTGGTGGGCAAGATTAAAACCGTATTTCAGATGAGTGCCATAGGGTTTCTATTGTATGAAGCGGATTTGTGGTTTATTCCGGTTCACACCATCGGCTTGATCCTGCTTTATGTAGCCGCCACACTGACTCTTTACTCAATGTATGTATACCTCAGAGCCGCATGGCCATTGATGAAAACATAAGCAATATAATAATTTCCGAAAACTTTGAAAAATAATTTGACAAAAATTACTTTAAAGCTAAAATGTCCACCCTCTAAGCGGGAATAGCTCAGCGGTAGAGCACAACCTTGCCAAGGTTGGGGTCGGGAGTTCGAACCTCCTTTCCCGCTCCAGATTCAGGAATTTCAAGCAAATTCCGCAAAAGGGCTGATTTAATCAGCCCTTTTTTATTTTCAGCTATGAAAAGATGCTTGATTTGCATTTCATAATTAGCGAGAATAACCGATCTTTCAAATGAAAGAGCATTGAAACTGGTGCTGGCTGGATGGCAGAGTGGTGATGCAGCGGATTGCAAATCCGTGTACCCCGGTTCGATTCCGGGTTCAGCCTCCATTTTCAATACAAGCTTGATTTAAGGGATAAAAGACTTTACAGCCCAAAGAATTAAACTAAAATACACCAGCTGATAAATTCAGCATGCTGATTACCAGCAACAATGGATTTTTGCTAGGCTCTTTCAAAGTGAGTTTAGCAGAGTCAAGGAATGAGTCATGAGTGCACACCCGTGCTCGAATGACGAAAGACACCGAATATGCTGAACTCACGAAGAAAGAGCCAGCAAAAAAGCCCGGGTGGCGAAATTGGTAGACGCAGGGGACTTAAAATCCCCCGGTAGAAATACCGTGACGGTTCGAGTCCGTCCCCGGGCACCATCCTTCATATTCATAACACCTCATAAAGCATCATTTTCACACCAAAACCCTTGATATACTTAGCTTTGAGGCTTCATAAGACTTCTTGACATATCACCATAAACGTTGGTACATTCGCACCTCCGCCTCCTGAAAGACTTGTAAAAGAGGACAAGAGAAATATTATGCCTCTCAAACCCAAAGATAGTAATTAAATGTTTCAGACTGCCTCCAAATATCAACAAATATTCAAATAGAGGCAGTCACAAAGAAAAAAGACAGCAACTCTGTATAAAGACTGTAAGCTTGTTGATCAAACCTGCAAGTTGATCGACTCTGAAAACTTCTTTGATCCTGTATATGAATCAGATTTCGCAACCATGATAGATGACTGATTACTAATATGAAAGTTATGTTTGATACGAATATTTTCAATGAAATCTTAGATCACAAAATAGATTTAGATTTTGACAAGCACGAATACTATGTGACGCATGTACAATTTGACGAACTGAACGCAACTAATAGTGATGGTAGAAGAAGTAGCTTGTTAAATACTTTTAAGGTTATTGGTGCAATCAAAATCCCTACTGAATCAGCAGTTTGGGACGTTTCAGAATGGGACGAATGCAAATGGCCAGATGAAAACGGTTACTACGATAAAATTTTTGAAAAGCTTGAAGCCATCAAAAGCAAGAAAAACAACAAACAAGATTCACTCATTGGAGAAACGGCTATTGTTAATAAACTTTTGTTGGTCACTAATGATAAGGATTTGAATCAAGTGGTCTATGAATTAGGAGGCCATGCCAAATTTTTGAATGATTTTCTTGATACTTAATAATCCTAAGGAGAGAAATAACTACTAACGTGTTGGAAAACTCTTTTTATAGCCGCAAGAAATTCATCACTAACGTCTGTAAAAACTCCCTTTTTTTAATGCAAGAGAAATTCCCTTTTTTAAGGACTTGCAAAACCCTTTTTTAAGAACTTAAGTAATTACTTTTTATAGTGGGAAGAAATTCTTTATTCTGACGAAAACAAATGCCCCTTTATCAGTGCCAATATATTCATCTTCTAACGTGCGTAAAAACTGCCTTTTACGGCCTCGGAAAACTCCTCTTAGACTGAGTCCGAAAACTCTTCGCGTAATGACTCCAATAAAATCTTCTTTCTGTTTGTATGAAGCCCATTTTCAAATTCTGGAATTATAAAAATTTGTTTGGGCGTTCGTTCTTCAAGCAATGTAGCTATTTACTTTCAGAAGTCCCCGACCCCTTACTTTTCTCTTGGTACTGTTTTTTAATTTTGTCTTTTTTATCTTCTTTGTACAAGTAGATGTCACCATACAAATGAACACCAATTGACCTTCCCCCCGAACTTCTGCCATCCTGAAGTAGAGTTTCCATGTTAATTATGCCGCCTGTTTTGCAAATTGTGAAGGCGGTAAATAGTTCAATG
>JANQRW010000040.1 GCA_028284365.1 Marinicella sp.
AAGGAATGCTCTTGGGTCTTACGCTTCCGCTCCAAGCTCACGCAGCACACCTATATCCCTATAGGCGTCATTCAAATTTGTTCCCGACTAATTTGAAAGTGACCACGACGAGCATGGCGGTGTTAGAATCGAGACTGGATCAGAGATCGAGACCACGGCGAGCATGACTTATAACTTCGGACGAGCTACGGCATTCAAGCAAGACTTCTTGGCATACTGCCAAACCGTCTTACTTTCTTTGCCTGCTCTTGCTCTTTCTGATTGGCCTACATGGATGTAGGTCTGTCGCGTGAGTTTGGAACGTAAGTGACCGCTATCGCTCACGGCTTTTCGCTTGTTTCGTTAATGCTTTTTTGCTTCGCAAAACCGCAATAACTTCACTCACTGCCTAACCAAGTGCACGCATGAGAGCATTCAAGCAAGACTGATTGCCTTTCAGGCAAACCGTCATGCTTTCATTGCTTATGCTGGTCAAGCTGCTCAGCAGCTTTCGGTTGTATTTGGTTCTGAGTATTGACTGAAAACCATCAAAATACGACCAAAACCTCAGTTCAAGCTTTAATCAGCCTGCCAGAAAACCTCATTTCCACCATTTAAAATTCTCGCAAGGACAAATAAGTAATCGGATAAGCGATTCAGGTACTGCATCACTTCTGCTTCAATTTCGTGTTCAGTGGCAGCTAACCAGGCACCCCGTTCGGCGCGGCGGCAGATGCTTCTGGCCAGGTGCGCGGCACTGCCAGCTTGGTTGCCTGTTGGCAGGATGAATTGTTTTAAGGGTTCGAGTTGATCCTGCCAGGCATCTATCCACTGTTCCAGCTTTTCGATATCGGGCTGATCAATGTTATTGCCTTTGTATTGCGCCACTTGTGCACCCACATCGAACAGTTTGTGTTGAATCTTAGAGAGTTGTTCCTCAATACTTTTTTCACTATTCAGAGCACGAATCATCCCCAGCTGAGCATTGAGCTCATCTACATCACCCATCACTACAAACAACAAGTCTGTTTTGTTGATTCTTTCACCATTGGCCAGGCCACTTTCGCCACCATCACCACTGCGGGTATAAATTCTTGTCATATTCCTTAAACTTTGGTTGAAAATTGTGAGTTCTTTAGCGTATAGTTCGACAGATTTTTTTGCAAATATTAATTAGCAAATATGAAACAAACTGTATTGAATCAAGCACACCGTGATGCGGGTGCAAAAATGGTTGATTTTGGTGGCTGGGATATGCCCATCAACTATGGCTCACAAATTGAAGAACATCATGCTGTTCGACAAAACGTGGGCATGTTTGATGTGTCGCACATGACTGTGATTGATATTCATGGATCTGAAGCCACTGACTTTCTGTATCAATTGCTGGCCAATGATGTCAAAAAGCTCAACATTAACCAGGCCCTTTACAGCACCATGTTGAACCACGAAGGCGGCGTGATTGATGATTTGATCACTTATAAGTTGGCTGATGACAATTACCGCGTGGTGGTTAATGCTGCTACCCGAGAAAAAGATTTGGCTTGGATTGAATCACAGATCATCGAGTTTGATGCCAATATGACCGAACAGGCTGACACTGCCATGATTGCAGTACAAGGACCGAAGGCCATAGCCACACTACAGCCGTTAATTGATCTTGATTTAAGAGAAACCAAACGTTTTTATGCTGCTTATAACGATGACATGTTTATTGGTCGCACCGGTTATACCGGTGAAGACGGTGTTGAAATTATTGTTTCCAGTGATGCTGCTGAGGCTTTATGGCATGACTTGATAAAAGCTGGGGTACAGCCTTGTGGCCTGGGCGCAAGAGATACGCTGCGCCTGGAAGCTGGGATGCACTTATATGGTCAGGACATGGATGAGAACATCACACCGCTTGAATGTGGTTTAGCCTGGACTTTACGCAAAGACAATGATGCATTTAATGGTGCCGAAGCGCTGGCTACCAAACGTGATGCAGGCATCGATAAAAAATTGATTGGACTGGTTTTGGAAGGTCGTGGCATTCTGCGACATGACCAAACATTGATTGATGATGATGGCCATAAAGGCGTTATCACCAGTGGTGGCTATTCACCATCAACCGAAAAAGCCATCGCTATGGCAGTAGTTGACAAAAAAATGAACCCTGATGCAGTAAAAGTACAAATCAGAAATAAATCATTGCCTTGTCGCGTTGTAAAATTACCTTTTGTCAGAAATGGCAAATCATTAATTGAGAACTGAAAACACAGGTCTGAAGAAAAAGGCCAAAAAATGAGGATTGAACCATGAGTTATGTACCTGATAATTTAAAGTACACCGCCAGCCACGAATGGTTGGAAGACTTGGGCAATGGCGTTTATCGCGTTGGTATCACTGAATTTGCACAAGCTCAGTTGGGTGATATTGTGTTTGTTGAATTGCCTGAGGTTGATGAGTCCTATGCTCAGGAAGACGAGTGCGGCGTGGTTGAATCGGTAAAAACTGCTTCAGACATCTATTGTCCATTGGTAGGAACCGTTACCGCTGTCAATGATGCCTTGGAAGACGCACCAGAGCTGATCAATGATTCACCTTATGATGATGGTTGGATTTTTGAAATTAAATTAGGTGAAGATGCTGACGTGGGTTCTTTATTAACCGCTGAGGATTACCGCAATTCGATTGCTGATGAAGATTGAGTTTTGACCTATTTGTATATTTGAAAATTCAAAAACCTGACGCTTTACAAGAATAACGAACAAGATTATGCCGTTTATCCCACACACAGAAGAAGAAATCCAAGAGATGCTGGACACCATTGGGGTCGAAAGCATTAACCAACTATTTGATGAAATTCCGACTGAACTGATCTCATCTAAACTGAATGAAATTCCTGATCGCATGAGCGAAATGGAAGTGACACGTCACATCAAACAATTAGCCCAAAAAGATGGCACACCAATGTGTTTTGCGGGTGCGGGAGCTTATGAACATCATATTCCTGCTGCAGTCTGGCAGGTAACCACGCGTGGTGAATTTTATACGGCATACACACCCTACCAACCCGAGGTTGCTCAGGGTACCTTGCAAGTCATTTATGAATACCAAAGCATGATGGCACATTTGACAGGTATGGATGTATCCAATGCTTCTTTATATGACGGTTCTTCCGGCCTGGCTGAGGCCATCCTGATGGCAGTGCGTGCTAACCGCAAAAGCAAAGGCAAAAACATCCTGATTCCAAAGAACATCAACCCAGTATACACTCAGGTGGTTTGTAACATCGTTAAAAACCAGGAAATCAATATAATTGAAGTTGAGTTTGATGCCCAAACAGGCTTGGTTAACCATGATCACTTAAAATCATTTGCGGATCAGGATATCACAGCTGTGGTGGTACCGCAGCCTAATTTCTTTGGCCTCTATGAAGACGTACATGCCATGACCAACTGGGCTCATGAGCAGAATGCGCTGGTTATTGGCCTGGTCAACCCAATGTCATTATCCTTGTTATCTGCACCAGGTAATTGGGGTGATAAAGGTGCTGACATTTGTTGTGGTGAAGGACAGTCTTTGGGCGTACCCTTATCATCTGGTGGCCCATACTATGGTTTTCTGACTTGTAAAGAACCTTTTGTCAGAAACATGCCAGGTCGAATTGTTGGTATGACCACCGACCTAGATGGCAACGAAGGTTTTGTACTAACTTATCAAGCCAGAGAACAACACATCAGACGCGCCAAAGCAACTTCAAACATTTGTACCAACCAAGGTCTAATGGTCACAGCATCAACTATTTATATGTCATTGTTGGGCTCTACTGGTTTACGTAATGTAGCCGCCACCTGCATCAGTAACACTGAGAAACTTAAACAGAAATTGGGTTCAGTTAAAGGGTTAAAATTGTTATTTGATGATGCTGGCTTTCATGAGTTTGTGATACAACTGGATGCTGAAACTTTAGCAGCCGATGTGATTGAAAAAATGGCAGCTAAAAACATTGTTGCTGGTGTCGATATTTCTACACATTACCCTGAACTGGGCCAAGCCATTTTATTGTGTGTTACTGAAACCAAGACTGGTGAAGACTTAGATCACTTTGTTAACAGTCTTAAGGCTTGTTTGTAACTGCATTGAAAACAGAATCAAAAAGCCGGTTTATCATAACCGGCTTTTTTAATGTTAAAATATAAATATGATAAAAGGCCTACTAGACAAAATATGTTTTACCATTGGCGCCATTGTCTTTTTACAATTACCGCACTTTATTGAACAGTACACTCAGCGCATGGGTGGTTATGCCAGCTCACAAGCTGAACAGATTGCTGAATATCAAAACATCGCCGACCAACATTTTGGTGGTGATTTGACTGCCTATATTTCCAGGTTGGCTCAAAATAGCGATCCAGCAATTGCAGAATCAGCACAACAAATCAACCAACGCATTCAAAAAACACAAACCATAGAAAATGAGCTCACAGTTTTTGAAAGCAAACCTTTGTGGTATCAGGTACCCTACTTCATCACACACATGCGTATGGATCTGGTCAACGGCACAGCACAAAACTTCTCACCTGGTCTACCAATTAATCTTTGGGCGTGGGGCTATGGTTTAGTTGGTGGTGTATTATTTAGTTTATTGTTCAACGGCATAGTTTTGATTCCTAAAAAACTGCACCGTTCCAAACAACCAGGCTTGAGAAAAACATAATCAGTCTTACCTTAGTCATTTATTAAAAATTAAAGATCAAACATCGAATGTCAGAACTCACAATACTGCTACTCATCACTGCCATTGGTTATTACTGGTACAACCAAGTCAATGCCTTAGATGTTTCTCGTTCAACAGGTAAACAAGTCACACAACAGAAAGGCTGGGTGTTTTTGGATGATTCAGTGATGCAGAAGAAGATTACAATTAAACCCAGAGTGGGAAAATTAGCCCTGCATCGTGAGTTTGAGTTTGAGTTTTCTGACATTGAGGCCAAACGATTCAAAGGCATCATCACACACCACGGCGGTGTGGTCAAAGAAATCAAGTATTTTCATGCCAATGAAATTGAAACTGTGGCTCTGACCCATTCATAGGAGTAACTGATTGAGATGATTTTAACCAGAGTCCTTTCTTATGGCAAAGGCTTCAAAGCCCAGGCAATTTGGGCCAGTATCTGTTCAATAATCAATAAACTGTTTGATATTGCACCAGAAATTCTAATTGGAATTGCCATTGATGTGGTGATTAACCAAGAAGACTCTTTTGTAGCCACGCTGGGAGTTGTCGACCCCAAAGATCAACTGTATTTACTGGGTTTTTTAACTTTCCTGATTTGGGCTGGCGAATCAATTTTTCAATATTTGTATTTGAGAAACTGGCGTGAATTGGCACAAAAAATCCAACACCGCTTTCGAGTTGACTGTTATTCGCATATACAACAAATGGATATGCATTTTTTCGAAAACCAATCCAGCGGACGACTCACTTCAATCCTCAATGATGATGTGAACCAATTAGAAAGATTTCTTAACATTGGTGCCAATGACATCTTACAAGTGATCACTTCGGTGCTAGCGGTTGGTGCAGTATTCTTTATCTTGTCTCCTAAATTGGCACTGCTCGCATTCACCCCCATTCCAGTGATTATTTTTGGTGCGTTTTATTTTCAACGAAAAGCTGAACCACGCTATGCTGAAGTTCGTGAGCGCGCTGGAGAAATAGCCAGTGCAATTAACACCAATATTGCTGGGGTGGCCACCATCAAAAGTTTCACCAAAGAAACACATGAAAAACAACGTATCTCCAACATCAGTGATGGTTATGTAAAAGCCAATGAATCCGCCATTAAAATATCTTCTGCATTCACTCCAGTCATACGCATGGCCATCTTGACTGGTTTTTTGGCCACTTTCATTGTTGGCGGTCTAGACACACTCAATGGTAAATTAGCAGTCGGGGCCTATGGAGTGCTGGTATTTTTGACCCAAAGACTGCTTTGGCCATTCCGAGATTTAGCAAACACCATGGATCTCTATGAACGCGGTATGGCTTCGGCACGCCGTATATTAAACCTGTTAGATAAACCAATTCAAATCAAAAATCATGATCAGGCCAAAACATTTAAACTCGTGGGTGCCATTTCAATCCGAGATCTGACCTTCAGTTATGACACCCAAAATCTCCCGGCCTTAAAGAACATAAACATTAATATAGAAGCTGGCCAAACCCATGCCTTTGTCGGCCAAACAGGTTCAGGTAAAAGTACCATCATCAAATTACTGATGCGATATTACCATGCCCAACAAGGTTGTATTACTCTGGATTCACACCCGATTGAAGACATCAACATCAAAACCCTCAGATCACAAATTGGACTGGTTTCACAGGCCACTTTTATGTTCAATGACAGTATTTTTGCTAACATTAAATATGGCAATGAAGCCGCTACAGAAACAGAGGTTATTGCAGCTGCTAAACTGGCTGAAGCTCATGGATTTATAAACAAGCTCAACCACGGTTACCAAACAACAGCTGGTGAGGGTGGCGTGAAGCTCTCTGGCGGTCAAATTCAGCGCATTGCATTAGCTCGTGCACTTTTGAAAAATCCACCAATTCTGATACTCGATGAAGCCACTTCAGCAGTAGACAACGAAACAGAAGCTGCGATTCAAAAGTCTTTGAAGAAAATAGCTCAAGATCGAACAGTCATCTTAATTGCTCACCGTTTATCAACCGTGGTGCATGCTGATCAAATCCATGTTTTAGAGGATGGGGTAATTGTAGAATCCGGCAACCATCAGGAATTACTCAAAACTGAAGGTCGCTATTATAATTTATGGCAGATTCAAACAGGTGGTGCCTGAACATCTTTAGCAATCTCATTGTTTAAATTCAAATACATTCTTTCCCTTATGCGAAGTTTGAATACAACAGTAACCCTGCCAAAATCATAAATATTGCTACAGTTATATAATCCATAGTTAATTTAAACTTGGTATTTTGCATAAACCCTTGCGTACTTTTTGCTGTGAGCCAAGCTAAACCACCAAATACCATGACGGTAACAATAATGAAAATCAGCCCTAATAGTGCAATTCGAACATGATATCCAGGTTGTTCTAGCTGCGCAAATTGTGGGAACAAAGCCAAAAAGAACAGTAATACTTTAGGGTTGGTGATGTTCATGACCACACCACGCCCATAGTAAGAACCCTGAATTTGTGCTGTTTCATCTGTTTGTATTTGTTGCATCCGATGCTTCCATGTCATCCAAGCCAAATACAATAAGTAAACAGCACCAAACAATGCAATGAATTTCATCGCCACAGGACTGGCTGAAATAACTGCAGAAACACCCAAAATAATCAAAGTGGTATGAAATATGACGCCTGTGGCCAACCCCAGTGTCAATTGCATGGCACGCTTAAAGCCTTCTTTGGCAGCAATGGCAACAACCAATAAAACATCTGGGCCAGGTGTAATGGCCAATAAAATTGAAGTGATGAAAAAACTAAAATAACCAGACAATTTATTTCTCTGGCTTCATCATAAATACTGAAGCTTACGTAGCGTAAGTTTCAACTTCATGCACATGATCTCCAAGCAACTGCCACAAGGCAACTTGTTTTTCTTCAGGAATTGAAATGTAATGCAAAGCAATTTCACGGTCATTGATACGAGTTACTTTAGATGAGACATGTAAATTAAACACTTCATTGACCACTATTTCAAGGATACAAACCGAGTTTAACTCAATCCCATTGATACTTTCGTCCTCAATCGGTTCAATCAAAATACCAGAGGCAGAAATATTTTTGACCTGACACACACAAGAATTACCTTTGTATAACAACAAACAGGAAGCATCAACTGATTTTCTGGCGTACCTAATACCTTGGTCTTGACTCATTTTTTTACTCGGGCTTCATATATGGAAACAATAATACATCACGAATCGAAGCAGCGTCTGTGAACAACATCACCAAACGATCAATCCCGATACCTTCTCCAGCTGCTGGTGGCATACCATACTCCAGGGCACGGATATAATCAGCGTCATAATGCATGGCTTCATCATCTCCTGCTTCAAGATTCGCCACCTGTTGTTTGAAACGCTCAGCTTGATCCTCGGGATCATTTAATTCCGAGAAACCATTGGCAATTTCATTGCCACAAATAAATAACTCAAAACGGTCTGTAATGTCCGGATTTTCATCATTTCTTCGTGACAAAGGTGAAATCTCAATAGGATATTCTGTCACAAAAGTAGGTTGAATGAGGTTGTGTTCTACGTTTAAATCGAATAACTCAGCCAATAACTCGCCTTTCTGCCATTTTTTATGGTACGAAATACCTTTCTCATCACAGTATTTCTGCAAAAGTGACAAATTATTGCACTCTTTTATTGATAATCCATCACTGTACTCGGCCACCAATGAAGCCATTGATTGACGCTTAAATGCTTGACCAAAGTCTAATTCCTGACCCTGATAACTGAATTGTGTTGTGCCTTTGACCTGTTCAGCCAAAGAACGGAAAAGCCGCTCGGTTAAATCCATTAAATCATTGTAATCAGCGTAAGCCCAATAAAATTCCATCATAGTGAATTCAGGGTTGTGTTTGGTTGAAACACCTTCATTCCTGAAGTTTCGATTGATCTCAAACACCTTTTCAAACCCACCGACTGTTAACCGTTTTAAAAACAATTCAGGGGCCACACGCAAGTACAACTCCAAATCCAAAGCATTGTGATGAGTGGTGAATGGCTTGGCTGTGGCACCACCAGGAATCATGTGCATCATGGGAGTTTCAACTTCCAAAAAATCCAAATCTTCCATGAAACGTCTGATATGAGAAACCATTTTTGATCGTACTTTAAAGACATCAGCCGATTCATTATTAACAATCAAATCCACATATCGTTGGCGGTATCGGGTTTCTTGGTCAGATAAACCATGAAATTTTTCAGGCAGCGGACGCAATGATTTGGTCACTAAATTCAATTCTGAAACATTGACAGATAATTCATTGGTTTTGGTTTTGAACAATTTACCTTTACCATAAACAATGTCACCCATATCCCAGGTTTTGAAATCTTCAAATTTTTCTTCACCCACCCCTTTAAGCTGTACAAATAACTGTATATCACCAGAAACATCTTTAATAACAGCAAAACCCCCTTTACCAAATAACCTTTGGCTCATCATGCGACCCACCACAGCCACCTCAACACCCTGAGGATCTAATGTTTCTTTATCTAACTCATCGTATTTTTGATGTAAATCAGCAGCTAAATGAGTACGCCTGAATTGGTTTGGGTAAGCATTTCGCTCGGCTCTGATGGCATCTAGCTTGGCACGTCTTTCAGCAATGAGTTTGTTGTCTTCTGTCATGATTACTCTCGGTAACAAGTCAAATAGTAAATAGTTTTTTTATAAACCTTGTTTTAAACTGGCTTCGATGAATTTATCCAAATTACCATCCAAAACCGATTGTGTATTGGTATTTTCAACACCAGTTCTTAAATCTTTGATGCGAGATTGGTCCAGTACATAAGAACGAATCTGGCTGCCCCAGCCAATATCAGATTTTGTTTCCTCTAATGACTGTGATTCTGCACTGCGTTTTTGCATTTCCAACTCATAAAGTTTAGCTTTGAGTTGCTGCATGGCAGTCGCTTTGTTTTGGTGTTGTGAACGGCCATTTTGACATTGCACCACAGTGTTGGTTGGAACGTGCGTGATACGGACTGCTGATTCGGTTTTATTCACATGTTGGCCGCCAGCACCAGATGATCGATACACATCAATGCGTAAGTCAGCTGGGTTGATATCAATTTCAAAACTGTCATCGATTTCTGGTGAAACAAAAACTGCAGCAAAGCTGGTGTGACGCTTGTTACTCGAGTCAAAAGGTGATTTACGAACCAAACGATGTACGCCAATCTCAGTGCGTAACCAGCCATAAGCATATTCACCGTCAACCTTAATGGTAGCAGACTTGATTCCAGCCACATCACCTGCTGAGACTTCAATCAATTCACCTTTCCAGCCACGCGATTCAATCCAACGCAGATACATACGCAACAGCATTTCAGCCCAATCTTGAGCTTCAGTGCCACCGGAACCTGCTTGAATATCAACAAAGGCATTGTTGGCATCCATGCGACCTGAAAACATTTTTTGAAACTCAAGCTTTTCAATTTTACTTTCCAGATCAGTAATCATCATCAGCACTTCATCTAAACTGTCCTGATCATCCTCATCGTCTGCCATTTGTAGAAACTCTGAAGCATCAACAATACCAGATTTAAGGTCATCTAATGTGGATACGATGTGATCTAACGAAGATCGCTCCTTACTCAGAGCTTGGGCTTTTTCCTGATCATTCCAGATATCAGGGTCTTCCATTTCAAGGTTGACTTCTTCTAGGCGTTCTTTCTTGTTTTCATAGTCAAAGATACCTCCACAGCGCATCAGTGCGCTGCTGGAAGTCATCTAATTGGGCAACTTGTGGTGCTATTTCCATGCTTATCAGCCCTCTTTGGTTATTTTCTGCTTCAATTCCCAACGTTCTTGGGCGTCAATACACAAAGTTGCAATGGGTCGAGCAATTAAACGTGGTAAACCTATCTCTTCATCGGTCTCCTCACAATAACCATAGTCACCTGTCTTGAAGCGATCCAATGCTTTATTGATTTTTTTCAGTAATTTACGGTAACGATCACGGGTTCTGAGTTCAAAAGTGTTCTCAGTTTCTCGAGAGGCTCGCTCTGCTTCATCACTGACATCTCTGGCCTCAGACCTTAAATTGGCAATGGTTTCGTTTGATTCTTTCAACAAGTCTTCTTTCCATTGCAATATGCGACGCTTGAAATACTCAAGATGCTTCTCACACATATACTCTTCTTTCTCGGTTGGCACATAACCCTCAGGTAAATCCATTTGTGGAACATAATCTGCGGGCAAATCATTAATACTTCTTTCTGCCATTTATATCTCCGTTAGTGCTTCGCACTGTTTAAGCGCGTGCTAAAATATGGACTGATTCAAGTTTTTCAATGGCTATCACACACGCAGCCCTCGACAACTTAAAATTTAAGGCGAACTTTATACCTGAAACTGACCCAATGAGCAACCATTTTCGATGATTAGAAGCATATTCATTTCAATTCTGAGGGGCTATCAATATTTAATCAGCCCATTGCTCGGCAATCGTTGTCGTTTTTACCCTTCTTGTTCAGAATATATGATTGAAGCTGTGCAGCGATTTGGTATTTTTAAAGGGATGTACCTCGGCTTCAAAAGACTGGGAAGGTGTCAACCCATGTGCGAAGGCGGTGTCGATCCGGTTCCAGAAGAATATCCGAACTTGAAACCTAAACAATAACAAGAAATCCGTTTTAACTTCTGAAGCTGATCACCAGACACCTCGACAAAAACCTATCTGATCTCAAATTCAAAATCATAATAATGTTGACCTTCCTCTATGCGAATGTCCATAACACCCACAATCCCCCCAAGTTCGCCACCCCCGGAATCTGGTACAACCTCAAGTTTGAGATAGCTTTTACCCTGATTCATGGTGCCATAATGTTGCAACGCAAAATTTCCTGATTTCCCAGCTAAAGTACCGGTGACTTGTTCAATGGCGACATAAGCAGCTGAACCCTGGGTTGTGGTCATGGCACTGAGCATTTCACCTTGGCTGGTGGCATTGAGCGCACCTTGATAAGTTTTATTCAATGCCATTCGACCAAATTGAATACCATTGGTACCAATGAATGAAATTTCCTCTGGTTGCATTCTCACTTCAAATTTACCGCTCACTTTTTTCATATTTAATCCTGTTTCTTGGTTTCAGATAATAATGATTTTATTGGGGTTCTTTTGTATCAACTGCGCCACTCTTGCTTGGTAGTACTGCTCTATTTTCGGCCGTTTCATTTTCAGTGTAGGTGTCAGCATACTGTTTTCTACGCTCCACATTTTATCTGAAATAAGTACATGACTGATTTGTTCTTGAGCTTCCAGTGTTTCATTTATCTCTGACAAAGTTTCAACACACAATTCTGCCAATGCATTAGGGTCATCCTCATAGTTGGTTTCAAAAGTAGGTATCACCACAACAGGTTGAGTGAACCCATCACCCATAACAATCAAGAGTTCCAAGTCTAAAGCCGATTGAAATTTTTGCTCTATTGGTGACGGTGCGATGTATTTGCCTTTGGATGTTTTGAACATATCCTTTACCCGCCCTGTGATGTATAAAAAACCTTCATCATCAATATAGCCCTGATCTCCTGTCTGTAACCAACCATCCTCACCAATGACCTCTGCAGTCAACTCTGTTTGTTTGTAATAACCATCCATCATGGCCGGATTTCGCAACAACACTTCACCAACAGCTGAGATTTTACATTCACAACCATCAATAACACGACCTACACTGCCTGTTTTGGTATCACTCTGTTTAGTCATATGCGATAAACCACAAGTTTCAGACATGCCATAAGCCTCATTGAGCTTAATACCCAAATGTTCAAACCATTCCAACACATCTTTATTAACTGCTGCTGCGGCACATAATGCATAACGTACATCTTGAAAACCCAACTTTTTAATCAAAGCTTGCTTCAACCAATTTCCCAACAACGGCAAACGCAGCAGGGTTGCCAGCAATTTAGGCCCACCCAATTTACCTTCAATGGCCAATTTGATCTTGGTCCAAATCCTCGGTACCCCAAAGAAGATGGTAGGCGCAGCAGTCTTAACATCTTCGGTAAAAGTATCCAACGAGCGAATAAACGACACATGGGCGCCATTGTACAAAGCACCAAACTCCACAGCCATACGTTCTGCAACATGGGCCAAAGGCAAATAAGACACAAATCGATCTTTTGCCGTGACCACAATGACGCTTTTAACCAATGACATAGATGCCTGAATTGCTCGATATGGAATCATCACACCTTTGGGATCACCAGTGGTACCAGAAGTATAGATGATGCTCATTAAATCATTTGGCTCAGCTTGTGTCGGGTTTAAGATGGCTCGATTTTCATCAACCAACCCCTGCCAGTTGAACATGCCCGGATGTGATTGATAGATAGACATCAAATCAATACTTGCCTCATCAATGGCTTGGTTAAGCACTTCCAACGCTGCTTTCGGATCAAACATTTTGCCTAAGAAAACGGCCTTGGCCTCCGAATGCCTGAGGATTTTTTCAATGGTAACTTTCGACGCTGTTGGGTAAATAGGAATAGAAACATGACCTGCCATTTGTATCGCTAAATC
Source organism: Marinicella sp. (assembly GCA_028284365.1). Lineage (GTDB taxonomy): Bacteria > Pseudomonadota > Gammaproteobacteria > Xanthomonadales > Marinicellaceae > Marinicella. Next base: position 13,264 of record JANQRW010000040.1, read on the forward strand.
AGCCAATATCCAATGTGCACAGTTCAAAGAAATGATGGCAATATGACTGCCCTTGGGATACTTGGTTAAATATGATGCAACCCTTGAAACTTCTTCAAGTGATTGTGCCCAGGAATAAGTCAAGGTTTCATCACCAATGGGTTGGGTTAAATAAATATCATCAGGGCAGGCCTTTGCCCAATGATTCAAACGGTCAATCGGTGATTCAAATTCATTTACAGACATGAGATTGATGTTAACATAAATAAATTTATTTATTTTATGCAGGCTTACTGACTGAAATGATGTCTTGGGCAGCCGCATAACCTGATGCCCACGCCCATTGAAAATTGTGCCCACCTAAATGCCCGGTAACATCCACCACTTCTCCAATAAAATAGATATATGGCAGATCCTTAACAGCCATGGTTTTAGAGGACAGGTGCTTAGTATCAACACCACCTAAGGTAACTTCAGCAGTTCGGTAACCTTCGGTGCCTGAAGGCTTAAGCTGCCAAGCGCTTAACTTCTCAGCCAACTCTTGGAATTCAGATGAGCTCAATTCCTGAAATGTTTTTTGCTTGAGATCTGGCCACAGGTGCTCCAAAAACATTTGTACCACTTTGGCTGGCCAATGCTGACTGAGCCAATGACTGAATGACTTTTGCGGTGCTTTTTCTTTAAAATCTGACAAAGCAGCAAAAACATCATCAATTTCTGGTAACAAATTAACCCTTAAAACTTCTCCACTGCCCCAATAGCTAGAAATCTGTAACATACAAGGACCTGATAAGCCACGGTGAGTAAACAGCATCTGATGACGAAAATTGGGTGCTTGGGTGTTTTGTGGCAAACTGACCTCGACTTCAATCGAAGTGCCTGATAAAGCAGCAAACATGGCTTTATGAATATCAGTAAATACCAACGGCACCAGCCCGGCTCTTTTCGGTCTGACACTTAAGTCTAATTGTTCAGCCATGTCATAACCAAACCCAGAGCCACCCATTTTGGGAATCGAGAGTCCTCCAGTAGCCACCACCAACCTATCTGCTTGATATGTACCATGATTGGTTCTAATCACAACAGGTTCTTTCGTACTCAATTCAAGTATTTCGCTGCTCATTTGAATGGTTATTTGCCCATCAGCACATTCATCAAGCAACATGTTTAAAATGTCTTTAGAAGAGCGATCACAGAACAATTGGCCCAACTCTTTTTCGTGGTAAGGAATGTTATATCTATTCACCATTTCAATAAAATGCCATGGCGTAAAACGGCTCAGTGCAGATTTGCAAAAGTGAGGATTAGCAGAGATGAAGTTGTCTGGGGCACTGTGGATATTGGTGAAATTGCAGCGTCCACCACCAGACATCAGGATCTTTTTACCTGGTTTATTAGACTTTTCTAGCACCAAGACCCTCAAACCAACCTGCCCAAGAGTCAAGGCGCACATCAATCCAGCCGCACCAGCACCCAGTACGATGACATCGTAATGTCGATCTTGGTTCATGCCTCAGCCATGAGGAAAAAGCTGTAGTTATGCATCAATTTCACCCAATTGGGCTTCTGGTCTGGCGTTCATAAATGCTGGTAATTCCAAACATTTTTCATTGATTTCAAGTAGTTTTGGATAATCATCCAACGGCACATTGAAGCGGTTGGCGTTATAAACTTGTGCCACCAAACAAATATCAGAAACACAAGGGTACATTTCATTCATGAAACTCAATTTTGAACCTTCCAGCATTTTTTCTAAGGCTGTAAAACCTTCATGAATCCAATGTGCATACCACTGGTCAACTTGAATCTGATCCCAATCTTGTTTCAGGTATTTCAATACGCGTAAGTTATTGAGTGGATGAATGTCTGAAACTATCATTTGTGCCATGGCACGGCATTGGGCTTGTTGCAATTCATCCTTGGGTAAAATTGGAGTCTGGACATACTTACTTTCTAAGTATTCCATAATAGCCATGGACTGGTTGATGACATCACCGTCTTCTGTCAATAATGCCGGCACCAAACCTTGGGGGTTCAGCGCCTTATACTCTGGCTTATGTTGCTCACCACCATCTTTCACCAAATGCACTGGAATCGACTCATATTCCAAACCTTTAAGGTTCAATGCTATTCTGACTCGATAAGCAGCGGTGCTGCGCCAATAAGTGTAAAGCTTCAGCATGCCAAGTTACTCAAAATAAAATTTCGGTCGGTTAACTTGTTCAGGGTACACCTGATTCATGGTGCTGGCTTCATACAAGCGACCATTGAGCATGACGTGACTGACTTTATCGGAGTTTCTGATGTCTTGTGTGGGATCAGCGTCTAGAATGACCAGGTCAGCCAGTTTACCAGCTTTGATCGAACCCAATTCATGATCCATCCCGATGTATTTGGCACCATCAATAGTACTTGCTTTCAGCACATTCCAAGGTGACATGCCACCTTGAGCAAACATCCACATTTCCCAATGGGCGGCCAATCCTTCGCGCTGACCGTGTGCCCCTAGTAAAACATCCACGCCTTCATTTTGTAATTCAGTGGCAACTCGGGCATTGTTGAAATGATTGTAGTCTTCCAAAGGCGCCTTCATGCGACGGATGTTACCTGGTTGTAACACATGATCAGGCACAAATTTTATCAACAGGGGGTGCTTCCATACCTCAGTTGTGTCATACCAGTAACGTTCACCCCAGATACCACCATAACCAACACCCAGTGTAGGTACATAAGCTGTTTCTGTACCAGCCCACAATTGCTTCACATCATCATAAATTGCAGCAACAGGTATGGAATGCTCAATACCGGTGTGACCATCAATGATCATTGACATGTTGTGCATAAATAGCGAACCACCTTCAGGCACCACCATCAAACCAGTTTGACGCGCAGCTTCCAGGACTTGTTGGCGCTGATCTCGACGAGGCTGGTTATAACTTTTAACTGAAAATGCGCCAGCTGCTTTCATGCGTTCCAAATGCCCAATGGCATCTTCGAGCGACTCAACTTTGGCGGTAAAATAATGAGTGGCCCCATACAAGATAGTCCCAGTTGAATAAACACGTGGTGCAATGATGCGGCCAGCCTGCTGCATTTCAGCAGCAGAGAATACCGCTGCTGTATCAGCCGAAGGGTTGTGAGTGGTCGTCACACCAAATGCCAACGATGCATAAGCATTCCAGTTGTTTTGTGGTGTGATTTGGCCATTGGCATAAGGTCCATGCCAGTGAACATCCACCAAGCCAGGAATAATGGTTTTTCCTTTCAAATCAATCACTTCTGAATTAACTGGCGGCGTGATTGCTGATGCTGAACCCACTGCCGTGATGCGGTTGTTATTGACAATAACCACACCATCTTCAATGATCGAATTCTCACCATTAAGCTGTTCCATGGTGATGATTTTTGCCCCGATTAAAGCCACGGTGCCATTGGGTATATCAGTTGTTACATTTAAAGTGATTTTGGTGGTTTTGGCTTTGGCTTTGGTTTCCTTATTCTCTCCATTATCATCGGCAACCACTTTAATTTCACCACCTAAGAAATCGAACTGCTCAGCCAATTTTTGTTGGTATAAAGTCGATCCCATGGCCCAACTTAATTGGTTTGAACCCTGATTCCAGTGGATGTAATCTCCTGCATGTTCTGAGAATTTTTTCACTGGCAAGTTGGTTGCACCTGAACCTGTGCTTATGTGTTTACCGTTACGCACAAATGGTGTGACATACACCTGGTAGTTTTGTACAAAAGCCAACCACTGCTCATCTGGAGATACTTTGTACTGTGTAATCCATTCACCTTGGTAATGCTTTTGAGCATCATTACCTGTCAAATCAACTGATTTAAGCTGTGAGGTCATTACCTCGCCTTTGCGATCTTGACCAGTATAAAAGATGCGTTTACTGTCGCTGGCAAAAAACGGATTGGCACCACTGTCAGCAATTTTACTTTGTGAATTAAGCTCTAAGTTTGCGATGAACAGACCAGTGTCATGTGAGTACAAAGGTGTCGTGAGGTAACCTCCAGAAACGGCCTGAAACACCACATATTTACCATCTTTGGAAATAGATGGATTGATGTAATGACCTGGTTTCTTTGATACTACTTTTGAATGACCACGTAGGTTCGCAACCCGCACTGTACCAAGTTCTTCATCATTCCAAGTGGTGTATGTGATCTGTTTACCATCTGCACTGAATTGTGGAAAGAATTCAAAATGATCTTCTTGTTTGGTCAATCGCTTGGGTTGACCTTGCATTTCACCCTTGTTCAAGCCAACCGTGTAGACATATCCCATGGATTGAAACAAAGCCAAGTCACCCTGAGGTGAGGCCTGTAGCCACCGCAACATTTTCGCATCAAAAGTTTTCGGAGATACTTCATTTTTAACCGTAACTGCCTTGCGAATTTCTCTTTTGTCATTAACCTGAAAAGGAATGTTTTTAACCGCTTCAGTTTCAACATCAATGTGATGAATCTTACCTTTGGCATAAAACACAATGCCGTTGCCATCAGGCGTCCAAGCCATACTGGGATAAACACCATGAATCGCCCAAGTTTCTTGCATGTCTCGCTCAAGACCCGTATAGATTGGCCTAACTGCACCACTTTCACGGTCTTGAATAAACAAAACACTGTTATTTCTGATTCGCCTCACAAAAGCCAGCGAATCACCATCTGGTGAAGGTGTCGGTCTGACTGCACCACCTGGGCCAGATACCCAAGCATCTATCTCGCCGGTAGTCAGTTCAATCGCAAAAACTTCATATATTTGGGTGTTAGAATCTTTAGAGTATTCAAAAGTTCTGCCTGGCGTTGAATCTCTGGAGAACAACACATAATTACCATCAGGTGTATAAACAGGTTCACCCAAATCTTTTTGTTCATTGGGTCTTTTGTTCAGTTGTATGCCTTTACCACCACTTTTGTGATACATCCAGATTTCACCAGCACCTAATGAACGCATGCCAGTGAAGTGTTTGCGCGCCACAATGTAGTTACCATCAGGTGACCAGCTGGGAGAATTCAGTAATCTGAATTTTTCTTTGGTCACTTGTTTCTGGTCACTGCCATCAACTGCCATGGTCCAGATGTTGTCACCACCACCTTGATCAGAAGTAAACACCAAACGTGAACCGTCAGGAGAAAATTTAGCTTGCATATCCCAAGCCATCGAATTGGTGATATTTTTAGCCTCACCACCAGCAAAAGGCATGGTGTAAATATCACCCAACAAGTCAAACACAATTAACCGGCCATCAGGGCTTACATCCAGGTTCATCCAAGTACCTGTGGACGTGTTGATATCCACAAAAGCCTGCTCACCAGGAGGGTTGTTCACATCCCATTTTTCAGCACCTTTCTCAGCAGCCTGAACCACAAAAGATCCTGCAAGAGTTAATAATATAGCCAAAGATTTAATTCTCATGTCCAACCTATAAATTTTAAACAGGATAATTATACGTTCATTACAGAAGCATATCGCTTACAATTTATGGATTTTTCAGTTCGATACATTTCATGTCTATCGGTTTAGGTGAGTTTTTATCTTTATTGTGTGCACTGTTGTGGGCATTCGCAGTGATTTGTTACCGCAAAGCTGGTGACACCATCAACGTCAGTGCCATGAACTTATTCAAAATCAGTTTGACTCTGGTTTTAATGGTTCCAACCTTATATTTCACTGATGGTTTAACACCACCTTCTTTGGGTATGACAGATTGGTTGTTGCTGTTAGTCAGTGGTTTTTTTGGCATCATGTTAGCTGATTTGTTTTACTTGCGTGCTTTACAGTTAATTGGAGCTGGGCTCACTGGTTTAACTGGCAGTTTGTATAGCCCGTTTGTGGTGCTCCTGTCTTTCTTTTACCTGGGTGAGCGACTCAACAACTGGCAAGTTATGGGCATGGCACTGGTCATTATTGGTGTGATAGTGATTAGCTATAGAAAAAAATCCTTAACCGTTGTGCATCCACCAATCAAAGGATTCGTGTTTGCGGCCTTGGGGGTGTTTTTTACTGCCCTGGGCATTGTGATCATCAAACCCGTCACCTCTGAAATACCTTTCTTCTGGATCATCACCATCCGAACCATCGGTGGTATTGCAACGATGGTATTGTTCAATGTGATTTTCAGGAAGAGTCTGAATCCGTTGGCTGTTTTAAGCAGCTCAGGAAAGTATTGGTTATTGGTTGGAGCACTTTTAGGTCAATATTTATCAACCATGGTTTGGGTGGCCGGTTACAAGTATACTTCTGCTTCAGTTGCCTCGATTCTCAATGAAACAGCTTCTATTTTTATTTTGCTTTTAGGTTGGTTGATTCTGAAGGAACAAATTACCAGGCGTAAAATCATCGGTGCCTTCATATCTATCTCAGGTGTACTTTTGGTACTTCAAATGAGCCATTGACAGATCATCAATTTACTGGTGACACAATTGTTGACAAAACCAATGATTTTGGTATTCATTTTCAGGCTATAGTACTAAGAATTAAGTAGCTATAGTCTTGAATTTAATACAAAAATGAACATCACTAAAAACATATTTTCGGTCAGTCCTGAACACAAGACCAATAAGTCTTTATCGACTCCCAATGTGTACTTTAGAGGTGTGAACCGGGTTCAAATCAATCGTTTCAAAGCCTACATCCTGATTCTTTCAAACAGACTGGCCACCACCTGGCATGTCACCCAAGACATTAAAACCGCAAATGTGGTTGTTGATTGGGACGAAAACAAAGAAAGTGATAAACGCTTACGCATGTCGATATTGGCTGGCACAGCTAATCTAAAACCGCCAGTTATTCACTCGTTTAAGATTAATTTCAATGAAAATGAACTGGCCAGGCAATTAAATCAAGCCAGTAAACAATTGCTCATTGCCAACAAAGACGCAGATGACTTAAACCTTAACCAACAAGAAGTGCAAGTTTGTGGTTTATTAAATGAATCTTTAAGCAAGATATGTTTACAATTGAATGCCAATGCCACCAACGCTGACTTTGTTCCAAGTGTCGGTATCTTCTCTACAAAAACCAATATTTACAAAGAAAAGCTGCTGTTAATCATTGACCCTAATTCACCAGATTCAGTTCGAGCCTATCAGGCTTTAATGCATAAAAAGCTTAATGGTGACTTAATCATTAATGAATTCACCATCGCCATCATCTACCGTGCAGGTGAAGACGTCAATGAGGAAATATTTGATATGGTTTATGACAACGCAGATGAAAGTACACATGTCACACTGGTCAACTTTGAGGATGATTCTGAACTACTTTCCTTTGTCGCATACTTTTAATCCAAACCAGAAAAGCTGCTGAGCAGCTTAACCCACCGAACTGACCACGCAAGATCATGTTATCAAGCTGAATTGACGCACACTTCACAAAACAGTTATTAATATGAGTTCGTTACCCATATTAATGACCTATGAAAACAACCAAACCAATCGTTTTTATCACTGGCCAAAGCGGCTTGGTGGGTAAAGCTCTGACCAAATACCTGACTAAAACCTATCATGTTCACGGCTTGCAGCGGATGAATTCACTCGCCAACAACCCCAGTTGGAATTATCGCCAATCACTCTCGGATTTAGATATCAAAGCACCGAAAGCTTTGATTCATTTAGCTGGTGCAGGAATAGCTGACAAAAGATGGTACCCAAAGTATAAACAGACTATCTATGACAGTCGCATCAATGGTAGCCGATGGCTGGCCGATGAAATCTTGATACACGAACACTTACCAGAAGTATTTTTGAGTGCTTCAGCCATCGGTTATTATGGACACAGACCAGGTGAACTGTTGGATGAAGCTTCAAGTTCAGGCAACAATTATGTGGCTAAAATTGCTGACAATTGGGAAAAAGCCACCCTCAAGTTATCCACGCAAGGAGTCAGAGTTGTTAATATGCGTTTCGGTATGATTCTCAGTAAAACCGGTGGCGCACTGAAAGAAATGCTGTTGCCTTTCAAGTTGGGCCTTGGTGGACGCGTGGGTGATGGTCAACAAACATACAGCTGGGTTGCCATCCAAGATGTCACCAATGCAATTGAATTCCTGTTACAAAACAAAACGCTCAACGGCCCCATCAACATCACGTCCCCGAATGCAGTTTCCAACAAAACTTTCACCAAAGCTTTGGCCTCTGCCTTAAACCGTCCTGCCTTTATGCACATGCCAAAATCACTGGTTCGTTTGATATTCGGCGAAGTGGCTGATGAACTCCTACTGGCCAATACTCATGTTCGACCACAACGTTTACTGACAGCAGGCTATCGGTTTCAAGAACCTGACCTTAAGCCTTACCTCAACAATTTATTATCATGAATGTACTGATTGTTGGAGGGGCCAAAGGCATCGGCTCGGCACTCGCTGGGATCATTGCTCAGAAAACCAACTTTCAAATCATCAAGACCAGCCGCTCATATGGCAAGCTAACCCAACGAGACAAACACCACTGGGAAATCTGTTGTGATGTGAACAATGCAAAATCAATTGATGCCTTGCAACAACAGTTACAACACCAATTCAATAACATAGATTGGTTGATCAATTGTGTTGGCATTCTGCACAGTGATGATTTCACACCCGAAAAATCACTGCGAGCAGTTAATGCCATCCAATTAATCACTAACTATCACACCAATGCCATTTCACATTTATTACTCATCCAAGCCCTGGAAAAATTGTTTAACAAGAAATCTCATGCCCTCATAGCCTCACTTTCTGCAAGAATCGGCAGCATCGAAGACAATCACTTAGGTGGTTGGTATGCTTATCGCATGAGCAAAGCCGCACTGAATATGGGCTTAAAAACACTGGCTATAGAATGGTCTCGAAAGTACCCCCTGATTAAATTTCTGTTGTTACATCCCGGCACCACCGATACCGACTTATCGGCACCATTCCAGCGCAATATACCAGATCGGCAGTTACAAACCACCAGCCAAACGGCACAACTGCTTTGGACACAATTACAAAAACACCAAAACCACACCAGTTGTTTGCCACTGTTTTTGGATCAAAAAGGACACACCATTCCTTGGTAACAAATCACATTGAGATTGTTCACAGAAGAACTGGTGATCAGTTCGACTGGCGCACTCGGTTAGGCAGCCTACGAAGTAATGGCGATTTTGCGAAGCAAAGACACCGCCATGGACGGAGGTGCTTAGCGTGAACTTGGAGTGGAAGCTGCGCC
>JANQRW010000004.1 GCA_028284365.1 Marinicella sp.
TTTGACCTGGCCGGTGCCTGGGTGGTATTGATAGGCACTCATCATGGCCATTTCGTTGTTATAGGTCATGCGCGCTGGCTGTCCACGGTGGTTCCAGCCGCTGATTTCCATCAGGCTGGTGTGACCGTCTTCATTCACATCGGGGGTTTCATACTGGCGGTACAATGAGCCATAGATGTCATATTCGTTAACCACTGAATAACCAACCTCTCGTCCTGGGATCTTATAGATGCTTTGTTTCAGGAAGTTATGATGCTCATAGTAGTGGTAGGATTTTTCAAAGGCCAGGTCATAGCCATCAGCGCCGCCCAGTACCTCACGGGTTTCTTTGCTGGTTCTGGCAAATTCATCATAATCATAATCAACCCCCCAGGCCCGTGCGAAGCTGTTGGGACCCTGTTCGTTGCTGTCGCGGTAAGTGTGTTTGAGCAGGTTGGTGTTTGGCCAGTAGTCATAACCGTCAACATAGGAGACCTGGCTGGCACTGGGCACAAAGGTACCGTTAAAGGCGGTGGCCGTGGTGTTGGCTGTTTGTTTGTGTACCCGGCCCAACTGGTCGTACTGGGTGTAGTTACCGAAGCTTGGACTCACCAATGCCTGATTGGCATCCTGTGTAAACACCACTTCACCATAGGCGTTGTACTGGAAGTGCTTGCTGCCCATGTTGGGGTCATCTACACTGGTCTTGCGTCCCAGATCATCAAAGTCGGTGATGATGGGGTTTTTATCCGCATCCACCACCATATAGGGGTTACCTGCCGCATCGTACCAGTAGCCTGTGATGTTATCATCAGCATCAACGGTTTGTCTGAGTCTGCCTGTGGCATCGTAGCTGCGTGACATACGCAAGCCATCCTGAGCGGCCGGGCAGTTAACCTCATCAAAGCCAGCAACAACAGTGGTGCTTAAACCATCAGGGGTGTAGCTGGTATCACGCCAGCAGCTGGTGCTGTTAGCGCCTATCACACCCAACTCCTGATGTTTTTCTCTCATCCGGCCTTTCTGATCGTATACGTTCAAGGTGAAATAGGGATAGGCGCGTCCATCTGAGAGCTGCCAGTTTGAGTCAACGTTAAACGGTTCGCTCACCACTTCTGTCTGACCCAGGTGGTTGGTCAGGCTCAGCACATAGGTTGATTGTTGAGTCTGAGGTGTCGCTGAGTGTTCGGTTTTACTCAGCACCACCTGATCATACTGATCATACCATTGGGTAATCATCGGCGAACCGGGCTGGCGGGTCTGGGTTTTATAAACCAGCATGGGAGCGTGGTAACCACCCGTGAAAAACTGACCCTTGTACTGACTGGACAAGCCAACCACTTTAACGGCCATGTTTTCTGTCAGCTGGTCGACCAATGCGTTTTCGTACACACATGGATAGGCATTATCAATAAGCCTCAAACAACTCTGCACCGCCATGCCCGCTGGCTGTTGCAGTAAATCATCGGTCGAGCCTGGATAATCTATCAGCGTGCTTTGTTCCCTCAGAAAACCAAATTCGTCATACTCATTACGGGTGGTGATGCCGTTGGTATCAACACTGCTCGTGACCTGTCCGGTATCAGCATCGTAGCTCATGGTGGTTAATAAGCCCTCGTTGTTGATGGTGTTGGCAAAATAACCGGATGAGGCAGCATAGCTGGTGGTGGTATCACGCGAGCTGTTGTTGATTTGACTCGTTGTAGAATCAATAAACGCCTCGCCTGAGGAACTGATGGTGGCGATGTTGCCATAAGTGTCATAGGTGAACGTGTTTTTTAACAGTTGTGAGCCACTCACGGCATAAGCACAGTCAGTTATGTTCAGGTTTTGCGCGCCTGCAGTGTACTGGCAGTCAAGTTGCCTGTCTTTCTGGGTATCCCAGAACAGGTGGGTCTGCTGGGTTGATGACAGTCCAGAAGTGCTGTGATCGGTCGGCTTGTTGTTAACTGCAGATTCACTGATTTCACTTGTGGTTCTGGTGTGTTTCAGTTTGTCAACCCACCACGGATTGTCTCCCGAGTTTTCTCCTGTTTCGGCAGCATAAAAAGTTTTGGCTGTGGCTACCTCTGTTTGGCTAACCAAATTCTCTGGATCAGTGCCGTCTCTTGACTCAAGCGCCAGATAACTGGTGGTGGTGGTTTTGTTGCACAGGTTATTGCCATAATCATCATAAGCATCACTGATTCCAGCGCAATGGCCTGAAGAGAAACTTTGTTCCACTTTTGATTGTGGACTGCTGCCATCGTCTTTATACACGGTCTCGGTGATCAACTCAGCAGGGTTGAAATAAATGCCACTGAGCGCACTTTGGTTTTGATACCAGCTGTAACTTGTTGAGCTGGTTTTTCCCAACGCATCACCAACCATCTGTTGGGTTTCGATTTCATCCAGTTTGCCAGCCAGGGGGAAAACCTGATGGAAGGTTGAAATTGACTTGGTTCGGTTTTGGTCAATGTCCTTATTAGGTCCACTCAGCACGGTGATTTTTCTGAAACCCTGGAAGCCACGGCCCTGGTTGTTATAAACGGCTTCCTGATAACCGTATTGCTGGCTTGATTCAATGTCCCCAATACCAGTACTCATGCGCATTTCTGAAACCACATACATCGAGGAATTGAAGTAGAAATACTCACCTTTACCACCGGCCTCATCAAGATAGCCATCACCACAGTTGTTGGTGCAATCCTCACGCTCCGGCAAGGTGTAAAGCGGTAATTCCGGCCGATCCAATTGTGCCGAAATCGGGTGGTAATCCCACTGGTAGCTCATGTTATTCGCGGGCTTACGTATCGCTGTGACTTGTCCGGAAATCGGGAGGTTATTGCTGGTTTTAATGAATGTTGCTGCATAACCGGTATCAATAGCCAATTGTGCAGACCAGTTCCAGTAATCATCATCACCGGGGCTTCCTATGACAGGTGTTGTGATGTTCTCCAAGTAAAGTTCACTGTAGAAAGTACATGCATCACCCAAGCCAGTGGCAATCTGACAACCTAAAATAGATAATGAATCACTTAAGCCATCACCTGATAAATCACTCACACCTCCATATTCGAGAGACTGATAAATTTCGGTATCATTATCATGATTGAGTGTTAACTGTTGCTCACCTTGGTCATTTTGCATCAGTTCAAAGGACAGAATGTTATGGCGGTATGTGCCACCATCAACCACCCTTAATGGCCTGCCTCTGGCTTGCCGATACATGTCCTTAATTTCTGAATCGTTGATTGGGTCTGTTTGACCATCTTCCTGTAAATATGAGCAGTAGATGACGGTTCTGTCTATCCCACCATTAGAGTCAGTGTTTTCAGCTGAACCTCCATCAGATGACTCCGGAAAAAAACCATAGACAGACTGGAATGACATGGTGTCATGTAAGTAGGTTTCTGCTTGTCTTGATGAAAAGTCCAGTTCAGTGCTATCTGTAGACAAGGCAGCACCACTTTCTGCACGTTCCACGCAACTGTTAAACACCATATTATCAGGATTTTGACCATCAAAAGGGTTATTGACCGGATCATAAACAACCGCTGGATCAAATAACTCAGGATCAGGATAAAGCATATCAATATGACCATCACCATCCAGATCAGCAAAACGCCGTTTACCAGTAAAATAAGGACTGCACTGACGGTATTCGTTGGGGTGTGCGTCATCATTGGTCGGACATGTTCCGCCCTGGAACAGGGTTTTTTGGTTACCGACTGCTTGCACATCTGATTTGATGGTTGGACCAAACAATCCACTGGTGTAAGCACCCCCTTTATTTAACCTGATTTTCCAGCTTTTGATGGCAAGCGGGTCATTGTCATAATAAAGAAAATCTTTTAAACCATCCTGGTTGATGTCTAACAACTGGTAATTGGGTGCCACTTGTACCGCACTATCTGGTACCAGCACACCACAAAGTGCCGATGTAGCATCAACAGCAGGATCAGAACTTTCATAGTCACACATGAAATCATTAAGACCTAACTGATCAAAATCACGTGCCGTCAAAAGAACTTTACCAGCAGCATCGAGTTCACCAAAATGAACCGTGTTGTTTGTGATGGTAATTGGAACGACCTCACCAGATTGCCCCGTACCTACCTGTGATAACCTTCTGGTTTGAATATCAACGTAGCCATCACCGTTAAGGTCATCCATGGCAATGATTTGATCCCAAACAAATTCAGGGATGGTTTCCCCGGGTCCGTTATTAATATTGACTTTTCTATCCAAGTCAAGCAGGTGTGTACCTGCGGTGGTAAAACTGACATCACATTGATCATTACCACAACTGCTGTAGTCGGTGGTATTGAAATACACCAGCAGCTGGGAAGTCCTGTATTGACTGTCAGGGCTGTCTGCTTGTCGGTTCAATAAAAGATCGACCTTACCATCGGCATTCATGTCCTTGAGGAAAATTTGCATGCCGTTGATGTCCAGATTGTAGTCGGGTACATCAGGATATAAGGGGGACCTGTATGTGTTTAAGTCAATATTACAAATGTTGTTCACTTCATTGAAGTAATCACTACTCATCGCAGTGGCCGCAGCGTTATTCAGATCTTTGGTGTTATTCCAACTGACCACCCTCAATCCACGTTGGTTATTTGGACAACCACTGGTTGTGGCATTGGTGATGAAGATCACATCATTAAGCCCATCAGCGTTTAAATCCATAGATTCGGCACCACTGGTGCTGACTTGTTTCATCACGGTTTGAAGCTGATTTTCACTGTTAAAAAAGAGCGTTTCTCCCTCACCCTCAATACCACCAAAGCCAATGGCACCAAGATTCATCTGTAAATCTTTGATACCATCACCATTGAAGTCTTTGTCTGTAACATAATACCGAAAACGACTGAAATTAGCCAAGGGTTCACCAGTTTGGTCATCAAGCAATTCTGCCGTCAAGTTTGTATACCTGAATGGCTCACTGGGCACTTCATCATCTGACCAGCTGACCTCAAAGAGGTCTCGACTGCTGGTGTTCTGGTTGCTGATGTGCGCCAGCTCACTGGCACCAGTCATCAACAGGCCATCGTTGATGGCAGATTTTTGGTAGTCGAACTGGTAGGTACGAACTTTTTCAGTACCAACCTGGGTCACGATTGATTCAAGTATTTGGGTTTGTTCCTGCTCACTGACATCACCGTAGCCATAACTGATGCGGTATTGGGTGATGCTGTTGTTATTGGCATCAGTGACTTCATTGCTGTAGTTGAATTTGATGCTGCGATCAGCTCCTGTGATGCTGTCATCATTGACGTAACGACCGGTGTAGCTGATTTCATCAAGCAGGTATTCATTCCTCCCATACTCGCTGTAATGGTACTTAATGGCATTATCAAAGCTGTCTTTTTCATAATCCAACAGCCAGGACAATCCTTGTTGGCGGTAATGCAAGGTGCGCCCTGACTTGGTGTAGACTTTAAAGCTGACACCCTCAGCACTGGTCTGATTCACTATTTTACTGAAAGAATCAATCTCAGTGCGGTACTCTGCTCCATCACTCCAGTATGTACTATCAGCAGTCGCAGAAATCATCACCAAACGCTGACCATCCAGACACAAGCGGTCTGCTGTGGAACCATCAACCGCATCAGTGATACCGTCCTGAGCGAATGTTTTTGGACACCGATAAATGCCAGAACCTGCTGAAATCGACCAGCCTTGGCCCATGACGCCGCTGCCAGCTCTGGATGAGTAATTAACCGAAACATCAGGCCTCATACCATTGCGACCCGGCGGTATCACCAATGGCAAGTTGTAAGTAGCAGCACCACCGGAAACACCACCTGAGCCAGGTACCGAACCATCACCAGGGTAGTGTCTCATCAGTGGTGACATATTGTCCAGCACAGCTGGATCGGGCTGCACAGCGGGCGGTTGTGTTATCACATTATTATCACAATTGCCGGCACATTTAAGCACTTTCAAAGACTCGCTTTGTGCGATGATTTCCCAACTGCCTGGCAGCTCATGGTGAACGTCATTAGTTGGGCGGTACTTTTTCTTCCTGAGCTGGAAGGTGTAGTTATCATCAGTCTGACTCACGTTATCAATAAAACACTGATAATCTTTAACCACCAGACCCGATGGTGTTTGTGAAATTGGCTCCCGGCATAAGCCATCATCGGTGAAAGGCTGATAGGCACTGCCATTTTTACTGTAAAACGGTTGGATATCAGGATAATTGCCATTGGTATACCAATCAAAACTGATCAGGCAAGTACCCAAACCTTGGTCAGGATTACAAGTTGCCAGAACATTACTGACATCATTTTCTGTATTGATCTCAAAACCTATGAAGTGATTACCAGCTACTTTTTCCATAGGTAGCATACCTGTATTGGTAGCTATCGCACTGCAGGCTGTGTCTTGTGCAAACCCGCCAACACTGCCAAAATTTTTGGTCACATTTCTGCCTTCAAAATCTTCATCAGTCAGATTTATTTGCAGTTGAAACTGACCATCATTAAAACCTGTCCTGTTGAAACAGCGCGCCATCCTGCCGACGGAAGTGGGCTTAAAGGTTTCCTGAGGCCAGAACCCGTTGGGTGTATAGGACAGCGGATTAAATCCACGTTCAATGGAATTAATATTTTCTGCTGGTGCATTTTCATCCACACTCAGGTAATTACTGAAGTAACCCGCACCACTGGTTTCACAGGTTTCACCACATGATTGGCTGACAGCCCAAAATGGGTCACCACTTGTATCGAATGTGGCTACCCATGAAACTTCCAAACCCCTGTTAATGGTTGTTATGATGGCAGGATCGGCCACCTTATGCTGCTCATTCCAGTTATGCGCCCAAACCCCGGAATAGTGATCGCTGTCATTACCATAACCAAATCTATTGACATAAACATTGCCAGGTTGGCCACCATCCACCAATGCGATATTGATGTTCTCAAGTTCTAATCGGCAGAACCCTTGTGAATTACTGGAACCACACGGGGTGCTGAATTCAGAATTGGACAGGTATGAAGTAAAACCCTGATCATCAAAATCAATGTCCATCACCATCGTGTATGAATCCGGGTTTGCTTCATTCAGATTAATCTGGATATTACCTACCGAGTGTTTGTCATACGACAGACCATTGGGTTTGCTGTAAAGATACAATGCCCCTTTGTATAAATTGGAACTTCCTGTTCTTTTTAACTCGGCTTTGTACCATGTCGGTGTCCAGAAATATTCTTCCTGTTCTTCACCGTTACCAGAAAAGTTATCCGTTTTTTCTCTGGTATAGGCAAACCAATATGCCACCAAATCGAAAGTGGTCCTGAAATCTTTATTTTGTCCTGGATCACCATCAAGATGGGTGGCCCAGTGGAATTGCCAGCCAGTTCCTGACTGGCTTGAATCCCAATAAGAACCAGGAGCTATGGCGCCAGAGCCTGAACTATTGAAGCTTGCAACATCGGTGTTCTCAACAATTGTAATGCCTTGTGGTGATAAAGATTCAGTGACATCAAGCGCCTGGGTGGTTAATTCATACAAATTAACCACCTTGGCATCACCACAGCCTACACCACTGAAACAGGCTGATATGGCCCAATCACCAGGTTTATAGGGAAAGGTACAAACAGATCTTGATTGCTGGTAATAACCATACTTATCCTCATTGGTAAGAACAAAAGAATTAAGTGCAGTGAACTCAAATCCAGAACCATCTGCTTTGGGGTGTTTTTGAACACATTTAACCCCTCTGTCTGACAGGTTTTCAAAATAAAAATAATCCGCTGGCTTGGTGGTGTTAGGCAGATGATAATACTGGAAATTAAACCAGAATAATTCACTGCTGTTATAGGTTGTTCCTCGCCAGTAATCCCTTGAGTTACGCTGATACCCCATGGCTTCTCCCCAAATGGGATTGGGGTAGTTAGCTGCACCAATTTTTTCAATCTTCGTAGTAACAGTTTGTTCAGATGAGCAGGTGTCTTCTGTTTCCCGATCCCGGTGACAGGCTGACAGCTTAAAGATATATTCACCATTGATAATGCGATTCAGATTTAATGGTGTCGAAATTTCGTCGGTGTAGTAAGTAACGATCTTGCGCACCGGGTTAGCTGGAATGGCTGCAGGGTTTGCTTTATAACCTTCATTCATTTGCGGTTGATCTTCTACGACCTTAATATAATCAACAGCTTCGCTCAGAGCAGAACCATCCCATGACAGCATGATGCCCGTCTCAGTCAATGAAGCTGTGACCGCTTGTAGTGAATCAATGGTCACGCCAGTATCAACCGGTGGTTTTTCAACAATCACCACAGTACCCAAACCACAACCGATGTCATTGCGACAAGCCTTTATCTCATAAGTATCACCAATGTATTGATCAACAGTAATTTCACTGCTGTTCCACAGGGCACTGTATTGATGTTGGCCATTAACCATTGGTACGGTTACAACAGGAATGCCTGGCACGCCGGCTGGCTGAGTAAATGTGGGTGTGATTTCAAAATAGTCAGGCGCACCTTTACCATCTGTATGATTAAAAACAGCACTGTCATAAGTGAACTTAAATTGCACCCGTTGTAGATCTTCGCTCCAGTGCTGGGTGAGGTTAGCAACCCGGGTTAATCCCTGGCTGATTGCCGTATTCAAACGTCTCTGATAGCCACAACCATTTTCTGTACACACCTGAATGATGTAGTTATCTGGCACCAGACTGGAATCTGTAAAAACATAAGGCTCATCACTGGGCTGAAAGTGTACATTCAGTAGTTGTGGACCTAAATAGGTACTGATCTTAAAGTGCGTCACACCCCAACGATTATAATCATGATTAGGATCGGATTCCCATTTTAGAAAGCGTCTTGATGTAGTTGTATCCTCATAAGCCGCTACATTCCTAAGTACTTTATTGGGCTTACAGTAGTCTGCTTTTAACAACTGCGGAGACAGTCCTGATGTAGGGCAATTTGGCATCACTGCTGGTTGTCCATCTGGTAAATTAAATGCAGGCACCACACTCATATCAAACAGCCTGGGCTCCTGGTTATCAATCACATCGTAATATTGATTACAGTTAAAAGCAGTGTCATCAGTCAAATTGATTTGTACGGGCTGATAACTGTGAGTCACTCCGTTTTCCTGGTATCCTGTTGCTAAAGGATGAGCATATTTCAATTTCTCACTACCGCTTAAATCCAGAATTTGAATTGGTCTTTTATCACTTAACCCAACCAGCCTGTCACTGTTAACTATGAGACTACAAAAACCTGAAAAATTTCTTAAACTTTGTACGGCATTCAGTTCTGCATTCCATAGCTCAAGGTTTTCTAAACCAGTTATGCCTGCAAACAAACTTAAATCTGTTATGACTGTGTGTCTGGCTTTTATCGTTTTCACTGATACATTATTGCTGGCCAGGTTAACCAGTAACTGATCATTGATGGATAATGGTCCATGGGTTGTACCATCACTTGGGTCATCATCAAAAAACGTTTTGTTGTTGCTGATATCCAAAACATCCAGCGGGTAATCCGGATAATAACCACCACTGTTATCGGACATCAAGTTTTGTGAAAAACTCAGATAAGTCACGGTATCTGGAAACTGTGGAATGGTGCTTAGCCCCATCCGGTTCAAGTACAAGGTCTCAAGGCTGTCAAATTTTTTTGCATCTGCCAGCACGGTTAAATCAACAGATTGATTTCTTGTCAGATTCAATGAGGTCAGATGAGGTAAGTCACCCAGTGGTGAAACATTGGTTAAACCAAAGTTCTTCTTGATATCCAGTTCCAGTAAACCATCAAAATAACCCAGGTAATTCACATCTGTATCTGTCAAACCCTTTTCTATACAGACAATATGAGTGATACTAAAAATAGACGTGGTTTCATTCACGCCACTCTGATTTGGGGTATTGGCATCATCGCCCAACAAGCAGGTTTTAAGTGCTCCATCTGGTAAATTACCAACAATGTAGCTTTTCTGATTAATAACCGCTGGCTTGGTCTGACTCCACTGACTTGAGGCTGTGGTTGATTTGTTGGCATTTTTACTTTTTACAGCCGCAGGCTCATTTAGGGCTTTATAGACAGCCCTTACCTGGACAGTGTAATTACCAACTTCAATGTTGCGTAATTTGATTTTTTGGTGTTTCTTGGGTTGGCCATTGTTTTTGTATTTGGCTTTGACCTTATATTTTTCGTAAGTTGTGCCATCTTTTGATAGGGTAACTTTATAGTTTTTGAGGGCATAACCACTGCCTGCGGGCAACGCTGCCGGACGTTTCCATTTGATGATCAGGTTTTGTGAAAATGCACCTTCGTTAATTTTTCCTTTGT
The DNA here is from genome assembly GCA_028284365.1 of Marinicella sp. Classification (GTDB taxonomy): domain Bacteria; phylum Pseudomonadota; class Gammaproteobacteria; order Xanthomonadales; family Marinicellaceae; genus Marinicella. Next base: position 10,278 of record JANQRW010000004.1, read on the forward strand.
AATTAACATTTCGAGGCTCAGGAAAAGACGCATCACCACCACTTTGTTCACATGTGCCAGCACAACTTCCTGAACTGGTTAACTCAGCCGAAACCCTGGGTTGGGGCTGGGCCAATGCCCAGGCTCTTTTTTTCTTTTCAATCAATGCAGCATCAAAGTAACCTCGCTCTGCCATCACATCTGCAATGATCTGATCCTGAACGGCTTGTGGAATTTCAACCTGTGAACAGACGTTGAATGAGACAAATATCAATAATAAAAAGCTTACGTGCTTAAACATAAAAAATACCTTTTCTAAATAGATGGGTGGATTGTTACTGATGTGATTCTCAAAGCTTGAGAAAGTGCGAAATCATAGATAAAGAAAACGGCACCATTACACACACATACATACACAGCCAACGCATGTTACCAAAAAAACAATTAATTTCCACCGAAAAATACAAATAAATTTATATAAAAAATTCAATCTTGATAAATGTCAACTCAACTTAACTTAAAGAATGGGCATCAATAGATGCGCTGGAGACCAGCCCTTCTTTCATAAAAAAAGAAATAACTTTTAAACCAACTGCTGAACGAAGTTACAGGGTTTGTGATTGCTGTCTAATTGATCTGCCAGCACTTTGTTCCAAGCCGTAGCACAAGCACCGGTCGAACCTGGTACTGCAACCACAAAAGTACGGTTGGAGATGCCGGCCAGTGCTCTTGACTGGATGGTCGAATTGCCTATTTCGGCATAGGATACTTGTCTGAACAATTCACCAAAACCCGGAATCTTCTGCACCAAAAGCGGTTCGATCGCTTCAGGGGTTACATCACGTTCCGCAAAACCAGTACCGCCAGTTATCAACACCGCATGAACATCCTCCTGATGAATCCATGCTGAGACCACTGCCCTGATATGAAACATGTCGTCTTTCACCAACTTCCGTTCTGTTACGCGATGTCCATCCGCTTGGGCACAACTTTGTAGTTGGTCACCGGATTTATCTGTTTCAGGTGTGCGCGTATCACTGACAGTCAGGATGGCTATGTTAAGTGGTTGTTTTTTCATGGTTCTGTCATCTGGCTAAGGTGTCAATGGCCTCTTGCAAGCCATCAAGGTTAAGAGGAAACATTTTTTCATTGGTCAATTTGTGCATGATTTCAGTTGAATGGGTATAGGCCCAATATGCCTCTGGCACCGGGTTCAACCAAACCATGTTTGGCCATTGTTCGGTAACACGCTGCATCCAGGTGATTCCGGATTCTTCATTCATGTGTTCGACACTGCCAAAAGGTTCTGTGATTTCATAAGGTGACATCGCAGCATCACCCACAATCATCACATGGTAGTCACTGCCATAGGTATTTATCACATCCCAGGTACTGATGTTTTCTTGCCAGCGGCGGTGGTTATCTTGCCACAGTTTTTCATAGATGCAGTTATGAAAGTAGTAATATTCCAAATGTTTGAACTCAGCTTTAACTGCCGAAAACAGTTCTTCGCACCTCTGTACATGGTAATCCATGGAACCACCCACATCGAAAAAAACCAGCAATTTAACCGCATTGTGCCGCTCAGGGCGCATTTTCAAATTCAACAAACCTGCATTATCGGCAGTGGATTTGATGGTGCTGGCTAAATCCAGTTCTTCTGCCGCACCAGTGCGAGCAAACTTACGCAACTTACGCAATGCCATTTTCATGGAACGTGTGTTCAGTTCAGCATCACCATCCAGGTTTTTGAACTGACGCTTTTCCCACACTTTAGTGGCGCGGTTATGACGACCCTCACCACCTATACGAACCCCTTCTGGGTTATAACCGCTGTGACCAAAAGGTGATGTGCCGCCGGTGCCAATCCATTTGTTGCCGCCCTGATGTTTCTTTTGCTGTTCTTCCAGGCGTTTCTTCAGGGTTTCCATTAACTTGTCAAAACCACCCAAGGCTTCGATTTGTGCTTTTTCTTCATCAGATAAATTTTTAAGCCAATCAGGTTTAAGCCAATCGTGTGGAATCAAAAATGACTCAAAATCCTCGATCATTTCCAGGTCATGAAAATAATGCCCAAAAGCCAGATCAAAACGATCAAAGTATTTTTCATCTTTTACCATACACAGTTTTGCTAATTGGTAAAAGTCATCAACAGATGCAAAGACCACCTGTTTTTCCAAAGCTTCTAACAACACCAGTAACTCCTTCACTGTCACTGGGATTTGTGCTTTTTTCAGGGTGTAAAAAAAATCAATCAACATGATTTGAATTAACCGCTGCGACGCATCATAAAAGCCAGTTTTTGTAGCATTTCAACATCTTGCTCGTTTTTCAACAATGCGCCATATAGTGGTGGAATGGCTTCCTTAATGCTTTTATTCTGAAGTGCTTCCAACGGGATGTCATCAGCAACCAACAGTTTAATCCAGTCAATAAGCTCTGAGGTGGATGGCTTCTTTTTCAAGCCGGGCACTTCCCTCACTTCAAAAAAAACTTCAAGTGCTGCATTCAACATACCCTTTTTTAAATCAGGGTGATGCACCATGATGATCGCCTGCATGGTTTTTTTGTCAGGAAAATTGATGTAATGGAAAAAACAACGGCGCAAAAACGCATCCGGCAGTTCCTTTTCGTTGTTACTGGTGATGATGATAATCGGTCTGTGTTTGGCATGAATGGTTTCACCTGTTTCATAAACGCTGAATTGCATTTTGTCTAATTCCACCAGCAGGTCATTAGGAAATTCGATGTCGGCTTTATCGATTTCATCTATCAACAACACCACTTGTTCATCAGCAGTGAAAGCCTGCCACAACATGCCCTGTTTGATGTAGTTTTTAATGTTATGAACTTTATCATCACCTAACTGTGAATCACGCAAGCGTGATACAGCATCATATTCATATAAACCTTGTTGGGCCTTGGTGGTTGATTTGATGTGCCAGCTGATCAGCTTTTTCCCCATGGTAGCTGCCACTTCCTCAGCCAGCATGGTTTTACCCGTTCCTGGCTCACCTTTGATAAGCAGCGGTCTTTGTAAAGTGACCGCAGCGTTAACGGCCAACTGCAAATCATCAGTAGCCACATAATTTTCTGATCCTGTGAATTTAGTCATGGGTGTGTTATTAATTGAATGCTTTATTTTAACAATCCCAATGCGTCACCACCACCTCAATGGACGACTTATTCAAAACTGCTTCTGAATAATAAATCACTGAGCACATGAATGATGCCTGTTTGTTCCGAGTGTGCTGGATTGGCACAAAAATAGGGTATTTCAGCAACTTCATCAAACCGCACATAAAACTCCCAGGGGAAACCAGTTGGGTCGGTGTTTACGATTTGACCATCACCTTCACAACCTTGAGCACACAACAGAACGCCATCATCTGTTCTGAAATTATGGACACCACCTTGGTTGTTGAAATACACCACATCACCAGCTGTGATGGTTAAATCATTGGGTACAAACTGATTGTTTAGGTTGGTGTTAATTTCATGTGTGGTAGCACTGCTTGGGGTTTGTACCACCACTGTGCCAACCATACCAAACTGCACATGTGGCTGACACTCGTAGGGAATGGTACCTGGTAAGCGAAATGTGACTTCAGCGACCCATGCGGCATCAGATGGATTACCATCACCCCCATCTGCCTCACACCCGTTAGCACACCTGAAATTACCTACTGAATAAACATTGTGTGATCCTGGTCCTTCATTAACCCAACGTACCGTGTCACCCGCTTCGATGATGACTGTGGCCGGATTGAATGAATTGTCCCTGACCGTAACCACATGCGTCCTTGCAAAAAGATCTGATGCACTGAGCAACAACAGAACAATAATTAAATGAAGACAGTCGTTTTTCATTGGAGTAACAGGCCAGGCAGTTTTGTGGTTGTTCAATCTTGCACCATATAAAGTTAAGATTTTGCTAAATAACACTCAGTTGGTGATTTTTCTCACTTTTGTGTGAGCTAAATCGCACAATTGCTCAACTTTTTAGCTTAATATTCAGAAAAAAGACAGGTGATTTATGAATATTTTCCGAAAAAAGTTCCATCCGGCTGGTAGTGTGAAAACCATTAATAAATCAGTTTCACCATTCAAAAATCATAACAACAAACAAAAAATCAATAAATCTGGACAAGATTTATCGAGTATCCCAATTATTCAAGGCGGCTCAATCGGCACCCCAACACTGGCTCATAGGGTATTGAGCAAGATGGCTTTTGGCCCAAATCGGGCTGATGTTAGCCACATTGAATCACTGCCAGGTGCCAGTGAAATGGATCGGGTTTTGGCCTATATTGATGAGCAGTTAGAGCCACAAAACATCAATGATGCCGCCACAGAAACCATGCTCAACAATGGTTTTCAAACTCTCAACAAAACCCAACAAGAATTTTTCCAGGAACATGTTCATATTCCTGGCGATGAGGAAATCCCCTGGGAAGTTCATATCCGCCCTGGACGCGAAACCAGTTATGCGGTATTTATTCGCGCCATTAACAGCAAGCGTCAGTTACTAGAGACCATGGCAGATTTTTGGCACAATCACTTTAACGTTTATTTAGAGGGTGACAACATACAACCCATGTTTGTGCATTATGACCGTGATGTCATCAGACCTGAAGCCTTGGGTAATTTTCGCAACATGATGTATGCAGTGACTCGCTCCAATTGCATGATGTCTTATTTGGGCAACGGCGTGAATGAACAGTCAGCACCCAATGAAAATTTCGCCCGCGAACTGTTGGAGTTACATACCATAAGTGCCAAAAACTATTATGGTCACATGCCTTGGCAGGATGTTCCAACTGATAATGAAGGCCGTCGTTTAGGCTATGTGGAAGCCGATGTTCTGGAATTATCGAGGGCTTTGACCGGCTGGTCATTTGATGGCGCCAGTTGGCGTGATTATCAGTATTTATACCCCGATCCAGGCGACCCCATTGACCTAACACAAGCACCTACAGGCCTGTTTATGTTTCGCCCTGATTGGCATGATGAAGGGGTGAAGCGCGTTATGGGTACTGATTTTCATTTCGACAGTAACAACCCGGAAAAAGATGTTAACGACATCCTGGACATGTTGGCAGAGCATCCTGCTACTGCACAATTCTTGGCTTATAAACTGTGCCGTCGCTTTATTGCAGACGAACCACCTCAAGGCGTTGTTGATCAGGTTGCATCCAGTTTACATCAAAACTGGCAAGCCAGCGATCAAATCAGACAGGCCATGGAAGTTTTATTAAAATCAGCTGCATTCCTAAACACATGGGGTGAGAAAGTTAAACGGCCTTTCGAGAAGACCATAGCCGCCATGCGCCAGATTGAATACAGCTTTCCTTTCAATCCTAATGAAGAATACTCAAACTGGCATTATTGGGGTTTTCAAAGTTCCGGACAACCACCATTTGGTTGGACTTCACCCAACGGTTATCCAGATACCAAGTCGCACTGGTTAGGTGCTTCAAGCATGATGTCCACCTGGAAATACATCCAATGGACCTCCCGCTTTCGTGATGGAAATAACAACGATGTCCCTTTTAACAACATTTTGGCCATCACTGCTGAGGGCATACCCAATGCCAATGACAGAACAGCCAACAATTTAGTTAATTTTTGGTATGAAAAAATCTGTGGTCATCCACCTGATAGCAACACTCAAGATAAATTGGCTAAATTCATGTCATATATGGACGTGTCGCTGACTGCGTTAGTGGAAACTGACCGCAACACCGCCATAGACATATTTCACAATGATTGGCCTAGCTATAACAGTGAGCGCTTGACTGCCGTTGTTTCGACTGTTTTCTTAACTGCTGAATTCAGCTATCGCTAAGGAGATTATCATGAAAAAAATTAACAGAAGAAATTTTTTAAAAGGATCAGGTTTGGTCGGTGTGGCTGGTTTAGGCGGCATGCAATTAGGTTTTGCGAACCAATTACTCAAAGGTGGCTCTGGTGGAAATGGTCGAGATTTATTGATTTATGTCTTCCTCAATGGTGGTATGGATGGACTGAATATGGTGCCACCAAGATCAGGCAGTGATTACACTGAATACAGCACTGTTTTACGTCCAAACTTACACATTCCCAGCAGCATGTCGTTACCGTTGAATGGGCAAACTGCCTTCGGTATGCACCCTTCAGCTTCAGGACTGGCAAACTTATTCAACAACAACAAAATGGCGATTGTGCATGCCACTGGCTTGGTTGAAGCGAATCGCTCACATTTTGAAGCAACCAGGTTTTTAGAGTTGGGCTATCAGGGTTCTAACTCTCTAGGAACAGGTTGGCTTACCCGTTATTTCAATTCATCTCTGTACACACCAGATGATGCGGTCATGCCATCCATCGTACCCTCATATAACAACACCGATGCTGTACTTGGTGATCCAACTGCCTTGGTCATGAGCAATCCGGGAGATTTTGCCTTAAGTGATGGGCACTGGACCTGGGGCAACACCATGCAAGATATTTTAGAAGAAATCAGCGAGACACCACAATCACTTGAACAGTTGATTAATCATCAAGTGCTCAAAGCTTCTGACATCATACAAGCCATTGATTGGGAAAACTACGCACCAGGAAATAATGCCAGTTACCCCGAAGGCTTTTTAGGCCAGCAATTACGCACTGTGGCACAATTGTATAAAAGTGATGTTGATTTGGAAGTGGCCTATGTACCTACTGGTGGCTGGGACACGCATGTGGGCCAAGGCACCGGTACAGAAGGCCAATTTGCTGATTTAACCACAGAGTTATCGGCTGGATTGTATGCCTTGTATCAAGACCTGACTGCCAGCCACAACGGTCGCTTTACCATCATTGTCCAGTCTGAGTTCGGGCGCCGCGCTTATGAAAACAGCGATAACAGCACCGACCACGGTTATGCCAATCCTATGTTTATCATTGGTGATGAGGTCAACGGCGGATTCCATGGGCAATTTCCCGGCCTGGCGCCAAACCAATTGTTTGAAGACGGTGATGTTGATGCCACTGTTGATTACCGAGACGTAGTCAGTGAAATACTCATCAAACGCCAACGTAACCGCTTTTTGGGTTATATATTCCCAGGCTATACGGACTACACACCATTGGGCGTTGTTAATGGTACTGAGTTAAGCCCTGTATATGAACAGGACTATGACCCGTTATTTGCTTCAGGCTTTGAATGATCAGCATTGAACCGTTTAACAATTTCCTACTTAAAGTTCCAAGCATCTAACCACTTTGTAGAAACTGGTATCATATCAAAATCGGCCACCAGTTTCTCATGGAAATCCGGCAAGTGGCCGGCACCATAGAAAATGGCAAAAGATCGATTGTCTTCATCCTTCATGGCTTTGGTGAGTACTTTTAAAGCTTTGTTGTTGCGTTCACTGATGATGGTAGAACCTTCTGAACCTTCCAAAGCATTTAAAGCATCCATGTCCAACAACACCGTGGCCAAAATCTTTCTGAAAGCATTTTCACGATCTGACGATAACATGGCCTTGAAAACATCAAAATTGCTCACTGGCGAATTGCCGGTAAGCTGATTGGCATAATCGGCACGCATGATCTTGAAAATCATACTGAAGAAAGACTCACCTTTGTTATCCATACTTTGCTTGAATTCTTTAGGTGTCATATCAGCATGTAGAAAATGCTTACCAGTGTAATCAACTTCATCCATTTGGAAAGACAAGTCCATAAAATCAGCCAGACCACTTTGTACACTGGACAGACCGCTCTTTTCTTCTGATCCGCCGGACGGAATGGAACCATCTTCTGGCATGATGGCTTCATACAAGACTGCATCGTACTTTTTAAACATCTCATTGAGCTGTTGGTAATACGATTTATCACCAATGTGTACCGCTCCGACTAAGTCCACATAATGCTCACCACCTGTTCTTGGGGCATAACGCACCACTGCCACCTGTAATGATTTACTACCATTATCATTAAAAATGCGAGTGTATGCCTGCTCTTTGGTGTTGTTTTGGTAAGCATGAGTTGAAACTGATACCAGTAGCATCAATACCAAAATTAAAGTTGTTTGAGTTATTTTCATTGTTTTATCAGCCACAAAAGAATAGATATACACAATATGTGGGGATGAATGTTTAAGCATCAATATCGGGAATCAACATGTTTTCATAACAAATCAGCATGTCTTTAATAAGTAACTTGCGTTTTTTCAAACGTTTGATTTTCAACTCATCGATTTCACCAGATTTGATTAACACCGTGATGATTTCATCTAATTCGGCATGTTCATTCTGCAAATCTGCAATCCGTTGAATGATTTCGCTTTGGCTTAACGTCATGTAAAAATGAAATAATGGTTGATTACGGTAAAATTTTAACCTATCGTTCACCCATTTGTCGAAAAATCCTTTTACCATGCCAACTGATCAGCACACATTCACCCAACTTGAAAACAAATTGCGCCGCCAAATGGCTAAAGCATCAGGTGAGTATGGACTGATTGAAACAGGTGATCGCATCATGGTTTGTTTATCTGGCGGTAAAGACTCCTACACCATGCTGTCATTGATGCGATTGATTCAAAAGAAAGCACCATTTGATTTCGATTTGGTGGCAGTTAATCTGGATCAAAAACAACCTGGTTTTCCTGAACATATACTACCTGAATACCTGACTCAGGTTGGCGTTGAGTACAAAATCATTGAAGAGGACACCTATTCAATTGTCAAAGAAATTATTCCCGAAGGCAAAACCACCTGCGGTCTGTGTTCACGATTGCGTCGAGCCATTTTGTACCGCGTGGCAGATGAACTGGGTTGCAATAAATTGGCATTGGGTCACCATCAAGACGACATGGTGGAAACGCTTTTCTTAAACATGTTCTTTGGAGCCAAATTAAAAACCATGCCTCCGAAACTACTCAGTGATGATGGCCAACATGTGGTCATCAGACCGATGGCATTCATTCGCGAGAAAGACATCATACAATACGCTGAACACCAAGATTACCCCATCATTCCTTGTAACCTCTGTGGCTCGCAGGAAAACCTTCAGCGTCAGGCAATCAAACACATGCTGAATGACTGGGATCACATTCAACCTAGCCGTGTCGACAACATTGCCAAAGCCATGTCCAACATCATTCCTTCACACATGTCTGATCCTGAATTATTTGATTTTAAAGGGCTTAAACAGCTTGGACCACCCAGCATCTTTAAACAGATCAGTAAATAAAGGAAATCCAGCGAAATCCAGGACAATAAACCTACATTGGAAATTATCGAACTATTCGATCCCCCGACTTGGTTACCAGCAGTAAAAGCGGCTGAAAGCCAAGTAACTTGAATGGCATGTCATAGGAGAGCTGCGTGAGCTTGGAGCGGAAACGTAAGGCCCAAAGACATTCCTTAGTCAGGTTCATGCCCTACTGACGCAATCAACCTACCTTCATGGAAGCGAATCAGGGAAACGAGTGAACGATGTGGGAACGCAAGACTCACAGTATTCCTCAGAAGTTGTATTTTGCTTTCTAAACAAAAGCCAAACATGCTTGATTTACTTTTCTGGAATAATCAACTGTGGATCCAAGCGCAGTGAGGTACCTATGTTTAAACGCCAGTCCAGATGTGGTCCAGTGGCTCTTCCGGTGGCACCGATTTCACCGATTTTTTGGCCTTGTTCTAAAACCTGGCCTTCAGTCACATCAACTTGGCTGAGGTGCAAATAAGTGCTGTTAAGACCATAACCGTGATCGATGATGATGGTACCGCCGGTATAGTAATGATCATCAACAGCCATAGTAACCACACCGCTGGCCGGTGCAACCACAGGAGAACCTGTAACATTAGCAATGTCCATACCATAATGTGGACGTTTGGGTTCGCCATTAAGGATGCGGCGGGAACCGTAAACACCACTCACCCTGCCTTGGGCTGGCCAAATAAACTTTTCCAGGAATGCTTTTTGTTCTGACCACACAGCCCGCGCGGCTTTGACCTGCTTTTGTTCTTTAGCAATCCGAGCCAAGCGTTCAGCAGGGGGGTTAACTTTATTGGCAGGTAAACCATCGATGCGTTCCGTTGGAAACTCACGGGCTTGCACCGGCACACTGGTTTTGTAGGTGTGGCCTTGGTGTTTGATGCTTACCACTTTATCTTTATCATCAAAGCGTCCGAAACCAAAAATAAAATAGCCATCATCAGTTACTGCCATTTTGTTTTGATCAACAAAGACTTCAGCACCAACTGCTGTTTGACCAATGATCAAAGCCCCTTGAACCGGTTTACCTTTGAGTTTGAGAAAGTATTCATCGGCTTGGGCATTGAAGACTAAACAGCTGAGTAACGCTAACAGTACATTTTTCATGGCATTGAATTATAATTAAAACTTTATTTTAGCAAAAGCAATGTAAATGCATATTAATTTATCATTGTGTTAATTTTCGGACTTCGTTCGAACCTGTTTCGCTATGGATTATCCACCCAGTCCGGATAATGACGTGAGTTTTTATTACTTAACCCTACAAGTGTAATTTATGAAGCTGATAGCCATTGAAACATCGACTGAAAACTGTTCGGTTGCTTTATTACATAATGGTCAAGTCAATTCGCGTGATGCCATTGCACCACAAAAACATGCAGAATTGGTTTTGGGTTATATGGATGATCTGTTACTTCAACAAGATTTGAAGAAGCACGAAATTGAGGGCATTGTATTTGGCCAAGGCCCAGGTGCTTTTACTGGCGTACGTATCGCCATGTCAGTTGTCCAGGGTTTGGCTTTGGCCTGGGATGTGCCTGTGGTGGCCATCTCAACGCTGCACAATATGGCATTTCAAGTTTGGCAAAAGCAAACTGAAAAGAAACAAAACATCTTAATTGCCAATGATGCACGCATGGGAGAAATCTATTGGGCAACTTTTGCATGTGAGCATGGTCAGCTATCGAGAATATCTGATGATTCCTTAAACCCACCAGAAGACATCAAAACTACTGGCTTTGACGTGTGTGCCGGCAGTGCCTTTCAACGCATGATAAAGACTGAATCTTGTGATTTAGTGTTACCTGAAATCTTACCTGATGCATCCACTTTATTGGCAATGGCTGGTCATAACTTTACATCCAAAGCACAACACATCAACCAAATTCGACCAAGCTATGTTCGAGAAAAAGTGGTTTTTAATTGATGGGGCCTGTTAACTCAGTAAAAGCCAAGTACCAAAAGACAAGAACGATACATAACCCACAATATCGGTCACGGTTGTGAGAATCACACCACCTGCAATGGCTGGATCTATGCTCATCCGTCGCAACAATACCGGAATCAATACGCCAGCCAAAGCCCCTGCTACCAAATTAACCGCTAATGCAATGGCTATCACCAAACTCATGTCCCAATTTTTAAACCACAATGCACACAGCCCCGCCAGCACAGCAGCCCACAAGATACTGTTGATTACGCCTATCATAAATTCACGATTAAGTAAGTCTTTGATGTTACCACTACCGACTTGACCCGTAGCCATACCACGTATCATCAGTGTCAGTGTCTGTGAACCAGCAATACCGCCCATTGATGCCACCACAGGCATCAACACGGCTAAGGCTGAAATTTGTTTGATGCTTTCTTCAAAAAAGCCAATCGCGAAAGCAGCCAAAAGTACGGTTAGCAGGTTAATACCTAACCACACTGCACGACGCTTTGATGAAGTTAAGATCGGTGCAAACATATCACCTTCTTCATTCAAACCAGCCATACGCATCACCGAACGTTCTGCTTCATCACGAATCACATCCACGATGTCATCAATCGTAATCCGACCAATCAGGATGTTCTTATCATCCACCACCGGTGCAGAAATCCAATCATTGTGCTCAAAATCCTGTGCAACCTCACTGGCTGGAGTTGTGTCCAGAATCGCTGGTGCATCCTCATTCATGATGTCTTTGATGATGGTTTTAGGATCGCTGACCAACATTGTTTCCAAATGAACCCGACCTTTGTAATGCCCTTTACGACCCACTACGAACAAATCCCCCACCGGTTCAGGTATGGCTTCACGAAACTGCATGTAACGCATCACCACCTCAATGCTTACATCCGAACGAACAGTCAGTACATCTGGATTCATCAAACCACCAGCAGAATCCTCATCATAGGACAACACCTGATTCAACAAATCCCTGGATGACTTGTCCATTGATAAAATCAATTGATTCGAGGCTTCTTCAGGTAAATCAACAATGATGTCTGCCATGTCATCGAGATCCAGGTCTCGCGTGGCTTCCACCAATTGTTCAGTATCCATGCTTTCAATCAGGTTATCCCGTACCTCATCATGCAAGGAAACCAAAACTTCACCTTGCATGGCTTCATCCACCACATCCCAAACTGCTTGTCGCTTATCACCCGGCAATGACTCCAGGAATAAGGCCACTTCAGCACCTGGAATGCCATTCACAATCCGCCTCACAGCACCCATGCGCTCTTCTTTCAAAGCATCATTCAGAGCACTGATGTCTTTTTCTGTCGCTTCATTAGGTACTGATTCAACCATGGGTTTCTCTTGGTGTGTTCTCAAGCAAGCGTGTTTATCGCTGCTTCGTGGTTTAATATCTGAAGTATGATAATACAACTGGTATACCGTTGTATACTTGACACTTCAAATAAGCATGACAACACATTGAAAAATAATATTATTTACTCAAAAATCAACAATCAGGATTGGGCACAAATCTTGGCCATTGAGAACCAAATTTATCCCAAGCCCTGGCCGCTAAAAACCATGCAAGATTGCCAAAAAGCAGGTTATCAATGTATCAAAGGCTGTTTTGAATCAAAAGCCGATAAAATTGTTTGTTATGCTTTTTTGATGATTGGCTTTGAAGAGTCAAATTTATTAAACATCAGTGTTAACCCTGAATTTCAACGCCTTGGAGTGGCCAGTAAATTATTGCAACACCTGCTCCTCATCAGTCGCATTAATCAGGCCAAAATCATGTGGTTGGAAGTCAGACAGAGTAATACTGCTGCCATAAATCTTTATGAAAAATTCGAATTCAAGCAAATTGGGTTGCGCAAAAACTACTACCAATACACCAATGAATCTGGTAAGAAAATCAAAGAACATGCGATACTGATGTCACGCAAAGTGGTTATTTGAAACGCCATAAAAAAGCCCATGCGATGCACGGGCTTTTAATTAACCTCATTGATTTCAATTATTCAAAACCATTTTTGAAAATCAAATCATTGTCCTCAAAAATATACAACACAAATCCGTCATGATCGGTTGAACGCAAAGAACTGGCATTATCATTTTCAGAATTAACATTGGCATCTGCTTGTCCACGCACGTACTGCATCTCGACGAGATTCATTAAGCCCGCGTCATTCATGATGGCATTATCCAGTACCTGTGCACTGCCTCTGAAAACAAACGAATACTGTTCGTCAGCCATCAATGTCTGAACCGCTTGCGTCAATGGTGCATCAACAAATACTGGTTCAGACCATAACAGGTTATCAGTCTCTACTGCTTCACCTGTAATCTGACCAATCACATCAACATATCCATCAGTAAATTGGAAGGCATTGTAATCACCTACAACATACAAACTCTTATCAGGATCTTCCATTAAAATGTTTTCAATCATTGATGCCACTGAATTGGCCTGGCTCAAACGTTTATTGCGAACGCGATCACCTTCGGCTGAATCATCAATACTGCTGCGTGAACGCATGTGAACATTCAACAGATTCAAACTTAAAACCCCTTGTGACAATTGAACATCGGCTTCTAAACGCAAGGGTGGTCGATCGTGCAATAAAGAATTGTCAAATGGATTCAATTCATCTTTGCCCAACTGAGTCAATGTGATATTAGCCAAAGTACCTGCCTGATACATATAAGCCACATCAATACCACCTCGGTCGTTACCCTCGATCAGCAAAGGAATATAGGCCGGGCCACCATAGTTGGTGATGGCAGCAGTTAAATCCAACAACACATCACGATTTTCAACCTCTTGTAAAGCAATGATGATGGGAGATTTCATGTCATCAACAAAATAACGACTCAGTTTAACCAGCCTATCTGCATACTCTTGAGGGTCAGCAATTTGATCATCATCTTCCTCACCTGGATCATTAATGGCATTGAACAAACGGAACAAGTTCGCCGAGGCCACAGTGACTTCATCGCCTTGAGGATCACGAACCGCTCCAGGAATGACATTTTCATTGATCATCATCAATTCTGTGGGTTGCAATTCATAATCACCAAAACCAAAGCTGATCACACCTTTCAAAGCAACTTCAGAGCCAGCAGCCAATTGCTGTGGTGGTAAATTCAAAGCTTCAACGCTCATCTCAATCAACTCTGGGTTACCATCAAAAACGGGCAGATCAGGCAAACCTGGATATTCAATACCAGGCTCACGCAGAGCCCGCGCTGTACCCGCATTGACCCAGACATCATCTCTGTCCCGACCAAAGAAACCGACAGAGGCCGCACTGATAAAACCTTGTGGCATTTCAAAGTACATCCCTTCAAAACATTCATAACCCAATGCTTGATCCCCGCATGGAAATGCGGTCGGATCAGTTGATGGGAATGTACCATCAAGAATCACTGCGGTAGGCAAGGAATTACCACTGCTGTCAATATTCAAAACATAAGAACCCGGGTTGGTGAACTCGGTCAAATCAAAGAATTCTGTGACATCGCCCGTGAGGTCAATTTGATCACCCACTGCTACAGCTGGTATACCACCTGTGAAGACAAAAATACCGTTCGAAGTACTGGCATCTGCATCATCACGAACATCAGGGGTTTGCATGTAAAAACCATTGGTTCCTACAGCAGTCACAATGTTATCATTGGTCGCTACGGTGAAACCTGTAAATGGGGACATCGTCCCAGTACCTTGAATCTCAAAAATTTCAACTTCAGGGATTCCCGCAAAGAATGAAAAAACAAAATTATCACCAGCAGTGCCATCACCGTTACCATCTAACTCATCTGGAACATCATCTAAATCTGTGATTTCAGTGGCTACCAATTCCACCGTACAAGTTATTGCATTAGGTAAATCCACATCTGGGTCTAGTATCAATCGATCTGCTGAACTTGCTTGAACTGAATAACTGACTGAATCAACGCCACAAGTCAGTATTGCAGCTGAAGCTGATGCGGTTACATCCTCAGAAAATTGGATATCAATCAAAGTATCCAAAGCAACACCTGAATCACCATCAACAGGTGTTGTGCTCACAACCCTGGGAGGGGTGGGCGTGCCCCCGCATGAGGCAAATGCTGTGCCATCTATTTGTGTACCTGGTGAAAACCGTGTACCACCACTGCCAGTGGCACCGGTGTGTCCGACAAAGCTGAGACCAGTGATGTCTGGATCCAGGGTGTAGGATTCGTTGGTTGACGAACTAGGATAAGTCATATCGATGCGGTCTGTATTACCATCATTAAGGATGATCGAATCGCCACCATTGTTCAAGCCTAGAAAACCTGCTGAAGCAGTTACGGTGGCCGAGCCACCAAATGATCCTGTAGGCGTTCCACCACCAAAAACCACAATGGCTTTGCATGTATCGATGATGGTATTGGCAGCAAAAGTATGCCTTACACCAACCGCATCAGATAAAGTCCAACCTGATATATCGACCGCATCTGGTCCATTGTTATAGATTTCAATGAATTCATCTTGTGAGGTGTCAGAAGTACCATCACCATTGGCATCACCGTTGGTACTGTCCGGATCAGCCTGATACTCATTAACAATCAAGTCAATCTGTGACTGGGCTTCGGATTCAACAGTGAAACTGAAATTATAATCAGCAGCCATGTTGTCAACAGTACCATCTTGGTCTGAAACCTCAGCAGCTACCACCACAACATCACAACTGGCATCAAAAGGTAAAGGGCTATCTGGCACTAAAGTCAGCTCATCACCTGAAAAGGGTAAACCAGTGAATGACTGCCCAACTGCACCGCAGGTCAAAGTAACTGCTGAAGCAGTGGCATCAATGTTCTCATTGAATGTAATGGTGATGTTACTGTTAATTGAGACTGCCAGTGCCGTATCAGCAGGCACAGTACCCGAAACTTCAGGTGGGGTGTCCACTTGAGCAGGACAACCGATAAACTGGCTGCCATCAATCAAAGTACCCGGTGAAAACAACCCACTGCTTCCTGTGGCTGTGCTGTGAGGGTCAAAAGTAGCCCCTGTGATGTCTGGGTCTCGAGTCAGCGATTGGTTGTCACCTTGGTCATTAACAAAAGCAGCGGTCGCAACATCTACCGGACCATCACTCAGGGTCAAAGAATCTCCATTGTTACCCAAACTAATGTTTCCAGTACTTGCTGTCTGAACAACGGCACCACCAAAAAAACCAGTGGGTGTACCGCCACCAAAAACAACGACTGCACATTGGTTCAGTAACATGGTGTTGGCAGGGAAAGTGTGTTTAACACCTGCGCCATCAGACAATGTCCAGCCACTGATGTCCACATCTGCTCCCGTGTCATTATATATTTCAACAAATTCATCTTGTGATGTATTAACTGTACCATCACCATTGGCATCACCGTTAGTGGCATCAGGGTCATATTGGAATTCGTTGATGATGATGGAGTTACCTGCGTGGGTGCTAAAACCCAAAATCAAGAACATCAGTGTAGCAATCGTCCTCATTATATTCCTCTCTTATAAAATTCGACAAACATTTTAACAGCTCAATTATGACAAATGGGTCTCAAATGCCACATTATTCTTTGTTATTAACACAAAACTTAAAAGCAGATTTTTAGACATAAAAAAAGGTCCTGATTATTCAGGACCTTTGCATGATTTTATGAAGTGAATTGTTATCTTATGATAATTGGGTTTGAATCAGTTTTAATTCATCAAAAAGCGCTTGGGGTACTCGATCACCATATTCAGTTAAGAATTCAACAACCGAAGTCGCCTCTTGTTGCCAAGCATCAGCTTCTACTGTCAGCAGTTGATCCAACACGTTCAGGTTCATATCCAAACCACTGGTATTTATGTCTTTGATCTCAGGCAACTTACCAATGGCTGTGTCTTTGGCACTCAATTGGCCTTCACAACGCCCAATGATCCATTCCAAGACACGCATGTTCTCACCAAAGCCAGGCCACATAAATTTACCAGCATCATCTTTGCGGAACCAATTCACTGTAAAAACCTTTGGCAAACGGCTGGCTTTCTCTTTCATACCAACCCAATGTCCCCAATAATCACCAAAGTGATAGCCACAAAATGGCTTCATAGCCATGGGGTCACGTCTCACAACACCAACAGCACCTGTGGCAGCGGCGGTTGTCTCTGAAGCGACAGTAGCACCCATCAACACGCCATGATCCCAGTTTTTAGCTTCTGCAACCAAAGGCACCAAGCTGGCACGACGACCACCAAATATGATGGCATCGATGGGAACACCTGCTGCTGACTCAGATTCAGGTGAATAACTTGGGCAACGTTTTGCTGAAACGGTAAACCTTGAGTTAGGGTGTGCCGCTGGACCATTAGCTGAATCAAAAGGCTGGCCTTGCCAATCAGTTTTTGGTGTACGATCATCCAAACCTTCCCACCATGGCTGACCATCTTCGGTTTCTGCCACATTGGTGAAAATAGTGTCTTGGTACAGCATTTTCAACGCATTGGGATTGGTGTCTTTGGCTGTACCAGGTGCGACTCCAAAAAAGCCAGCTTCAGGGTTAATGGCCCACAAACGTCCATCTTCCCCGGGGCGCATCCAACAAATGTCATCACCCACGGTGCTGATTTCCCAACCATCTTTGACATAACCTTCTGGCGGAATCAGCATAGCCAGATTGGTTTTGCCACATGCTGATGGAAATGCCGCTGCTACATAATGTTGTTTACCGGCCGGGGTTTTGATGCCCAGAATCAGCATATGCTCAGCTAACCAGCCCTCCGTTTTCGCCTGGTATGAAGCTATTCTCAAAGCATGACATTTTTTTCCTAATAAGGCATTACCTCCATAACCAGAACCATAGCTCTTGATACTTAATTCTTCTGGAAAATGCATGATAAAACGTCGATCCGGATCCAGTTCTCCTGTTGAATGTAATCCTTTGACAAACCCGCCTTCACGCTCGATCCTTGCCAAAGCATCATGACCCATGCGGGTCATTAAACGCATGTTTTGTACCACATAAGCACTGTCGGTAATTTCAACACCACACCTTGAAATCGGTGAATCAATCGGACCCATGCAATAAGGAATCACATACATGGTCCTGCCTTGCATACAGCCAGCAAATAAGTCGTCTATTTTATGGTGTGCATCTTGTGGAGCCATCCAATGATTATTCGGGCCAGCGTCAGCTTCTTTTTCTGTACAAATAAATGTCAAATGCTCAACACGTGCCACATCCTGCGGGTCAGATAAATGTAAAAAGCAATTAGGATGGGTTGCTTCGTTAAGTTTTTTGTACGTGCCATCTTCAAGCAACATTTCGTTGAATTTTTGCGCTTCGGAAGCAGTGCCATCACACCAGTGAATTCTGTCAGGTTGGGTCAGTTCAGCAACTTCTTTGACCCACTCGGCCAAGACTTGATTGGTAGTTGTCATGTGGATACTGTTCAATAGAAAAATTGGTGGCAAACCTTAACCTTTCAAACCCAGAAAATCAAGCAAATCACCAAATCTGCAAGTAATATTTTGGATTTTTCTAAACGCTCTTTTGAAAAAGCTTCCTGACGATGATAATTGTGATAAAAAGGAATACTCTTGAGTCTTCATTCAAATGCGTTCCCGACACATTTGAATGCGGCTACAGCGAATATATTTGGTTATCTCGGGCCTTACCCTCTCTGATCCGCTTGTACTGATCACCAGCGCCCCAATTAACTATTTCAAACGATTCAAAATACCTTCTAACTCGTCAGCACCATGGTAGTGTATGACCAGTTTACTTTTACCTTTGGTTTTGTGTTGAATTTCAACCTGAGCACATAATTGCTCACATAACTGCTGTTCAAGCCGTGTGATGTCTGCCCCTTTGGCTGGTGTTTTATTACCAGATTCATGCTTAGGATGAACCAAGCTTTTAACCAATGCTTCTGCCTGTCTGACAGACAGTTTTTTGCTGATGATTTCATTAGCAGCTTTTAATTGTTTGGCCATATCCAACGACAACAAGCATCGGGCATGCCCCATTTCCAACGACCCCTCATTCAACAAATCTTTAACTTTGGGTGATAATTCCAACAGGCGTAATAAATTACTCACTGCCACCCGTGAGCGCCCCACTGCCTCGGCTGCCTGGGCATGGGTGATATCAAACTCTTCAATCAAACGCTGCAAAGCCAATGCTTCTTCCAAAGGATTGAGGTCTTCGCGCTGAATATTTTCAATCAAAGCCATTGCAATGGTTTGTTGATCATTGACCTGTTTGACCAACGCTGGCACTTCTGAAAGTTTAGCTAACTGTGCTGCGCGCCAACGCCTTTCTCCAGCAATAATTTCATACTTGTTTCCAGAAATTTTCCGCACCACAATTGGTTGTACGATGCCTTGCGCTTT
Organism: Marinicella sp.; assembly: GCA_028284365.1. Classification (GTDB taxonomy): domain Bacteria; phylum Pseudomonadota; class Gammaproteobacteria; order Xanthomonadales; family Marinicellaceae; genus Marinicella. The sequence goes on from JANQRW010000004.1 coordinate 29,832, forward strand.
TATTGAATCCGCCAATTCTTGTAGTTTAGACTGATCCATCACGTTACGGGGCTGATACTGTCCTGGCTGTAATTGCTCAATACCCAAGGTCTGTAACTCATTGTCGCTATTTTCAGTGGTTGTAGTGGCCTCATTGCGATTACCTAATAGCGCATCTAGACCACGACCTAAACCACTTTTTCGTATGATTTTTTTCTTAGTCACTTTTTTCTTTGCAATTTTCTTTTTAGGTGATTTATCTGCCATGATTTCTCCTCAATAATTCGCTGGCCAAGCCTTTGTAAGCCACCGCACCACGCGACAGGTGATCATACTCTATGGCAGACTGACCAAAACTTGGCGCCTCTGCCACTTTTACATTTCTGGGAACCACTGTCATAAATACCTTGTCCCCGAAATGCTCACTGATTTGTGCTGCCACATCATTGGCCAGATTATTCCTGCCATCAAACATGGTCCGCAATAAACCCTCAATTTCCAAACCAGGATTGGTGGTTTGCTTAACTCGCTCTATGGTATCCAACAATGAAGTCAAACCTTCCAGAGCATAATATTCACACTGCATGGGAATCAACACACTGTCAGCGGCCGTCAGTGCATTGATGGTCAAAATGCTTAAAGAAGGTGGGCAATCTATCAAAACAAAATCATACACATCAGCCACTTCAGACAACTTTTGTTGTAGTATGGTTTGTGGTTCTTCATACTCCATCATTTGTAATTCAGCAGCAGTCAAATCAGTGTTTGAACCGATTACATCCAATAAGTCATAGGTCATGATGGCATCAGCTGCATCACACTCATCCATCAGTACTTCACAAGCCGATAGGGGTAAGTCTCTGGAATCAGCACCACAGGCCATGGTGGCATTGCCTTGCGGATCTAAATCAATCAACAAGATTTTTTTACCTAATTGTGCTAAACCCACAGCCAGATTGACTGTGGTTGTGGTTTTTCCAACGCCACCTTTTTGGTTAGCTACGGCAATGATTTTATGTTTCTTTTTGAGCATATTTACGGCTGTTCAGTTGCTGTTCCGGTGAATCGATATAACTTTCTGGCTTCATCAAGAAACGGTACATCAATGTCCCAACAAGCCAACTGTTTAAATGGCACACCCGTTTCAAGTGGTTCTGATCTGGGACCTTTCATGGCTAAAAACTCGCCTGTTGGCTTAACCAAATGTGCAGTTATTTTTAAAAACTGACTCATTTCAGAAAAAGCCCGTGATGTTACCACATCAAATTTTTCATCTGGAAAATAATTTTCCACCCTGCTATGAATGATTTCGGTATTATTTAATTTAAGCTCGCGCTTTACTTGCCGCATGAAACGGGCTTTTTTGCCCACTGCATCTAACAAGACTACTGTTGTTTTTGGTTGCATTATTGCAATTAAAAAACCGGGTATGCCAGCACCAGTACCCACATCAATCACACGTTCACCACCAAAGTATTTGACCACAGCCAATGCATCCAATGCATGATGAGTAACCATATCTGCCAATTGATCAATGGCAGTGAGGTTATAGGCCTTGTTCCATTTTTGTAATAACTGCAAGAATGACATGATCACCTGAGCCTTGTCTGCTTTCATGTTCAGCTTTTGCATACCATCAATAAGCTTATCAGTTTGTAACTTTATTAAATTGGCTTCGTTCATTGATGAAAATATCATAAAATGTGACTTTTAACCCATGATGATGGTGCTGATAATCAGTAAGCTAATAATACATAGCTCTGCGGGATAGACACGCAAGATCAGATGGCCACATCATAACAAAAAAGGCGAATTAATACATGAATTTTGATACAGCAAGACACAACATGGTGAAGCAACAGGTGCGTTCATGGGATGTGATAAACAAAAACATATTGAACGCAATGCTTAATGTACAGCGTGAGGAATTTGTGCAGGTACCACAACGTAAACTGGCTTTTGCCGATATGGCTTTACCCATTGGGCATGGTGAAAGCATGATGAAACCAGTGGTTGAAGGCAAAATGTTACAAGCTTTGGATTTAAAACCCAATCAGCTGGTATTGGAAGTTGGTACTGGCAGTGCCTATGTTACAGCTTTAATGAGCCGTTTGGCCAGCCACATCCATTCGATTGATATTCAAGCTGAATTTATCACGGCTGCTAAACAAAAACTCAAAGAAAATCACATTGACAATGTGACTTGTGAAACCGAAGACTTCTTTAACTTTAAGCCAGCACAGAAATACGACTGCGTGGTGATCACAGGTTCATTGGAAGAACTTCCCAGTTTTGTTTTTGATTGGCTTAACAAAGAAGGGAAAATTTTTGCAGTAATTGGTAACGAACCCATCATGGAGGCTCGGGTCTATGATTCTGTAGTTTCATACTCATCACATTTCGACACTGTGGTTGCGAAACTGACACAGTCGGAACAACAACATACTTTTAAACTCTAAAATCCTATGAAGAAAATTATTTTATTAAGCACCCTGGTTGCCACTGGTGCATCAGCTGAAAGTTTAGTTGATGTCATGAACACTGCACTGGAAAAAGACCCGCAGTTACGAGCGGCTAAATTCAACCAAGAGGCCAGCCTGGAGAATCGCAAACAAGCCATGGCTAATTTTTTACCACAAGTCTCAGGATCTTGGGTTAAATCTCAGTCTAACTCAAAAACTGTGTTTTCAGCAACAGAAATTGAACCAAGAACACTGATTGACCCTCCCGCATCAAACTCAGATGGCTGGGGTATAAATTTAAACCAGAGCATTTATGATCACGCTAATTTCATAAGATTAAAACAGGCTAATCTTGAAGAGGCAAAAGGATATGCTAATTACGGCGTCGCTGTACAAAATTTCCTTATTCGTGTGGCTCAGAGTTACTTTGATGTTTTAACTAACATAGATGCAGTCAAATTTGCAGAATCCGAAGAAAAAGCCATACAAAGGCAGCTAGAACAGGCAGAACAGAGATACGAAGTGGGGCTGGCAGCCATTACTGATGTACATGAGGCTCGAGCGCAGTACGACGGTTCAAGAGCGAGTGTTATCAATGCCAGAAACTTATTAGATGATACCAAGGAAGCTTTATATGAAATCACGTTAAGCTATTATGATAATTTAAGTGGTTTACCAGATAATTTTAACCAATTAGATTTAAACAACAATCAGATTCGTTATTGGGAAGAATTAGCTCTTAAGAATAACCCACAATTACAAATTGCAAAAATTGATGCTGAACTGGCAGAGAAAACCATCAAACTTCAACAATCTGGACACTATCCAACCATCAGTTTATCGGCTTCGCTAGATGAAGGTAACAGTGAAGGTGGCACCAGAGATGACCTTGATTCCAATGGCAACCCAATAACCATACCTTTGCCAGACTCAAGGAGAAATTCTAATTCAATCAGCTTAAATGTTAGCGTGCCAATATACTCAGGAGGTAGAACCTCTTCACTGACCAGACAAGCAAAATTAAGATACAAAGCAGCCATGGAAGATTTGGACCGCATCACTTTTTCAACTGTTAGGAATGTGCGCAGCGCCTTACAAAATGTTGAAGCCGGCTGGAGTTCAGTTCAAGCCAGACAATTGGCAGTGGTTTCAGCCAAGAGCGCCGAAGAAGCCACAGCTGCCGGTTTTGAAGTGGGTACCAGAAACATTGTTGAAGTATTGAACTCGCAAAGAAGCTTGTATCAAGCACAACGAGACTATTCACGGGCTAAATATGACTATCTATTGAACGTTTTGCGATTGAAACAAGCTGCAGGTATTTTAGAACAAGCAGATATCCAAGCAGTTAATGCGCTATTAACTGCTGAATCATAGTGTCCAAAGTCTCTTGATCTTCAGTCGAAACATCAATGATTTGAAAGCCAGCAAAAGTTAAACCACTGGTTTGTAGATCAGCCCAAATACACTCAGCGCCCACTTCAAAGTAGGCGTTTTTAATGCCTGGCACCACCAATTCAAGCTGGAATATCATACCTGCATTGATGTTTTCTCGTCCTGCCAATAAAAAACCATTTGCTGAAATATCAACAATCCGACCAATCTTTTTCTGGTTCATCTGATTGATAACAATAGAGCCTTCAGGTGGGTTCACTCTAACATTCGTTCTTTTTTCTACCATAGTTTTTCCTAAAATCCTTTTATCAAGCAGCTATTTTTTTCAGCCTGTTCATAATATTATTCAACGCATTTCTGAAATACCCACCCTTTTGTAGCTCCACTCGGATGATGTTTTTACGATGGATGTCTATTGCTAATCTGGGCAATTTCATTTTATGTGGGTGGCGACCAACCAAGTCTACAAAAAGCACTGTTTCACTCATGGTACTAACCCAACTTAATTTTCTTCTTAATGTTTCGTTCTGTTGATTGATAACAAAATCAAAAAGTGAACCGTATGGCATATTAATGACCTGTTCCATAATTAATTTTTCTTCATCCTTAAGCTCCCTGATTTCTTCAATTTTCTTATTGGCTGATTCGATTTCCTGAGTTTTAACGGCTTCATCAATAGAAAGAACTTTTTTCAGCTTAGGTTTTTCTTCCTTTTTCTCTTCTTCGTCACTTTCTTGCCACCCTAAACAAGTGTGTATGTTGTCCTTGGTAGAAATTCGATCACGTTTTGAAAAACCCAATTCATCCATGGTCTGATCGAGGTGATGCATGGCCGCTAATTTCTCAGGACCACTTAACTTCATAAATTCGTTTTTGTTACCAATTTGTGAAATGATTCTGGCCGACTGGGTTTTCTTATCCCATTGCTCAGAATTTTTACCCTCTCTGAGCAAGGTTAATGTCAATGAATCTTTCCAAACATGTTGAATAATATCACGGATAAATTTGATGTCACAGCCTTCGAGTATTTCATCTAAATGAGCTTCCACCTCAATTTTGGTCAGCTCCATTTTTTCTTTGCCTTGGGCTGCACTGACCCATTTCTGCTCAGCTTTTTTGGCTCTGTTTTCTGTAACTTCCAGGTATTGTGTTAATTCTTTTAAAGCACCAACGAAGGATTGAGTCGATCCATCAAAAGTTTTTGCTGCTGAATCACTGTACTGATGAATTTTCTTGATTACATTGGTACCATGCCAACGTTGGGATGAATCAACCAACAATTCCATAAATTTTCTGGCTGGATGTGCTGCATCGATGAAGAAATTTTCATCATTAACAGCTATGCGTAATAAAGGCAGGTTGATGGCATTGAAAGATGATCTGATGTGAGAATCAATGCTTTCATCTTTTTCAATCTCATCATATACCATACCCATTAAATCAAGGGTCTTATCCTGTTTGGGTGATAATTCGGGATAATAGTTGCCGGTGTTATTCTTAACCTGGTCGGCCAACATCTCTTTTAAATTGTGAATATTTTTACTGGTAGCAACCACGCCCGATTCTTGCGAAATTTGGGCCAACGCTTGATCAAAATCAGTATCTGCGATCTTTTGGTACTGTTGACCACCACCTCCTTTTAACCCATCGGTTTGAGTCTGTCCACCGGCATAACCCTGGTCTGGTTGTACTGCTGAACCTCGGGGTGGAGACAGTAAATCAAAAATTGACTCAACCAATTGTTTGGTTTGTGGGTCATATTGTCGCGCTTGAGACTGATAATCAGCCGCTCCTTGGCCACTGTTTGGCGCTTGAGACTCTGCTGATGTGACACCCGGTGATGACATCGGCAGCTGACCACCTTCAGCCTGACTGCTTGATTCAAGCCCACCTGCAGTTTCTGCAGCTTGGTCAGTTTCAGATGAGTTTTTATGTTTTTGTAGACTGTTTTTGTTTCTCGATACAGCCACTTCAGGTTGTAAATTTGGCAATATTCCAGCGTCAATAAAAACCTGATTAATCTCGTGATAAGCTTCATTAACGTTACGGCTGAACTCCTTGGTCAAGAAGTCAATTATCATGGTCTTAACTTGAACTTCAAAGGCAATGGTTTTGAATGCATGACTGAACAACCATACAATCGAAGCAGGTGAAAATGGCATGTTGGTTTTGTCAATTTTTTCATTACCAAAAATGACATTCATACGCTTTTCTAAAGTGTATAACTCAGCATGGCTAACCACTTCCAATGTCGAGTCTAACTGTGTCAATGACAGCGAAATAGATAGTTCTTCGTCTTCTACCAAAGACAGAGACATTTTGTTATCTGACTTATTCACTTCTGCCGAAATGAATTCAGGCATTGATTTTATTTTGGTGCGCATTGTAGAAGACAGATTTTTGGCACCATTTTTTAACTGTCTATATTGAGTGAATAACGACTGTTCATCTTGATTGGATGTCGCAGTTTCTGCAAGCCTGAATAATTTTTTTAGAGTTAGGTTCATTGCCGTTTTGAGATTGGCCTGCAAGTGACGGTCGAAAATGACAATACATTCGTTTAATATTTGATTTCTATTCATGCTTGACGTGCTTGTTTTGCTTAAACTTATGTTTTTAAGTGGTGAAATGCTGAACGTATTATGAAGTTTAATTTGATTACATCACCAAAAATCACCTCCCCTTTTGGAGTAAATTACTAGATGACATCATGATTTGCAAGGTTTATCACAATCAGAACGTCACCCTGATTGTGATAAACTGTTTAGAACACTTGGTTTTTACCTTTTAAAAAAACCAGCCAGTAAACCAGAACCCTGTTTTAAAACATCTGATAAATCAACATCACCATCACCATCACCATCCAAAGCTTTCTCTAAGAAACCTAAATTTGGCTGTTGTTTTTTGATCGTTTTGCGCTCTTGGCTGAGTAGGTCTTGTAACCCAGAAACACCTAAATTGTTTTCTCTTTTAGCCTTGCCAACTGCGCCCATAACAACAGGAGCAAGGTTGGCTAAGATCTTTCCTACATCAGCACTACCCAAACCTGTGGCTTTACCCAGTTGGTTAGACACGTTTTGTTGTCTTTGGCCTAAAACATGACCTAAAATTTTCTCACCCATGGACTGGTTATTTGATTGGCCCAACACTGAACCCAAATTGCCTAAAATCCCACCGTCATGATCACGTTCTAAAGCATTTGCTAATGATTCAGCACCACTGCGTGATTTGGTGTTTTTTTGTAATGCTGATAACAACATTGGAATCGCTGCGGCAATGGCTCTTTGCGTGGCGTCTTTGTTGCCACCCACTTGTCGGCCTACCTGCTCTACTGCTTGGTTACCGATGCTGTTTTTGATTAAATCAAGAATTCCTGACATGTTTTTTTCCTAAGTAATTAAAGATGCAAACAAAATAGTGTTTTTTATTAAATTCTGCAAGGTATATTTTGTCAACAATCATTAAATAACACCCCAAAGCAAGCTGGTATCAACGCAGGCAATGAGAACAAGACAGTTTAACTGAAAAGGTGATAAACCTTGCTTGAATGAAGTGACACTTACACTCGATCAGGCAGCTCTATGCTCGTTGAATCAAAAAAAGGTGACCAAAGCCACCCTTGGAACCAGGGCCTATTAACGCTGTGGCTGTGCAGCTTTTTCATCCAGCTGCGTTATCAGCTGTTTGGGTATGCTGGCCAATTCACACCGGCAAATTTTTCTAAACAGCGAAGTACCTGACAAGAATAACCGAACTCATTGTCATACCAGCAATACAACACCACGTTACTGCCTTCAACAATGGTGGCTTGAGAATCAATCACACAGGCTTGTCTTGAACCAACAAAATCTGTCGAAACGGCTTCAGATGAAATGGTATACCCTATTTGTTGTTGTAGTTTTGAATGTAATGATTTGCGGCGCAAAAATTCATTGAGCTCATTTAAATCAGTTGTTCTATTCAAGCTGATGTTTAATATGGCCATTGAGACATTGGGTGTCGGCACACGAATCGCATTACCGGTTAATTTACCTGCTAATTCAGGCAGTACTTTCGCCACCGCCTTGGCTGCACCAGTTGAAGTAAGCACCATATTCAGCGCTGCGCTGCGCCCCCGACGGTCTTTATTATGATAATTATCAATCAGATTTTGGTCGTTGGTATAAGCATGTACTGTTTCAATGTGGCCATGTTTTATACCATATTCTTCATTCAAGCATTTCAAGACTGGCACAATCGCATTGGTGGTACAGGAAGCCGCACAAATGACTTCATGTTGGGGCGTTATCAATTCATGATTGATACCGTAGACGATGTTCGGAATATCGCCCTTGGCAGGAGCAGTTAATAACACTTTCGATGCACCCGGGCGTAAATGCCCGCGCAAACCATCTTCATCTTTCCAAACACCTGTATTATCGACAATCAATGCATTATTGATACCATACTTGGTGTAATCAATATCACTGGGTGAATTGGCATAAATGATCTGAACTTCATTACCATTGATCACCAGTTTGTTTTGCTCATGTAACACACGAATGGTGCCGTTGAATTTACCATGAACAGAGTCTTTGCGTAATAGCGCAGCACGTTTCTCTAAATCGTTATCTGCTTTACTTTTGCGAATGACAATGGCTTTTAATACGAGTACATCGCCACCGCCGGTTTTGTCTACCAACAAGCGTGCCACCAATCGTCCGATTCGGCCAAAACCGTATAAAACAACATCTTGTGGCTCATCCAACGGTTTGGCCTCAGAATCTATTAAATGTGCCAATTCTTGTTTCACATAAGCGTCAACATCAGCCTGCTCAATGTCTTCATAGCTGTTGGTTTTGAAATAACGGTAAACCATTTTACCAACATCAATGTGAGCAGGGCCCAGCGGCAATTCAGCAATGGATTTGATAAATGGGAAGGTTTCATACTCACTGAGCTCGTTGGCTTCAACCTGGCGTACAAAACGATGTGCTTTCATTAAATCAGTCACTGACTGATTGATCATGCGTTTGCCATACATGTATAAGGAAACATTGCGGCGACGGTACAATCTCCCTATCAATGGAATCATGCCTTCTGCTAAAGCTTCTCTTTCTTTCCAGTCAGCAAAAAATTCAGTAGGAAGGGGTCTATTTTCTTCAGTCATTACATCTCCAGCCTCTGGCCAAATTAGTTAAAGGTGTACTCATAATTGGGCGCATATTCTATCATTGAATAACAATCGTTGACAGCCGCACAGTTTTTATTTGGAGAAGAAAATAACTTTGCAATTTGACTTTTTTATATTAGAATGCGCGCGCTCAAATTCTTGAGTTGGATAACAACTGCGGAGCGGTAGTTCAGTTGGTTAGAATACCGGCCTGTCACGCCGGGGGTCGCGGGTTCGAGTCCCGTCCGCTCCGCCACTTCTGAAAAGAGAACTGATGACTTGGTAAGTGAGTGTGCTTGATTTGGCACAATGAATGAAAAACCACAGGTATTCCTTTATTTCAGCTTGTAAAGCCCGTTGATTTCGTTAATATATTGGTTTTCCTAACCAAGTACTATTATGCGCTTCATTTCCTTGTTATTTTCTTCACTGCCTTTGCTTTTGTTGTATGGCTGTCAGAGCCACCCCGTACAACAAAAAACCAAAACCACCACTGAATCTACCCCTTTCAGCAAGACTCACCCTGACCCACATTCTTTTTCTCGACATGATTTGGTTCAAGTCAATCATCTGGATTTAGAGTTAACGGTTAACTTTAAGGAAAAAATACTGGAAGGCTTTGCTACCTTGACATATAAAAAGGTTGATGCTGAAGCAACACAATTAAGCCTGGACACCCGTGATTTAAAGATCAAGCGAATCAGCGCAGTCAATGGCTCAAAAACACCTAAATTAAACTGGCACTTTGGCCAAAACCACAGTTTATTAGGCACCGAGTTAATCATTGATCTACCCCATGACGGCTCGCCCATCAAAATTCAATATGAGACCATGCCACAAGCATCTGGACTGCAATGGCTAACCCCCGAACAAACCAGCGGTGAACAACCCTACTTATTTTCTCAATCTCAAGCCATTCATGCTCGCAGTTGGATTCCATTGCAGGACACACCAGCAGTTAGAGTGACTTATGATGCGAGAGTCAAGGTCAAGCGGCCAGTCAAACCTGTATTGAGTGCAGATAACAATGACCAAGCAGGCGCCGATGGCTTCTTTGAATTTTCTATGCAACAAGCCATTCCCTCTTACTTAATAGCGATTGCTGTTGGGGATATTGAACACCAACAAATCAGCAAACATGTGACCATTTATGCTGAACCACCGGTGACCGAAGCTGCAGCTTATGAATTTGCTGAAACCGAAAACATGATTGAAGCCACTGAGGCACTTTATGGCCCTTATCGTTGGGGACAGTACGATTTGTTGATTCTGCCGCCCAGCTTTCCTTTTGGTGGTATGGAGAACCCAAAACTATCTCACATAACACCCACTGTTATTGCAGGAGACAGGTCCCTGGATTCTTTAATAGCCCACGAACTGGCACACTCATGGTCTGGCAATTTAGTGACCAACGCATTGTGGCAAGATGCTTGGTTAAATGAAGGTTTTACCACTTATATTGAAGCCAGAATTGTAGATGCTGTTCATGGCGAAGATCGCATGATAATGGAAGCAGCTTTGGCATATGAGGCTTTACTCGCCAAAATGAAAACCATGCCTGTTGATCAACAAAAACTGATTAATCCCACCTTCAGCATAGATCCCGATGATTATTTCAGTGCAGTAACTTATGACAAAGGACGCTTCTTTTTAGAATGGATGGAACAGCAAGTTGGTCGCACAGTTTTCGATGGTTTCTTAAACGGTTATTTCAACCACTATGCTTTTCAAAGCATCACCACTGCCGAGTTTATTGATTATCTCAAATTGCATTTGATAAAAAAACACCCAAAGAAAATCACTGTAGAGCAAGTAAATACATGGTTGACCGAGCCAGGCATACCCACTTTCTTTAACCCACCAACCACCGCCAAGTTCTCTACCATTGACAGTCTTGTTGCCGCTTGGCTGGGTGGTAACAAATCCTTACAAAATATCGATGTTTCCAAATGGACCACTCAAGAATGGTTACATTTCTTGCGTGCACTACCTAAAGAATTAAGCCTTACACAATTAGCAGCTTTGGACCAAGCCTTTAATCTCACTCAGCGCCAGAACAGTGAGATCGCACATGATTGGTTACTGATCAGCATCAACAACCAATACGAAGCTGCCTATGGGCGTTTGATTGATTATTTATCAAACATTGGACGGGTTAAACTAATTAAACCATTGTATGAAGCTCTGATGAGTAATCCCAGCTTACACAATCTGGCTAATAACATCTATCAAAAAGCACGGGCAGGCTATCACCCCATTGCAACCAGTCAGATTGATAAAATAGTGGATTATCAACAAGTTTTAGAAAATTGATCATATAAATACATGAGTTTTTTACCACAAGAAATCATTAAAAAAAAACGTGATGGTCATGTTTTAAGCAAAACTGAGATTCAGCTTTTTATTCAAGGCATCACAGATGGTAGCATCACGGAAGGACAAATTGGCGCGTTCGCCATGGCCGTCTTTTTCCAAGACATGACCATGCAGGAACGACGTGATTTGACTCTTGCCATGCAACATTCAGGTGATGTATTGTGCTGGGATCATTTGAATTTGAATGGCCCGATCTTAGACAAGCACTCTACAGGCGGCGTTGGTGATAAGGTTTCTTTAATGCTGGCACCTATCATGGCAGCCTGTGGTGCTTATGTACCCATGATTTCTGGTCGCGGTTTAGGACACACTGGCGGGACACTGGACAAGCTGGAGTCAATACCTGGTTATAACACCCAAGTTTCGCCCGCTCAATTTGAGCAGATAGTCAAGACTGTGGGCTGTTCAATCATAGGTCAAACCAGTAACTTAGCACCTGCTGACAAACGTGTATATGCGACCCGTGACATCACCGCTACTGTCGATAGCATTCCATTGATCACCGCATCAATACTATCAAAAAAACTGGCAGCAGGACTGGATGGACTGGTGATGGACATTAAATGTGGCAACGGTGCTTTTGCAGACAGTTCAGCCATGGCACAAGCACTTGCCACAAGCATCACCGCAGTATCACCCATTAAAACCCGGGCGGTGGTTACTGATATGAACCAGATCATTGGCCACAGCGCAGGACACAGTGTCGAAGTCTTGGAAACCATTACCTACTTGACCCAAAATAAAGTGGATACGCGCTTACACACTTTGGTACAGCACCTGTGTGCTGAACTGCTGTGTATTGGAGGTTTACAAGACGATTTGAATGTAGCCAAAACCAAAGTCAATCAAGTATTAAATGATGGTTCTGCCGCAGAGATTTTTGCACATATGGTCTCGGCGCATGGTGGCCCAGCTGATCTATTAGAACACCCGCATAAATACCTGCCTGACGCGCCTATCCTTGAACCAGTCTTTGCTGAAGAAGCAGGTTACATTGGCAGCATCAACTGTCGTGAAATTGGCCTGAGCATCATTGAATTGGGTGGTGGACGCAAAAAAGCGACCGATAAAATCCACCACCTTGTCGGATTTTCTCGGTTCCAAGCAATCGGCAGTTATGTTGATAATGATTCCCCAGTTGCCTATATCCATGCCAACACCAAAGAACAGCACTCAATGGCTAGTCAGGCCATTCAATCACATGTACAGATTCAACATACACCACCTGTGATAGCTGCCGTGGTGTCAGAAACATCACAAAAGAAAACTGATGATCAGCTTGGGTAGGCAAGCCTCGAAACCAAATCTGAATAGTTAGCTAAGTCAGTTGCTAAGCAATTAAGCCATCGGATATAATACACGTCCTTTCTGAGCATAACTATTTCACCTAACATGACTAAATTTGTATTTGTCACTGGTGGTGTGGTTTCATCTCTTGGAAAGGGCATTGCGGCAGCCTCTTTGGCTTCCTTGCTTGAAGCACGTGGCTTGCGTGTGACCATGATGAAATTAGACCCATACATCAACGTCGATCCCGGCACCATGAGCCCTTTTCAACACGGTGAAGTTTTTGTCACCGAAGACGGTGCTGAAACCGACCTTGATCTGGGTCATTATGAGCGTTTTGTGCGCACTAAAATGTCACGCGATAACAATTACACCTCAGGCCAAATCTATGAGGCGGTGATTCGCAAAGAACGACGTGGCGACTACCTAGGCGGTACTGTGCAAGTGATTCCGCACATCACCGATGAAATAAAAGCCAAAGTTCGCAAAGCAGCAACTGGTTTTGATGTCATTATGGTAGAAATTGGCGGTACAGTGGGCGACATTGAGTCCTTGCCATTCATGGAAGCAATTCGACAAATGGGAGTTGAAGAAGGGCGTAAAAGTGCCATGTTTGTACACTTAACTTTGGTACCATATATAAGCGCTGCCGGCGAACTCAAAACCAAACCCACCCAGCACTCAGTTAAGGAATTGCGCTCCATCGGTATTCAACCTGACATCTTATTGTGTCGTGCTGAACACCCGATCCCAGAGTCAGAACAACAGAAAATCGCCTTGTTCACCAATGTCGAAGCAAGGGCGGTGATTCCGGTTTTGGATTGTGGCAACATTTATCAAATCCCCGAAGAATTAAGCAAAGAAGGGTTTGATGACCTGGTGGTGGAACGATTTGGTTTAGATTGTGAACCAACAGACCTGTCTGAATGGCAACGTGTGGTAGCCGCAGAGGCCAACACCCAACATCAAGTAACCATCGGTATGGTCGGTAAATACCTGGAGCATTCAGATGCCTACAAGTCTTTGAATGAAGCCCTGCGACATGCCGGTATTCCAAACCAGACACAAGTTAACATCAAACACATTGACTCTGAAGAACTGGGAGACTCAAGGAACAATGATGTGTTTGACGATGTAGATGCTATTTTAGTACCTGGTGGTTTCGGTAACCGTGGTTTTGAAGGAAAAATCCACGCAGTTGGGTTTGCCCGTGAAAACAACATCCCTTATTTAGGTATTTGTTATGGCATGCATGCAGCAGTTATTGATTTCGCACGTAATGTTTGTGGCTTGCCAGATGCCAACACCACTGAAAACAATGAAAACACGCCACATCCAGTCATCGGTTTGATTACCGAATGGATGGACCGCGAAGGCCAAAAAGAAATCCGTGATTCACAATCTGATTTAGGGGGCACCATGCGCCTGGGGGCACAAAACTCCATCCTCAAACCTCATACGCTGGCTCACCGTGTCTATGGTGCTGATGTGATTTCCGAGCGGCATCGACACCGTTATGAATTCAACAATAACTATGCAGATCAATTGGCTGAAGCTGGTCTGTTATTTTCTGGACATTCAGAGGATGCCCAGTTGGTCGAAATGGTAGAATTACCTGATCATCCTTGGTTTTTGGCTTGCCAATTCCATCCCGAATTCAACTCAACACCCAGAGATGGACACCCGCTATTTGCCAATTATATTGCAGCTGCATTGGCTCATCAAAACCAACCAAAAGCCGCTTAACGAAACTGGAGCAAAACCATGAAATTGTGTCACTTTGAAGCTGGATTGGATCAACCTTTTTTCCTGATCGCTGGCCCATGTGTAATTGAATCATTGCAATTAGCTATCGATACCGCTGGTCATTTAAAGGAAATCACAGAAAAGTTATGTATTCCTTTTATCTTCAAGTCTTCATTTGATAAGGCCAATCGCACTTCATTAAGCTCGTTCCGTGGCTTGGGCATGGAAGCTGGGTTGAACATTCTCGCTGAAGTGCAAAAACAGCTTGATGTCCCAGTTATAACTGATGTACACGATGACTCACCGATTGAAGAAGTCGCTGATGTGGTTGACGTACTACAAACACCAGCCTTTTTGGCCCGCCAAACCAATTTCATTTTGCGCGTTTGTAATGCCGGCAAACCCGTCAACATCAAAAAGGGCCAGTTTATGGCACCTTGGGACATGAAAAATGTGGTGGAAAAAGCCCAATCAACTGGCAACCAACAAATTATGGTCTGCGAACGTGGCGCCAGCTTTGGTTACAACAACCTGGTTTCTGACATGCGTTCCTTGGCTGTGATGCGTGAAACCGATTGTCCAGTGGTGTTCGATGCCACACATTCAGTGCAGCTACCAGGCGGACAAGGCGGCACATCAGGCGGTCAACGTGAACATGTACCTGTGTTGGCACGGGCTGCCACAGCTGTTGGTATTTCTGGTTTGTTCATGGAAACCCACCCTGACCCAGCCAATGCCAAAAGCGACGGCCCCAATGCAGTTAAACTCGACCAAATGGCTAGCTTACTCGAAACCCTAAAAACCATTGATCAAACCATTAAATCAAAACCCCTACAGGAACAAAACGATGACTGGAATTAAAAAAATTCATGCCAGAGAAGTTCTGGACTCAAGAGGCAATCCAACTTTAGAAGCTGAGGTCACACTGGAATCTGGCGCCTTTGGACGTGCCATCGTACCTTCTGGTGCATCTACTGGAGCACGTGAAGCCATTGAGCTGCGAGATGGTGATAAAAATCGTTATTTAGGCAAAGGAGTGCGCCAGGCTGTCCATAATGTTAACACCACTTTAGCCAGTGCCCTGATAGACCGTGATGCCATTGATCAAGCTGGTCTTGATCGAGCCATGCTTGATCTTGATGGCACCCATAACAAGGGTAATATGGGAGCCAACGCCCTACTTGGAATCTCATTGGCCAATGCACATGCAGTCGCTAATCACCAAGGTTTACCACTTTATCGGAGTATTGCCACTGTTGATCAATTTGTGTTGCCTGTGCCGATGATGAATATCATCAATGGCGGTGAACACGCCGATAATAATATTGATGTGCAGGAATTTATGGTGTTACCAACTGGGTTTACCTCTTTTTCTGAAGCATTACGCTGTGGCACAGAAATCTTCCACGCCTTGGCTAAAGTATTAAAAAGCAAAGGTTTATCTACCGCAGTGGGTGATGAAGGTGGCTTTGCTCCCAATCTGCGCTCTAATGTAGAAGCTGTTGATACCATTTTAGAAGCAATTCACCAGACTGGCTATCAAGTTGGTAAAGAGGTTTATTTAGGCTTAGACGTGGCCAGTTCAGAATTCCATAAAGACGGTTTATACCACCTCAGCGGTGAAAACAAACAACTGACCTCAGAACAATTCACTGACTTTTTGTCCGCATGGGTGGATCAATACCCAATCATCAGTATAGAGGATGGCTTGGATGAAGCTGACTGGAATGGTTGGAAGCATTTAACTGAGAAGCTGGGCCAAAAAGTACAGTTGGTTGGAGATGATTTATTTGTTACCAACACCTCAATTTTCAAAGAAGGCATTGAGAAAAACATTGCCAATTCTATCCTCATAAAACTGAACCAAATTGGTACCTTGACAGAAACATTGGATGCGATCGATTTGGCTTACCGTTCAGGTTACACAGCAATCATTTCTCATCGCTCTGGTGAAACCGAAGACAACACGATAGCTGATCTGGCTGTGGCCACTTCTGCCACTCAAATCAAAACTGGCTCCTTGTGTCGATCTGATCGCATCGCTAAATACAACCAACTGTTAAGAATTGAAGAACAATTAGGTAAAAGTGCTAAGTATGCGGGATCGACTGCTTTTGAATTACTCAATATACTGTAAAACTTGAGTTACAATCACAGTCTTATTAAAACGCTGGGAAAGGCATGATACATAAAGATTTGCAACCCAAAGTGGTTCACTACCTGCGCCAAAATACCATGTTCTCTGGTATGAGTGACAGCCAATTTGATCAGATCTTACAAATTGCCGATCTGGTTAAGAAAAGTCCTGAACAAATGCTGTTTCAACAAGACATGGACTTATCTCATATTTATTTCGTTTATGATGGTGCCATCAAATTGGTGCGCAGCACCATTAAAGGTGATGAGAAAATCATCGAAGTGGTATTTCCAGGCCGCACATTTGCTGAGGGTGTATTGTTTGCTGGCGCCCCCAAATACCCAGTCACAGCCGTTGCCCTAAAACCATCTTTAGTCGTCAGCATCCAAGCCAAACCATTTTTAAAACTATTAAAAAGTTCTGCTGATTTATGTATCAACATGCTTGGTCAATTATCAGTCAGGTTGCATTGGATGGTCAAAGAATTAGATAAACAAACCCTACACAATGCCTCATTCAGAGTGATAGATTATTTTTTAACTCAGGTCAAAGAAGAAGTGACTGACGAATTCAGCCTGACCCTTTCTGTACCCAAGCGAGACATAGCATCGCGGCTTTCAATCAAACCAGAAACCTTTTCCAGAGCTTTAAAATCTTTAGAGAATAAACTATTGATTGAGGTAAAAGAGAATCACATACTCCTCAAAGATGTTTCAAAATTACGCGCCTTACTCGAGACAGAAGCTCTTTGAGAATAAGAAAAATATTCTTGAGCCTTGGTCTATGTTCCTGTGATATTGGCTGAATCAAAAAAGCACTGCCCTCGGAGGAAGCCAGTGCTTTCAGCTTTTCAATGTTTATTGAGTCAAGATTAACCTTATCAATAAACATCTTCCACTGTATTATGGACATTGAATTTACCAGTGGGGGTAATTAAGCGTTCGTCTTTAATCACATGTTTTAGTTTCCGAGTCTTATCGTCAACCACTACAATCGCTGATTTTTGTTCCTTACCATTCCAGACCGAGAACCACACTTCATCACCTTGCATGTTGTACTCAGGCTGAACCACGCGTTTGGCACCTTCGCCCAGGTCAGCCCATTGTGCAATCGGCAGCACTTCAAAACCTGCTCCAAAGTCATTCACATCATAAACCGCCACACTTTGAGAAATCGCAGGATCTGGATTCAGAGGTGAATCGACCCACAGATTTTTAGATTTTGGATGTGACTTAACAAACAGAGACCCACCACCTTGACCATTGAGCGTTCTGACTACTTTCCAAGCATTTTTACTTTCAGCATCGGTGCTCAGGAAAGTGATTTTATCGTTACCCAAAGCACTGGTAATCCACACCGGTCCAAATTCAGGGTCATTGACATTGGCACCACGCCCTGGGTGAGGAATTTTGTCCACATCAGTCAACGCCACCAATTTACGCTCTTTAGAATCGACCACCGCGATTTTATCCGATTGGTTTGCTGCAGTCAGGAAGTAACGTTTACTGCGATCCCAGCCGCCATCGTGCAAGAATCGAGCCGCATCAATGGTGGTAACCGTCAAACTATTGATATCCGAATAATTAACCAACAAAATCTTACCTGTTTCTTTGACATTAACGATAAACTCAGGGTGTTGATGTGATGCCACGATCGCTGCCACCCTTGGCTCAGGATGATATTCCTGGGTATCCACAGTCATGCCTCGGGTAGAGACAATGCGTTTAGGTTCAAGTGTATCACCATCCATTATGGTGTATTGTGGGGGCCAGTATGAACCAGCTATCGCGTATTTATCCTCATAACCCTTGTATTTCGAAGTTTCTACAGAGCGTGCTTCCAGACCCACTTTGATGGTAGCAACGATTTGTGGAGGATTCATATATAAGTCGATCATATCAACTTTAGCATCGCGACCAATGGTATAGATGTAACGACTGGAAGCAGATGTTCTGGAAATGTGTACCGCATAGCCAGTCTTTAATATACTGACTATTTTCTTGGTATCGCCATCAATGATAGCCACTTCACCTGAATCACGCAGGGTAACAGAGAAAAAATTCTCATAGTTCAGTTTATGTTGTGGTTTTTTCGGACGATCTTCAGGAGCCACATGCACTTTCCAAGAAGCTTTCATTTCCTCCATTCCCCACTGCGGTGGCTCAGGTGGTTCATGCTGTAAGAATCGAGCCAATGTATCAATCTCTTCGGCCGTAAAGTCACCAGATGTGCCCCAATTAGGCATGCCAGCAGCAGAACCATAAGTGATCAGGGTTTTTAAATAATCAAGCCCTTTTTC
The DNA here is from genome assembly GCA_028284365.1 of Marinicella sp. Lineage (GTDB taxonomy): Bacteria > Pseudomonadota > Gammaproteobacteria > Xanthomonadales > Marinicellaceae > Marinicella. The sequence goes on from JANQRW010000004.1 coordinate 48,662, forward strand.
ACGTGTGATGTCAGTGGTCAATGGTTTACCTGTTGCCCCTTTACGCAACACACCATGACAACCAGCACAACGTTCAAAATATATTTTGGTAGCAAAAGCAAACTGATCCTTGGTCATTTCAGGACCATCAGAGTCAATCATTTGAACTGTGTCTTCTGGATTAATACCAGATGGTGCACCCTGATAACCCGCTTCTGACTGCGATGTTACCGGGTGATCTACTGCGGCACTGGCTGGTACAGTCGCCTCATTATTTCTTGCAGCCATTACCTCTGCTGCACTGACCTGAAAACCTTTATTGCCCCAACTGTTCATCACGTAAGTAATCACATTGGCCACTTCATCATCTTTGAGGTAAGACAAATTTGGCATCACGGCATTGTATTTTTTACCGTTGACAGTAATTTCTCCAGACAAGCCGCCTAGTACCGTTTGGATTGCCCTGCCTTTATCTGCCAATAGATAATCAGATGCCGCTAATGGCGGGAAGGCTCCACTCAAACCTTGACCATTAACCTGATGACAGGCGGTGCAATAGGTTTGGTAAATTTTTTCGCCAGCTGCCATTTGACTGGCTAAATCAGTCACACCTGATTTCATTTCTGCTTTGTGAGTGGCTAATGGGTCTTTTTCAGCAGATTTCTCTGCTGCACAAGCGCCCATACCAATTAATAACCCTGTGATTAACAAGGTACGCTTTAAGGTTTTCATGTTTTGCTCCTATGACTTAGTAACATCTTGATTGGGATTACTTAGCTACTGATTTAGCTAAGTGAGCCACGTAATCTCTCTGAGTGTTCATTTTAAATATCGAACCAATTGTTGTAATTGATATAGGTCAACTGCTGAAATACAGACGACAGCAATCACCACTCAATACTGTAAGAAACATTGATGTGCCTGGATGCCTGGGTTAAGGCTTCAATAATGGCTTCATTGTTATCAAAGTTTCGCACTTGTTGCCACAACCAATATTTTTTATCAGTCAGGTTAAATATACCCAAACGCAAATGGCTGTAATAATTGATGCGATAACCTAACAACAAATCAAAAGTCGCATAACCTGGTGTTCTGAACAATTCCAAACCCGGGTCATCAACCCGATCTTGAGCTTGGCTAAAAACACCATAAAGAGCAACATCCCAATCACCCTCTAAAGATTGCCACTGGAGAGAACCAGTGGCCTTGGGTGGTGAAATGTGGTTTAACGGTCGATCAGTGACATCATTCTCACCACGGATCCAAGCCAGTTGCCAACTGGTAGAAAATTGATCATTTATCTGCCAATGGTAGTCCAACTCAGCACCATGTATAGTGGCTTCATCTATATTTCGGGATTGGAAAACCAGCGCTTGCGTGTCTGGATCCAAACCAATTAAATCTCGACTAACAATCAAGTCTTTATAATCGTTATAAAACACATTTACATTAAAATCATGAGCAGCACCATCATAGCGAAAACCCACTTCAAAACCATCTGAAGTTTCCGACTTTAAGTCAGGATTGGGGATGGCTTGATAGTTAAACAAAGCCAGCCTGAAGCCAATATTGACATCATCATAAGGAGGTGCTCTGAAGCCGCGAACATATTGGGCATACATATTGGCCTGACTGTTAAAATCATACATAAGGCCTAATTTGGGTGAAACATCTGAAGCCGTTACTGACACCACCGCCACATCGCCCGCGCCATTATCAAACAGATCATCCCGGTTTGGTGACAAGTCATAATGATCAAAACGCAAGGCTGGCACCAAAGTCCAGGGTGAATCATCCCAGCTGATTTCATCGTGAATAAAAATACCTACTTCCTGCACATCAGTTTGGGGAAAGTCCCGCAACGGAAAAGATTCCCCCAGCACCGTTTGTGAAACTTGACCAGTGAGTAAATTGGTCTGACTGGCATTACGTGATTCTTTTACATCGGTTGCAACTAACTCCATACCATAAATCAGCTGATGTTGGCTGTTTTCAGTGGCTATTGATTTGGTGAAATTCAACTCAAATCCTGTGCGACTGCTGTCATAGTTAAATTGCCTTGCCTGAAATAGCGGTGTGCCACGTCGGGAGAAACGATTTTCAAAGCTGTCTTGCATGAACTCGGTATCACCATAGAAAAACAACACTCGGCCATCATCAGCAAAGCCATTGTTGAGGCCGAATGTATAATCAACACTGAACTGTCGCTCAGCTGTTTCATCCTCACCATTCAAAGCTGTGGTGCGCACAAAACGACCTTGACGGATGAATGAATGTATCTCTGTGAATTGGTCTTTTTGATTCGCCAGGAGCCGGAGTGTCAGGTTATTTCCAGCAGCCGTATCGAAAGTCCATTTACCATACACTGATTGCTGATCCCAGTCAGCAACATCTTTAGCCAAACTGGAATTTTCATTGACCACTCCTTTACCATCACGCTGTGTGGCAGAGAACAAGAGGCCATGATTTTCCAAATCCCATGCCGATGTCAAGCCAACAAAACGGCCATGGCGCTTACCATCAAAACCAAGACGCAAGCGATTCCAGTTTCGTTGACCAGGTGCTTTTTGACCCAACAGCACACCTGGTTCCCAAGTTTTAATAGCCACAATACCACCCAAGGCATCACTGCCATATAGTGTTGAAGCTGGTCCATTCAGGATTTCGATGTTTTGTATGAGATCTATTTCGGGAAAGCTGGCCGTGGCAAATGAATATGAACCTAAATCGAATGTCTTGGCATTGGGGATGCCATCCACTTCAATAGCCACACGATTGTCACCTATACCGCGGATATTAACACCCGATACACCAAAGCGGGTGCCACCATCTTCAATATGAATGTTGGCTTCATATTTAATGGCTGCGGCCATGTCCTGACTTAAGGTGTTCTCCAGCTGTTCTGCTGAAACCACACTGACATCACCCACCACTTCCTGTACTGGCCTGGCTTGTTTATATGCGACCACCACCAAATCATCCAGTTTTTCAATGTCATTACCAGGTGAATTATTTTGGGCCAATCCCGAACCAGAAAGCATCGATATGATGCTCAAATATACTTTAGTTTTCATACTTTATTCGCTTTGTATTAAAAGGATGCTGCCATTTTATTTAGGCGTTAAGATTGAGTCATTGACATGCATCAAGTCACCGCAGAACTGGTGATCAGTTGAATCAGGCAGCGATGGTATTTTTGTTGGTATTTTCGGGTTATTATCCTCTGAGGAAAGAAGGTTTAGGTATGATCATTACTGGCATTGATTTACATCAATGACTCAGCACTTACTTCAGCTTTAAAACGCCACTGGTATGGTCATTACACATCAGTTATTGGAGTATTCCTGTTGGCTTGTTGATGTATGCTCTATCGTTGGTGTCCATATATTTCAGCCGCTCTCAAGCCATTCACGCCCTGACAGTTGGTGCTGCGAGCGTGATGATATTGGCCATGATATCAAGGGTTTCATTAGGCCACACTGGCAGAGCAATCAAAGTTGGAAAATATGGGCGTGGCTTTTTTATTGATCTATGTGGCCTTTTTGTTGCGCGTGTTTGGCGGTCTGTTTGGGCACCATTGGCTGAGTATGTATCAAATTGCTGCCGTATCCTGGTGTTTTGGATTCAGTCTGTTTTTGGCACAATATTATAAGGTTCTCACCAGGCCCAGAATAGATGGGAAGTTTGACTAAACAGCCTCTTCGAACATCAGTGAACCAATTGGTAAAAGAGCTTAGGTAACTTTTTCGGCAGATCAAGGGCATTGCTCAAATGAATATAACCCTGATTTCCAAACAAATAAGGCAGGTAATCTGAAGCCTGATAATCAATTGAAACACAAAATGGCATTAAACCTGCTGTTTTGGCTTCCTGGACTGCTTTTTTAGTATCTTCCAAACCATATCGGCTTTCGTATTTGTCCAAGTCATTGGGTTTACCATCGGTCAGAATGAGTAATAATTTTTGTTGACTGGCTTGCTGAATCAGTTGTTCAGTGGCGTAGCGAATGGCGGCACCCATGCGGGTGTAATAGGCTGGTTTAATCGCGTGGATCTGATTTTGACAATGTGCGTCAAATGGCTCATCAAAACCCTTGATTTCATAGTAACGTATGTGATCACGTTTTTTCGAGGTAAATCCGGCAATAGAAAACCTTTCATCTGCAGCACTTAAACTTTCAGCCAACAAATACAATGCTTCTTTAATCACATCAATAACCTTTTTGTGATCATTAACATGGGCATCTGTTGACAGTGACAAATCCGTTAAAATCAAGCTTGATAAATCGCGACTTTGTTGACGCTTTTGTCGATACAACAGCGGCTCTGATGTATGTCGCCCAGCGTACAGTAACGTGTTGAAATCAAGGTATGCCTTAAGATCAATTTCCTCGCCGTCAGGCTGTCGATTATTCCACACACTTATGGGTTTTAACGATTCAAATTGTCGTTTTAGTTTCCGTGCTTGCTGCTTCAGGGTGTCAGGCCATTGCACTTGATCAATTAACCTCAGTTGCATCAACTGTATTGAGCAGTGATCGGTGAGGAATTTTTGTTGTTTATAATCCCATTCTGGCAACAAAATACCTTCTTTTAAAACAACATCATCATAATCGCTTGATGGTAAATCAAGATCAATGCGTATTTTGTTACTGGTCTCACCATTGTTGATACTTAACTGATCCAAGTCATCAGCCACCCGAAAAGCGTCTTCATCATCACCATCATCCTCGCTGCGGTCAACGTTGATAAACTCAGACCATGAGAACATGCTCTCCAGCCTGAAGGACATAAAGCCATCTTTACTTGCCTTGTCATCAACTTGTTCAGCTTGATATCGCTTATTTTTACTGGGTGATTGTTTGCCAGAATTACCACCAACCTCACTTTCTTTTCTTGTTTTGAAAGCAGCCATTGCCTGTTCATCAACCGCTTTAAGCCACAAACTAACTGGTTTGGGCATGTGCTGGTAGTTATAAGCCAAGTCATTGAGTTTAAATGGATTGGAAAGAACTTCCTGTATGGCTTGTTCAGCCTTCTGAACCGCTTCTGGTAATGTGTTGATGGCAGGCCTTTGGGGTAAATGAGCGTTGACCAAGCGGTTGTATGTTGTTTTCAAACCAGGCCATTTAGTTAACACTTGTTGTGTCAGGTATTGGTTCTGTTCTATCACATGTTTGGTATTGGGGGCCAAGTTGAAACTGGCCATGGCTGTCAGCCAAAAATACAATTCCTCATTCAGCTTTTTATCAGGGAAATAATCAATTTTTTCTGGTAAATATAAATAATCACCACTGAAATGACCTGACTCAGATTTTTTTCCAGCACCTGAGATCTTTTGTAACCAGTTGCGGTGACTGTGATTGGGTAAAGCAGAGGTGAATCCAATCGTGATACCTGCATCACCTCCCAAACTACGAAAGAATATGGCAATTTGTTTGTTAAAATCAGCCAGTTCAACACCATATTTTGGGTAATGAAAACTACTCTTTTGCGTGATGAAATGATGCCACTTCTGCCCGACCCATTCTTCCATTAATCAATCCTCAAAACAATGGGTAGGGATTTCAGCTTTGCGGCCAAAATCACGTTGAGATTTATCCAAAGCACAATCATTGATCAACATTTTCAGCAGTGGTGTTTGATCGTTTTGTGCCTGAACTTTGGTACAGCTGTCCACGCAGGCAAAGCATTGTGTACAGGTGAAGATTTTGCGTTTGATGGCACGGGGTTTCAGGCGCATTGGACAAGCATGTTCGCATGACTTGTCACAACTTTTACAGTCTCTGGCCCGGCTGGCATGATAACCCACCACCATGCCTTTCTTGTTCCCCATCCAAACCAGCGATTGGAACACACCAACAGCACAAGCATAACGGCAAAACAAATGCCGAGCAAAAATAAACTCAACTGTAAAAACCACTGCAACTGCAGTTAGGAAAATGGTTTCATATTTGGATAAATTGAAAGTGGCCAATCCATAGTAGATGTCTTGAGGAGGTAACAGGTAAGTTATGGCAATCACGGCCCAGCAGAAAGCAAAACCCACAATAGCAAAGATGATCGGAACCCACCACCAAACATTGCGTTTATATTTTGTGCCATCTTGTTGTTTTTCAGGGATGATTTCCTTGTCCCACAGACTTGGTTTCCCAATGGCTCGTTTCATCAGGTTATTAATACTTTCAACCGCCAGAAAATGCGGGCATAGCCAACCACAGTAAAGCCTGCCCCATCGCCAAGCTATCAACAAAAACAATGTGACTGTGAGTAAAATGGGTAATATTGCCACCCACAAGACCCTCAAAACCAAAGCAGTATTTGATAATTCAGGAAATACTGTGAGATTCAACTTCCAGTCTTGCCCAAACAAAATAAAATGCCCCTGATTTAAATCCAGCCTGAATATATCCAGAATAGGTGTCAGCACAAATATCAGCAAAAAAATCAGCTGGTAAATCCGACGTTTGTGCAACTTATTTGGCATGTTATGACTTAAATCGATTGCCTAAAATAGGATAGAAATAAATGATGCTTGCATTACTCTTAACCAATCCCATCAGCCCTGGAATAAGGAAAACTGGTACCACAAGCACAAAATAAATTTCAAAAGTAATCAAAGCAAAAGTACTTTTATATTGTGCCATCGACAAAACCAGCACATTGGCAAGGATAAACAATAGTGTTGATATGGTTGCGGAAATGAATGACTGATTGATAGCCACATAAAGCAACCGATCCTGACTTTTCTTGTGCTTCAGCCAATAAAATGCCAAGAACACATAAATCAATATTGGAAACAGTAGGTTTAACAACATTAAACCATATGAAATAATGGCTTTGGCATGTGGTCCTTGATGTTCCAACTCAGGGTTGGTCATATAAACCACCAAACTTTGCTTCCACCACTTTCAGCAAGGCATTAAGTGTGTCTTCATCATCAGTCAATGGTTCCACCAGCGCGGCTCGACAAGCTGTCAGTAATGGTAATCCTTGTTGTACCAACTGTGCCGTATAAATTAACAGTCGGGTTGATACTGATTCTTCCAGGTCATGATCCTTTAACTGTCGTAAATGATTGGCCATGGTAACCAGTCCATCACCAAGTTCCAAATCACATCCAGTCTCTTGCGTCACTATCTTTACCTCGGTTTGTGGGTCTGGATAGTCGAAACTCATCGCCACAAAACGTTGACGAGTGGATGGCTTCAACCCTTTGAGTAAATTTTGGTAGCCTGGGTTATAGGAAATCACCAACATAAAACCAGGAGCAGCTTCTATCATTTCTCCAGTACGATCTATGGGCAAAATCCTTCGATTATCAGTCAAAGGGTGGATAGCTACAATGGTATCTTTGCGTGCTTCCACCACCTCATCCAGGTAACAGACAGCACCTTCACGTACAGCACGAGTCAATGGCCCATCCTGCCAATACGTTTCACCATTACCAATCAAATGCCTGCCAATCAAGTCTGAGGCACTTAGGTCGTCATGACAGGCAACCGTATAAAGTTTTTTGCCCAATTGCTCAGCCATGTGCTGAACAAAGCGAGTCTTACCACAACCGGTAGGGCCTTTCAGCAATACTGGCAGTTGTTGTTGCCAAGCGCTTGTGAATATTTCCACCTCTTGACCCTGTGGCTGATAAAACAACACATTGTGGTGATTTAAGTTTTCTATATTTTTCATACTTTTCAATACAGCGGGTCAAAACACCCTTTGAATATGAAAAGGTGTTTTAACCCTAGTCCAGAGGTTAACTTGCTGTTTCGTTGCTTATCACTGGAGATGGTTCAGTTTCACCTTTGACAAAGAAACTGATGATATAAGCAATAAGACCAATCAGAAAGACCACACCAGCCACTTCACGCATCCAATAAAAGAACTCCATTTTTTCTTGAACCACCATGAACGGCAGTGGTGCATCGCTCATGCGTTGTAAGTAAACCTGTAAAACGCCGGCTGCAGTTAAGAACAGTGTGATAAAAACCATGGAAACCGTCATCAACCAAAATGACCACATTTCAACCACTTGGGCTTTCTGCGAATTGGCCACCCGACCACGCATTTTAGGCATGGCATAAGAGATGATGCATAACACCACCATCACATAGGCGCCATAGAATGCCATGTGGCCGTGAGCAGCGGTGATTTGCGTACCGTGAGTGAAATAGTTAACTGGGGCTAAAGTATGAAGAAAACCCCAGACCCCTGCACCCAAGAACGCCATAACACCGGTGCCCAATGCCCACAAAGTGGCCGCTTTATTGGCATGATCACGCCTTCTTTTATTGACCATGTTGAATGCAAACAAAGTCATCATAAAGAAAGGAATTGGTTCCAGTGCCGAAAACACTGAACCAAACCACAGCCAGTAGCTGGGCGTTCCAATCCAAAAATAATGGTGACCAGTTCCAATGATGCCCGTAATCAGAGCCATAGCTATAATGAGATACAACCATTTTTCAATCACTTCTCGGTCGACTCCGGTTACCTTAATCAAAACAAAGGCCAGCAGCGAACCCAGAATCAGTTCCCACACGCCTTCAACCCACAAATGTACAACCCACCACCAATAGTACTTATCCAATACCAGATTATCTGGATTGACAAATGAGAATAAAAACATCACAGCCAAACCCACCAAACCAGTGAGAAGCACCATGTTGATGACTGTCTTACGTCCAGATAAAATAGTCAACCCAATGTTATATAAAAAGCCCAAGCAAACCAACACAATGCCGACTTTACCTATGGTTGGCTGCTCCAAAAACTCCCGCCCCATGGTTGGTAATATTGAGTTACCGGTCATTTCAGCCAATCGAGCATAAGGAACTAATAGGTATCCCAGAACAATCAAGGCGCCTGCGATAAGAAATATCCAAAATAAAATTTTGGCGAGCTTGGTCGAATGCAATTCACGCTGCGATTCTTCTGGAACCATGTAGTAAGCGGCCCCCATAAAACCAAACAACAACCACACGATTAATAAATTGGTGTGCACCATACGAGCCACATTGAATGGAATGGCGGGGAATAAAAAATCTCCAATAACGTACTGTAAGCCCAATATGACACCAAAAAGGATTTGTCCAACGAATAAACCGATGGCGGCTATGAAGTAAAGTTTTGCAACTGCTTGCGATTGATATTTCATTTAATCTCTCCTTTAACCTTGGATATTGGGTGGCCAATCTTGGGTATCTATGCCATTGGTGTATTCCAGAAAGTCTGCAATGGCATCCAATTCTTCTTCAGTCAAATTGAACTGCGGCATACTCCTGCGACCTGGAATGCCATTTACAGGGCGACTTTTAATAAATGCTTTAATGGCTTCTTTGCTGTTGCCATAACGCTCATAAACATTACCAAGCTCAGGTGCAAAATATGCCCCTTCACCCAATAAGGTGTGACACCCAATACAGTTGTTTTCTTCCCACAGACGCTTGCCATGGGCCACTGATTCTGTGATGGCCTGACTGTTATCGCTTTTTGGCAATTTTCTGTGCGTATCTACAGTTAATCCAATGAACAACAGCACAAAGAACAATGAGCCTCCGTAATAGATGTTCCTGGCCATACTTTTAGTGAATGCTTCTTTCATTTTGACCTCGATAGATGTGATTAAACCACCATTTCAATGACCTGTTCGGCAATTCTACTGGCGGATGCGGTTATGTTAATTTTTTGTCAAATGGTGTGCCTTGATGTAGGTCAATCCTGACCTAACAAATTTTCAAATAAAAAAGCCGTGTTCGCAGTGAACACGGCTCAGCAGGGACAAGCACATTGGATTGTTTAGAAATTAGCGTTTAGCATAAACCAGTATTTATTGGTGTCAGCCTTGATGTCTGCAGCATCATATTGTGCTGCCTTAACCAATGCCGAAAAGTTTTTGCTTAGCTTTTTACTGATTGAAAAGTCAAGCTCACTACCAAAATCCCCTGAGCTGCTTTCTGCATCAAACTGATGGTATTTAACCAACCATTTAAAACCCTCAACAGCACCTTTGGCTCCGATGAAAGTATCTTCAAGGCCAGCACCAGGTGTACCGAGGAATTGATCAGCCCAACCATTAAAAGCATGCAGTGTAGCCAGTGGTGTTCTGAAAGCCGCACCGGCCTTACTGGCATCACCCTCCAGTACTTCATAGCCACCAAAAAATGTAACATTTTCGAGCACCAAACCTAAATCCAACCGCGCATAATTCGCATCGTAATTAACGGGGTTGTTGTGAGCATCAGATTGTTGTACAAATTCAACACCCATGGTGAATTTATTATCACCCATGGGCCAGTGCGTTTTGAATGAAGCGCCTAAAGTTGCTGTTGAAAAAGCAGCAAGCTCTTCATTATCAATCTTGTAGTAATAAACAGTCAGTTTATTGCGGTCATTCCACTTGTTAGACCAGTTCGCAAGAAAAGTTTGGTGATCGTGGTCTCCAGCTGCCACATCATCTCCAAAGATCCTATTCACATTTTCAATATACGACATGAACAGTTTACCCCCTGCCAAACCAGTATTCAATGAGATGGCGTCGTAGGTTTGTTCATTTTGTCGCCAACCAACCCCTCCGACGAACCTTTGATTATCTAACAATATTCTTTGGCGACCTAATTTAACTCCCGTGTTGTCATTGAAAGCATAATTGACCCAGGCTTGGTTGATTTCGGTACCGGTAGGATCTGCAACCACTGGGTATTGTCCATTATTTGGTGTGTTACCAGCACCCGCATTGTAATTGTCACCAAACACTTCCATGACATTATCTGCTTCAATAAAAAAATTAAAGCCGTTATAAGTAGCGGTTTTGTAATTCAATCGGGTTCTCAAAGTCGAAGCATTGGCATCTCGATTAAAATTATCCTGATCAACATGCTCGAACCGATACCTGAATGACAAATTAACATCTCCATCACTGAATGACTGAGACCAAGAATCAGCTACATACGAAACTGCACATGACAAGCCCATGGCCAAAATTGTTACCGTTTTAACGCTTCTTTTCATTTCGAATTTCCTGTGTCTATAAATCGCTGTAAATTCTAAGAAAATCTAAGTAAACGTCATTGACTTAAATCAATTGGCTACCAGCAACTCTGCTTTTTTTGTTCTGAATCCAGTAAATCAAAAATATCAATACAAATGCCAATATCAACAAAATAGCTGAAAGTACATGTGCTTGGGCATAATTAAGCATTTCAACCTGGTTATAAATTTCAATCGCAATGACTTTGGTTTCACCAGGAATGTTGCCCCCCACCATCAACACCACACCAAACTCACCCAAAGTATGAGCAAAGCCCAATACCGTAGCAGTCAGAAATGCACGTTTCGTTAATGGTAAGGTGACTTTAAAGAACAACCGCTTGCCCGTTATTCCTAAAGTTTTAGCGGCATCTTGCATGCGGGGATTGATACTTTCAAAACCATTTTGTAGCGGCTGAACCACAAATGGCAGGCTGTAAAACATCGACGCAATAACCAAGCCCATAAAAGAAAAGGTCAAAGCCGAACCCGTTATACTGACCCAAAAAGACCCTAACCAACCCTCAGGCCCCAACAACATCAACAAATAAAAACCCATCACTGTGGGCGGCAACACAATGGGTAAGGCAACCAGGGTTTCAATCAATGGTTTGGCTCTGCATTTAGTTTGTGCCAGCCAATAGGCCAAAGGTGTGGTCAGTAAAACCAATACGATTGTGGTAACACTTGCTAATTTAAAGCTGAGCCACAATGCAGTTAAATCAGGCCATTCAATCACTTTAAACTGACCTATCAATAACCACTTGTTTTAATGATGTCGCGTGCCGCATCTGATAACATGAATTCTTTGAAAGCCCGAGACAGTTTAGGTTGTTTACTGCGTTTTAACAACACCATGGCTTGTTCAATTGGATCATAATACCGAGGAGAGATATCAGACCAGCACTGATTTTCTTTTAATTCATAACCAACCAACAATGATTTGGCAACTAAACCAGCAGAAGCATTTCCAGTTGCGACCATTTGCATCGCTTGAGAAGCATTCTGCCCCATAACCAGATGGTTTTTAAAGTTCTTGAAACCACCGAGGTTTTCCAAATACTGTTTAGCTGCCTGTCCATAAGGCGCCAGTTCAGGATCAGCTATTGCCAAATACGTCCACTTGCTTTCAGAAAAAACTGGCGAACATTGTCCATTGAATTCGTCATTGGAAAAAAACACCAAGTTACCTGTGGCATAAACTAAATAATCAGATGCTAACCCTGCCTCCAACAACAACTCAGGCCGATGCGTATCTGCAGCCATATATACATCAAAAGGCGCACCATGTTTGATTTGTGCATAGAGTTGGCCTGTTGAACCGGAAATCACATTGATTTCATGACCCGTTGCAATTTCAAATGCAATTGCCAACTGGTTTAAAGCAGGTTCAAAATTACTGGCCACCGCAACTTTTAATTTTTCCGCATGTACTGTCTGAAAAAAAAGACAGACAACCCAGGAAAGTAACTTTATGTCAGGTATCTTCAATTTGAATCCTGTTTATACATGACTCAAATAATATAAGATTTTACAGTTGGATTCCACGCAGAATTGCGTATGTTTTTAAAATCATGAAAACTGTAAAATACCGGCATTCTTAAAAACACATGGGTTTCATTATGAGCGATAAAATTTTAAATTTAATCAATGACGAAAACATTGATTTTGTAGACCTGCGGTTTTGTGACACGGCAGGTAAGGAACATCATGTCACACTGCCAGCTTCACAAGTTGATGATGAGTTATTTGAAGATGGAAAAATGTTTGATGGTTCATCAATTGCTGGCTGGAAAGGTATCAACGAATCTGACATGGTTCTGATGCCAGAACCAGAAACTGCTTTTATCGATCCATTCAGCCAATACCCAACCTTGGTGATTCGTTGTGACATTTTAGAACCCAATACCATGCAAGGCTACGAACGTGATCCACGCTCAATTGCCAAGCGTGCTGAGGCATATTTAAACCAATCAGGGGTGGCTGATACTGCATTCTTTGGCCCTGAACCTGAGTTTTTTGTGTTTGATGGAGTGAGCTGGAAAACCGATGCCAATGATTGTCGCTATGAAATATATTCGCGCGAAGGTGCTTGGGAATCGGGTAGCGATGCTCGTGAAAACTCAGGCCACAGACCACGCGTTAAAGGTGGTTACTTCCCAGTGCCACCTGTTGACTCCTTGAATGATTTGCGTTCAGCGATGTGTAAAGTGATGGAAGACATGGGCCTGGAAATCGAAGTGCATCATCACGAAGTGGGCACCGCTGGACAATGTGAAATTGGTGCCAGATTCAATACTTTGGTGAAAAAAGCCGATGAAGTTTTGATGATGAAATACGCGGTGCATAATGTGGCTCATGACTACGGCTATACTGCAACCTTTATGCCTAAACCAATTGTTGGTGATAACGGCAGCGGCATGCACGTACACCAATCCTTGAGCAAGGGCGGCGATAACTTATTTACTGGCGATGGTTATGGTGGTTTGTCAGAAACTGCATTGCACTACATCGGAGGTATTTTTAAACACGCACGTGCCTTAAACGCTTTCGCCAATTCATCAACCAACTCATACCGTAGGTTGGTACCTGGTTTTGAAGCACCGGTGATGTTGGCCTATTCGGCTCGAAACCGTTCTGCATCAGTTCGTATTCCATTTGTTAACAACCCCAAAGCACGTCGCATCGAAGTCCGTTTTGGTGACCCAATGGGCAATCCATATTTGATGTTTGCAGCCATGATGATGGCTGGGCTGGACGGTATCAAGAATAAAATCGACCCGGGTTCTGCTATGGATAAAGATTTGTACGATCTTCCACCTGAAGAAGCCAAAGACATCCCAACAGTATGTCACTCTCTGGATCAAGCTTTAGAAGCCTTGGATAATGATCGTGAATTTTTAAAAGCTGGCGGTGTCTTCACCGATGATGTCATTGATGGCTTCATAGAACTAAAACAAGATGAAGTGGATCGCATTCGTATGGCCACCCACCCTGCTGAATTTGATATGTACTATTCTTTGTAAGTAGAAATAATTAAGATGTATCCTGACTACCTTCTTTTTCACTGCGTAAAAAAACTGGTTGTCCAGGATTTGTTTTGATGAGCCTGGCTCTGACTTGCATTGCAAGTCAACCACCATCCATCAAGCACCTCAAGGCCAGTTCTTATAGCTGGCCTTTGGAGAGCCGATGATCGGCTCGACCGGCGCTCTTGGTTAGGCAGAACATGCAATCATGGCGGTTTGCCGAAGGCAAGAAGCCCTGATGTAATGTTCGATAAGCCGTGAGCGAAGGCCAGGTGATGAACGATTGCTGATTTTTGCCAAGCAAAATAAAGCATGAGGGAATGCCGTAGGCCGTGAATCAGAAAGAGCAAG
>JANQRW010000030.1 GCA_028284365.1 Marinicella sp.
AGTGCACGCATGACAGCATTCAAGCAAGACTTATTGCCTTTCAGGCAAACCGTCATGCTTTCATTGCTTATGCTGGTCAAGCTGCTCAGCAGCTTTCCGGTGACTAAATCAAATTAAGGTACTTCAATGGCAGCCGTCTGTGTCGCTGACCATTGGCCGCAAAAATGGCATTACACAAAGCAGGTGCAAACGGTGGTAAACCTGGTTCGCCAACACCAGTGGGTATTGCATCACTTTTAACGATGTGTGTATGTATGTCAGGAATTTGATTGATTCTGGACATTTGATAATCATTAAAATTGCCTTGTTCAATGATGCCGTTTTTGGCGGTGATTTCACCATAAAATGCCAGTGATGCACCAAAGATTGCAGAGCCTTCCATTTGTGATTTAACCCGATCTGGATTCAGAATCTTCCCAGCATCAACGGCCATATGAACACCTTCAATTTTCACCTTATTGCCATCAGTGGACACTTTCACCACCACTGCGATGTAACTAAGAAAACTGCGCCACGCCGCAATGCCCATGCCAGTGCCATCAGGTAAATCTGTAGTCCAATTGGCTTTTTCGGCAGCCAGTTTAATCACATTTTTTAAACGGCTGGTTTCAGCAGGGTATTGTTCTGCTGGTTCTCCATAGTTACTGTATTTGAAACCATCAGCTGCGAAATCTTCGGTGCGATCTTTACCGATTAATTCCAATAAAAAATCTTTGGAATCCTGGCCTGCGACATGTGCCAATTCGTCAACGAACGATGAAGCTGCAAACACATTATTGATGTTGGTAACCGAACGTACCCAACCGATGCGCATGAACGTATCTGTTTCTCCTAATGCAATCTTGATGTTGGGGACATCAAACATCATGTCAGCCTGGCCCAAGTCTGTGCTGCCTGCGGTTTTTGCAGCAGGGTCAAAAGTGGCACCAATGGGGTGATTTACCATGGCATGGTACCAACTGCTGACTCGGTTTTTTTCATCCAGGGTACCCGTCAACTTCTGGTAACTGGGTGAATGGTAATAACCATGTCTGATTTCATCTTCGCGGGTCCACAACACCTTCACAGCCATATTGGTTTCATTGGCTAAGTAGGCCGCTTCAGCGACATAGTCGGGTTTGGATTTACGTCCAAAACCGCCGCCAAGTAAAGTGACATTGATTTTTACATCAGCCGCATTTTCTTTGGGTATGTTCATGACACCCATCACATTGTTTTGTGCCGTTTGTGGGGTTTGGGTACAAGCCCAAACTTCGACCACTTGTTTACCATCGATTTGAGTGACTCGCGCTGTGGCGGCTGGTGGTTCCATGGTGGCATGTGCCAAGCCAGCCACATGGTATTCTGCGGTGATGGTTTTTGTGGCAGATTCTTTAGCAGCAGCTATGTCACCACGATTTCTGACCACTTCTTTGGGATTTTCCAGTGCTTTGATAAACACTGCTTCGTGATCTTGGGTGCTGTAGCTGGCATTGGTGCCATGGTCCCATTCGATTTTTAATTTTTCCCGACCTTGAATTGCCGCCCAGGTGTTTTCAGCAACCACTGCCAGTCCACCCAACATATTGAATCCGGCTGGGGGCTTCAAGGTTGGCATTTCGATCACTTTAAGTACGCCAGGTACTTTTATTGTGTCAACGGCGTCATAACTTTTGACTTTGCCAAATACCACCGGTGGCCGTGCAATAACGGCTACTTTCATGTCTTCAATGTCGACATCAAATCCATACATGGCTTTGCCGGTAACGATTTCATGGCCGTCAATGTTGGCCATGTCAGGTTGGCCCACGTAGCGTTGTTCGGCTTCTGTTTTCAGTCTTAAAGTGCTGCGTTCCGGTACGCTTAGCTTACTGGCAACCTTGACCAAGTCCTTAAAATCCATAACCTGATTTTGGTATTTGGCCTGGTGATTTTTGATGGTCACATGGCTGGCATCCACAGACCAAACTTGGGCGGCGGCTTGCTGTAACATGGTGCGCATGATGGCACCGGCTTCTTTTAGTTTCTGATAATTTTTTCTGACACTGCGTGAACCGTCGGTGTTCTGGCTGCCGTACTTGACATCACCCAAAGCTTGTTTAACTGTGACTCGGTTCCAATCGGCCTCAAGTTCATCGGCCACCAATAAGGGAAGGGTGCTGCGTATGCCTTGGCCCATTTCACTGCGGTGTGAAATGATGGTGACTTGGCCGCTTTCATCCATTGATACAAACACATCAGGTTTGAAGTTGAATGGTTCATCTGACTGAGCCAATGCTGGTGAAAATTGAACACCCAACATCAATGAACCAGATGCCAGTCCGGTACTTTGTAGAAATTTTCTGCGACTGAGCTTCTTGATCATGAGCTGGCCTCCTGCGTTTTAGCCGCATCTTTGATGGCCGCTCGAATTCTGGGGTAGGTTCCGCAGCGGCAAATATTTCCAGCCATGGCATTGTTGATGTCTTCATCTGATGGGTTGTTGTTTTGTGCCAACAAAGCTGAGGCCGACATGATCTGGCCGGTCTGGCAATAACCGCATTGTGCTACATTGTGTTTGAGCCAGGCTTTTTGGACTGGGTGATCGCCTTGTTCGGATAAGCCTTCGATGGTGGTGATGCTTTTACCTTGGGCATATGAGGTGGGTGTGATGCATGAACGCATGGCTTGGCCATCAATATGGACGGTACAAGCACCGCATATGCCTTTGCCGCAGCCATACTTGCTGCCAGTGAGCTTGGCCACATCTCGCAGGGCCCAGAGTAAAGGCATGTCTTCACTGACTTCAAGTTCGGTCATTTTACCGTTGATGGTGAGTTTGATCATTTGAAAAGCCCTTCATGTACGAATTTTTATTTATTTTAGCATTGACTGCATTTTAAATTAAACAAGACTCAAGGGTATTCTGGCAAGGTCTGAGAACTTTAAGTGCGTTAAGCTGTTAAAAATAGCCAGATAATCCAAATCATAACTGATGTTGTTTCTGGATAGGGGTAAGCTATAAATAATGTTCCTTTTTATTTGATTTCATTTCAGTGAACGAAAATAAAAAGCCAGGATTTTTGATTTCCTGGCTTCTTATTTTTCTGTCTTTGATTCAATATATTATTCAACCACCGCCAAAACCCTCTGGCCTGGGGTCCTTGGGTATTTCGTCAAGAGGAAGTACGAAATTCCGAGAAATCATCTCATTGGCACGCCTCATAGCATGTTCGAGAAAAATCGTATCTCCCTGTGCCAAACCATGAACGATGCTGCGCGCTTGATTATCTCCTAATAAACCAGCGATGTAATAGTGTGTCGCTGCGGTTGCACGCCTGCCATCTAACTCACTACCTAAATATGCTTCTGCATAGAGTCTGTGCGGAAAAGATAAGCTTTGATTAGAATGAACTTTTGCTGATAAAGCATAGTGCCGACCAGCTTTATTGTTACCGTTTTTCATGGCTAAAATTGAAGCCACCGTTAATGCGGGGACATACTTTTTATCCAATAGCTCATTGAAGTCATTTAAAAGACTTTGATCAGATGCCATCTTCAGGAGATTTCTTGATGGATAGCCCTGTCTTTTCATCCATTCAGCTTCTGCTTGAGATCGAGCATTTAAGAAACTGTATTCACAATCGTTTTCACCCTCAACAAGAATATTATAACAACCAAACTGATCTTCCCAATTAGATTCGTCAATTAAAACATTTGCTTGGTTGATAATTTCATCTTTGTTTGGATTGCTTTGAGGTGAAACTTTTATTTGCTCAAGTTTAGGAACAGTATCTACCGCAGCTTCCACTTTTTCAGATATTGCGGTTTCATGATCACTAGAGTCAAAAATCTCAGAGCTTAATAACAAAATGGTGATTAACAAGCAGCCAATTAATATTAATTTTTTCATATCTTGCTCCTTTCTCTATTCGATACAATTTTCTTCTCTGCGTTCCACATAATATGCTTTGCAGAGCTGAACATCTCTAATGTTGTTGTAGAATCTCGCCCCAAAAATACCTTGAGTGGGACGATTTGCTAAACTATCTAAGCCAAAAGTTGACAATATAGTTTGGACGTAAGGAGTGTTGAAAGTAACTGTAAACACGGAAGAAGCTCTGTAAGCAGCATTAACACAATCAGCTTCGTTATCAAAGGGCCAAATATCAAAACCACTGCCAACTTCTGGAAAATTGTTATCACAGTAAGGTAGCACAACACTCCAAAATGTTGTTATTACCTCATTTACACTTTCTGTTTGATAATATCTTAGAGCAACTCTATTGAGTAAATTTTCATATTGAGTTCTATTGTAGTCTAAAATGGCGCCTTGTTCTAATGAGATTTTTGTAATGAAATCCCAATAATGGAACTGTCCCCAGGGGTGTTGATTAGGCGGTAGAGGCTCATTGAAACAATTATTAGGCTTATTTTGTAGCAGTGCCCTACATACAGCCGTATGAGGATTAGGTCCACTACCACCACCTCCCCCAGAACTTTCCCCTCCAGAGTCATTACAGTCAGAATCGCCAAGATAATCACAACCAGGTGTTGGGCCGTCATAACCTGGATCTGGGGGATCTGGTGGCGGATTCCCAATGACAATGATGCAATCGTGATCAGAATCACAGCCGCTGTCTTGTGCAAACAAAGCCACAGGCACTGATAAAGTAACTGTTATTGCTGTTAATTTAATGGCT
>JANQRW010000031.1 GCA_028284365.1 Marinicella sp.
AGTGCACGCATGACAGCATTCAAGCAAGACTTATTGCCTTTCAGGCAAACCGTCATGCTTTCATTGCTTATGCTGGTCAAGCTGCTCAGCAGCTTTCCGATGATTGCCTGAGAAGTAAAATATAAATCGACGGTAGATTTTTTGTTTGCTGGGTTTATCCCAACAGCCACTGTTAAAAACCTCCAAAGCCTGTTGTGGACACGCTATGGGAGTCATCATAAATTTAATGATGTCACCAATATATTCTCTTTGTACTCCCGTGAAAAAATACGCTTCTAAAACCTTTTGAAATGACTTTGTATCCTGGTCAAGTAGTTTTTTAAATCCATAAGCGTGCTTTTTACGCCTTTCAAACCAGGCTTGGTCATTGGGTTGCCACAGATGAGCAATATCTGCATTGCTTTTTTGATACACGTCTGTCATATCTACTTTCATTTTTTAAGCCAATTGTATTGGTCATCTTCAAGGTAGAAATAATTATTGCCGCTTAAATTATCTTAATATTTGCTTGTGTTTTTTGTTTATATTTCCGGTATAAAAAAGAGCCACTGACAATTGCAGCAACTCTAAAGGTAAAGAAAAAGGCGATTAAATTAATAACAATCAATAAAAAACCAATGGCTTTGGCGTCATTGAGGTGATTATTTTCCAACTTCTTGTTAAATTTTCGATACAAAAAATAATTCAAAGCTACAATGATTGCACAGTACATGAGCACGACCAAAGCCACGATTAAATAAAACTCAAAACCCAATTCAATGTCAGGCATCCCAATCCCACAACATGCACTGAGTGTCTTTGTTGGGACCAAGCTGATTGGCAATACCATGAGTGGTGCTTTTTTCATAATTTCTTAGAAGTGGAAAGTTTGGTTCAGGAGACCATTGCTCGATTCTGGGTAATCGAGCAATGGTCTCTTCAGATTTTAATATTAGACAGGTGCCTGCACTTTTGCTTGCACGATGTGTCCAGAGTAAAAGTTGGGCAGTGGACGTTTTGTCAACTGTGCCAATTTGCGAGTTCCTGTTGTAATAAAACTTCAGCTTCTTGTGCTGAATACTGATCAGCAAACAAGGGTACGGCAAATTGGTGGTGTTCTTGTTCTTTTTTGAGGATGTGAGCCAGTTGCAACCGCTGAATGGACTGTTTGATTTTTTCGGCCGATAATTTCAAACCATGTTTGCCAGCAGTTTTTTGTATCTGTTTGAGTGTGATTGAAGCGTGTATGAAAACCAGATAAACAATCACCCGATCCCACTGGGAGTCTTCGGGTTTGGAGGTTAAACTCGACCAACCTTGCAAGGCATCTTGCACATTTTGGCACTTGAACGATTCATCCACATGACTTGGGGTGATCATCTTTTTGGTTACTGATACCTGTTTCACCAGGTCTTCACAAATCAGGTTAATCAGATTGGCCCTCTGGCCACATTTCTCTACAATCTTTTGAGCCAGTCTTTCATGACTCAAGCGCAACCCCAAGAGGTGCAACGGCCCGATCACCAACCTAATGGCAGCATCAAGTTCGAGCCCGGCTACAATGATTGAGTTGGCAAAATTCCGAAGAGGTGAATGGTAATCCAATATGGCATGGGCATATAATTCCCAAAAACCAGCAAATATAAACTGGCACAAACCTTCTTCACTGCATTGTCTGATTTCATTTAATTGCATGTAACCATTTTTTGCATCCTTCCTGATGAACTGGTCAGCTTCATCAATCAGTAGCCTGATGGTTTGGCTTGGGTGCTGTTTTTGAAGGCTCAGGATGGCACTTCTCAGGCTGGTTACACTGTTGTCTTTTGCCAGATATTTAAGTCGTGGTAACAGCCGTTCATCGGAAAGTGATACATACTGACAGTAATGATTTTTGTTGTTCTGTAATTCATGCATCAGTGCTTTAAGTAAACTGGTTTTACCCAGCTGTCTGCCACCCACTATAAAAAAATTACTGTTAACATTGGAGACAAGGTCTTCCAACATGCCTTGCCTACCAAAGAAATGACTGGGTTTTATAACGCCGCCTTTGCCCTGGTAAGGAGATATTGTGGTCAGTGGCAAGTGTTTCCTGAATAACTTTATTAAACATTTTTGGCTAAATCCTGGAAGTTTTAACTGGGTCAACTGCAATGGGTTCGGGATGATGACCGGAGGCTTGAATTGCTTTAATTTGGCATTGGTTTCTGCTTGAGTATCCGGGTCTGCAACCAATAAAAGCACAGGGGTGTATTTATCCCCTGGTTCATTGACTTTCCTGATTATGCGGCTGATGGTATCAGTTTTGTTGGCCACATAAACATTAAATGCTGAGACATTCAGCTCAAACTGGTTGGATAAACTGAAGGTTAAATGTTTATGGTTCCTAACTGCGGCTGTATCAATGGGCAGGTTTTGAGTCAATGTCCGCAACCAATCCTTGGGGGTTTCCTGATGCAGGTATGCCCAGTCTTGTTTTGATAACTGGTTAACCTGCATAATCCCAGAATGAGTTCTGGAGACGCCAGCCAGTCGCTTCATTTTTTTAAGTTGATTAAAATCGGTTGTATTGAGTAAGCCATCGTTTTTTCTGATTACCTCTAACAAAGGGTGTTTAAATAGATACAACACCAATGCGATAAACAAGGTGCCGAGGATAATCAGTACATTCCAGTTTTCTGCAGATAGCCTGGATGAAGGGTTTGTGGTCTTGCACAATTGGTGTGTGTATTGATCAGAGAGGTTGCTCAGGTTAAAATCACATTCCCAGCGAGAAATTTGTGGATTGTATCTGAGTACAATGTGTTTATAGTAAACCCTATGGTCTGTGACTGGGTGGTTTTTGATGGATGCTTTCATCACCCACTGATTCGATAGGTCGAAACTTAAATAGTGTTCATCACTTAAATAACCAGCTTGTTTGAGGCTTTTCGGCCATTGATCATGGCTGTTAATGTACTTGTCTATATGCCTTTTTACCAGCTCCATTTCGCCCAAAAATGTTTTAGAACTTATGATCAGGTCTCTGTTTTTGAGGTCTTTGTAATACTTGCCGGTTTCAAACAATGTTGGAAAGAAAATCAGACAAAGTAAAGTAAGGTATATAATGCGTCTGAGAGAACTTGCTTGAGTCAATTTTGTCTTTCCTTAATAAATTGAACACCAAAACTTCTGATCGTTTCTGAGCGCCATACCAAATGGTTATCTTTGGTTTTTTTGATGAGGTTTTGCCAAAAAAGTTTTCGTAACGTTTTGTCCGGTAAATAAGGTCGGTATTTCCCTAAATCTCGCTGTGTTAGGTACCTTGCTAATGGTTCGGTATCTGTGTGTTGATAAACCAGGTTAAAATCACAATAGAGTTGATCATTTTCAAGCACCAGTTCAATCAGTTCATTGAGGCTGGCATTTGGGTTTTTCCTCAGGTAATCAAGTTGTTCTCTGACTAAGCCTGGGTGGGCGCCACTGGCTTTTTCAATCATTGCTAGTTGCTGTTCACTGATTCCATCAAGTTTTGGCGAATACCCCGAGATCAATTGATCGATACCTGGATCCACCAGATAATTATCGGCAATATTCAACAGTGAATGATCGCCATTGGCATATTTTAAAGAGGATAAATGTTCACCACCACTTATGATAAGCAATAAGTTTTCAGGGTGCATTTCAACCAAATTTCTTAAAACACCTGCCAACATTTCTGAGTGGGTTTTGTTGCCTTTTTCAAACCTGTTAATAATCAATACAAGTTTATGGCGTTTTAACAAGTCTCCTAGGGCAAACTCAAAGCTTAAATCATCTTCAATATCCGGTAAACCCAACTGCTTACCCAAATAAGAAAAATAATCATTCTGTGTGGCTGAGCTTGAATAAAGAATTTGTAAGTGTATCACCTGTTCATTGGTGTCATCAACATCAGCCAATGACACCAATAAATCTTTATTTAATTTCAGATCAGTGTGTGCTTGGGAAAGAAGTAAGAGGATCGGATAGGGCTTCATATCACGCAAACGAATTAACGATTGCTGCCATATGGAGGTCATCTCATCCTTTCCTGAACAACCATCAGTTTCAAATCCTGCGGCCAGCAGTAAGCTTGCTTTTTCTTGAGCACTTAATCTCAGGTAAGCAGCGCAAGCCAGCACTTTGTCTTTTGATTTTTTGTTGGGTAAAGAATAACCCCGGCGCCAATTATTAACAGCCTCTCGACTCATTCCTATTTCTACTGCGACAGCAGAGGCACTTGCTCGAATACGGCGCATGAAGTGCTCCAGTAAATCAGAGAATTCCAACAGCAACATCCCGATAAAAAAGGTTATTATGCCATATAAAATATTTGAGTCAGTGGGTAAAAGAGGTTGGTGTCAGTTTTGCCTCTTAGTTTTTATAAAGTTGTTTCGGGCTGAACTCAACTGCCTTTCACTAACTGAGTGTGCCAGTCGAACAGAGCATCAGCTTTGCATGGGTGGCTTGTATCCTCACATCCATGTGGGGACAGGTAATGGCTGGGTTGATGGCTTGATTAAAACCGCGCTTTTAGACCGGCATAAAAAGCCGCTCCGGGACGGGCATAACCCAACACTTCTTCATAATTTTCATCAAACAGGTTTTGGCCTTTGGCGTATAACTGAAAAGTTTGATTAAGCCGCCAGTTAAAGGTCAGATCAAAAGTGGTGTAGCCATCTAAGTTAACATGAGACGATGCAAATGTTGTTGGATCAAAAAACACATCCAATTGGTCATCTTGATGGTTAACTTGTGCATACAATTGTGCCCTATTATCAGCAAAACGGTAATCAAAACTTAAACTGGCCATGTTTTCAGGACGTCTGACTTCAGCCACATCTTCTCCAACTGCATTTTCTTCGGTGGCATCGGTATAGGTGTAATTAAAATCCAACCCCAGATTTTTAGTAACAGCACTTGACCAATTCAACTCAAACCCTTGACGCTTGCTTTCGCCAGCCTGGTTGGCTGCGGTGAATAACCCTGTTGGTGCGTCAAAGACAAAACCATTGATTTCATTTTCTAAGTTTTGATTGAAATAAATCACTTCTAACTGACTCTTGGCCCAACTTTTCTGTAATGCGACTTCAAAAGCATCAGAATCCTCGGGTTTTAAATTGGGATTGCCAACAAAGTTCGCAGGGAAAAAACCAAAACGTTCAATGAAAGAAGGTGCCTTACTGCCAGTTCCGTAGGAGCCGCGCAGGCGTAAATTGTCTTGAATCTGATAAGAAGCAGCCAGTTTAAAATTACTGACATCATCAAAACGGTTAAAATCATCTTGTCGGGCCGACAGGTTCCAGTTGAATTGATCATTCAATTGGTGGTTGTATTCTATAGCCAGACCAGTGACATCATAATCTTGTTTTTGGTTGGGATCACCAAAAGGCGAGGCCGTGCCACGTTGGACAAAGTCCACCATGCGATGATCGATTAAGCCTGAAATCCTGTGCTGAGCTGACTGACCAAAAATCAAACTGGATTTCAGTTTTAATTCATCAGTTTCCGCAGCAGTTGAACTGGTTTCTCCAAAGCCAAAGCTGAAATTTTGGGCATCCACATCTGACCACTGGTAGCTCAGTTCATTGGTCCAGTTATCGTTGGCTTGGTGTTTTACCAGCAGTTGGGCATTGGTCTGCTGTCTTTCGGTCCACAAATCAGCATCAGTTGGCAGGCCTGTGACGACGAAGTCAGTACCATCATATTCATTCATGGCATCTGAATGGTTGGCACTTAGTTTAAAGCTCCAGGATTCATTGGCATCAATGCCAAAGCTGATATGGCTGCTCATGTTCTCAAAACCATCTGCTTCATCACCTGTACGAGCGATATTGGTTCCACCGGTATCTAATGCATTGATCCCAGCATCAACTCGCCAGTTATTTTCAGCATAACCACCATCTAAAGCGATGCGTTTGGTGTTGAAAGAACCTGCTTCAACATCAAAGCCCCAGTTGTTTTGACTTGATTGCTTGGTGATGATATTAATCACGGCACTCATGGCATCAGTGCCCCATATGGCACTTTGTGGTCCACGAATGATTTCAATGCGCTCAATGTTATCCAACAAGGCATAGTTGAATAAATATTCGTCTCCGGCAGTTGGGTCATTGACGCGTATGCCATCTTGTAGCACCAGTACGTGGTTGGCTTCTGAGCCCCGAACCCGTAATTGAGTCTGGGTTCCCGGACCGCCTGACTGGTTGATGGCAAAGCCTGGAACCGTTCTGAGAATATCAGTTAAGTATGTTGCTTGAGTGGCAGCAATGTCTGCTGCGGTAATGACGGTTAAAGAGCCACCGAATTGATTGCGATCAATGGGTGATATGCCTGCTGTGACAATCAGATCAGAGAGGTCTTCTGATTCAATATTGGTTTGAGATTGGGCTTGGGCTTGTAAAGACGACGCCAGCGCCGCTAAACAAACCACGGTTTTGTGGTGTTTAAAATTCATGATTGCTCCTGTTCCACCCGAACGTTGAGGTTAATTAAAATATCAAACAGGCCGGTATCCGGACTGGTATAGGGTTTGATCCGCAGCCACTTCTTTCACTTAGTGAAAATCATAACTGCTACTCAGACATAATGAGCTGTCTTTTCTGACTCGTTACACTCGCCAATGACAGCATTTGTCTGGGTTTGATCCGCAGCCACTTCTTTTGCTTTATACTTCGACAGAGCTCAGCACAGGCGAAATCATGGCTTTAAAACTTCAAACCACCACCAAAACCTTCCCATGAAACATCACAGTGGTATTTTTGGCGTACTATACTTACCGTTGCGGGGGCAGTGTTGGCCTTGAGCTTGATTGGACGCCAACCGAACTCGCACCAACTTCCCGTTTACCCCATTACCATTGAATACTCAACAGAAACAGGCACCTGAATGAAAGTCTGCGTATGCTAGCTTTGCCTACGGTATGAGTCAACAATTTATTGATAACAATAAGTTATAAAAAAAGAAGATGAAAAGCGAATCAATTAAGAAATGTTCTTAGAAATGGTACACCTACAAGGAGAAAGTTCGAACCCTTTGTTTGATGAATTGGCTGAATGGAATGAACAGTTAAAGCACACCGAATGATTGGCGATTTCAAGACAAACATGCTCCACAATCAAACAAAGATTTTGCTAAAAAGATCAAAAAATCCGAAGGGAGATCTATATTTCTTAAGCCTTGTTTACGGAAGATCACAAAAGAATCTATGAACAGCGAAGAAGACTTATCTGCTGTTCATAGGCAGTTCAATTTTCATGATGTTGTTGATTTTATTAAGTTTGGTAAGGATATCCCGAATCTAATTAAATCAGTTATTTTTGGATTCTAACATGAATCCAAAAATTAGTTCAAAAACCGCTTTGATACTTTTTTTTATGTCGTACATTAGGATTTTTACAACTGGAAAAACTATGAATTTTTTACCAAAACCACCTACTGACAATTTATACAAACTATCTGCGATTTCTGGAACCTGGCTTTTATCTTTTGGAGTTATTTACTACATAGCTCTTGGTTTTCTTTCTTATAACTTAGAAGTTGAAAGCAGAAAAACATCAGTTTTATTTTCATCACAAAAGAAAATAGTTCAAATTGATGAAAGACTTGAGGCTATCTCCAATGGCAATTTAAAAGAGTCGATTGTGCCAGGGTCAATCAGATTTGATGGAAGTGAAAAAGAGGTTGAGTTTTTGGAAGGACAAAAAGAAAAACTTCTTAAAATTGTTGATAGATATTTACCCATCGCCCAGAAAGGCGAGTTCAGAGAACTATCCAATCAAGTATTTAAAACGGGATTTCATGCAACTTTTATTTGGTTTATTTCAATCCTCGGAGCTTTGTCTATAGTCTATGGCTACAGGTCATGGTATGTAAAAATTCAGCGTATTTCTGATGAACAACAAAAGATCGATTTACTGATCAAAAAATTAACAGCCAGAAAGTTAATTAATGAAATAAAAGAACCAAAAGAGGATTAACCGTAATCATTATGCCCTCTAACACTATAGAGGGCATAAATAAAAGAAACTCAGGATTTATTGATCAAAGACCTGCTTGAGATCAAAATTAGGATCAACAGCAAGATAAGTGAGTAAAAACCAGTTGTTGGCACGCTTCTTGGCGCTATGCCAAAAACTACAGTTTGTGTATCATTTGTAGAGACGGGATCATCGTCAAAATTATTTCTTATGTTCCAGTTTACTGATCTAGTCCCTGAATCAAAATGTGTAGAATAAATACCATTACAGGTAATAGTCTCATTAACTGCTATCTCAGGCATTGACAAATTATACGCATATGAAACAGAACCGCCTGGCGGAGGGTCTCCAATAACCAGCACAAAGAAACATTCTTGATTGTTATTGTTAGCAGCAGCTGCAAACTGTACATCAGGTGTAAAACTACCATTATCTTGAATAATTCCTGATGATAAAGTTATCGGAAATTGAAACCCAGAGTTTTCTGCAGCCACATCTGGGCCATTATTAGTAATTGTCGCAACAAACTCACCTTGACGATCCAAAACAACACCATCAACTTCATTAAAATTGAGTGATATAGCAAGGTCTGCTGTACCACCAACAGCTTTAAAGCAGAAAAGTAATAAAAAAGTTAATCTAAACATATTTTTCATTACTCAAAACCGTTTTCAAATATTAGATCTGGTCTTACTCCAAAGTTAGACATTACAGGCGTTAATTGATCGATAACTCTTGCATTATTCCTAGAGTTCAACACACCAGTATTGTTACCATCAACTTGAATATTGGGGTTTGAAAAGTTTAATCTTCTGGCAGTAGTGGGGCCAGTAATCGACATGATAGATTTAAACGTACCAACCCGATGACCAAATGCATCAGGATATCCATTGTTTACAACACTAGTCGCCCACCCAGAAGGAAGTTCATCTTGAACATGATTTGCACCCATATTGTGACCAAAACTTAATTTCTCCATTTTCTAAAAGGCAGTAATAGTCTCCATTATCTTCATAAATCGGAAGCCAGGATCTCGGCACGCCTAAACTCCTGGCATCTTCTAGTTTTTCTGAAAGTTCGTTGTATGCGTTTCCTTCCTCAGTGAGGACTAAAGGGCTAATTGTTCCCACAAATAACATACTGGCCTCTTGTAGAAATTTTTTGTACTCCGTTGAAAACTTTATGCCAATTTTATTTTCATATTTTTTGATTAATTCATCACTCGGAGGTACTGGCTTTATAGGAGTTGGAATTGCTAATTTTTTCAACTCATTTATTGCTTCATTAATCTTGTATTTCGCTTTAGCTGACATTGATAAAATTGACACCTAAATTTTCAATTTTCTCAAGGGTTTCTTTAATTTCATGAGAAACAATTAAATGGCCATGATAAATTTTATTCCTGGCTATTTTGTTGTCTCCTAAACACCCCTTCTTATACTTAAACTGATCAAAACCAAAAATATGCTCTGTTGAAGGTATATAGTTGTAAATGGTATTTTCTTCATCCAATAAATCATCACACTCTTTGGTAACATTCAAAATTTTGTACCCTGTCAGTTCTCCATCCTTTGCCAGTACAACAACATCCATAAATTGAACAGCATTGGGAGCTAAGCTCCCCAATATTTCAGAAATTGTCTCGTCTACAATTGGAACCATCATATTACTTTCTAAACAATGGAAAGTTTTTAGCTTATTGATGGTTGTGTCATTGAAGACGACTTTTGGAGCCGTGACTTTTTCAGTGATTTTCGCCCCTTGCTTATATATAA
Source organism: Marinicella sp. (assembly GCA_028284365.1). Lineage (GTDB taxonomy): Bacteria > Pseudomonadota > Gammaproteobacteria > Xanthomonadales > Marinicellaceae > Marinicella. Next base: position 9,731 of record JANQRW010000031.1, read on the forward strand.
AACGAGCTTGTGGATTATCTCCTTGATACTCTCCAACATACTCTTGGGATGATCTCTCTAAAACACTCCATAAATAAATATTCCCATTCATTATTGTGCGTCCTCACGTTTATTCTTATTTAATGCCCTTTGCCCTGTCCTTAATAAATGTCTTTCTTTGGCAATAATCGTATCTAAGGCGTTTTTGAACTGCTGTTGAGTCCATTTCTCTTTCATTCCAAACTCAACAACTTGATCCATTTGAGTAGCTAAATTTACGCTGACAGAATTTAAGTGCCTACCTTTATGAATAGACCTAGTTGGGTGTAGGTCTCCAGAAGTTGGTAGAAATATTTTATTCGATCTCTTTTGTAAGCCATATCCAGCCAATTCTAGTAATGGATGATCTTTTGTAGCTTTATTTTTGTCGCTAACTATATGATGATCTTGAAACCCCTTAGTAACCTCTTTCCTATTAAACGGCTTCGTATTATTTATATTTACACCTGGACCATCAGCCGACTCAGTAACTATAGTAGCGATATGATTATTATTGGGCAAAGGAGGGGCATCAAAATCAATAAATTGATCGGGCTGACTTCTAGTTAGTCTTTGCTTAGCCAGAGCACCAGAGGCACCCCCACCAGCCGTTGCTAATAGTCCTGTTGTGGCAAACCTTGTTCTCTCTTGAGCCGCGCCCTCAAAATCACCTCTGGCTTCCATTTCAGACACAATGAGGTTGTGATTTCTCACGGCTGTTTTGACGGTTTGAACAGGGTTTTGAACAAAGTCAATGGTGGCATCAACTTGGCTTCTTAATCTGAGCATCGAACCTTTTGCTACTCGCCCCCCTGTAGCCGCTTCCACATAAGCACCTCCAATGTCTTTGGCTGTTTGTGCTGCGCCTACAACAATATCTCCAGCAGCTTGCCCCACGCCTTTGATGGCTCCTAGCTGAACATCGTTAATCAACTTCTGATCTGCCAATCTCTGCTCCGCGGTCAATTCAGAAATTTCTTTGTAATGATCTTCACATGAGAGAAGAGAGGTGTAATCCATATAGCCCATATTGCATCGGCCATCGGGATCAATGTATTTCGTAGGGTTCGCTTTGGCATAGAGAAACCCATGTAAAGTTGGCGGATCTTCCAAAGACCCCTCAAAGGAATCTTCTGAAATAAATGCTCCCAATTCGGAATCGTAATAACGATTATGAGCATAGAGCAGGCCTGTTTCATCATCGGCATAGTAACCAGTGAACCCAAATAATCCTGTGTGACTACCAGAGGTTGCTGTTACATTGCCAAAAGCATCATATTGAATCCTTGCAACAACAGAGCCATCCTGAGCCGTGACAGCGACTATTGAACCCATAGCATCGTGAAAATAGAAATAGTTTTGACCGTTCCTGGTTTCTCCAATGGCTCGACCATTAGCCCAATGATATTTGACAATGGTGTTCCCTAAGACATTGGTTTCGGCTAATAGGTGATTTTCATATCCGTCATACACATAAAGCGTTTTGACGGAATTTTTACCAATCTCTCGTATCTCTTTTGAAATTCTGCGATTTAAAAAATCATACTGATAACGGGCAAGCCAATTGCCATTGCGAATCACCTCTGCCAGATTACCTCTGGGACTCCATTCATATTCAGTCAGAACACCATTGTGTGTTTTGGTTTTACGGTTCCCAGCTTCATCATAAGTAAACGTGATGGGGTTACTTGGGTCATCATCAGTAACGATTGATGTCAACTGATTGCGAAGATTATATGTATAGGTTTTAGTTGCTGATTGGCAACTTAAGGTGAATGCTACCAAGAGCAAAAAAGAATAGAATTTCCACTTCATTGAAAAAAAACAATTGTGTGAAGTTCCACCATTATATTTTCAGCCTCGCTATTGTTCAAGTATGCGCAAAGCTGTTTTGATCTTACTTATGAAGACCAAAACACATGCACCTCATTATGAGCAGTTTCAATGGTGAAGATGTCTCCACTTAATTCCATGTCACGCCCCATTTTGTCGTAGTCGATGTAGTAAGCCAAATTCTCTGGGATTTGGGTAGTATCTTATGTAAGCTGCTCGGCATATTCAGCCACCGATGAATAACAACCAGAGTAGTTTTTTTCGATAATTTTTGGAAAAAGAAATGGTGCCGACACGAGGAGTCGAACCCCGGACCTACTGATTACAAGTCAGTTGCTCTACCAACTGAGCTATGTCGGCACTGTATATGGATGCTCGTCGAAACGAGGATGCGAAGTATAGACAAAATATAAGCGTTGTTCAACTTTTTTTTAATCAATTCACTTGGTTGGAAAAAGTAACATTTTTACTTTATTCTTGCGATAATGACGCCTTTATTGACTACAACAGCTTATGACACCTTTGAAACTAACCATGTTAGGCATGGACGCATTGAATGACAACACCGTCAATATCCGCCTTAAAGTGGATTCAAAACAGCCTTTTGTGGTGATTGCGGGGCAGTTTTTGCGTTTACACTTCACGCAGGATGATGGCCTTGAGACTTTCCGCAGCTATTCAATTGCCAGCATTTTTCCAGAAGAAAAGACCATCATGAATGAGGTTGATATTGCTGTTTCGTGGGTGCCTGGTGGTTTGGCCACAGAGAAACTGTCTAAAATGCAGGTGGGTGAAACCCTTGAGGCCACAGGACCCTATGGTCGTTTTTGTTTGTTGCCTGATACACATAAGCGTTATTTTTTAATTGCCACCGGTACAGGTGTGACACCATATCGAGCAATGTTGAAAGAAATTGAATTGCGCTTGCAACAAGGATCAGAGTTTTATGTGGTTATGGGGGCACAGGATGAAACTGGCTTGTTGTATCAAGCGGATTTTGTTGCGATGCAACAAACGTATGATAATTTCCATTACATCCCCTGCTTATCACGGGTTCAGCGTGAAGAACAAGGGTCCAACGATCAGGCGGGTTATGTTCAAACCTACTTGGCCCAACATGATTTTGATACCGAGAATGACATCGCCTATTTATGTGGTAACCCCAATATGGTTGATGATACTTTTAGCTTGTTGAAAGAAAAAGGCATGCCTGTGCCTTTAATTAAACGCGAAAAATACATCAGCCCCGCTCCCAAAAAGAAGTGAAGTAAGACAACATCGTAGCATCAATCAAAACACAAATTAATGACGATTGGTACATGGCTTTTTGATACATCAACTCATACAATAATTAATGTTAAACAGCAAATAAACCTATGAAGAGAATACTCATCCCATTGGTGACCTGGTTTTTGGTCGCTGATGCAAATGCGCTCAATTTAGAGAAATGTTACATTGGAGCAAAAGGCTCAGGCATAAGTACAGCCGCCCACTGTGGCAGCCTGGCAGTGCCAGAGAATCGTGCCAACCCAGATAAAACCATTGAATTGAATATAGCTGTGCTTAAAACCAGCTCCAGTGAAAAACTCAATGATCCTTTGTTGTTATTAGCTGGTGGTCCTGGACAAGGCGCAGTGGATACCTTTGCTGGTATTGTCGGGGTGTTTGGTCAATTGTTACCAAACCGTGATGTGGTTTTGGTTGATCAACGTGGTACGGGTGATTCTAACCCGTTGCGTTGTGAGGTTGATCCAGATGAGTATGAAGCCTTAAATGATATGAAGTCTGATGCCTGGAAAGGGTGGATGAAAAATTGCCGGCAAAGTTTAGATGCAGACACCACGACCTATACCACCACCGAGGCAATCAATGATTTGGAGGCAGTTAGAAAAGCGTTGGGCATTGATCAGTGGAATCTGTATGGCGGCTCTTATGGAACAAGGAAAGCATTAACCTATATGAAGATGTATCCAGAGGCGGTTAGACTGGCTGTTTTAGATGGTGTGGTTGCTCAAGATGAAGCGTTGGGTGTTTCACACGAAGAGAATCTACGCAGTACCTTGAGCAGGGTGTTTGCTTTGTGTGAGCAAGACGAAGCTTGTGCTGAAAGGTTTGGTGATGCTGAACAACAAATGTGGAAATTCTTGGACAAGTTAAAAGAGGAACCTATCAAGTTAAACTTACAGAATTCCAGTACTGGCGAGTTTGAGGATATCACCATGACACGTGAATATGCGGTGATTGCATTGCGCATGTTTTCCTACTCTCCAGAAACCATGGGTTTGATTCCCTTGATGGTGTCGTTGGCCAATCATGGCCAGCCAGAAACCATGGCTTACCAAGCTCAAATGGTGATGAGTAGTTTGAACCAAGGCTTGAATAATGCTTTAGAAATTTCAGTTTCGTGTGCAGAAGATGTGCCGTTTATGCCAAAAGAGACTCATACCACCAATTCTCTTTTTGGCGATGACTTGTTTGAATTAATGCGCGCCAGATGTGAATTGTGGGACTCAAATCCTGTCGATCCATCATTTAAAGAACCAGTTAAATCTGATATACCGACTTTGTTATTATCAGGAGAATACGATCCGGTCACCCCGCCTGGTTTTGCAGAAAAAGCAATGGAAACATTAACTAACGCGCAGCATTTAGTGGCCAAAGGTCAGGGTCACATTGTTGGTACGCGTGGTTGTATGCCAAAGATAGTAACAGCCTTTATTCAAGATCCGGAAACCGAACTTGAGACCAAATGTATGCAAGACTTCAGAGATTTTGCTTTCTTTATTGACATGAATGGGCCAAAAGAATGATAGAAGTAAACAACATCAGTAAGTCATTTGGTGAAGTTAAAGCTGTGAAAGATGTCAGTTTGACAGCACCAAATGGACAAATAACAGCACTACTTGGCGCCAACGGTGCGGGTAAAACGACATCAATGCGTATGATTTATGCTTTGATTAAACCAGAGACAGGTGTGGTTACTGTAGATGGAATTAATTCGACTGAAAACCCTATTGCGGCAAGAGCCACCATGGGTGTGTTGCCAGATGCCAGAGGCCTGTATAAACGTTTGACAGCCAGGGAGAACATGGCTTATTTTGGACGCTTACAAGGGATGAGCGAAGCGGACATTAAAACCCGTTCAGATGAGTTGGTGGAGCGTTTAGGTATGGAGAAATTTGCTGATCGGCAAACCGATGGATTTTCACAAGGGCAGCGGGTAAAAGTGGCCATTGCAAGAGCCATCATTCATGATCCGCAAAACATTCTGTTGGATGAACCGACCAATGGTTTGGATGTCATGAGTACACGGGCCATCAGGGCTTTTTTACGAGAAGAAAAAGCGCGTGGTAAATGTGTTTTGTTTTCATCACATGTGATGCAAGAGGTCTCAGCAGTTTGTGATGTGATCACTGTGGTTGATGCCGGAAGAATCGTTGCAAGTGGTACCGAGGCAGAATTACTTGAACAAACTGCACAATCTAATTTAGAAGACGCTTTTGTTAGTCTGGTAACCAAAGGAGAACTTTCATGATCAGTCGCGCCCTAAAAACGGTATTTAAAAAAGAGGTCATGGAAAATTTGCGTGATAAACGGACCGTGATGAACTCATTGATAATGAGCGCTGTGATGGGCCCTTTGTTTATGTTGGGTATATTGCATTTAACCACTTCTGTTACCAAAGGCAAAGCGGAGGAACAATTAGAGCTGCCAGTGATTAATATGGAAGGGGCACAAAGCCTTGAAAAACACCTACTCAGTCAGGGTGTAAAAATCCTCACTTTAACGGACAAATCACCTGAACAAGCCATCAAAGACAAAGATCATGACGTGATACTCGAAGTTGATCCCAGTTATGCTGAATCGATGCGCCAGGGTCAGCCGGCTAAAGTAAAGCTGTATTTTGATGGATCAGCCAAGGGTAACAGCAACATTTCAGTGCGCAAGGCAAGAGGCTTGGTCAATGCTTACTCAAGAGGTATTGGCAACATCAGACTACAACTCAGAGGGGTTTCCCCAAGCATCACACGAGCGGTTATGATTGAGTCTCACGATCAGGCTTCCGAACAGTCAAAAGGAGCTAATCTTATGGTTTTCCTGCCTTATTTTTTAATCATCATTCTGTTTTCAGGAAGTATGTACCTTGCGATTGATACCACTGCTGGAGAAAAAGAACGTAAATCTATGGAGCCGTTGTTTTTGAATCCTGTGAGCCGCACAGATGTTTTATGGGGTAAATTGGCAGCCACAGTTTCTTTTGGTTTGTTGACACTTATTGTGACCATCATCGTTTTCAAGTTAACCATACCTTTTTATCCAACCAAGAAATTAGGTTTGAATCTAGAAATAGGTATTTGGGAATTATTTGTGATGTTTATTGTGCTAACGCCACTAGCGGTATTGGCCAGTGCGATTCAAACCATCATTGCTTCATTCAGTAAAACATTCAAAGAAGCCCAGACGTATGTTGGTATGTTGATTTTGATACCGATGATACCCAGTATGTTATTGATGTTTTTATCGGTCAAAGAAAAACTGTGGATGATGGCAGTACCTATACTCAGCCAAAACCTCATTATTAATCAAATCATGCGTGGAGAAGAGGTGGGTATTGTTGCTTTGTTAGTGGCTATTTTCAGTACTTTAATTATTGGTGCTGCCCTTGCATGGTTTGCTGTGAGGTTGTATAACAAGGAAAGTATGTTATTTGCGGATTAACCATGTGTAAAACTTTAATGTTGTTGTTTTTGGGCTGGTGTACTGTCGCTCAAGCGCAAGAAGAAAAGAAAATTTATAAATACACTGATAAAAATGGTGTGACCCACTACACCGAAACCAAACCATCAGAAGACTATGAGGAAGCTGATTTACCGCAGCTTTCAGTGGTGCCATCTGCCCCAGTTCGCAGTACAACGAACAACACCGACAATGAGGTTGAGGCAGAAAAAGACTCTGGTGAGGTACAAAAGTTTGAGCTTTTACAGCCCGTTAAAGAACAAAACTTATGGGGAACAGGTGGTCGACTTACAGCCAAAGTGTCGCCCCTAACTGATGCCCAAAAAGTTAAATATCGTGTCCAGTTCATCATCGATGGCAAAAAACAAGAGCCGGCGGATGAAACCACACAAGTGTTTGAGAACATTTATCGAGGAGAACACACGGTACAAGGGTTGTTAGTCAATCGATTCAATCAAAAGGTGCTGAGAAAAACCGAGAAAGTCACTTTTTATATGCATCAAAACTCAAAAAAATAAATAACAGGCGGAATCGCACCACCCTAGCCCGACCTGACAGACCAAGGGGTTAAGTTTAAATGATAAACGGCGACAAGAAACCTTTGTTTGCTGTGGTTATCTGACCATAAGAACAACTGTTTTAGCCAGCTTGGTTCAAGCCACAGACTTTGGGAAAGTTTTTAGTCTGTGATAATTTCGTATGTTGAGGCAGGAGAAATCAACAACAAAACACCTCATATCAGTTAAGATAGCGCTTTTTAAATTCAAAGAAAACATGAGAACCACAGCCTTTCATTTAGTCACCCGCAAAGAAACACCACAAGACGCTGAAATCATTTCACACCAACTGATGATACGAGCAGGTCTGATTAGAAAATTAGGAGCGGGTTTATACACATGGACGCCGTTGGGGTTGCGCGTGTTACAAAAAGTTGAAAACATCATTCGTGAGGAAATGAATGTGGCTGGTGCTTTAGAAATGCTGATGCCAGCAGTGCAACCGAAAGAGTTGTGGCAGGAAACAGGTCGTATCGAAGACTTTGGTGGGCAATTATTGGCCATTCGTGATCGTGCTGAAAGGGATTATTTTTTTGGGCCAACACATGAAGAGGTTATTACGGATTTTGTGCGTCATGAAGTGAACTCTTACAAACAGCTACCCATTAACTTTTATCAAATCCAAACCAAGTTTCGCGATGAAATTCGCCCCAGATTTGGTGTGATGCGTTCTCGTGAGTTCATCATGAAAGATGCATACTCATTTCATTTGAGCCAAGAATCGTTGGAAACCACATATCAGGCAATGAAGCAGACTTATACCAACATCATCAATCGCATTGGTTTGGAGTTTCGTTGTGTGTTGGCTGATTCTGGTGCCATCGGTGGCTCTGGCTCACAAGAATTTCATGTGATTGCCGATTCTGGTGAAGATGCCATCATGTATTCAGATACAGGGGAGTATGCAGCTAATCTTGAAAAATGTGAGGCAGTCAGTTTGCTTTCAGAACGAGCCACACCACAACAAGCATTAGAAAAGGTCCATACGCCTGAGCAAAAAAGCATAGATGCAGTTTCACAGTTTTTACAGGTTGAGGCTACCCAAACCATCAAAACTTTGTTGGTTGAAGGAATAGATGAGCCGGTGGCTTTGGTGGTTCGAGGAGATCATAGTTTAAATGAAGTGAAAGCCAATAACCTAACTTCAGTGGCTTCACCATTGAGGATGTTAAATGATGATGAAATCAAGCAACTGACAGGATGTGATGCCGGTTCAATTGGTGTTAAAGATTTAAACTGTCACATCATTGTCGATCGGACAGTGGCTAATATGAGTGACTTTATCTGTGGTGCCAATGAAACAAACTACCATTTCACAGGCGTTAATTGGGAGCGAGATGCCAGCTATCATATCGTTGAGGACATCCGTGATGCCCAGGTTGGTGATCCCAGTCCCGATGGATTGGGTACATTACAAGTTGCTCGTGGTATTGAAGTGGGGCACATTTTCCAATTAGGCAGTAAATATTCTGAGGCCATGAATGCGGTGGTGTTGAATGAACAAGGCAAATCCCAAGCCATGGAAATGGGTTGTTATGGTATGGGCGTGACACGTATGGTTGCTGCCGCAATAGAGCAAAACCATGATGATAAAGGCATTATCTGGCCAGCCAATATAGCGCCTTTCAGTGTGGCTATACTGCCAATGAATTACCAAAAATCAGAGCGTGTGAAACGGGCAGCTGATGAGCTTTATAAGGCGCTTACAGCCGCGGGCATTGAAGTTATTCTGGATGACAGAAAAGTCAGGCCTGGTTTCATGATGTCTGACTTTGAGTTGTTGGGTATACCTCATCAAGTCATCATTGGTGATCGTGCTTTGGATGAAAACAATGTGGAATACCGCAGTCGTGTCAATATGGAAACTACCAAGGTAAGTCGTGATATAATTGAAGCCCACTTGAAGGAAAAAGTCCAAGCATGAGTAAGAAGGTCTCCAATTCAATCAAAGATTCGGCTTTATTTCTGAAACATGCCATTAAAAGCCCGATGCAAGTGGCTTATTTTATGCCTTCATCGCCTTGGTTGATTGAACAAGTGGCTAAATCTGCACACCTCAATGATGCCAAATACATCATGGAGCTTGGACCTGGTACTGGTGGCACCACACGCGGTATCCTTAAGTACATGCAAGAAGATGCCAGTTTAATCAGTGTTGAAATCAACCAAAAATTTATCGATCATATGGAAAAAACCATTGATGATGAACGTCTAAATATCAGTAACAAAGGCGCACAAAACCTGGTTGAAATCATGACTGATTATGGTTGGCAGTCAGCTGACGTCATCGTTTCAGGTATACCATTCACGACTTTACCTAAAGGCATGGATCAAGCCATTATTAAATCAATCTACGAAGCATTGAAGCCAGGGGGTATTTTTTTAGCTTACCAGTTGCGGGATCATGTGAGTAAGTTGGCAGAGCCTTTGTTCGGTGAATACACTTTCAAAAAAGTTGAATATAAAAACATTCCTCCGATGCGGATCTATACTTGGAAGAAATAACACTTGTTGAATAATAATGACAGCATAAAAAAGGCCTCCTGAGAGGCCTTTTTCAATTACACATGATGAATTTTATTGTTCGAATCCATCCATGAATATCAAGTCATCAAATGCTGTACAAGTATCGCAGGTGGTTTCACTGACCCATTCAACACCGGTCATGCTGATATCGTCAACCCAGAAACCTTCTTCAGAAGCCGTTGAATCACTGACCATGCGGAATCTGAATTGAATATCTTCTCCGATATAATCGGCACCTAAATCCACTGTGGCATCACGCCAAATACGTTGATTACCGGACCACGCCAAACGAGCAGGAGCTGAGTTGTTATTGAATAACAAACCATCATAAGCGATGGTGCTAAGTACACCCACGTCAATCCAGTCTGTGTCACTGGTTCTTAACTCCAATACCACGCCATCCCAATATTGTGAAGGTGCACCTTCCATGTCATAAAACAATGAAAAGGTCAGTGTATTATTGCCTGTTGAACTTAACCACGGAGATAACAATGATTTATCAGAATATGTACTTTCATTAGCTGCAAACCAACTGGATGAACCACTATTTGACTGTGTGCTCACTTGGCTCCAGCCAGAGTTACCCAAAACCAATTCTGAAGTCATAAATGCTGTGCCTTCGGCACCATCAATAAATGAGTCATTGCTGAGGGTGATGTTGGTTTGGGCAGGCAGTTCAATGGTATTGGTGCTGGTGCCACGATCGTGAGTCAGCGTGACATCGAAGGCGATTTCGCCAGGGCATGAGCTGGTGTTATTGAGTTTGACCTCAAAAACCTGAGTTGTCGATTCGCTGAAATTACTTAACGCAATCATGGGGTTGGTAATTGTTACATCAGCAGAGGTGCTTATAGAAGCAACCGCCCCTGTGATATCAAAACCGCCTAAATTAGCAAAATCAATGATGACATTAGCTGTTTCACCTTGGTCCAGAATTTGGTCATTGTCACAAGCCATATCAGTGACCTGGACATCATTTAGACTTATGTCAACCAAGTTTCTTGAGGCTTTATAGGTTCCGCGACCATGAGTACCGATGTATAGGCTGTCATTATTCCATACCAAATCAATGATGCGGGTAAAGGCAGGGCCAAAATCATAACGACTCCAGACAGGAGAGCCTGCCGTGATGTCTTCAGTCACAAACAAGCCCAATTCACTACCTACAAAAAATGTATCAGTATTGGCTGGGTCAGCAACGACTGCAAACAATGGAATATCAGGCAAGTTACCTGATACGGAAGTCCAGTTGGTACCGCCATCAGTACTGCGGCTGATGCGATTACCTGCATAATCGGCTTGAGTTACGATCAGGGTGTTGCCAGTTAAGTCAGTTGGATCAACAAATATGTCTGTAACATCACTACCGGCTTGCAGACCCGCACTGATGTTGGTGACATTGTTTCCGGTACCCAAGTTATCAACTTTAATCAGGGTGCCACCTGTCGTGCCACCAAAAGCTTGGTTGCCATTGACTGAGCTGATGGTGGTGGCCGAAATTTGTCCCACAGCGCCACTGACATCGGTAAATGTTGCGCTACCTAGTGAACGGATGTTCTCAGAAAAGAATAAATTATCAGTTCCAACCAACATGCGAGAGCCATCGTTGGGATCCAGGGTAAAAGGTTGAATAAAGCCCGCTCCGGAGGTGTCTGGTAGAAAAATAGTTGCAACGTTGTAACCGTTGTTGGATGATCCGAACATACCACCCCGCGGATTTGAGCCGTATACATAAGTACCATTTTGTTGATCCCATGCACTGTAACCGCCATCACCACCGCGCCATTCCAGCCACACATCATCATCACCGAAATACAATTGTGAACCATTGTCCTGAGTGCCTGAGGTCAGCAAGCTGCCATCAGGTTTGACAGCAATGCCGTAAGATTGTGAAACATAAAAATTGCTGTTGATGTTTTCATAGTTTTGTCCACCGTCTGAGGATTTGAAAATGCCACCGTCAGAACCAACGAATAAAGTGTTACTGTCATTGGGATCAAAATAGTAAATATGTTGGTCGGCATGTACATAATCTGGAATTTGACCACCAGAGGGGTTCCAGACTGTGTTTTTGGTGATGGTTGTACCTGCATTGGTGGTCACAAATTGATCAACTGCACCCATAAATACTTTATCAGAATCACTTGGGTCAACTGCAATAACCAAATCATACCAGCCTTGTCGTTCTATAAATGCCGTATTTGAAGCTGTTTTGGCAAAGTTCAAACCTTGACCTGGAGAACGCCACAGGCCTCTGGTTTGGTCTGCCTCATTAGCCACTGCCGCGTACATCACACCATCACTGCCAAAGGCAACTTCGATTCGACCTACATTCGTATCCGGTAGACCTGATGTGTCATCTAAAACAGCCCAGTTTAAACCTGCATCTGTACTCTCCATGATAAAGCGATCATAAACAAAATTACCACTTTGGCCGATGGTGGCATTAACGGTGTTATTTAGTTCATTGCGGATGGTTTGACCATCTTCAAACGAGATCATCACACTGCCAATGTTAATTCCAGGGTCAGTTCCAGACATATTAAAAAAGCCGTCACCAGGAACGTTGTTAGCAACGATAACGGCGGATGCACCAGCATTTTCTGCGTTTTGAACCTTAACTGTAAAATTACACTCCCCTCGGTCTATCAACGCTATGTTGCCAGAAGTGAAGCCTACCAAGGCTTGACAGGCATCTGTACCCGTTCCATCATCCACCAGCTCAAGATCACCGGTGACATTGAATGACTGGGTGCCAAAAGTTGAAAGACCTGCTGCATAATTACCGGCAATTCCTGCCGGTGAATTAACAGTAACTTCTGTAGGGGCACCATTTGGGTTGCCATAATGCACTGCCAAAACATGGTTGGCATTGGTTGGGTTGGTTTTTAAATCAACAAAACCCCTGCCTGCAGTAGCATGTCCACTGACCTCTGTCCAACTGGAACCATCATCAGTTGAGCGATGTATACCTGTTCTGGTGGCTGCTAACAAGACATTTTGACCATCAATTTTTGCTAATCGGTTAACATAATAAAAGTTACTGTTGTCGGTACCGCTTAATTGTGACCATGAATCACCAAAATTGTTAGATACATATATGCCCGCGCCGCGTTGGGCGTCAACATTAAAGAAACCTTCACCAGTTCCCATATAAACTTTATTTTCGTTGTTAGGATCACGTACCAAAGATGAAACGGCCAGGGTGGGTAAAAAGTCATTAATCGGACGCCATTTTTGGCCACCGTTTTCGGTTTTCCAAACCCCTCCTGAAACTCCACCGGTCAATAAAACGTTGGAATCGGATGGAAGGCTGGTAAATGCCCTAACTCGGCCTCCAAAAACACCAGGCCCAAGTTCTTCAAAGTTAAAATCAGGGAAGTTTGCTGCCGCACCTCTATTCTGTGCTTCGCGAACCAGTAACTCTTGCCTGAATTGTTGGTTCAGTTGAGCTGGGCTGCGGTCTGGTTTTTGGGTTTCTAAAAACTGATTCATCCACTGAGCTGCAGCAGCAGGCTGATCCCGCTTGGGAGATTTTTCAGCTTTGATGCCCATCAGTTCTGCTTTTGAAAGTGGAGGGTGTGATTGGTTATAAAAAATGATAAAAGTGAGTAAGGTTGTGCCTATAAGCACGATCGTTTTTTTCATTGTGATCCTCTTTTTTGAATATTGTGGCAGTGGATTTTAATGCAATGGAATCGCTTACACAATCAGCATTAAATGTTTTATTCAATAGAATGTTTGTTATCATTAAGTTTTTTAAGTCAAGCATATGAAAATCATTGGTTTACTGGGTGGCATGAGCTGGGAAAGTACTCAGGTTTATTACCGTGAGCTTAACGAAAGAATAAATCGCAAACTGGGTGCACTGCATTCAGCGCCTATGGTTATGATTAATGTTGATTTTCAGCCGATTGAGCAGTTGATGCAAGCGGGTCAATGGAATCAAATCAGTCAGGCTTTACAACACCATTGTAAAAACTTGCAACAAGCTGGTGCAGAATGTGTTGCCATTGCCACCAATACCATGCATAAGTTAGCAACTGAAATAGAGTCAGTAATTGAAGTCCCACTGATACACATTGCTGATGCTGTTGGTAAAAACCTTGCTAAACAAGGCTTCAAAACCATTGGCCTTTTGGGTACAGAATTTACCATGCAAGAGCGGTTTTATTCATCTAGACTTAAAGAGTATCACGACATCAATACCATGGTTCCAGATCATCATGATCAAGAACTGATTAATCAAGTCATTTTTGATGAGTTATGTCGTGGTATATTCAGGGCCGAATCAAAACAAAAGTACTTAACAATCATTGAAAAGCTGGAACAACGAGGCGCTGATGCTGTGGTGCTGGCATGTACAGAAATTGGTTTACTCATCAAACAAGCAGACACTGACACGCCATTGGTTGATGCCACTGAAGTACACATCAATGAGATAGCTGGATTTGCTTTGTCAAAGCCTGTGCAGTAACTTAATAAGTACTCACTGAAAAGTCAGTGATTTCTGCTTCTTTCACTTGTTCAATGGCGCGAACCAGGGTTTCTATTTTTACTTCATTGGCCGAAAACAATTGGGTTTTCAATGCTGGTTTTGTTACTTTCAGTAGCGACAGACGTGACTGAATGGCATTTAATGCCACTGCCTGTCCATTAATTGTGTGGCCTGCTAAATCCAGCTTAATGAAGGAATACTCTTGGGTCTTTATTCACTTTTGCGTTGCACTGAGCTCAGTCGAAGTGTTCCTGACAAAAGTAAAAGCCACCGCCAAGGATGGCGGTGTT
>JANQRW010000032.1 GCA_028284365.1 Marinicella sp.
AGTGCACGCATAACAGCATTCAAGCAAGACTTATTGCCTTTCAGGCAAACCGTCATGCTTTCATTGCTTATGCTGGTCAAGCTGCTCAGCAGCTTTCCAAGGGGTGTGATCGGGTCTTCGACCCAGTTCTTTCATCGCTGAGTGACATTCCACGAACAAGAGCACGTACCACCATATGTCGGTGAGGCTCTATTTTCTGCGGAGAACTACTTGGCTATTTGTTATTTGTGGTGGTCGAATTGGCCATTTGTTCCTTAGACATTTTGCAGGATCAAGTGTGCTGAGGATCAATTTAAGTAGTCAATGATGCCTTTATTGGCTGCCGGAAGCTGGTGTTGATTTAATTGATTTTTGGGTACCCACTGCATATTTTGGTTCTCCAAAGGCTTAACAATAGGATGATGTGCCAATTCATGAAAAACGAATATCTGTACTGATTTTGTTGGGTAGGTGTGGTGGATGGTTAATATTTCTTTGGCTTTTGAGGGTGTATAACCTATCTCTTCTAAACACTCGCGCCTTAGGGTTTCAAGTCTGGTTTCATTGGGTTCTGCTTTCCCGCCCGGGAATTCCCAGTAAAAAGGAAGGTGTGTCTCTGCTCTTCTTTGTGTCAGCAGGACATCGCCTTGGTTATTTTCCAAAACCAAGACGACTACATCTGTGGTTGGGCCTTCTGTCAGGTCAGGCGGCCGTGACATTGTTTGTACTTTTTACCTGATCCACATGGGCATGGGTCATTTCTACCCACTTTTTGTCCTTCACGAACGAAAGTTTCTACTTTTTCGGGTTGGCGTTGAGTGGATTGGTTGGGCGATTTATGCTGGAAAGTCACATTTTGTTCTTCTTTGTGTTCCATGGCTGCCACATCATCTTCTTCGCGCACTTTAACTCGAGCAATGATTCGGGTGGTTTCGTATTTGATTTTATCCAACAAATCCTTGAACATATCAAATGACTCACGTTTATACTCTTGTATCGGTTGCTTTTGGGCGTGTGAACGGAGACCGACACCTTGGCGTAAATGGTCCATTTGAGCTAAATGTTCTTTCCACAATTGATCTAAGGTGTTCAGGTAAGCCGCTTTTTCAAAGTTACGCATCACTTCAGAACCAGTCATGGCTTCTTTTTCTTTGAAAAAACGTTCTATGTGGTTATGAATTTTGTCTGTTAAGCCGTCATCATCCAGCTCTTCATCACGTTCCAGTATATGTGTAATATTAATCTCAATACCAAATTCATGCGAAAGCACGCGTTCAAGTTGTGGCACTTGCCATTGTTCCTCAACACTCTCTAGGGGGATGTGTTGTCGAATCACGTTATCGAAAACTTCCTCGCGGGTGTCAGCAATATAATCACCAATTTCATCGGACTCCAATAGATCGGCACGTTGTTGGTAGACCACCATTCTCTGATCATTGGCCACATCATCGTATTCCAATAGCTGTTTACGGATATCAAAGTTATGCGACTCAACTTTTCTTTGGGCGTTTTCGATGATTCGAGTGATCCACTTGTGCTCAATGTACTCATCTTCTTTCATACCAAAGCGCTTCATGTTGTCCATCATGCGACTTTGACCGAACACACGCATCAGATTATCTTCTAATGAAATGTAGAAGCGTGATGAGCCTGGGTCGCCTTGTCGTCCTGCTCGACCACGCAGCTGATTATCGATGCGGCGAGATTCATGACGTTCAGTGCCAATGATTCTTAAACCGCCGTTATCCAACACTTGCTGGTGGCGTGCTTTCCAATTGTCAGTGAGTTTTTCTTTTTCAATCTCGCTGATATTGCCTTTGTTTTCAATTTCAACAGCTAAGTTGCCACCCAACACAATATCAGTACCGCGACCAGCCATGTTAGTGGCAATGGTAACTGCGCCAGGTAAACCTGCTTCGGCCACGATCATCGCTTCGCGTTCATGTTGTTTGGCATTTAAAACATTGTGTTTGATTTTGCGTTGTTTTAACTGTTGTGACAAAAATTCTGATACTTCAATGGAAGCTGTACCAACTAATACAGGTTGTTGTTTCTCATGACATTCGACAATGTCTTCAATGATGGCTTCAAACTTGGCTTTTTGGTTGAAATAAACCAAATCACCTTGGTCGTCACGAACCATTGGTTTGTGCGTTGGAATAACAATGACTTCCAGGTTATAAATTGTTTGAAACTCGTAGGCTTCTGTATCAGCTGTTCCGGTCATGCCTGACAGCTTTGGATACAAGCGAAAATAGTTCTGGAAGGTGATAGAGGCCAGTGTTTGGTTTTCTTTTTGAATGGGTACATTTTCTTTGGCTTCAACCGCTTGGTGTAGACCGTCTGACCAGCGGCGCCCCTCCATGGTTCTGCCAGTGAATTCATCGACAATAACAATCTCGCCTTCTTTTACGATGTAATCTACATCTTTTTCAAACAGATGATGCGCTTTTAAAGCGGCACTTACATGGTGCATCAAAGATATGTGTTGAGAATCATACAAAGAGTCGTCAGCAGCCATTAAATTATTTTTTTTCAACAAATCTTCAGCGTTTTGCATGCCCTGTTCGGTGAGGAAAACTTGTTTGGATTTTTCATCTACAGAAAAGTCTCCATCTGGTTCAGGGAGGCTTTGTTTGTTCATGATGGCTTTACTGATTTCTTTTTGATCAGGTTCAACTGTTGATCGTTCGAGGAAAGGCACTATCTTATTCACACGATTATAGACATCTGGTGATTCATCCACCTGTCCGGAGATGATCAAAGGTGTACGTGCCTCATCAATCAAAATAGAGTCAACTTCGTCAATGATAGCGAAGAAGGGTTCTCGTTGTACTTTGGCATCCAGGCTAAAAGCCATGTTGTCGCGCAGATAGTCAAAACCCAATTCGTTGTTGGTGGCGTAGGTGATGTCACAGGCATAAGCTGCTCGTTTGGCTTCATGTGATAAGCTGGGGACGACAATACCCACGCTCATACCCAAAAAATTATACAGTGGTTCCATCCATTTAGCATCACGACTGGCTAAGTAATCATTAACGGTAACTACATGCACGCCTTCGCCAGCTAAAGCGTTGAGATAGGCTGCTAAGGTACACATCAATGTTTTACCTTCACCTGTTCTCATTTCAGCAATTTTGCCACGATGAATCACGATGCCACCAATCAGTTGTACATGGTAATGGCGCATACCTAAGGTTCTGACTGAAGCTTCACGAACCAGTGCGAACGCTTCAGGGACTAAATCATCTAAGGTTTCACCTTGGGACAAGCGGTCTTTTAAGGTTTGGGTTTGGACAGGAAACTCATCGTCTTTAAGGGTTTGAAATTGAGGCTCTAATGCTTCGACTTTGTCAGCAAGTTTATCCAATTGGCGAATGAAGCGTTGATTCCTTGAGCCAAAGATTTTTGTGAATAGTGAGTTTTTAGCCATAGTTCTCTTTGTTTTGGTTGTGCATGCTGAATGAAACAATGTGGTTTCTATCAGTCATTATTCAAGTAAAAGGGCAAATAAAACTTAATTTATTTGCCCTTAAAAAATTAATTGTTGGTTAACCCTTTAAGAATTCACAAATGGTAGTGGGTTAACTTTGTGTCCATTCTTCAAGATTTCAAAATGCAGGTGCTCTGAGGTGGCTCTGCCTGTTTTGCCCATTATGGCGATTTGTTCTCCGGCTGAAACTTTTTGTCCGAGCTCTACATGGATGGTTTCTGCGTGGGCATATCTGGTCATGAAGCCATTGCCGTGATCAATTTCAACCATATTGCCATAGGAGCTGCGTTTACCAGCCCAAACCACAATACCATCAGCTGCAGCAACGATTTTCGATCGGTATGCACCCGAATAATCCATGCCCGGATGATTGGCTTGCTGGCCTGTGAATGGATCGATGCGTTTGCCATAGTAAGACGAAATCCAACCTTGATCAAGTGGCATAATGTGTGGGGTTGAATTGTGTTGAATATCTTGCTCATTGAGCAGTTTGGCTAGTATTGTGAAGTTTTCTTGTTGCTTACTGAAACTGTCTTCTAAGTTGAACAAATTTTCGTACAAGGATTGAGGTGTGTTGATATCACCTGTTAGCTCAGGTGTGGCGCCGCCAATGCCTGGTTCTGCATCTAAATTGAACTCATCCCGATTGATATCAGCAGCTTCAGTCAAGCGGCTGCCCAAAGCGTTCAGCCGGGTTGAGTGTGCCATTAATTTACCAATTTGTAGTGTCATTGAATCTATGTCATTTTGTACAGATTCCTTGTGTTCAACTAATTCTTGTTGGCTGGAATCAACCAAAGCCTGTAGTTCTTTAATTTTGATTTGGCTTTCATTTGAAGAGCCAATGAAAAAAGAGCCAATGAACATCCCTGTAGCCAAAATAACCAAGGCACCAATGCCAACCAATGTGAACAACTTGACTTTAACAGCTCTGTCATTCAAAGAGTATTGAACAATGCCCGTTTTTTTGTGTTTTATTATTGTAAAATTATTCATAAAAAAACTTGCTTACATTATTTATTAATATTCAAATATTCCCCATGCGAAAAAACCGAGGATTTCAGTCCATCTCAGACAGTGTTGCTCAAGATAAAAGTTTATCTGGACTCATACAACGTGCCAAACAACTTAAAAAGTTGGATGAGGCACTTCAATTGCGTTTGCCTGCCCAAGTAAGGGGGATGTGCCACCTTGCTAATATTAAGGGCGAAACAGCTGTTTTTATTTGTCGTACGCAAATGGAAGCGAGCAAAATTCGCATGTACAGCCGGAGCATTCTACATATAATGCAGTCGGAATTCAAAATATCTGTCAAGAAATTGCAGTTAAAAGTTGATTTAAGCAGTTAAATTTAGCCTCATGAATACAACAGTTTAAGCTGACTTGTTCTAAGTCGCGGTTTATAATGCCGCATTTCTTATCTAAATTACTCAACATGAACTTAGAAAATGATATCAACGCAGCCTGGGATGCCAGAGCTGAATTAAGCCCAATTGAACTCAAAAACCAATACGGTGGTGTGGTTGAAAAGACCTTGGACCGTTTAGAGTCCGGTGAGTTGAGGGTTTCTGCACCTAAGGGTAATGGGTGCTATGTCAATGAATGGCTAAAAAAAGCAGTGCTGTTGTATTTTACGATAGAGAATAATGAAGTCATGTCCGGATCGACTCATAATTACTGGGACAAGGTGCCTTGTCGTTTTCAGGGTGCAAACCACAACGAATTTGAGAAAATTGGTGCCAGAATAGTGCCCCCGGCTACAGTTCGTCGCGGTGCATTTTTAGGTCAAGGCGTGGTTTGTATGCCATCATATGTCAATATTGGGGCCTATGTAGGTGCTGGCACCATGGTTGATACTTGGGCTACGGTGGGTAGCTGTGCTCAGATTGGTAAAAATGTACACTTGTCTGGCGGTGTAGGTATTGGTGGTGTGCTGGAACCACTGCAAGCTGCTCCAACCATTATTGAAGATGATTGTTTTATTGGTGCCCGCAGTGAAGTGGTAGAAGGTGTTAGGGTTGGTAAGGGCAGTGTTATCTCAATGGGCGTGTTTATTGGCCAAAGCACCAAGATTTATGACCGTGAAACTGATGAAATCACTTATGGTTATGTGCCACCAGGTTCAGTGGTGGTGTCAGGTACTTTACCTGCTGAGAATGGTAAATATGCACTCAATTGTGCGGTTATTGTGAAAAAGGTGGATGAAAAAACCCGAGCCAAAACTTCCATCAATGAGTTGCTTAGATCATGATTATTTTCGGTATTAAAAACTGTGACAAAGTTCGTGCGGCATTGAGGCAAGCGAAGGTCGAAGGGAAGACAGTGCAACTACATGATTTCAGGGTTGATGGTATCAACCAGGTATTGGTGGATGCCATGTTGAACGACATTGATATAACCCAATTGTTAAACAAGCGCAGTACCACTTGGAAGCAGTTAGATGATGGCGCCAAAGACAATATCAATGCAGGTTTGTTAGTCATGCACCCGACATTAATAAAAAGACCAGTGATTTTTGAAAATGATCAGTACAGGATCGGGCTTTGAGTCATGGAACCTGAAGTTATCAGCTTAGCCAGGCAACTGATTAAAAAGCCTTCTTATACGCCAGATGATGCTGGTTGCCAGCCTTTACTTATGAATCGTCTAGGTGGGCAGGGTTTTGATGGTGAACACCATCGTTTTGGTGAAGTGGATAATGTCTTGATTTGGCACGGTGAACAACCTGGGCCAGCTTTGTTGTTTTTAGGTCATACCGATGTGGTACCACCGGGCGATGTTGGTGCTTGGACATATGATCCTTTGTCAGCACATGTTGAAAACGGTGTGCTTTATGGCAGAGGTGTAGCAGACATGAAAGGTTCGATTGCCGCCATGGTGTTGGCCATAGAAAAATTTGTGGCCCAAAATCCCAACCATCCTGGCAAAGTGGCTTTGATGCTTACCAGTGATGAGGAAGGTGTGGCCACTGATGGTGTGAAAAAGTTTATGCCGCTGGTGGCTGAAAAACACCACTTTGATTATTGTTTGGTGGGTGAGCCAAGCAGTTCAAAACAATTGGGTGATACAGTCAGAGTTGGGCGGCGTGGTTCTTTGCATGTGGTGATTAATATCAAAGGTAAACAAGGGCATGTGGCCTACCCACAGAATGCAGATAACCCTATTTTTAAAGCAGCACAAGCCATTGATGAACTGGGTCGATTTGAATGGGATCAGGGCAACATCGATTTTCCACCCACAAGTTTTCAAATCTCAAATATCAATGCTGGAACGGGCGTGTCCAACATCATTCCTGGAGAAATGGTAATTACTGCAAACTTCAGATATGCCCCATGTTCTAATCAACAAAGTCTAAGCACGCAGTTACAAGGGATTCTGGATAAACACCAATTAAACCACAGCATCGATTGGCAACGCTCTGGTGAGCCTTTTCATTGCCAAAATGAGCAATACAAAAAGGCTTTGGCAAATTCTATCAATAAGATTACTGGTATTGATGCGGAATTCAATACAGCTGGCGGTACTTCTGATGGTCGTTTTGTGGCACCATTCGGTATTGCTACGATGGAATTAGGGCCAATAAACAAAACCATTCATCAGATTAACGAATGTGAAAAAGTCAGTCATTTGGTGCAACTAGAAAGTATTTATCTGGATTTGATGCACCGTTTGATACTGCAATGATTCATGCTGTCAATCGACGATTGTGCGTTGCACCCATGCTCGATTGGACCGATCGGCATTGTCGTTACTTTCACCGCCTCATTTCCAATGAGGTCATGCTTTATACAGAAATGGTGACCTGTCCGGCCATTTTACGAGGTGATAGAGATAAATATTTGGGTTTTTCAACAGCTGAAAATCCGGTTGCCTTACAGCTTGGTGGCAGTGATATTAAAGATTTGGCTGAATGTGCCAAAATTGCTGAGGATATGGGGTACGCAGAAATTAACCTCAATGTAGGGTGTCCCAGTGACCGGGTGCAAAAAGGGCGTTTTGGTGCCTGTCTGATGAGGGAGCCTGCTTTGGTGGCTGATTGTTTTCAAGCGATGCAAAACTCAGTGAGCATTCCTGTGACCATCAAGTCTCGCATTGGTGTGGATGATGAAGACTCATACGAGCATTTCTCAGGCTTTGTTGAAGTAGTGAAAACCGCAGGCTGTAAAACTTTTATTGTTCATGCCAGAAAAGCACTGTTACAAGGGCTGAGCCCAAAACAAAATCGCTCGATACCGCCCCTCAAATATGATTATCCGTATCAACTGAAACAACAAAACCCTGAGTTGGAAGTCATTATCAATGGTGGTATAGCTACTGTTGATTCGGCCACAGAACAGTTGAGGCATGTTGATGGTGTTATGATTGGTCGGGCATTTTGGAATGCGCCTTGGTTAATTCGTGAAATACATGATGCGATGGGGATGGAAAAACAGCTTTTATCCAGAGATCAAGTGCTGTTATCATACGTCGATTATTGTCAGGTCATGATTGAAAATGGCTTGAGTTTACATTGGTTGATCAGGCCTATTTTGGGTTTGTATCATGGACTTCCAGGTAATAAAAAGTGGAAATCCTATTTAGTGACAGAAGCGCCACGTCGTAAAGATGATGTGGCAGTGATTAGTGAAGCCAGAGAATGGGTGAAAGATGTTAGTTAAAACGGTAGCAGCCTTCAGACAAGCAATTGCAGAGAACAAATATCCCTTGAAACAAGCCGGTAGCATGAAAGCTGCATTTATGGTTAGTCCAGTGGGGTTTCGATTAGATCAGCAGACCGCACAAGATAATGAATACATGTTAATGGACCAACAGGTTGATGTAAAATTAGCCATGTATCAGCATCAGCAATTGGCACGTGCCATCACTGATGTGGGGGTGCCTGTGGTCACATTTCCAGGTTCTGAAGAAACACCGGATGCGGTTTTCCCCAATAATGCCTTTGCCACAACACACCAAAATCGTTATGTGATTGGTTCCATGAAATACGAAAACCGCCAGAAAGAAACACAACGCCAAGACATGCGAAAATTCTTTGGTGAGTTATTAGGCTATGAAAAATATGAAATCAATCATGATGAAGCGGTGGCAGAGCTGACGGGTGTGTTGGTGCCTGATCGAGCCAGAAATGTGGGTTTTGTTGGAATGACTGAACGTGTTGATGCTGCTGGAGCGAGGGCCTTGCAAGAAGCGTTTGCGACAGATTTAATGTTTCAGTTTGATTTAGCCGAGGGTGAATACCATACCAATGTGGTGATGGCATGCTTGGCTGGAACTGCTTGTGTGATTCACAAAGGGTCATTTGCTGATCCAGCAGTGGTTGATGCGATTGCTGAGTTTTACCAAGATCGTACCTTGTTTATCAGTGATGAGGAAAAATTGGCTTTCGCAGGTAACTGTATTTCGATCACCGATAAGGATGTGTTTTTCAGCCAGACCGCTTTTGACGCGTTGTCAAATGATTCCAGGCAAAAGCTAGAGTCTTGGGGCTTTGTTTTGCATGGGGTTGATGTGTCTGAGTTGGAAAAGGCGGGTGGTTCTCTACGCTGTATGATTGGCGAAATCTTCTGAGGACAAATTGGGTTAAGAATCTCTGCGTTATTTTATTTCTGCAGACGGGTCACGCACACAGATTGTGCGCTCCCAGCCTTGCAGTAATAAAATGCCTTGATCTTCTTAACCCAATTTGCCCTCAGTGGTATAACAGTTTTTCTGCGTTATTTTATTTCTGCAGACGGGTCACGCACACAGATTGTGCGCTCCCAGCCTTGCAGTGATAAAATGCCTTGATCTTCTTAACCCAATTTGCCCTCAGTGGCATAACAGTTTCTCTGCTTGTTTCTTGCGCAGCTGCTGTGTGTTTCCTTGCCATGGCTTTGAACTGGTGCGGTTGAGAGAAATATATACTACTCAATTGCTCCAGGGTGGTTCTGATACATGCCATAGTGTTTCTTATGTACGGACAATATATGTTATGCTTTTATGACAGAAGAGCCGGTTGTAACAATCAGGTTGGTCTTTACTGATGGTTTGTTAAAGTATCTCGTCATCGAAACGGGATATCACAAAGTTGAGTTGACAGTTTTTGACCATTATTGTGCGAATTTGATTTTATAATTCGTGTTCAGTTAAATTTGGGTGTGGTGTTGAAAAATCAGTCAATTATGTTTTGGGTGGTGTTGACCTTAATTGGGGTTGGGTCATTGCCGTTCTTACTTTCCTGGTACCAAATCAACCAATCAAGAGAAGCTGTGGTTGATCAGGCGCAAAAAAATCATTTAATCATTTCCAGGGCGACTGCTGACAGGTTTGAATCTTATATTGATAAGTATCAGGGTTTGGCTTTAAATATGGCCAAAAGCCCAGCCGTTTATTTACAGCCTGATTCCAGTGAAGCCTCTGATTCATTGAAATCTGGATTGTTGTTACATGATGAAATTCAGTTGGTGGTTTTGGTGTTGAATTCAGATGAGACAAAAGGTAAACAATCAACGCAGGTTATTCAGTATGCCAGTAAAAATAATGCACTGTTGGGTAAAGTTGAGGCGTTGATAAAAAATCACTCTCAGAACTTCGACTTTGTGGAAACAACGCAAGGGTATGATCTGATTGTGAAAGTGCCTTCAGCGAGACCGAACGTGGATGTTCTGATGCAAATCAAGGCTGACTTAACTGGCTTATTGAGCCCTGAAATACTTGGCCGGGCTGCCAGTATCAGTTTGGTTAACCCAGCTGGACAGATGATTAAAAATGCAGGTGATGATTTCATTCCTGTGCCTCGAGAGTGGTTAACCTTGATGGCTAATGGGGCTGCTAACGGCGGTGCTAATCGGTCACAAGCTGGTGATGAAGATCGATTCATTGCTGCTTTTGCCAAAGTTAATAAATACCCGTTATATGTGGTCTCAAGGCAATCAATACGATTTGCTGAACAGTCAACAGCAGCCATGAGCCGCACTGCCTGGAAAATTTTTGCTTTGGTGTTGTTAATGACTTTGGTGTTATTGGCTGGTGCTTATTTTTCCTGGGTTAAACCGATACGTCGAATTGTTAAGGCACAAAATGCGTTGATGGGTGACCAACAACAAAACTCAGATTGGCATGGCGGTGAGGTACAAGCTTTAGAGCAGAGTTTTGATGCTTTAACCAAGCACATCAATGACAGGAACGCTTTAGGGCAAGTTTTTGTGGACCGCTATCAAGTGATCAGTCCCATTGGAAAAGGAGGCATGGGTTCAGTATTTTTAGGTTGGGACCCCAAATTAGATCGCCATGTGGCATTAAAAACCATGCCGATAGGTAATGATTTTGAGTCACGTGAAAATATGACACAAACTTTGGTCCAAGAAGCCATTACTGCAGCTCGTATATCACACCGAAATGTGGTTTCAATTTATGATGTGGTTTCAACCAAAACCACTGCTTTCATCGCTATGGAGTACATCAAGGGAGAATCTTTGAGTTCGTTGTTACAGCGCAAAAAATCACTTAATCTCTCTCTGACATTATCAATTGCGATAGCGGTTTTACGTGGGCTACAAACGGCACATGATATGGGTTTTGTACACCGGGACATTAAGCCAGCGAATATTTTACTGGATGTTAATGGTGACATTAAGTTAACTGATTTTGGTACCACTGCTTTGGTCAGCGGTATTGGTACAGATGACATCACAGGCACGCATGGTTATATGGCACCGGAAGTTTACCAAAAGGGTGAAGCCAGTGTTAAAAGTGATTTATTTGCGGTTGGTGTGGTTATTGCAGAGTGTTTGTTGGGTGAAAATCCATTCAAAGGCAAAAAGGCCAATCAGACCAAATTCAATACTTTGAATAAAAATGTGGTGTTCCCGCCATGGATCAGACCGCCGGGTTCAGAGGAATTATTTTTAGCGATTGATTTATTGTTGGAAAAAACACCTCAGAAACGTCCCGAAACAGCTGCGATCATGGCTGAATTGATCGTTCAAAACACCCCAGTTCCGATCAAATGGATTCCTGATGAAGCAGGAGTTAAAATACAGAAAAATGAAAATAGTCATGAAAACCAGGAGACCAATATTGCGCATTCTTAAGTACCTCGCACTGGGTTCAATGCTGTTGCTTGGCTCAGTTAAAGCTTCAGGGCCTGTGATCAAAAACGATGAAATGTGGTCCACCAACGGAGGTGTATTCCAGCCATCGAGTCAAGCCATACCTGAGGGTGTTGATCGTTTATTGGTTAAAAGTGCTGTAGGAGATGTGAGGTTACTTGAAATCAACCCATTTGCTACAAATTCTGAACTGAAATTGAAAGCCCCAATCATTTCAGTCGATCGAACACCACCACAGATTAACAGCGAATGGAAGCATGTCATTGCGGCACAGGACCATGTGGTTGTTGGTCCAGACAGTGAGTTGACCATGGTCGTTGAAGGTGGAGAAATTACGGCAGTGAAGACCGCTGCTCAAGTTATAAAAGGGCAAACAAACACTGTGATCGATACATTCAAAGGTGTTGATGCAATAAGCGTTACTGCCACAGATGAATTTGATAATACCAAGGAAATGTACATTGCTCTGCAAGCTGATTTTCAACCACCTCAAGTCAGTTGGCAATTGGCAGAACCTGCTGTTCGAACAGGTAATGGTTGGTTTGCAGGTAGCCAAGCACAATTGATGCTGGATGCAAAGGATGACAATGACGTAGCATCAATACTTATTAATGATAAACCAGTCATTGTGGATGCTCATGCGTTAAACGTGAGAAGCGGGGATAAATTAACTGTTGTTGACCAATTGGGCAATGGCTATGACGAAGAATTAAGGTGGCAAAAAGATGAAGAAGCGCCATTCATTGTTTACAGTGATGGTGAGTCGACGGCGATTGTTGAACAAAATATTTCAGTTAAGGTAAATGCAGTTTTTGAGTTGGCAGCCAATGATGATGGTGTTGGTTTAACAACACAGAAATATAAAGGTGTGCAAAGGAAATGGTTAGACTTGCCCAAAAAATTCAGGTTCACAAGTAAAGGTTATTACCGCATTAAAGTGCTTGCTGAAGATAAGGTTGGTAATGTTTTGGAAAAAAACATAAAAGTAAAAGCTAAAAGGTAAGAAAGTGAAAAAAATAAATCAAATCATTGTTTTTGCTGCGTTAAGTTTTGCCGTTGGATTGCAAGCACAAAATAAGCTCATAGAGCCACAAGACATCACAGTTAAGCACATTGTTAAGCCGGGGGAAAACCTCCACATCATCACCCGCAGCTATTTAGGTACTGATATTCTGTGGCAGGATAATTGGAAGCTGAATCCACAAATTGAAAATCCGAATCAACTGAAGATTGGTCAGGAGCTAACGATCATCAAAGAACGCATCATTCCTGCAGAAAAAGCCAAAGTTTATAACCTGGTTAATCGGGTTGAGAAAAAACCATCTGAAGGTGATTGGTTATCAGCTCAGGATGGTGACGAATTGGTGGAACAAGAAGGTGTCAGAACCTATGCCAAATCATCAGCGCTGCTGGAATTTAATGATGAGTCAAAGCTAAAAGTTTTAGAGTTTTCACAGATTTTTTTACAAAGCCGTTCTACAGGGTTAACCGGAACTGACAGTGCCACCATAGAAGTGGTCAAAGGTGATGCAGAGTTGAGTTGGGAACCATTAACAGCTGATCACACTGAAATCACCATAGTAACTGGCAGTGCGATTTCAAAACCGAGGGCCGAAGTTGGTAAAACGGCTGAAATGCGCACAGGTCTGACAGAGGCAGGCAATTCTGTCATTTCAGTGTATAAAGGTAACAGTGCAGTTGCTTCAGCTGGTGCAGAAGTTAATGTAAAACAGGGTATGGGATTGGCTGTTAAACAAGGTGAGGCACCACCAG
The DNA here is from genome assembly GCA_028284365.1 of Marinicella sp. Lineage (GTDB taxonomy): Bacteria > Pseudomonadota > Gammaproteobacteria > Xanthomonadales > Marinicellaceae > Marinicella. The sequence goes on from JANQRW010000032.1 coordinate 13,336, forward strand.
AGCCGAAGCCATTATTAGAAGCCCCAGAGGTTAATAAAGATATCAGTGGCAGCTATAATTACACCAACCCGTGGCTGGCATGGTCGGAAGTCATTGATGCAGTAGCGTATGTGGTAGAAATTTGCGCTGATAAGGATTGTGAACAGGTGTTGCGTCAACAAAAGACCAAAGCAAACCAATGGCAAATTAACGAATTTGAGAGAATTGGTGACTATTATTTCCGTGTGGGTGGTATCAGTGCAGATGAAATTGTTGGCTTCAGATCAAAGCCACAACAGCTGAACTTTACCATTGCAAGGGATGACATCGCACCGCCAGTGATAGCCATAGACATCAGTGGCCACAGGAATCATGTGGGTGAACAAATTGTCATTGGGCCCAAAGCAACCATCAAGATTCATGCAGTAGATGATCTTTCTGGTTTGAGTCAACTCAGTTATCGCTGGGATGACGGTGAATGGCAAACTTATGCTGGTCAGGCATTGGTGCTCCCGGTCGCAGCAGCAACATTAAGCATACAAGCCATAGACATGCTCAAACTAAAATCAGAGAGAACTTATCAGTTTAAAAACCAATAAGAAATAATGAGGGTTTGAGTCTTTATTAATTAAAAAAAGCCACAATAAGAGGTCGTGGCTTTAATGTGTTTACTATTTGAACTTGGTCTTAACTTTCGCGACTGGCGCGTTTTCTTTCATGCTCAAGTAAATGTCGTTTACGGATACGAATCTCTTCAGGTGTCACTTCCACCAACTCATCATCCTCAATAAACTCCATGGATTGTTCCAATGTCATTTTGATCGGTGGAACCAGATTCAAGGCATCATCTTTGCCTGAAGCACGAACGTTAGTCAATTGCTTACCTTTTAATGGGTTAACCGTTAAATCATTGTCACGTGAATGAATGCCTATCACTTGCCCTTCATAGACTTCTACATTGGCATCAATCAACAAACGACCACGATCCTGTAAGTTAAATAGGGCATAACCCAGCGCTTTACCCGTGCCTTTGGAAATCAGCACACCATTTTTACGACTGCGTTCAATAGTATTGAGTTTGCGGCCATAATGATCAAAAACATGGGTCAAAATACCAGAACCTGAGGTTGTGGTTTTGAACTCTGATTGGTAACCAATCAAGCCTCGTGCTGGAATGATGAAGGTCAAACGCACTCGACCAGTGGCATCTGGCACAATGTCTTTAACCTCAGCTCGACGACCCAGTAACTGCTCCATCACAGAACCTTGATGCTCTTGTTCTATATCAACCACCAAGTCTTCATAGGGTTCGCACATTTCTCCGTCAATCTCACGATAAATCACTTGTGGTCTTGAGATGGCCAATTCAAAACCTTCACGACGCATGGTTTCAATCAATACCGACAAATGCAATTCGCCGCGCCCTGATACTTTAAACTGATCAGAATTTTGGGTTTCTTCAACCCGCAGTGCCACGTTATATGTGGTTTCACGCTCCAGTCGGTCTTTAATTTGACGCGAGGTCAGGAATTTCCCACTCTTACCAGCGAATGGAGAATCATTAACGCAGAACAACATCGAAATGGTTGGTTCATCAACCGTCAATGGAGGCAATGCTTCTACATGATCGCGGTTACACAAAGTATCAGAAATACCAATGTTATCAATCCCCGATATGGCCACAATGTCACCAGCAGAAGCTTCACTGACTTCTATGCGCTCTAAACCTTTGAAGCCAAATATTTTTAAGATCCTGCCGTTCCTGGTCTTGCTATCAGAGTCTATGACTGATACTGGTGTGTTGGTCTTTATGCTGCCTTTTTTGATGCGCCCAATACCAATCAGGCCTAAGAAACTGTTGTAATCTAAAGTTGAAACTTGCATCTGAAAAGGGGCATCAACATCTACATCAGGTGGTGATACCTTATTGGTGATGGTTTCAAACAGCGGACGCATGTCACCATTTCTGACATCATCTTCTTCAGAGGCGTATCCATTGATCGCTGAGGCGTAAATGATTGGAAAATCTAACTGTTCATCGGTGGCACCTAATGAATCAAACAAATCAAAGGTTTGGTCAATTACCCATTGAATGCGGGCACCGTCACGGTCAACTTTATTCACAACAACCACGGGTGTGAAGCCCATTTCGAAAGCTTTTTGGGTCACAAAACGAGTTTGTGGCATGGGCCCATCAACAGCATCAACCAATAACAAAACGGAATCAACCATACTCAAAACACGCTCTACCTCACCACCAAAATCGGCATGGCCAGGGGTATCAACGATGTTGATTTTATAACCTTCCCATTCAATGGAAGTGTTCTTTGAGAGGATGGTGATGCCCCGTTCTTTCTCCAGATCATTTGAATCCATCAAGCGGTTAGGGTCATCAGCGCGTTCCCCAAGGGTACCTGATTGTTTCAATAATTCATCAACCAGGGTGGTTTTACCGTGATCAACGTGTGCGATGATCGCGATGTTTCTGATTTTTTCTGTAGACATGGAACAGCCGAAACTTTAAAAGCCGCGCATTATAGCGTAAACCCAGTTAATAATTGCTTACTTTTACCGAGCATTACCAGATTTAAGGGCTTATTGATACAAATATGACCTTTAGCAGGCTTGTGGTTTGAAAAATTGCACTTATTATTGATGCAGTCACCTGTACAATAGATGTGAAAGCTAATCATTTTTAAGGTAAAAACATGAAAAGAGTTTTGTTATTTGTTGCCACTAATATGGCTATTTTGGCGGTTATTTCAGTGGTTATGAAAATATTTGGGTTCGATGGTTATTTGACTCAAAATGGTCTGGATTACCGGGCATTAGCCGTGTTCTCTATTTTATGGGGTTCGGTGGGTTCATTTATTTCATTGGCCATGTCCAAATGGATGGCCAAAAAAGCCATGGGTGTACAAATCATTGAGTCCCCACGTAATGCCGATGAACAGTGGTTGTTGGAAACGGTACAACGACAAGCACAGGATGCTGGTATTGGAATGCCTGAAGTTGGTGTGTTTCAATCGCCAAGTCCGAATGCATTTGCCACCGGTATGAAAAAAAATGATTCCTTGGTGGCGGTCAGTACTGGTTTATTACAATCAATGAAACGTACTGAAGTGGAAGCGGTGTTGGGTCATGAAGTGGCACATGTTGCCAATGGCGACATGGTAACCATGGCCTTGTTACAAGGTGTTTTGAATGCTTTTGTGATCTTCTTCTCCCGCATCATTGGTTACGCAATAGCAGCGGCCAGTCGAGACAGCCGGGGTAGTGGTTACACCATGGGTTCTTTTATTGGAACCTTAATTGCACAGATTGTGTTGGGTTTTATCGCAGCCATCATTATCAATGCATTTTCAAGATACCGTGAGTTTCATGCCGATGAAGGTGGAGCCAGATTGGCAGGTAATCAAAACATGATTGATGCTTTGAAAGCGTTACAACGCAGTAGCCGAACAGAAAAACTGGAAGGTGAGTTTGCTGCTTTCGGTATTTCCGGTGGCAAAGCAACCTTGGCAAAACTGTTTTCCACCCATCCGCCTTTAGAGGATCGCATTGCAGCTTTGGAGAAAGCTCAATATGGTGATAATACTGTGGTGAGTTAATCTGAGTGTGCCAATGTTATTGACAGGTGAGTGTAGCGACAGGTTGATTTATAGAAAAGTAAGGCAATCAGACTTTAAAAGCTGGTTGCCTTTTTTTGTAGATATGAGAACATCTGAACATTGGGTGATGGAACATCAGCCAGCAGAACAAGGCTGTATAGACTGGTATGAAAAGCAATTTCACCGGTATCAAAACCAATTGGGTGGGATGAATGCTTTGATAGAGAAAAGCAGTGGCCAATTGGTCGGCCATTGTGGGTTGTTGGTACAAACTGTTGATGGTGAACGGGAGCTGGAAATTGGTTATTCGCTGTTGCCTGCTTTTTGGAAGCAAGGTTTTGCGATAGAAGCTGCCAGGAAAACTCGTGATTTTGCTTTTCAGCACGACTTGGCACCATCCCTGGTGTCCATCATCAGTGTAACTAATTTGCCTTCAATGAAAGTAGCAACAGCAAACGGCATGACAGTGGAAAAAACCACAGAATATCATCACAACACAGTTAATATCTTTAGGATTTGGCGCGATCAGTGGTCGACCATAAACAGCAGTCAGTGAGTTAAGCTTCAGAAAGGCTGGAGATCAACTGAGATTGATGAATCCAGTGATTAAACAATAAATTGGTTCAGGTGTTCAATTTCAGGCAGTGACTGTGGTTCGCGAACAGGCAGTGATTTGGCCGCTGATTTCAAACGTTCTGCTTCTTGTAAAAACTGTTGATACAGTGATGATCTGAGCATTGGTGAGAGTGGTTGTGGGTTATCAATGTCTTGCTTGAATGCTTCATCCAATGACAGTTCAGGACATTGACCATCATCATGGATGTGCTGCCAACAAGCCTGCTTGAGACAAAACTTATACCAGGGTAGAAACTCAGCACCATTGTCAGCAATAAACTTCACACAATCAATGATGTACTGTATTTCCGGTTCATCCATGATGTAATGGAAGCCAATGCGACACCAGCCTGGTTTGATGCCATGATAACCTTTTTGAATCAAAGCACGGTATTGTTCAGAAGTTTCTTCATTGATCCCCAGCAGTTGGTGTCCATAAGGCCCTGCGCATGAACAACCAGCGCGAGACTGAATACCAAACAAATCATTCAACAGAACCGTGACGAATTTAGGGTGCAGGTATTTACCTGAGGCTGTTTTGATGTTGAATGAGACGATGCCCACTCGATTTTCAGGATTTTGATCACCCAAAATTTCGATGCGAGGATGTTCCTGCCAGGCGGTGAAAGCTTTGTTAAGCCAGTTTTGCTCAATTGTGTGAATTTGTTGTACGCCAAATTTTTCTTTGACTTCAAAACACAAAGCCGCTCGCATGATTTGTAGCACACCTGGTGTGCCGGCTTTTTCCCGCTCCTCTATATCATCAATGAAGTCATGGTCGTGTCTTGCCACATAGCTGACAGTGCCACCACCAGATACAGTCGGTCTGAGCGCTGACTGATAAATGTTTTTGTTGAACACCAGAACACCAGTAGAACCAGGTCCGCCCAGGAATTTATGGGGGGATAAAAAGATGGCATCATAATAGCCATCCGGGTCATCCTCTGGATGCATGTTGATGTCAACATAAGGCGCACTGGCTGCATAGTCAAAAAAGGCCAAAGCACCGTTCTGATGTAACAAACGAGCGATTTTACGGTTGTGTGAAATTAAACCAGTGACATTTGATGCTGCTGAAAATGAACCTATTTTTAGGCGGTTTGCATACTCTGGTTTGGATAATTGTTCTGCCAGTTGTTCTAAGTTGGCATGACCATTCATATCTAAATCCAGCTCAATGACTTCGCACAAACCGTCACGCCACGAAATTTCATTGCTGTGGTGTTCGTAAGGACCGACAAATATAACCGGAGATTGAGCCTTGATTTTCTCCAGGTCACAGTCGGCGGACTGCTCAATTTGTGCTCGTGTGGCAGGGGGCAGGTAGGTGCCAAGTATTTGTTGAATCTTGTTGATTGCGCCAGTAGCTCCGGTACCCACACAAATAATGCGGTCGTCATCATTGGCGCCCAGCGAGTCTTTGATGCGTTGTTCTGCATCATGTAATAATCGCGTCATGGAGCGGCCAGTCATGTCATCTTCAGTGTGGGTGTTGGCGTAATGACGTTGTAACTTCATCAAATATTTTTCAATGAAGGTCAGCGTTCTGCCAGATGCTGTGTAATCACAATAAGTCATGAGACGCTGCCCAAAAGGCGTACAAAATGGTGCATCCACACCAATGATGGCTTGGCGCAAGCATTCAGGTTTTAAATTGTTCTCAGTGGCACTCATGGTTGTGAATCGAATAAAATCAAACAGGCATTTTAGGCGAGATGGTTGTAGAAATACAGCTGATTTAACGACTATATTAGAAAATTCTGATAAGGCCGCATAAAAGGAATACTGTTGGGTCTTTGGCCTCCGTTCTGGATGGCTCTAGTGGATTCTGTGACCTATAAAAAGTTTAGGGCAATGGCATCTGCATTTCTGTTACTTTGCCAATAACTTTGAACGGTTCAAATACCTTGGGGTATTGAGGGTTAAGTGCATGTAGATAGGGTTTTAAACCATCGAATTTAACTTGTCTGAACATCATGTCTTGGTTAATTTGAGCGATGATAAAAATACCATCTGACAGAGTAACTGGTAATGCGGGGTCAAATACAATCAATACACCATCAGGAAAGCTGTGTGGTCCAGTGGTCGATACCATAGAGTCGCCAATCACAGTCAAGGCAAAACTTTGGTTTGTATTTGGTAAGTGGCTGAATACCACTTGATTGGTGTAGATTTTCTGAGATTTGGATTTGTTGATGTTTCCAATATCGTCCCAATCTATCACAGGGATTTTGTTAACGGTTAGACCTGTATTTTCCTGGACTGACAGGATGGGTTGGTGCTGTGTGCTTGGGTGGTATTTGGTGCGGCCATACAGAATGTATTCAACAGAAGTTTCAAGAATTTGTGCCAGCTTGAATAAGTGTTCACCTTTGGGCGTGTTGAATACATCGCTTTGCGATTCCCATTTACTGACAGATACCCTTTGCACTCCAATAAATGCAGCCACATCATTTTGTGTCAGTTTATGTTGTTTTCTGAGTTGTTTGATTCTGCGTCCAATGGGATTCATTCAGCCATAATAACTTTTAGTTACGTAACTAAAGAATACAATTAAAGATTGTTGTTTGACCAAATAGTAACTTTAGTATACAATTCGCTGGAGCGCACTTACTCAGTGTGTGTGTTTAACAAAAGCAGTGCGTGAAAAGCCCTAACGAACTATCTTTATAGTCAGTTAGGGCTTTTTTTTGTTTTATAAAATCAATGATCATCGAAAGGTGTTTTATTCTTCATCTTTTGTTATTTCAGAAGCTAAGAGTTTTTTTGTAGTTCTTTTAAGAATTGTTACCTTTCGGTTAACACCATTTGAATTTTGATTGTGTAGAATATAGATTTTTATCTATAAACTGTGAAAAAAAATAAATGTGCAGATTGCAAAGATACATTTGATGCAGATAGCCATATCAATTACTTATTAACAGATTGGTCAAATGGTAACCAGCAAGCTGAAACTAAGCTCCTGGAAGTGTTACACCCATACATTCATGACATTGCTCATCGTCAGTTTAAGTCTAAAGGAGGGTGTGCACTACAAACCACCGAAATTGTTAATGAAGCCTATATCAAACTACGGCAGCAAAAATCATTGATTTGGCAAAACAAACAACACTTTCTTGCAGTGGCAGCAAAAGTGATACGCCATGTGATTGTTGATCACTTTCGTTCAGAGAAAAGAAAGAAAAGAGGTGGTATCAAGGTGCATTTGACACTTGAAAGGTTAGAGGAAATGATTCAAACACCCAGTGCATCAGAGTTTGATTGGATTGCAGTCGATCACTTATTGCATGAACTTGAAGCCATTGACCCTCAAGCAGCACAAGTGGCTGAGTATAAAGTTTTTGGTGGTTTAACGATTCCACAAATGGCAGCGGCACTTTCTGTTTCGGAATCAACGGTATCAAGAAATTGGAAATTTGCTCGTCTCTGGTTGTTGTCTCAGTTGAAATAAAACTGCCATGGATCAAGGTGAAGAATTAAGCAAATCAGACTGGCAATTGATTAAAGAAATAGTTGATCAACTGACAGAAATCCCCCAAGAGGCTGTTGAAGCCAACATTGATTTGCTGTGCCAATCCCGCCCTCATATCAAAGCCAGAGTGAGGGAGCTGATAGCCATCCATTTAGATGTCGAAGGGTGTACCCTAACTCCAGATGTACCCGCCTCACAAGTGTTGTTGCAGCAAAATCAGTTACAAGGTGGTGATGTGTTTGGTAAATATACCATCATCAAAAGCATTGGTTCAGGAGGTATGGGTCATGTTTATCTGGCACAAAGGAATGATGAAGTCCATCAACAGGTGGCGATCAAAGTATTGAACCAGCACGTTTTGGATGAACAGACACAAGCCAGGTTCGATACCGAGCGGCGGATCCTGGCAAGTTTAGAACACCCCAACATTACTCGCTTGATTGATGCCGGTTCAGAACAAAACAAAGCCTTTTATGTGATGGAATATATTGAGGGTGAGCCAATTGATACCTGTTGTCAAAGCAAGCAACTGAATTTGGTTGAACGACTTGAGTTGTTTTTAAAGGTTTGTGATGCAGTCAGTTATGCTCATAACAATCTGATTGTGCACCGAGATCTCAAGCCTAACAATATCCTGGTCAACGAATCTGGTGAACTGAAATTGCTGGATTTTGGCATTGCCAAACCATTGAAGTTGCTGCCTGGTACTGAGGTGATTCATGAGACTTTGTTGGGGACTTCAGCGTTGACACCACAATATGCCGCACCTGAACAGATCAGTGGTGACCCGATCACGGTATCCTGTGACATTTATGTGTTGGGTTTGTTGCTTTATCGATTGTTGACAGATCAGCATGCCTTTGAGTTTTCAGGAAAAAGTTGGGGTCAGATTGAGCAATTGGTCAGTGAACAATTACCACCGATGCCCAGCAAACACCTGAAGTACCAGGAGAACAGCACCATCGCTTTTTCAAAGGTCAAAGGTGATTTGGATGCCATTGTAGGTCATGCGTTGAATAAGGCGCCCAAAGATCGTTATTTGAGTGTGGCGGGTTTGGCCGCTGACATCAGGCATTACCAGAACCATGAACCCATCGCTGTGAGGAGAAATCAAAGCCTGTATCGATTGAAAAAAAGTTTAACCAGGCACTGGCTTCCAATCAGTGCGTTGTTATTGGTATTTGTGATCTTGTTGGTGGCAGTTGTGACCATCGCACTACAAAGGGACAAGGCGGTTAGGGAACAACAAAGGGCAGAGGTCATTTCAGAGACATTTGTGGCTGCATTCAAAAATGCTAACCCCTCCAAGAACAACGGTAAGAACATCACAGCACTGGAAATTGTTGATCAGACACAAGCTTTGATACAGCAAAGAGGAGCTGATGAGACTGGGGTCAATGCAGAATTGAGTATAGACATAGCCGAAGTTTATCGAAATTTGGGTGCAGTAGATAAAGCCTATGAATTATTAAAAAAAACCCAACAAAAACTTACCCTGCTTTCAGATGAAGATAGGGTTAAGTTTTTCAGCGAATTGGCTTTGACCTCAATGCTTAAAATCAAGCCTGAAGCTGAAGTCATTGGGATCATTGATGAAGCCATTGCACAACATGGGCCTGAACCTTTACTGCTATATACCAAAGGCTTGATTTTACGCTTTTTTGTGCGTTACAGCGAAGCAAGCCAAGTGCTTGAGGTGGTGCTCACTCAAATCAATTCAAATGATCCTATATTCATTTCAACCTGTTCTTTGCTAGCTCATGTGCAAAGTATGTTATTTTATTTCAGCGAAGCTGAGACCACATTCAAAACTTGCCTCTCAGTGGTTGATCAGGTTGGTAATGACAAGTATAAATGGGAAAAAAGTGAATTGTTGTTCAGAAAAGGCAGACTTTATATTTCAATGGAGCTGTTTCGGGATGCCATAACTGCTTTTGAGCAGGCATTAGGCGTAAGATCCGAACTGATGTCAATTGATAGCAAGGAAGTGGCAGAAATTGATATATTTTTAGGTCATGCCCTGGTTGAAGATCAACAGTTTGATAAAGCCACATTCCATGCTGAACGTGCGTATAAAAGCAGAGAAAAGTTTATTCAAGAAAATGGTTTGGATCAAGTGCTGCTGGCCAAGCCTTTATATATTAAGGCAATGGTATTACACGGTTCCGGTCAGTATACAGAAGCGATTGAAGTGTTGTTACATATCATCAACATGAGGAAAGACGCTGGGATAGAAATGTCGTATAACACATCCTATTATTACACCACCCTGGGTGAAAGTTATTGTGCTCTCGGCAGAAGGAATGAAGCAATGTCAGCCTATGCCAAAGGTGTGGCAATTCTTGAAAGACCCAAATACAATGAGGATAAATACATTCATAAAGTCAAATTACTAAAAGCGGTTTGCCACAATAAGCTCAACGAGTTTCAGGAAGCGAAAGAATTATTGAATGAACTCATGCCAATTATCATTAATACCTATCCAAAACATTACAGCCTTTGGAAGATAATGAATCAGCTTAAAAGCGAACTGACTTTACAAACAGAATAAATTATCAGTTCAGGCATTTGGTTAGGAAACAATAACAATTTCAAGAAGTCCTACAAACATATTTTATTTTTTGAATAATCATGACAAGGTTTTTACTCAATGAACGTTTGATATAGGTAATCAATAGAGTTTTAATCATCATGAAAAAATATTCATTTGTTCTTTTGGCCCTCGTGGCTTTTTCTCAATCCCATGCAGCAACTGTGGAACATTGCGATAGTGACTCACCACCCACTTGTTGGGTTCAACATGAAGAGACGCACCATAACTACAATGCTGCCAATGATGCATGTGTTGAATTTTATAGGGCTAATGCTGACAAACCAGATGATAGAGATAGATGTACATCTGGCAATTTTACCCCCCCTGAAGGGCTTCCATGGCTGGAGTCCGTCTTTATTGCTCATCCTCCAGGTGTGAATTTTACTCATTTTGGCGGTCATTTCTATTTTGGAGAATGTCCGGAAGGAACCCATGCAGATGAAAACTTTTTATGCGTTTCAGATGAAGATAATCGGGGGAAACAATGTGAAATCGAAGTGGGTAACCCCATAAATACTGCCACTGGAAACAAGTACCACGCTGAAGTCATCGCAGTTAATGATAACTTGAATTTCGAGTTAAGCTACAACTCTAATTTCAGATATACTGGACATGGCAGAAAAGTCATCAACTCAGTGGCGGTGGGATGGACCCACAGGCACAATGCCAACATCAGTAAAATTTATACTGTTGGTAATATCCGCACAGTTTTCGTCAATCGTCCAGACGGCAGACAATTCAGGTTTGATGAGATCAATGGAATATGGACACCACCTGTTTACGTCAAAGACACCTTGGAACGTAATGGTTCCCTGTGGACATACAAAACCACAGACAACACCGTTGAAACATACAATACCGGTTATTGGAATGGCAATACACTGAATGCAGCAAGGTTAGAAAGTATAAAAAGCAGTGATGGTAAAGAGACCTTAATTTCATACCCGTCTACCAGCGATGTAGCAAGCAGAATCACCGATGCATTTGGCGGATATGTCGACATCACTTACACAAATTATCAGATATCCAAGCTGACCGATAATACGGGAAGAGAGTGGAATTTTAGTTATGACAGTAACCAAAACCTGATCAATATTCAATATCCAGACAATACAGATAAGCAATTTCATTATGAAGATACTTATGAGGATGCCGCTGTCCCTGGCAAAACCAATAAACACGCCCTAACTGGGATTACAGATCGCCGCGGTGTGCGTTTTGCCAGCTATCAATACGATACGGAACGTCGTGTGATTTATGAAAAACACCACGCCAAAGATTTGACTGGCAATGACATCCATGTAGAAGAGTTGAGCATTGTCTACAACGCTGATAACACCCGCACCATCACCAATTCAAGGGGTGAAGTCAGCACCTATGAAGTAGAAAAAAACAATGGCATCTGGCAAATCAAAAGCATCACTGGCCCAGGTTGTTCTTCATGTGCTAACGACAACACAGATTTTGATTATGATGCGAATAATAACCTGATCAGTAAAACGCAGGATGGTGTGACCACCAAATATTTCAACTATGATGACAAGGGCCAGTATGCCTATAAAATCGAGGCTTTCGGTACAGTTGATGCCAGACGTACTGACTACACCTATGATTCGCGGTTCGTTGGTAAAGTGACTTCAATGAGTGAGCCGTCAGTTTCTTCTAACCCAAGCCATAAGAAAGTCACCAACTATACCTATAATTCTCATGGCCAAATGACCTCCATGATGGTT
>JANQRW010000046.1 GCA_028284365.1 Marinicella sp.
GGAGGTAGAGGCGAGTTTGGAACGGAGACCGACGCCTATACGGATATAGGTGTGCTGCGTGAGCTTGGAGCGGAAGCGTAAGACCCAAGAGTATTCCTTATAAACGTTGGGATTAGATCAGGTATTGACGCCTATGAGGGCTGAAGTTATTGGGACTGTTTTGAGACAATCAAAGCAAAATAATGACAGCCTGGGGTTTTTTGATAAAATTATAATCCAATCAATGATAATCAAGGTAGCGGAATGAAGCATGTAGATGACAGAAATCGATTGCAGTCTCTGGACATCCTTCGTGGCTTGGTTATTGTGTTGATGGCAATAGATCATGTGCGTGATTTTTGGTCTTTAGAGGCGTTTCAACCTGAAGATTTAACTCAAACTTCGCCTGAATATTTTTTCACGCGTTGGATCACACACTTTTGTGCACCGGTGTTTGTGTTTTTGGCGGGTACTTCATCATTCTTATATGGTCATAAAGTCAATGATAAAAAAGCATTGAGTCAGTTTTTATTGATTCGAGGCTGTTGGTTGATTTTTATAGAATTGTTTGTCATTAATTTCAGCTTTTTGTTGGGTTTCTTTTGGAACGAGTGGGGGTTTTTCTTGCAAGTTATTTGGGCCATTGGCGTTGCCATGATTGCACTTTCTGGCTTGATTTGGTTGTCAGATAAATGGCTGCTTTTCATTGCTGTATTACTTATATTTGGGCATAACCTACTCAATACCATAGTGCCTGCAGATTTGGGTTCTTTTTCCTGGGCTTGGAAAATGCTACATGAAGGCGGTTATCATGGGTTGAATGCCAGTGGTAATTGGGGCGTTTATTATGTTTATCCTATTCTGCCTTGGATTGGCGTGATTGTTGCGGGCTATGTTTTTGGTCGTGTGATGTTGTTTGATACAGGTAAGCGATTTAAATGCTTGTTGTGTTTGGGTGTGGGCGCTGTTGGTTTGTTTGTGGTCTTAAGGTACAGTAATTGGTATGGTGATACCGCCAATTGGGAGCAACAAAAAAATACGTTGTATACTTTGATGTCATTTCTCAATACGCAAAAATACCCACCGTCCTTGCTATTTTTATTGATGACTTTGGGGCCAGCTTTTTTGTTGTTGATGTGGTTTGAACGTGGCAAGAATAAATTATTTGAGTGGCTCAAGGTTTTTGGGCGTGTACCGTTGTTTTTCTATGTGTTACATTTTATGTTTATCCACTTGACTTCATTGTTGTATTTTAAACTGGTACATGGGGAATGGTTTGATTTGGTGAATAACCAGAATGCAAAAACCTGGCCTGATTATTATGAGCCTTCGTTGTTGCGATTGTATCTGGCTTGGGCAGTGACCATTGTGGTGTTTTATTTCTTGTGTTATTGGTTTGATCGTTATAAATCAACCCACAAGTATTGGTGGTTGAAGTTTTTGTAAACTTTCAAAAAGTGGAAGGCCTAATTGACGGATTGATGCGTTAGGGGTGTTGCTAAAGACAGGCCATGTTCATTTTGTAAGTCGAATGCTGCGCGGTTGATGGCAAAGCGAGCTTGGACGATGCGATAAACTGATTCAACGCGGTAATTCATACGCCAACAAATCGCATGATCACCAGGGTTGACAAGTACCAATTTAGGTGTTTTATCAGCATCTAATTGCTTTTCCATTTCGCAAGCCCGTTGCCAGACTGCTTGAATGTAGGTTTCTACCTGTTCAGAAGGGGTGTCATAACCAATGTTGAATTCGACATAATCATTCCAGTGGTTGTGGTCGGTTTTATTGAGAATTTCTACAGGTACAGCACGCAGTTTTGAATTGGCAACAATGATGTTGTGCTTTTGAATCACATGATGAAAGGTGGTTTCGGTCAATGACATGCGGCGAATGACTGCCAGTATATCCATGGATGGGATGCGGCACACCACGCCAGGAGCGATTTGGCCCTGGTGTAACATGATGAGACCGCTGACGGCATCATGAGCCCAGGCTTCTTTGGTGCCAAATAAAATCACCAGGATCCCGCCGATCACACCGGTGGCTTGTAACCATGAAGTGACTTGCCAAATGTTAATGATCAACAGCAATGAAACCGCAATGGTTATCAGTAAAATGATGATGTAGCCCATTTCAGAATGATAGGTTCTGGTTTTGGTTTCATTACCATCAATGGTGCGTTGTTTGCCGTATTTTTTAATGGTCCAGGAATGGCCAAATTGAGTAAATAAATAGCCCAACAAAAACACCAGGCCTGTCTGAGAAACTTGTTTTAAAAATTCACTGTGACCGTTGGTATTTATGACGTAGTTCCATAGCCAGTCAAACAAGTAGATTGAGAGCAGCAGGATGTTCATCAGACGCAACAGCCGTGCGCGCTTGGTATTTAATTCCTCTGAACCTGATGGCACCACATGTTTAAACAAAAAGCCAGCGATGAAGAATAAGCTGAAGTTCAAGACAATGGCAACTTTGCCAAAGACTGACAAGTCGGTGAAATATAAGATCAGTGACTCAATCATACTGCCTCAGGTTTGATGTTGTGGGTGGCTAGTTCAGTCATAATGTGATCAAACCAAACAAAGTTTTGGCCAATGATTTCAGGAGGTAGAACACCCTTGGGTAGCTGGTGACTGAGTGCTAATCTGACACCGGCTGCACAGGTGTAACCTGTGGTTCTGGCCATTGATGAAACGTTGTTGGTGTGATCATAATGGTCTATCAGCTGGTAATTATCTGCGTGTACTTGACCATTTTTTATACCGGATGCGGTTATTTCCATCACGGTTAAATCAGGTTCATTTTCGCCAAACTGCCACTGCTCTAGTAAAACTTTGGCTGTGGCATCGCGATGTTCAGGTTTGAAAAAACCAGCATCAAGCAGCTGCTGGATTAATCTGGCATGACCGTTATAGCGCACAGTTTTTTCAGCCATGGTTGGAATGTCAACGGTTTGGAGTAAAGATCGCAGGCCATCGGTATTGAATGCTTCCATGTGGCCGATACCCTTGAAATAGAGCGATTCAACTTCACTCATGGCTGGAAAAACCACTTCTTTACCGTCCCGCCGCATGCGTGCAGGGCGGGTGTATTCTTCAATCACATCCAGAGGTGCAAAAGGCGCTTTGTATTCAAATGGTTTTAATCTTTCAACGGGAACACCGCCGACTTTACAGGTAAAAGAATCGACTTTATCGTAGCGGTCAACAAAGTGTCCCGCATACAAATTTGAAATGCCTGGAGCCAGTCCAAAATCCACCAATGCAGTGACGCGGTTGGCTTTGGCCAATTCATCAAGTTCCAGTGCATCTTCTACAAAGAAAGAAATATCAACAATGTTCTTTTTTAGCTCAATTAATGCCCGTAAGCGATCAAAACCCAACAAGCTGGGCAGTGCCCCTACCACCAGATCAAAAGGTTTAACCAGTGTGGCTAAAGCATCATCATCGCAAGCGTTTGTGGCCACTACTTCGCAATCAGCTTTCAGGTGTCCCAAGTGCTTGATGTTTAAATCAGCTAAGGTAACTGCATGGTCAGCACTTAAATTTTTTGCTATGGCTGCGCCAATACGACCACCACCTAAAACCAATACTTTTTTCATGAAAAATATCCAATTGTAATGTACAAAATTACCCAGGCATAAATGCCAGCAATCACATCATCTATCATGATACCAAAACCACCTTTGACATGTTTATCTAACCATTTTATCGGAAACGGCTTGATGATATCAAAAAACCTGAACAGCAAAAAACCCAGAACCAACCATTGCCAATGCCATGGAATCAGAAACATGGTCAACCAAAAACCGACAAACTCATCCCAAACAATACCACCATGATCGTGTACGCCAAGATTTTTAGTGGCCTGCTCGCACAGATATATACCCAATAAAAAAGACAAAAACAATACCAACAGATAGACCTGCCAGTTTAATCCAGACATCAGAAAGTAGAAAGGTATGGCAGCTATGGTACCAAATGTACCGGGTGCCTTGGGAGCCAAGCCACTGCCGAGGCCAAAAGCCAGAAAGCCAGAAGGTGTTTTCAAAGCCACTTCTCTGCTTTTGCTTTTTAAATCTGAATCACTCATCTTTGAAATGTTGGTAACCTTTAAAGTTGGTAACTATGGGTTGATGGTGGTGTAATACCATAACCTGCTCAGTTTGATTTTCATGGGGTGCTAAGATTTGGCCAATGATGTGACAGTCAACTGGTAGATTTTCTTCATCATCCATATTGATGGTGAAGCACAATTGATAGTCGTCACCGCCAGCCAACACGTATTGTATCCAATCATGATGCTTTTGAACGATTGGATTGATGGGCACTTGGCTCAATTCAATGACTGCTATAACCTCACTGGCTTCACAAATATGCCCCAGGTCTGCCAACAGTCCATCTGAAACATCAATCATGGCGGTGGCATATCCACTCACTTGAGCAGCGATATCCAAGCGTGGTTCTGGTGTTTTTAGTTGGGTGTTACATACCTTTGAGCGCCTGGGGTTACTCAAAGCAAAGGCAGCCGAACCGATTTCTCCAGTGACCACAATCAAGTCATTGACCTGTGCTCCATCGCGGCGAATGGCATGTAAGGTTTCACCCACTACAGTGACTGCGATGTTCAGAGGTCCCTGGGTTGTGTCGCCACCAATCAGTTGCACATTGTACTTAGCTAATAAGGTCGCAAAACCTTTGATGAAACCATTCAGCCATTTCTTATCGTAACTGGGGATGGTTAAATTTAACAAAACCCATTTGGGTGTGGCCCCCATCGCTGCCATGTCGCTTAAATTCACAGCCAAGGCTTTGTGACCAATGGCTTCGGCAGGATCATTGCTTTTGAAATGCACGTCTGCAACTAAGGTGTCAGTAGAAACCGTAAGTTGTGTGCCAGGACTGGGCTGTAGGATGGCGGCATCATCTCCAATGCCCAATAAGGTGCCAGCTACGTGTGAATCGCATTTAATTTTAATCAGTTCAATCAGATCAAATTCAGCGATGCATCACCTATTTGTTTTAGTCAGTTTGTGCCTTGATTTCGGCCTTGCGAGTGGCTGCAGCAACTTTGGTCAGCACGCCATTAACAAAAATATGTCCGCCCTCGCCACCGAATTCAGTCGCCATCAATATGGCTTCATTGATGACAACTTTAAATGGCGTTTCAATGTGTTTGAGCAATTCATAAGTGGCCATGGTTAACACCGCATACTCAACTGCGCCCAAAGATGATTTTTCGCGGCCTAGATGTGGATCAATGTATGCTTCGATTTCTTCTTTGTTGGTTTCGATATAACGCAAAGCCGTCTTAAAAAAGTCTGTGTCAACTTTATTGAAATCTTGTTCTTCCAAAAACTGCTCAATCACCACACGGGCTGTCATGTCGTTATAATGCATTTGATACAAGGCTTGTACCAAGCGCTTTCGGGCTCGATGTTTTCTGGCCAGGGGCTCAGGAATTCTTTTTTGTTTTTTGTTATTGGCCATTACTTATCCGTGAATTATCCATAAACAGGGAACTTGTGACACAGTTCGGTCACTTTAGAACGAACACTGGCTACTGTATCATCATTTTCCATGTCATCAAGGATATCACACATCCAATGTGTCATGCGGCTGAATTCATCAACCCCAAAGCCACGAGTGGTACCGGCAGGTGTTCCTAAACGTAAACCGCTGGTTACAAAGGGTGATTTAGGGTCATTAGGAACGGAGTTTTTATTGACTGTAATGTGCGCCTCACCCAGGCGGGCTTCGGCATCTTTACCCGTGATGTTTTTATCTACCAAGTCCAACAAGAATAAGTGGTTTTCAGTACCACCAGAAACCACGTTATAGCCACGTTCAATAAATATTTGGGCCATGGCTTGGGCGTTTTTAACCACTTGAGTTTGATAAGTTTTGAATTCGGGTTGTAAGGCTTCTTTGAAAGCCATTGCTTTGGCTGCAATCACATGCATCAACGGACCGCCTTGAATGCCGGGAAAAACCAATGAATTCAGTTTTTTCTCGATTTCAGGGTTGGCCCTGGCCAAAATAATACCGCCACGTGGTCCACGCAAAGTTTTGTGGGTGGTTGAGGTGGTTACATCTGCGATGTTGACTGGTGATGGGTAAACACCAGCAGCTATCAAGCCGGCCACATGTGCCATATCAACCATAAAATAAGCACCAGTTTCATCTGCAATATCTCGAAATTGTTGCCAGTTGATGCGTTTTGAATAAGCTGAGAAGCCACCAATGATCATTCTTGGTTTGTGCTCTAATGCTAATTTTCTTACCTCGGCGAAATCAATTTCACCAGTGGCCTCATCGATGCCATATTGAATGGCGTTGAATAATTTACCGGAAACATTCACTTTTGCTCCATGTGTCAAATGTCCCCCGTGCGCGAGAGACATGCCCAAGATGGTGTCACCTGGTTTTAAAAGTGCCAGGAAAACTGCCTGATTGGCCTGTGAGCCGGAATGAGGTTGGACATTGGCATAATCTGCACCGAATAATTCTTTAACCCGATCAATGGCCAGTTGTTCCGCCACATCAACATGCTCACAACCGCCATAATAACGCTTACCTGGATAACCTTCAGCGTACTTATTAGTCATCTGACAGCCTTGTGCTTCCATCACAGCAGGTGAAGTGTAATTTTCAGAAGCAATCAGTTCGATATGATCTTCCTGGCGCTGGTCTTCAGCACGGATTGCTGCTGCTAATTCTGGATCGCATTGGGCAATGGTTTTGGTCTTGTCAAACATATTGGATATAGCGATATAGTTGGGAAAGGCGCTATTTTACCTTGAATGGTTGTGAACTGTCATCAAGGAATAAAGGTGCTTTTGATTTACATCAGTGGCCAGTTCTGAACTAAAAAGGTTTGGCAACTACTAAGTATATAACCGCAAGTAAAACAAAAGCTGGGACTTCATTGAAAACCCGAAACCAAACATGTGTTCTTTGTTCTGTGCCAGCAATGAAGTTGCGATGAATTTTTATGCACCAGTAATGATAGATGATCAGCAAAATGACCAGCAGTACTTTAGTGATAAACCAGCCTTGTTGAATATAAATCAACCAGTTGTTTTGGGCCAGCGAATGAACCAGAAGGGTGGCGGAAATCAATGTACCCCATAGCGTGAATCGCATCATTTTGATCAATCGGTGTTCCATGCCGGTCAGCAAGTCTTGTTTGGCTGCATCGGGTTCGTTGGCATGGTTGACAAACAGGCGTGGTAAGTAAAACAGGCAGGCAAACCAGCTGACTACGAAAAAGATGTGAAAAGTTTTAAACCAAAGCATTTATTCTTTCCTAAGGGGGTCTTGAGTTTAATCACTGCGCAACAGTTTAACTTGATTCTACTGTTCAGGTGGTATAATGCCGCTTTTTTTTGTAAACAACAAGTCACGTGGAAATTAAAACCCCGAAATATGTGATACAACCAGCTGGGAAAAAACCTTCTTTCTTTCGAGAGCACTGGGTTTTGGCATCCTTGCTGGGTTTGGCGGTGGTGACTTTTTTGTTAGGTCGATACAGTAATATTGATATGCTGCAAGCTTTTAAGGGGCAGAAACAAACGTGGGTTGAAGTCAATCAACAACTGACCGAAGAAAATGAAGCCAATAAAAAAACGATCAGTCAATTGCAAACTGCCATTAAAGTAAAAGAACAAGCAATCAAGGAGTTACAACAGAATCTCACCAGCATCAATGATGAAAATGCGGTATTGAAAGCGGATTTGGTATTTTATGAAAATCTACTGAGTCACAAGGATGATATCAAAAAGTTAAGGGTATTCGAAGTACAGGCAGAGCAGCTAGATGAACTGGTGATGTTAAAAGTGGTGTTGGCACAAAAACTGGAAAAAGCCCAGTTGGTTAAGGGGAAAGTGGCACTAAAACTGAAAGGAATTCAAGATGATGCTGGACAAACCATTGATTTGGTTGAACAGTTTGATCTGACAAATGAGTTTGAATTTAAGTACTTTCAAATTAAAAAATATACAATCAGTTTGCCCAAAGGTTTTAATCCCACTGTGCTTTTAGTAGAATTAAAAAGTAAAAATAAAAAAGTGATTTCGGAGCAGTTTCAGTGGCTTGATATCATAGGTGGTTCAACTCAAGAACCAGAACAAAGCGTCATTGTCACACAAAACTGAATCATTGAAACTCATTTGGAAGCGACATGTTTGGCTCAAAAAACAACAAAGAAACTATTATGGCAAATAACAATCAAGTAAACAGTGGAGACACCATCATCAGTCAGGGTACCCAAATCAAGGGCGACCTTAACTTTTCAGGAACCATGTATTTGGAAGGCACTGTCGAGGGTTCTATCACGTCGATGAATGATGAAGGTATGCTGGTCATCAGTGAAACTGGTCGAGTCAATGGTTCGATCAAAACCGGTAACTTGAACATCAATGGTGCGGTTGAAGGTGATGTGACAGTGACTGCCAAGATGGAAGTGTCTTCGAAAGCACGCATCAACGGTAACATTTATTATGTTAACATCGAAATGGAAACAGGGTCACAAGTTAATGGTCAATTGATTTATCAAGGTGGTGAAGTAACGCCTATAGTGAGTAAAAAATCTGAGCACAATGAGCAGTAATCAAATTAACTTATCCAACGCCGCGGCGAATAAAATCAATCAGCTGGTTCTGGAAGAAATGAATCCTGATTTGAAATTCAGGGTTTATATCATTGGTGGTGGTTGTTCTGGCTTCCAGTATGGTTTTGCCTTTGAAGAAGAGCAAACCGATGGAGATATGATCATGGAGGAACATGGTGTACAGATGATGGTTGATCCGATGAGCTTTCCTTATTTAATGGGCTCGACCATCGATTTTTTGGAGGATTTACAAGGTTCACGGTTTGTGGTGAGTAACCCCAATGCCAAATCCACCTGCGGTTGTGGTAGTTCTTTTGCCATTTAGTCATTAGTTTATGAGTCCTGACCAAATTCACTTCATTCGCACTGAGCTGGATCGTTGTGCCAATATGCGTGAGCAAAAACAACGCATCAAACAGTTGCAAAAATTCAAACCCTGTCACTATGTGCCGGTTTATAAAGGCAATCACATCTACCCCGATTCAGATGATGAGTTTTACATCTCCGAGGTGCCATTAGGGTCAGAACGTACACAAAGTTTTTTAGGCATTTTGAACGATGAATTGTGGTTCAGTTGTGGTTTGTCTGAGAAAGAAGCTTTGGCTTTGGAGACACAATTAGAATGTCAATTTGAGTCTATTCGGCAGTATGCGATGGTTTTGGCAGATGATTTGGCTCATATCGCATTGTATTCACGTGGTTTGGATTTATGGCAACGTAGGAAAAAATTCTGTTCGTTATGTGGAACTGAAAACCATTTGGAAAGCTCAGGCCATAAAGTGGTCTGTGAAAATGGTCATGAACAATTTCCTCGCATTGAACCTGCGGTAATTGTATTGGTAACCAAGGGTGACCAGTGTTTATTGGGTCGTAAACATTCTTGGCCACCTAATGTTTATTCTACTTTAGCTGGCTTTGTTGAGGCTGGTGAGTCAATTGAGGATTCGGTACATCGTGAAATCTATGAAGAATCCAATGTGCGAATCAAGAATGTGACTTACTTTGGTTCACAACCCTGGCCTTTTCCATCTTCATTGATGTTGGCATTCAATGCTGAGGCAGTTTCTGATGACATCCGACTGGATGATGAAATGGAAGATGTGCGATGGTTCAGTAAAGAAGAGCTTTTGAAATGGTCAAAGGACGGTTCAATCATTTTATCCCCCAGGTTTACGGTTGCTAACAACTTGATCAGTAGTTTTCTTGGTCAAAGGATATGATGCAGACTCGTGTTGTGATAGCGGGTGATCATTATTCAGATCGAGTGCAGTGGGTTTTTATTGGTGGTTTAAAGGAGGATGCAAACGAGATTCCGCCATATGTTTTGTGGTTGGCGCGTTCATCGAGCCAGAGCAAAACGCCTTGTTCAGATCGAGTGCAGCGGGTTTTTATCCGCAGGATAAAAGAAGGCAAACGAGATTCCTTAGATGCCTGAGCTACCAGAGGTTGAAACCACGCTCAAGGGCGTCTACCCTTGGACCGTTGGACAAAGTATCACTGGCGTTAAGGTTCACAATGCTTCTTTGCGCTGGCCAATACCAGCACAAGTCCATTCATTGGTTGGCCTGTCTATCATTAAGGTTTATCGGCGCGCTAAATATCTGATTTTCCAATTGTCTGACCATCAACACCTGCTGTTACATTTGGGCATGTCAGGGATGATACGTGTAATGGAGCAAGGAAGTGAGTTATTAAAACATGATCATTTTGAGTTGTTGTTGAGTAATGCTCGGGTGATGCGGTTGAATGACCCCAGGCGATTTGGATGTGTTTTATTGGTTGGGAAAGCGCCTGAAAAACACACACTGCTGGAAAATTTAGGCCCAGAACCACTGACGAATGGTTTTGATGGTCGGTGGCTTAAAACCAAGTCTCATAATCGAAAAGGGGCGGTCAAGAATTTCATTATGAATAACCGTGTGGTTGTTGGCGTTGGCAATATCTATGCGGCAGAATCGTTATTTTTATCAGGCATTCATCCCAAGAGATCTGCCAGAAACATTTCATTGTACAGGTACCAGAGATTGGCAAAAAACATCAAACAGGTTTTGAACCAAGCAATCAAAGCTGGCGGTACCACGCTGAGCGACTTTAAAGGTGCTGATGGCAAGCCTGGTTATTTTAAGCAAGAACTTTATGTCTATGGAAGGCAAGGTGACACTTGTTTTAAATGTGGTGAAACCATTAAAAACCTAACAATTGGACAAAGAGCCAGTTGTTTTTGCCCTAACTGTCAAACTTAAACCATAAGTGACGAATATTAGAGGTTTTAGGTAAATCATTAGCTGGTGTTGTTGCTAAGAGAGCTGATTTTGATTGGTTTTACTTGATCCTCTGTCGGTTGCTTGTATTGGCTGGTGGATTTGGTTAACATCAATGCTATGAAAGGGTTTGATTTATGGTAAGTTGGGTGAATTCAACAGCTAGATGGATTGGTATTAACCTGGTTATTGGCTGTTTGTTTGCTTTGTGTTGTTACATAGCCAGTCACTATGTAGTTAGACCTACACTTTCTATTTCAATTTGGCCAGCTGCAGGTTTGGGTGTAGGGGTTATTGTGATCTGGGGTAAGAAAGTGATACCTGGTATCATGCTAGGAGAAATTCTCAACAGCATCATTTTGTATAAGATCCATATAGACTTTGGATGGGATAAAAAAAGTTTGTATGATGTTTTGTTGTTGTTGAGTAACTTTTTCAGACCAATTTTTGCTGGTCTATTAGTCAGGCATGTGGTGGGTGCCCAACCCCAATTAATTGAAGTCAAAGACATCATTAAGTTCTTTACTTTTGCTGGCTTGATTCCTTGTTTTATTTCTACAGTTATTTTTGTGATTTTGTTGTATGGAGCGGGGTATTACAACAGCAACAACTTTCTGATCAAAGGTGGGTTGTGGTATTTGGGGGACATCATGAGTGTGCTCATTTTCACACCTGTGTTGTTGTCTTTTTTCGCTAAGCCCAGGAGTATGTGGAGGCCACGAATTCTGAATGTGGCGATGCCGATACTGGTTGGTTTTCTTTTGGTTTTTCTGTTATTCAATTCATACAAAGGTTACGAAGAAAAACGCATAAATGAAACCATAAAAACACACATAAGTTATATTGATCATCAGGCAAAAACACATGCCATGTCATCCGCAGACTTGGTGAAATTTATTGAGCAAGAAGGCAAAACATTACAGTTTGAGAGTTATAAAATTGGTATAGATGAAAAAGTCAATGGTGGCTATGTGAACCAATACCTCAGCCAGGACGTTGTTACCAGAAGATACGCCAAGTATTTACACAAAAAAACCATAATAATCGACGGGCAAGATTATCAATTAACTATGGTCCCAACCCCCGATTATTTCACCCGAGATTCCACTTGGGGGTTGTGGTTAACTTTGCTGATTGCATTGTTTTTTACCGGTTTCATTGGTGTTGGTATGTTAACTTTAACTGGTCGCCATGTATTAACTGCACGTGAAGTTGCAGACAGAACGCTACAACTGAGCATCATTAATAAACAGCTTAAGGAACGAAACTCTGACTATCAAAGGATCATCGAAAATCAGCCGGTTATTTTTTGGAAAGTTGATTTGGCAATAGATAAAGTCACTTTCGTTAGCCAAGAAGCAGAAGCTATTCTTGGTTATGCCGTGGATCAATGGTTACACGAACCGCATTTTTTTATCAATAAAATCCATTATGAAGATTTACCGATGGTCAAGGAAACCATGTATGATTTAAGGAACAGTGGAGAGCACACGGAAATAGAGTATCGTATTTTGCATGCAGATGGTGAGTATCGGTGGTTCAGGGATGTGTTACATAAGCCAGATGATACCGATGGGCACAATGAAGTGATGGGGATGTTGATAGACATCACGGCCAAAAAAAATGATGCTGAAAAAATTCAATATCTTGCATTCCATGACTATTTGACACAATTGCCTAACCGACAACAATTTCAGACAGTGCTGAATGAATTGATCAACAAAGGTTTGGATACCAAGACTTTTGGTGCTGTGTTGTTTTTGGATATGGACAGATTCAAAGTGTTGAATGATGCATTGGGCCATCATTTTGGAGACCAATTGTTGTTGAAAATTGCCCAACGTTTGAAAACCTTTGATAATGACTTTAAAGTGATCGCAAGGTTTGGCGGCGATGAGTTTGTCCTGGCTTCAGATTGTAAATTTTCCAATCACAACGATGCCGCGGTACAAATAATCATGCTGGCTGAGCAAATCATAACCCGATTGGCAGAGCCTTATAACATCAACAGTAAGCAGCATGTTTGTACGGTCAGCATGGGTATCAGTATTTATCCTTTTGACCAGGCTACAGTTAATGATGTTATCAGGCAGGCAGATGTAGCCATGTATCGTTCCAAGGAGCAGGGTCGCAATCAAGTAACTATATATCATCACAGCATGAAACAAGAGAATGACAAGATGCTGTATGTTGAACAGGTGTTGCGAAATGCAGTGAACAATGACAGTTTTATTTTGCAATACCAACCCATTGTTAATACCAAGAGAGAAATAGTTTGTTTCGAGTCGCTGATACGTATTTATAATAAACAACAAACCATATTTCCTGATGACTTCATTCCAGTGGCAGAGGATACAGACCTGATTCAACCAGTGGGGCGTTGGGTGATTTCCCATGCTTGTTTGAAAATTATGGATTGTCAGCATAATATTTCAGTAAATGTCAGTTCTAAACAATTCCATCAACAAGGCTTTATCATGTACATTGAACAAATTCTGAAAAGGTTCAATGTGGGTGAAGGGCGTTTAACGATTGAGTTGACCGAAGGTGTTGTGGTTGGTAATCTGAATGAAATTCAGTATAAGTTCCAACGCCTCAAGGACATGGGTGTTTTGATTGCAATTGATGATTTTGGCACAGGTTATTCATCATTAGAATATTTACATCAACTGCCCATTGATTACCTGAAAATTGATAAGAGTTTTGTGGCTGATTTAAGCGCCAACAACTCATCTCAAGTCATCATTGAAACCATCATCTCAATGGCCAAACATTTAAATCTGCAAACAGTTGCTGAAGGTGTCGAAACAGAAGAACAGTTTGCTGTGTTACAGTCGATTGGTTGTGATTTATTTCAGGGTTACTTGTTTGGAAAGCCGGGTGATTTCACCATTAATCACTGAATCATTTCTACATTGCTGTTTTTTAAGGGTTGAAAAGTACTGCTTTTTACATAAGATGTGGCAGTCATTCATATCGGATAAGAATTTTACTCTTGCTTAACAAACCCCAAAAACTTGCTGTAGAGTCGGTCAGCCATCCGTTGTTGGTTTTGGCTGGAGCAGGCTGTGGTAAAACCCGCGTTATCACTGAAAAAATGGCGTATCTGGTGCGCAGTTCATATTGCTTGCCTGAACAAATTTATGCCATAACCTTCACCAACAAAGCGGCCAAAGAAATGCAAGCAAGGGCAATGAAACTGGTCAATGGTGGTGAGGTATTGAATATTTCTACATTTCATGCCTTGGGGCTGCGGGTCTTACAACAAGAGGTAACTCATACCAATCACCACAGAGGGTTCAGTATTCTAGACACTTCTGAGTGCCAAAAAGTTCTTCAAGGGCTGCTACCCAAAGGCATAAAAAAAGATGTGGCAAACCAACTGCAGTGGCAAATATCAGGATGGAAAAATTCAGCCTTAAAGCCTGATCAGGTCAATACCACAGTGCCGATGTCTGTTGAGATATACCAGAACTACTTGGACTACATGATTGGTATCAATGCCATGGATTTTGATGACTTGATTTTACAGCCATTGTGGTTATTAACTGAAAAGGCTGATGTTTTACTTAGGTGGCAAGAAAAAATTAAGTACATGTTGGTTGATGAGTACCAAGACACCAATGGTAGCCAGTATCAACTGTTGAAAATGTTGATGGGTGATGGGCAACATTTAACCTGCGTGGGAGATGATGACCAGTCCATATATGGTTGGCGTGGTGCCCAAGCCGAAAATTTACAACTTTTACAACAGGATTTTCCAACACTGAAAATAGTGAAATTGGAACAAAATTACCGTTCAACCAGCACTATTTTATCGGCAGCGAACGCGGTTATTCAAAACAACCCTCACCCTTTTGAAAAAAAGATTTGGAGTAACTTGGGAGATGGGGAACCAATTCAAATACTGGCCTATCCGAATGCTGAAACAGAAGCTGAACAAGTAGTGGCTGATATCAGTTTTAATCAGAAAGTAAACCATAAAAATTTTAATGACTTTGCGATTTTGTATCGCTCAAACCATCAGGCAAAACTATTAGAGCAAGCTTTGCGCATGAACAACGTGCCCTATCAAATGTCAGGAGGTCGTTCATTTTTTGATTACAGTGAGGTTAAAGATGTTATGGCCTATATCAGATTATTAGTCAATCCACGTGATAATGCTGCTTTTTTGCGTGTGGTGAATACACCAAAACGTGGTATTGGAATGCAAACCATTCAACACATATCATCATCGGCCAAACGTTTGGGGAAAAGCTTTTTATTGGCATGTGATGATAGACAGGTATTAAAAGGGTTGTCAGAACTGGCTCAGAATCGGCTTAAAGCATTTTCAGCGATGATTTATCAACATCAAAAGATGAACCAATCGGCTGAAAAAGTGATCCATTCACTGTTGAGTCAGATTGACTATATCAGCCACGTTAATGAGTCAGCGAATAATAAGCTGGCGAAAATCAACAAAACTAAATTAGTTCGTGACTTCATTAAATGGATTGATGCATTAGGGCGAGACCAGGACTTAGCCATTGATGAATTGCTTAATTATTTATCACTGCAAACCACCCAAGAGAATGACAGCAGCGAAGATGCGGTGCGTATGATGACCTTACATGCAGCCAAGGGCTTAGAGTTTGAACATGTTTATTTGGTGGGTGTAGAAGAGGGTATTTTGCCACATGCCAATTCACTGGCGGATGATGAAACGGAACATGCAGCAGTTGAAGAAGAACGTCGCTTGATGTATGTGGGTATGACTCGTGCCATGCAGCAACTGAAAATTTCCTACGTCAAAAAACGCAAACAGCGCTTTGTCGATGACAGTATTGCTGCCTACTCAGGGGCCAGTCGTTTCCTGGATGAAATTCCACACGAATTAAGCAGTGGTCACCCCAAGGCTAAAAAAACTGAGGCCGAACAAAAAGCCAGTAATAAAACTAATTTTGCTGCAATAAAAGCAATGTTGGATTAAGGTTTACCGTTCAACATGGCTTCCCATTGACCGAATAAAAACTGCGGTTGGCTGAGCAGGTTAACTTTCAAATCACCTTTTCGGCTGGCCAGGCATTGGTTGCCAAAGACACCGCCTAAGTTTTCATCAGATAAGTTGATACAAGGATCATTGTTAGCCATGTCTAATAAGGTGGCAGTAAATTCTGCTGGAGAGATGATGGCGGCGACTTGTTGACGCAAGTTGTTGGCACAACCGTCTGTGTTTTGTTCACAAGCTATGAAGTCAATGTTTGATGGTGCGACCAATAACTCTTCGCGTTGTAATAAACGCACTTGTTTCGCAGTTTCTTGTCGATAAATTGGATGTGCGTAGGCCCAGAGCAGTATGGGTTTCAATATGTTTTGTTGGGTTTGATTGTAGTGGTGATAGTTCTGAATGAGTTTTTGGCTGTTGCTGATCAGTTGATAGGGTTGGTTTTTAATGGCTAAGGTATATAAATTGATGATGTTTTGGTTCTTCAGACTAAGATTGGCTTGTGATTTGTTAGCAATCACTTGGCTTGAGTCCTGTGCCACCAATGCTGCTATCAGTTTTTGGGTATGACTGACTGTGGGTTTAATTGGAGCGCCACAGCCGCTTAGTAGTAAAATAATTATTCCAATTTGCAATATTTTAAGCATAAAACTCTCTATAATTCAGGTTGATGATCTATGAATAGCTAAAGCTTAGACTAATTTTGTAGTTATTTTTTAGGAATTTGTAACAAATTTAAAAATAAACCGTCTTAATGATTGAAAAGACAACACCTTTGCCGCAGAGTTAGGATTAATAAGAGTTATTGGGCATGAGCATTTGGTATCGCCTACAAGTTAACAAGCACCAGCATGGTCTGTACGCCTTGGCACATCGAATGCTCGGCAACCAGCTCGAAGCTGAAGATGTGGTGCAAGATACATTTATCAAATTGTGGCAGCGTAAAGAACAAGGCGGCAAGTTTGAAAAAGCCTGGTTATATAAAGTAACCAGGAATCAGTGTCTTGATATCATTCGTCGGCGTAAACATGCGAATGAATATCAAATTTCAGCGGCAGTTGGTAGTGATTTTGCACCTTCGGCGACAGATGAAGTCTTAAATGACGAGTTATCTGGTGAAATTGGTAAAGCGATTAACCAGTTGGATGAGCCATATCAGTCACTGCTGGTGATGCGTGAAGTCAATGGACTCAGCTATCAGGTATTGGCCGATGCCTTGGATTTGAGTTTGTCTCAAACCAAAGTGTATTTACACAGAGCCAGAAAACAATTGAAAGAAAGTTTGGAAAAAACATATGCGTAAGCAAACCATAGAACAACAAGTTTCGGCAGAATTGACTGACTATTTTGAGCAAGCTCGAAGTGTCAAATGTCCGCCGAGTATGAAACAAAACCTGTATGCCCAATTAGGCATTGACCACAAAAGTTGGTGGCACAGCAATTGGTTCAAACCAGCCCTGGCTTTTTCATTTGTGGCTGTATTCGCTTTGGGCCTGGTGTGGCAAAACAACCAGCACTTACAACAAGAACAATTAGCAGCGGCTGAACGGGATATGCAGATTGCCATGCATTATATGCAAAAAATCAGTGCTAAAACCTTAGAAGATGCTAACACCCACGGTATAAAACCCGCGATTATCGTCCCTGTTTCTAAATCCATGGCACAGATTTAGTGGAGTTAACAATGAAGAAAATATTATTATTGATCGGTCTTATGCTGCTTTCAGCAACATCAAAAGCAGAAGACGTATTACAAAAGCTACAATCCTTGATGAATGTTGAACCTTCAGTTGAGGTTAATTTGGGTGCAGCCATGCTCGGCTTACTCAGTGGCATGACCAGTGAAGAAAAGCAAGTCTCAGATGTGATGAAGAACCTGACTGAAATAGCGGTTCGGGTATATGACTTGGATGATGAAGAGTTTAAAGGTGACCTGAGCCAAATTAAATCATTCATCAATGCCACCGCTGGTGAAATGAAAGCGCTGGGTATGCAACAGCTCGCGGCCATTCGAGAGGATGATTCGACAGTCTATATCATGGCAGATATGGATGAAGATAAAATGCAAGGCTTGTCAGTCATCGCATTAGATGATGATTCTGAACTGGTGGTGATTAAAATTGGTGGTCAAATCATGATGAAAGATTTGGCTGGATTGATGGATCGATTTGATGTGGATCTCGGTGATATCGACATGTAAAGAAACCCGACAAAAAACTTAAAAGCGGGCTTTACTTTCATATAACATGACATTACAATACGCCGTCACGTTCGATACAGTACATTGGAAACAATTATGAGAAAAGATATTCATCCAGAATACAGAGAAGTGGTATTTCAAGATACCGGTGCAGATTTTGCGTTTTTGACCCGTTCATGCATCCACTCAAAAGAAACCATCAAATGGGAAGATGGTAATGAGTATCCTTTGGTGAAAATTGAAATTTCTTCGAAATCACATCCATATTACACTGGTCAACAAAAAGTGGCCGATTCAGGTGGGCGTGTTGATCGTTTCAAACGCAGATACCAAAGGAAATAATTTCCAACATTCAAAAAGATTTAAAAAAACCCGACCAGTTCGGGTTTTTTTGTGCATGTAATAAAAGTTGAGTTGGTTACATTGTTCTGATAATTCTGGGGGTGATACAAGGGTTTTAGGGAATCCAGGTTTGTTACTGCAAAGGAAGCTTGTTTTGGTCATGAGCCAGAGTAAGGTCAGTAAGTATTCATTAGGTATGTAACTAAACTGCTTTTCATTTTTGCAGCTTAAATGTTAAAATGAACCATTGGCTGAATTGCTGAAGCCTGGCCGTGTTCAAGGCCGCATCAAAAAAATAATCATGACCCAATTTGGAGAAGTATCAATGAGTGAAGATATCGTAAAAGTCATTACCCCAGAAGGCAAAACTGCAGAATTACCTGTAATCCGTGCCGAAATGGGCCCCCCAACCTTTGATATCAAAACTTTACACAAACAAACCGGATATTTCACCTATGACTCGGGTTTTGCGGCCACCGCTTCATGTAAAAGTGACATCACTTTCATCGACGGTGGTAAAGGTGTTTTATTGTACCGTGGTTATCCGATTGAGCAACTGGCCGAAAGCAGTAATTTTATGGAAGTCACTTATTTGTTAATGAATGGAGAACTTCCCAACAAGCAGCAATTTGAAGATTTTGAAAATTTGATTACACGTCACACCATGGTGCATGAAAAAATTCGTTCATTTATGAATGGTTTTCAATACGATGCACACCCCATGGCAATGATGATGAGTGTGATTGGTTCATTTTCAGCGTTCTATCATGACAGCATGAATGTGAATGATCCCAAAGACCGTCGCATTGCTGCAATCAGATTGATTGCTAAGATGCCAACAGTTGCCGCTGCAGTTTATAAAAACTATGTGGGCCAACCATTTATGTACCCACAAAATCAATTGAGTTTCACTGAACGCTTGTTGCACATGATGTATGGTGTTCCTGCTGAGTCTTATAAAATCAATCCCGTGGCTGCCAAGGCCTTGGACCTGTTGTTCATCTTACATGCTGATCATGAACAAAACGCAAGTACCTCAACAGTCAGGTTGGTTGGTTCGACTGGGGCTAACCCTTTTGCTTGTATTTCAGCAGGTATTGCATCATTGTGGGGCCCGGCTCATGGTGGTGCGAATGAAGCAGTCTTGAACATGTTGGATGAGATTGGTGATGTTTCGCAGATTGATAAATACGTAGCCAAAGCCAAAGACAAGAATGATAAGTTCCGTTTAATGGGATTTGGGCACCGTGTATACAAAAACTTTGACCCAAGAGCCACGATTATACGTAAGGCATGTCATGAGGTATTGGATGAGTTGGGCGTGCATGATCCACAATTAGAGTTGGCCATGAAATTAGAAGAGATCGCTTTGAAAGATGAGTATTTCGTAGCCAGAAAACTCTATCCGAATGTGGATTTTTATTCAGGTATCATTTACAAGGCTTTGGGTATTCCTGTACAAATGTTTACGGTGATGTTTGCAATCGCCAGAACTGTTGGCTGGACATCTCAGTGGTTAGAGCAGTATGAGACTCCTGATACGCGTATTGGTCGCCCCAGACAAGTTTATGGTGGTGCACAAACTCGCGATTATGTGGGTATTGACAAACGCTGAAACAATTGCAAGATCCTGTAAGACAGCATTTGATTCGATTAGACTTAGATGTTAAGGAAATAACAGGGCAATTACCCGAATATTTAAGCCTTGGATTAAGCGGTGGGTTCTTATCCCTATATGACAACGATAATTCTCATGCAGAATTATCGGTGAATTTCAGTTCGGATGGTCTGTCTTATCGCAGTCGACAGCACCTTGGTGTTGAGCATGTAATCAAAGCCTGTCAGCTTAAAGGACAAAAACAGACCAGTCTTTTGGATGCAACTTGTGGTTTGGGTATTGATGCGTTTTTATTACATCAAGCAGGCTTTGATGTTGTTGCTTGTGAAAAACATCCAGTCATTCATGCCTTGTTGAAGGATGGTTTAGAGCGGTTTGAAAAAGAGACTTCGAGAAAATTCTTTACCTTGATTTATGGTGATTCCGTAAAAACCATGACACAACATCGTTTTGATGTAATTTACCTTGATCCTATGTTTCCTCATAAAAAGAAAACTGCAAAAAATAAAAAGGGCATGCAGTTGTTTCAAGCGTTGTATCGAGGATATGCTGATGATACAAACGAATTAGTCCATCATGCGCTGGAGGTGGCTGGTAAAAGAGTTGTGATCAAGAGGCCAAAAAACGCCCCAATTGTTACAAAATTTAAACCTACTTTCCAAATTTCAGGAAAAACATGCCGTTTTGATGCTTATCAATTGATTTAGTGTGGTTAAACACTGATACATTGTGATTTTATGCACGAAATTAACAATTCGTGATTTTTATCTGTGGCAACATTCATTATAATTGTAACTGTGTGAATTAAATGAGTGTGTGATGAAGAATATACAAATAGTCAAAGAATTAAGTCAGTCTGTATCTCAGCTTGCTGAGGTGATGGCCCAAGCAACTTTACAAAATGATTTTTCTTATAAAGAGTTCGTAGAGTTTTATAAGATGCATATGGTTAGATTGGCCAAACAGGAAAAAAAGAAATCAACAGTGGTTGAAATTTCAGCCAGGACAGGAATCGATCGTCGGTTCATTGGCCCCTACTTGAGCAGCGATCAAATCAGTGTCAAACCATCTAAAGTGGTTAAAGTGTTTCAAGATGTTTTAGCCTATTGTAAGCGCAATGATACTAAGAAAATTCTTAAAAATGATGACAGTGAATCATTTGAGGCATTGTGCCAAAAGCATGCCAATGGTAGCTTGACACCCAAAGCCATTTACACCGAGTTGTGGCGTTTGGGCTTGATGAAAGATGTGGGTACACATTATAAGTTGAAGAAATCAAAAGTCTCAGAAAAAAAGGTCGCCAAGGCTTCAAAAAGAATGGCTCAGATCAGTGACGCGATTGGAGAGTCAGTAGAAGGTTTGTTATAAGGCTGTATTTTTTGGTAAAACAGGCGATGGTTTTTAATCGCCTGTTTTATGTAAGTATCGACTTAAGTGACGATCCATTGGGTTGTCAATGAAACCTTGGATATCAGTACCAACCAAATGTCTTGAAACATAGTGGTACAAAGGTATCACTGGAGTTTCGTGTTTAATGATCATTTCTGCTTGCGCTATCAAGTCAGCTTGATTCTCAATAGAAGCGACACGCAGTTGGCTGATGGTTTCATCATAGTCATCATGCTTGAAACCATAAAAATTAAAATGCGAAGTACTGTGGAAAAGCTCAAGGAAGTTCAATGGGTCATAATAATCTGCAATCCAGCCTGATCTAAAGATTTGCTTGTTATCAGTCTTGCGGGTGTTAACAAATACTTTCCATTCTTGGTTTTTAAGTTGGCTGCGAATGCCCAGGTTTTGTCGCCACATGGCAGCCACAGCCAAAGCCACTTTCTTTTGATTGGAACTGTTGTTGTATAAGATTTCTAAACGGTCAGTGGCCGGCTTGAACTTGCTTTGCGTCAATGCTGTTTTGGCTAAATCAAGATCAAATCCCAAGTCATTGTGGTTTGATTTTTCGTTGGTAGGGATTATTTGGTTGGCGGGAACTTGACCACTTTTAAGTACTTTATCAACCAAAATGCTTCTGTCAATTGACAAGCTTAATGCCTGACGTAAATGGGGGTCTTTTAGGTGTGTGTTCTGTAGATTTAAACCCAAAAAGAAAGTACCGTAATAGGGTGTAATTCGCAATTCAGCATTCAGGTTTTCCCTTAACCAAGTTATTTTATTATCCGGAATGGTTTCAGTGATATCCAATTCTCCGGCGCGAAAACGTAATAATTCGCTGTTTTGATTTTCTGTTACCCAGTAGTTAATGGTCTCAGTTAAGACATCATCAGCGGCATGAAAATACGGATTCTTTTTTAAAACCACACGTTCTTGGATGCGCCAATCTGCCAAATAATAGGCACCATTGCTGACATTATTCTCATGTTTATGTGTTGGCATTGGTAAAAAAATAGGTAGCACCAATTTACTTAATAAACCACTGTCAGGCTGATTAAGCTTGATTTGGAGATGTAATGAGTTTTTTGTACTGAGTTGCAGTTTGCCATCCAATTCCATGTTTTCAAAGAACTGACGATAGGGTGCAGCTGTTGTTGGTGCGTGGGCCAGTTGCCAGCCATTGATAAAATCATTGGCGGTGACGGTTGTCGCATCACTCCATTTGGCTTTTGGGTTTAAATCAAAATCCCAGATGGTTTGGTCTTCATTGACCTGGTGGTTTATAGCTACGCCATAGATGGGTTGGGCGTTGATATCTAAAGTCATTAAACCTTCATACATGTCAAGCAAAATGTTTTGACTGTTCAGCCCCTGAGCCAAACTGGGGTTTAATGAATCCGGTTCCGCACCATTGCCACGATTGATGGTTTGGTTGTTGGCAGCAACAACCAAATTAATTTTGCTAATAAGCAAGCAGAATACGATAAGAATTCTCATACTTATGATTTAAGCATAATTAGCACCTGTTTTAAATCTTTGATTGGTTTCATGGGTAACTTGAAACAGGGTAAAAATGTACTGGTTTGTGGTGGCTATTTTGGTATGATGATCGTTTGCTAATAATGCGCTTCCAAGCGGTTAAACACCATGAAAAAACAACAGCCTGTGGCTTCTAAAAATGAACTTGTTGACTATCTGGCATCAGGTTGTAAGCCTAAATCTGAATGGAAAGTAGGGACTGAGCATGAAAAGTTTGGTTTTCATCGCAACAACAATCAGCCGTTACATTATGCTGAATCTGGTGGCATCAGGGATATTTTGAGTGGTTTGGCTGAACAATTCAATTGGCAGCCGGAATATGAGGGTGATGATGTGATCGCATTAAAAAGAGATGGTTGCTCGATTACTTTAGAGCCGGGTGGACAATTGGAACTGTCAGGGGCACCTTTGGCTGATGTGCATCAAACATGTTGTGAAACTGGTTTACACCTGAAAGAAGTTAAAGCAGTGTCTGAGCCCTTAGGCAGTGATTTTTTGGGGATGGGTTTTCATCCGACAGCCAGTCGTGATGACATTGAATATATGCCAAAAGGCCGTTATAAAATCATGAGCAATTACATGCCTAAAGTAGGCACATTGGGTTTAGACATGATGAAACGAACCTGTACCATACAAGCCAATCTTGACTTCTCATCAGAGGCAGATATGGTGAAGAAATTCAGGGT
Source organism: Marinicella sp. (assembly GCA_028284365.1). Classification (GTDB taxonomy): domain Bacteria; phylum Pseudomonadota; class Gammaproteobacteria; order Xanthomonadales; family Marinicellaceae; genus Marinicella. The sequence goes on from JANQRW010000046.1 coordinate 23,615, forward strand.
GTCTTTGGCTTTACAACCAATTGCGACAGCATTATTTGCTAACTCGCCATTTACAGATGGTAAAAGTAACGGTTTTGTCAGTTATCGTTCGCACATATGGACTGATACCGATGATGATCGTTGTGGCATCATTCCTTGGGTTTTCGAGGTAGGCATGGGTTTTGAAAGGTATGTTGATTATATGCTGGATGTGCCGATGTATTTTGTGTATCGAGATGGCCGGTATATAGATGCCGCCGGCTTATCATTCAGAGATTTTATGGCTGGTAAGTTATCCATATTGCCTGGTGAATTACCAACCATAAAAGATTGGGAGGATCATTTAACCACAGCATTTCCAGAGGTGAGGTTGAAAAAGTTTCTTGAAATGCGTGGTGCAGATGGTGGACCTTGGCGGCGTATTTGTGCGTTACCTGCTTTGTGGATTGGTTTGCTTTATGACCAGGAACAATTAGATATTGCTAACGATTGGATCAGTGATTGGTCACTGGCAGAGCACGAACATTTACGCAATGAAGTTCCTAGATTTGGTTTGAGTACAGCTTTTCGTGATCAAAAAGTTCGTGACCTGGCGCTAAAAATGTTGGATATGTCACGCAAAGGTTTGGTGAAAAGGGCGATTAAATCACCATGTGGTAAAGATGAGAGTATGTTTCTCGAACCTTTACAGGTCATCGCGGATACTTATGCCACGCCAGCAGAGCGAAAACTGGGCAAATACCATGGGGTCTGGAGTCAACAACTAGATGAGTTGTTTGATGTGTATGCCTATTAGTGAATAATTATGGGGTGACTTGAGTCTTCGGCCTTTGTTCCTGACTCTACTTTAACACCTGTACTCCAAACCTTACCAGTTTTCCCATTAACCGCAAAGAAACCAGATTTAGTGTGGTTTCTTTGCGGTTTAAACCAATTTAATCAATGTTCTTGAAGTAGCGTCATTATTTTGATGTTATCACGCAACCAACGACCACCCTCTATTCCTTGATAAGTGATGTCTACACTGGTGGTGCCATCAGTATCTAAGTTTCTGAAAGTGTTGGCAAGATTAAGTGTGATACTGCCATTGGGTACCAGAGTTCGATCAATCATCGCTTGATCTCTGCCATAACCATAGACATCATTCATGGGAATAGTGATGTTTTGATTGGGCTCAAATCCGGTATTAAAACCATTGGCCCAACGTGGATTACCATCGGCATCATAATAGAAAATATAAGCAATCATGACATCATTTACTTGGGCCAGCGAATAGCCCCAGCCATTTTCATCAGAACCACCCCACCAACCGGTTCCAAAGTCAGGATCTGGTCTGGCGGCATTGCTGACCAATGGTTCAATACACCACTCACTTTCCTCGTCATTGAGTTTCCATTTAGCCAGAGCTGCAAAATCTAAGTTTCGACTGGTGCCATCCTGACAAGCTGGGTGATTTCTGACTTCAGCGTTATTGAAATTTATGGTCAATCGTCCATCCAATTCAGCATCTAAGATGAAAGGGTCAGCTATGGTTGGGTCAATATCATAATCGTATGTAAATGCATTGATGGTGCCAGTAGCAAATTCAGGGTTAAGCACACCTCCCTGAAGTTGTGTTACAGAGTTGTACCATTCTGGATTACCGATGTCATCATAAGTATAAAACATGGTATAGAACAAGTTGTTGGTGCCAACAGATTCAATAATAAAACCATGTCCATCATAGGCTGGGTCATACCAAAGTCCCTTATTAGGGATTTTGCTTTCATCGTTACTGATACATGCATCACAAGTGGGCGAACCTGCAACCAAAACATTGCTGATTGCAATGTCATCAAGCCAGAAACCTTCTTGTGAGCTGTTGGTATCAGAGACCATGCGCCATCTGATCTGTACCGTTTCTCCAGTGTATTTTGTACCCAGATTAACAGTGGCTTCACGCCAGGCTAGCCGGGTGCCAGACCAAGCAAATTGTGCTTGTGCGGTGTTATTGGTACTCAGTTGGCCATCATATGGAACAGAGCTCAAGTTCCCTATATCAAACCACAGGTCTGAGTCTTCTAAACGCATTTCAAGAACCAATCCATCCCAGTATTGTCTGGCATCTCCTTCAGTGTCATATGACATGGCAAATGTAAGTACATTACCACCACCATCAAAAGTCAACCATGGGGTAACCAAAGATTTGTCTGAATATGCGTTTTCATTGGTGGTGAACCAACTATTGGTTCCAGAGCTAACTCTGTCAGTAACCCTAATCCAACCATCATTACCAAAAGCCAGTTGGCTATTTAATTGAGAGTCGGTGTTTTCAGCCCCATCCTCAAATGTACCTGTATTCACACTTTGGTTGGCTGCCGTCAATAATTGTATTGAAGAGTCATAAGTGCTTGAGCCGATATTGATTGAGACTGGTATTTGAACATCAGTTAAGCAACTGGCGTTGTTGTTCAATTTCACTGGGATAGAGATTTGATGTTTAGTGAAACCACCTAAAGCAATGGTTTGGTTGCCATTGGTGAAGCTGATCATGCCGGGTAAATCAAAATCAAGTGTCACAGCATTTAAATTTTTCGCAGATAAGTTTTCAATCGCAACAACAAGTTCCCCGGACTCACCTCGGTCCAAGTAATTATCCAGATCACAACTCGAGTTGTCAGCTATGAATTTTACCAAAGAGACGGCCACAGGGTTTTTGCTTGCTTTGTAGGTACCACGGCCATGGGTGCCGATAAATAGTTCGTTGCCACGCCACACCAAATCAATGACCCGTGTGAATGCAGGACCATAATCGAACTGTTCCCAGTTGTAGCTGTTGCCAGCTTGGGTGCCAACCCACAGCCCCAATTCACTGCCAACATACAACACACTCGGATCAGATGGATCATTCACAACTTGCCACAACGGCATATTGGGCAAATTGCTTGAAATACTGACCCAACTGTTTCCGCCATCAGTGGTTTTTAAGATTCGATTGCTGAAATAGCCCCCAAAGGTGGCGTAAATGGTATTACCAGATGTGTCAAATATGTCTACCTTTATATCCGTGACCACTGTACCATCGACGCCTAAACTACTAGGAGGTGCAATATCGGTGATGGTATTGGTGGATCCCAAACCACTGATTTGGATGATCTGATTGGTACCCTGTGTATCAGATGTTGCCATGCCAGCATAAGCAATTGTGCTTTGGTGAGGATTAAATGCAAGGGCTGAGACACCTGAATCATTGATTGAGCCAGTTACATCTGACCATGAAGCTGAATCCAGAGATCTGGCATCATTACTGAAATAAACTTTATCAGTGCCTACTAGCATGCGATTACCATCATTGCCATCTAGTATGAAGGGTTGAATAAAGCGTGCACCTTCGGTGTCTGGTAATGCCATGAGTTGTATTGAAAGACCGCCATCATCGGATCCATAAATTTCACCATTTGGGAACGAACCATAAATGAATTGTGGTTGTTGTTGATCCCAGGCACTGTAACCTCCATCACCACCAGCCCAGGGCAACCATGTTTGTTGATCGCCAAAATAGAGTTTGGCGCCATTGTCTTGGGTTCCCGAGATGACTTGCTGACCGTCCGGACTGACTGCGATGCCATAGCTTTGAGAGATATTTAAGCCGTTGTTCAGTGCCAACCATGTGTTACCACCGTCTTCAGATTTGGCCACACCGCCATCATTGACCACATATATGTGGTTGCTGTTGTGTGGACTGAAGAAATACCCATGATGATCGGCATGAATGTATTGATCAATAAAGCCAGCGGGCGAAAACCAAAATGTATTTCTATTGATAGAATCACCACCATTGTTGGTGCTGTACAAGTCAACCGCACCCATAATTACATGATCCGAGTCACTTGGATTTACAGCTATTGCCATATCATACCAGCCTTGCCGTTCAACAAAATTAGTGTTTGATGGTGCTTTTTCAAAGTTCTGATTATCCGCACCAACTGAGCGATATAAGCCAATCGTACCATTGGTCCCACCATCTTCTAATTCTTCTGCATCTTTTGAGGCTGCAACATAAGTTTTTCCATCGGTACCAAAGCCAATTTCCATCCTCAATACACCAACCACTGGAAGCCCCTGGTTTTCTAGTTTGGTCCAAGTAGAACCAGCATCTGTTGAACGCATAACAAAGCGATTCAGAACGGCTTCATCACCTGTTTTGATACCACCACTGATAACTTCAGGTGTGGTTCGGAATGTTTCACCAATGGACTTTTCGATCATCACAGCCGGAATAGTTATGCTGTCATCTTCTCCTCCCATTGGAAACGGGGCATCATTACTGTTCTGATAAACGACTGCTCCTATGGCGCCAGCGTTCTGTGCATTGGCCACTTTGACAGTGAAATTACATCCACCACGTTCAATTAAAGCAATTTTTCCTGTTAAGTCATTGGTGATGGTTTCACAGCCATCGAATGTGGTGTCAGTGTCATCGTTTACTGTTTCAATTGTCCCAGTCACTCCGGTTGTGGTGATTTCAGCACCAAAGTTCGCTGGGGCAGTTACGTAAGCTCTGGCTAAATTGGCTGGCGCAGTGACAATGAGGTCTTTGGTAACATTTTCACTACCGAAATGGTATGCCAATAAATGCTGTGAATCACTGGGGTCAATCTGCAAATCTGTAAAGCCACGTTCTTGAGTGGCCAGACCACTGACCTCGGTCCATGTTTGACCGAGGTTCACAGAGCGAAAAATACCTGTTCTTGTAGCTGCCAATAGAACATTGCTGTTTGGTACTCTTGAGATTCGATTGACGTATAAGAAGTTTGTGTTGGTGGTCGAGGGTAATTGTGCCCAGGTTTCACCAAAATCTTCTGACACAAAAATACCAAAACCACGCGCTGCATCAAAATTAAAAAAACCTTCTCCTGTGCCGACATAGACTTTTTCTGGATTATCTGGATCAATCAACATGCTGCCAATGGCAATGTTTTCTAAGAAATCAGTTTTTGGCTCCCAGCTTTGTCCATCATCAATTGATTTCCAGACACCACCGAAAACACCGCCTGCCAACAAATGACCTTCGCGTTCCGGGTGTATCACAAAACCACGAATGCGACCACCAAACACGCCAGGGCCGAGCTCTTCAAAGGCGAGAGCTGGTAAATTTTGGTTGGTTTTTTCTGCTCTTTCGGCTTTAAGTTTGGCTTGATATTGGAGGTTCAGCTGTGCCGGACTGAGACCTTTGGGTGTGGTTAAAGCGTCAGCGATCCAGGCAGCAGCTTCACTGGGCTTGTCAAACTGCTTTTTGGTTTTTTTTGCAATAAAAATGTTTTTACTGTATTTGATGAGTTCTAGGTCATGCTTGGCTGGTTCATGGTTTAACTGTTGCTGATTTAAAGCAGAAACACCAATAAAAACACCAAGTAGAATTAATGGTTTGAATGTACGCATGGGTTGTTGTTTATGTCAAAAGGATAAAAATTTTAACAAAAAAAATGCGACTTGAGTATAAATCAAACTGCTTTGTTTTTGTGTGTTTATCATTTGTTAGAAAATATTAGCAGTGATTGTGTACGATAATGTCATCGAAATCATTCATAATATATAAGCAAGCAAAGTCACAGCTTTAACATTTCAAGGTGAGAGTTTTCACAGTCAAATTTTAATGGTATTGAGTTAAAATGACTCGATGCGCACAATCAAAAAATTTATCCCAGGGTTTGTAGTGGTTGTTTTACTTACGCTGCTGGCATTTTTCTTTCGCAAATATCTAGAGTTTAATGTCAATTTGTTGGCAATTTCATTGGGTTTTGTAGCTGGTAATCTCTATTCATTTAAAGCAGGTAGCAAGTTTGGTTTTAAGTGGCTTGAGTATCATGGACTGGCCATTGCTGTGGCATTATTGGGCGCACAATTGAATTTGTCGCTGTTGTTAAATATGGATTTACAATTGATTGGTTTAATCATCAGTGGTTTGTTGTTTACCTTCCTGATTACATTTCTGACAGTGAAAGTCTTGCGAGTTGGAAACGGTGAGGCCATACTGGTGGCTTGTGGGCAGGGCATTTGCGGCTCAGCGGCAGTTATGGCTGTGCAGCGTGTGACTCAAGCACCAGCCAACAAGGCTGCCTTGATTGTGGTGGTGGTCAATTTCTTAGGTTTTTTGGGTGTTTTTCTGGCGCCGTTGTTGGCATCTATTTGCTTGGACACGGATACAAATTCATCGGGTTTGTTCATTGGTAACACACTGCAATCAATGGGTCATGTAGTGGCAGCGGGCTTTAGTGTTGATGACATGGTTGGGGAAACTGCTGTGTTGGTCAAAATGTCTAGAATTCTGATGTTGGTGCCGTTGTTATTGGTACTGGTTTTGTTTTATCAACGCAAAAAAAACACCCCTAAAAAGAATTTAGATTCCTGGTACTTGTTCAGCACTGTGCCATGGTTTATTTGGGGTTTCTTGACGTTATTGTTGGTGACCAATGTATGGATTTTACCGCAGCCAATACTGGATGGACTTAAAAGTTTATGTGACGTGATTTTTGTGGTGGCTATGGTGGCGATTGGTTTGGGTGTGCGTTTAGCTGATTTAAGAGCAGACGGTAAGGTGCTATTACTATTGACTTGTTTGGTCTTTTCAGCCCAACTGGCTTTTTCTTTGGCATACTTATCCTAGGGGTTTTCGTAGGTTTGGGAATTAAGCGAAAGCCTCTTTTATTTTTAGTGTTTGGCCGATTGATAGTTGTGCTTGTTCTGAGTTAATCCTAGGGATGCCATTCATGCCAAAAATGGCTTTGCCATTATGCGGTAATTTCTGTGCCAGTGTTTTGAAGACCTCAACACCAGTGTTCTCACCTGTGGCTTGTTCAACGCCAGTCATGACGCAACGAGCACAAGGTTTAACCAAGTCGATTTCAACATGGTTTGTGGTCGTTGTGGATACCTTTGACCAGTTAAGTTCACACCAAGCTTCTGATTCGGTTTCAACCACAATATTGGCGCGGAAACGATCCATGTTGACCGATTTTGTTAGGTGGTTATTCAGATCTGTCAGTGTGGACTGGTGAGTTATCAGGATGGGATAACCATCAGCAAAAGCCACTGTTTCACCACTTGTGGCGTATGCAGTATCGATGCTTCGATGGCTGTTGTTGCCATAACGAACCAGTTGTACAGGTTGTTCTAAATATTCAGAAAACCATTCAGAAGCAGTGGTGTAAATATCAGCCATGAGTTTGCTTTTCCATACTGAAACTTCAGTTGTTCCAGAAAATTCATTCAAGTCTATCCTGTAACCACTCATGTTAGGTGCTTCCAGTTTGAGCGAATCAGCGGTAAGTGTTGGCTGTATCAATGCCATTTGGGGGTGTTGGCGTTGGGATAAAAATATGCCTTTATCATTCACCAGCATGAATTGGCGATCACCATCAAGGCCTAAGTGGTTGATACCCACTTTTTGGTGCTTGATACCTGCGCAGGATTTGATTGGATGGGTAATTAATTGAGTGATTCTGGCTTTCATGATGATTGTGTATAACGGGTTGGGTCGGTAATACCTGCCTCTTGGAAACCTTTCTTTCGGTAATGGCAAGAGTCACACACGCCACAGGCTTCACCATTGGCATTGGCATTATAACAGCTGACAGTTTTACTGTAATCAAAGCCCAATGAATCACCCAGTTTAATGATCTGTGCTTTATCTAAATCAATCAATGGAGTTATGATTTTTAGTTGGTTCCCTTCAACGCCAGTTTTGGTGGCGAGATTAGCCATGGTTTCAAAGGCTTGGATATATTCAGCACGACAATCCGGATAGCCCGAATAATCAACTGCAGTCACACCTATGTATATGGCTTCAGCACCAACTACTTCGGCATAAGCCAAGGCGGTAGACAGAAAAATGGTGTTTCGTGCAGGTACATATGTAACAGGGATTTCATTTTGTGCGTCATCAAAATCAGGTACTTCAATGTCATGGTCAGTCAGTGCAGAACCGCCAATTGAGTCCAAATTAATTTGTACAACCTGATGTGGGTTTTTACTCATTGAAGCAGCTATCGCAGCTGATGCATTGAGTTCTGCCAGATGTCTTTGGCCATAATCTATAGATAGGGTGTAGCAATCAAAACCTGCATCATTGGCAACAGCCAGACAAGTTGATGAATCTAAGCCTCCGGAGAGTAATACCACACATTTTTTAATCATTGAAAATTATCCTTTATGTTCCTGGTTGGTTACCCCAAAGGTGCTTATGTAATTGGATTTGAAACCTGACTGGTAATTGATCATGTAATATCCATTCAGCCAGCACCTTAGGTGAGAGTATGTCAGCCACAGGTGACATTAAAATTTGACAGCGTTCACTGAGTTTGTGCTCTCCAATGATGGTTTTGCTCCAAACATAATCAGCCTCATCAGCTACGACAAATTTGACTTGGTCATCATGGTTAAGAATGGTTAAGTTATCATAAAGATTTTTTTCTACTTCACCAGAACCAGGAGGCTTTAAATCAACCACTTTGAGTACCGCTGGATTGACCGCTTCTACAGAAATTGAGCCTGCAGTTTCTAAACTCACAGTGAAGCCCTCATTAACCAACAGATCCAGTAGGCCCAATACCCTCTTTTGGGCCAAGGGTTCACCGCCAGTGACACAGACATAAGGTGTACCATGGCTTTTAACCTCAGTTAAAATATCATCATAGTGCATCCAGTTGCCACCAAAAAAAGCATATTCAGTGTCACACCAAGTGCAGCGCAGGGGGCAGCCTGTCAAGCGCACAAAAACTGTGGGCAAGCCCGACAGGTTACTTTCACCTTGTAATGAATGAAAGATTTCAAAAATTTTTAATTGTTTGTCGCGATTGGGGATCAATTAATTTTGCCTTCCCTTTGTAACAGATTCAGGCGATTTTGCGCCAGACGTGCCACTGATTCATTCGGAAAAGAATCAACCACTTTCACCAACGCTTGTTGTGCTTGGCTATAGTCTTCCAACTCGTGATAGGTATAGCCAATTTTCAATAATGAGTCAGCTAATTTACTGCTCAAAGGAAACTTTTGTTCCAGTGCTTGAAAGGCAGCTAATGCCAATGGGTAATTGCGGGTTACATAGTAACTTTCACCAAGCCAATAATAAGAGTTATCAGTCAGTTCATGGTTGGGGTTGGCTTGAATAAAGTCTTCAAATAAGCGTGCTGACTCATTGAATCTGCCAGCTTTGAGCTGACTGAAAGCGGCTTGATAAGCTTGCTCAACGGCAGGGTCAGTGCTGGTTGTGGTGGAGTTAATGCTGGTTTGGTTGAGGGAATTTGTAGATAATTGAGCATCAACAGTCTCACGCACCTCTGGTGCTGCAATGGTGGGCTGGCCCAATTCAGGGGGCGTTAATACCACGGTGTTGTTAGTTGTTGGTTCATCACCCGCAACGCTATCAACCACTAATTCATTGTTGTCATTAGTGATGTTGGCTAGATTTCCTTGTTCTAATTGGGTGAGTCTTGAATCGACATCAACATAAAGTAATTTTTGGCGGTCTTTAAGCTCGCTAATTTGGAAATTTTGCTCTTCAATCGTACCTTGTAATTGCGCGATTTGAGCTTGTAATTGTTGCACCTGAATGACCAAGTCAGCTACGTTGTTATTGCCTTGATTGTTGCTTTGTTGTTCCAGTTTGAGTAAGCGATCCTGAATCGACATCTTTTGGGCATCAACAAATTGAGCAGTGAATAAAAGTAAGCATAAGACTGTGATGTGTTGCATAAGCACCTCTTAGGTTGTGGTATTGATGGATGTAAAAAACCCGACATAAGTCGGGTTTTTGACCATCAAAATTGATGAAAGTTTTTCTGTTTTTCGATTACTGTGCAGTATAAATGATGACCCCACGACGATTCTTAGACCAGCATGAATCATTGCTACACGTTGCTTCGGGGCGTTCTTCGCCGTAACTGACCACAACCACTTGACCAACGGCAGCACCCTGGGCGCGTAACAAGTTGGCGACAGCATAGCCACGTTTTTCACCCAATGCCAAGTTGTACTCTCGAGAGCCGCGCTCATCAGCATGACCTTCGATGGTCATACGGGCAGATGGGTTTTCAGACAAATAGCGTGCATGTAATGCCAACATTTCTCGGAATTCAGAGCGGATGGTTGATTGATCGTAATCAAAATAAACAACACGTTGAGACAATAAACTGTTTGGGTTGGTTAAATCTTCTGGGTTACAGCAGATCAAACCATCAGTGCGAACTGGAGTAGTGTCGACCACAGGGGTGTTATTGTCATTATTATCAGAACCAGTATCAACGGTTGGTTTTACATCTCTTTTACAAGCACTCACCCCCAAGGCGAAGATAAGTACGATGGTTAATTTGGTTAATTTTTTCATAGTCACTCCAAGGCTGTTAGTGAAATATCATTCAGCAGTGTAGTTTACAACAAATGCCTGCTAATTGAATGATTTTTTGCTAAATATCGCAGAACAGCACATTAAAAACCCATATTGGCTGAATTACTGTGAAAAGGTGCAAGTAATTGATAAAAATTTAATGGCCGTGATCGGTTTATTGACAACTTTGATTGTGTGTTTATGGTTTAACCGCAATAGGTCCTTGATTTTCTGGCTTTTTACCTTGTACACCTTCAAAAAATTTGCGAATGATTTTCATGTCTTTGTGGATGTCACCAGTGGGCATAAATGCATTACCTAAGCGCACCATTCTATTACCAAAATCCAGAGTACCCATGGCTATGGGAACACCAGCCTTGTGTGCGATGTGATAAAAACCAGATTTCCAAAACTCAAGGTAAGATCGTGTGCCTTCAGGTGACATGGCAAGAATCATTTGTTGTCTTTGTTTAAATTGTTCAACCATTTGATCAACCATGTTCAGCTTCTTTTTGCGATAGACTGGGATGCCGCCCAAGGCTCGAAAGAACCAACCAAAAGGTGAGTCAAACAATGCCCCTTTGCCTAAATAGTTGAGTTTTAATTTTTGTGAAAACTTGACCAGCAAACCCAATGGAAAGTCCCAATTACTGGTGTGTGGTGCTGCAATGAGCATGTATTTTTTAACATCTGGTAGTTCATTGATCACTCGCCAACCCAATGTCTTTAATATAAATTTAGAAAGCCAGGACATAACTTACTCCTCAAATGGCTCAGTATGAGAAGCCACCATGGTAAGTATGTCATAAGCAGCCACGATCTCGCTGTTTTGATTGGTGGCTTGTAAATCCCAGCGCACTTCGCCATAGCCTTTGCCGCGACGGTAAGACTTCTGTTTACAGGTTAACTGGATGGTTATCGCATCTCCAGGGTAAACAGGTTCAGTGAAGCGCAAATCATCTAAACCATAATTGGCCAAAACAGGTCCTTCATCTGGATACACAAATAAGCCTGCAGCCATAGAGACCAGAAAGTAGCCATGTGCCACCCGACCATCAAAAAAAGGATTTCTTTCAGCTGCATCATCATCCATGTGTGCATAAAAATGATCACCAGATAATTCGGCAAATGATTCAATATCAGCCAAACTGATTTCACGGCTTTCGGTGGTGATGGCTTGACCCACCACCAGCTCTTCATAATATAGCTTGAATGGATGCGAGGGTGGTTTGGTTGTTTTGGCCTTGGGCATGTATTTTTCAGTGAGCTTCATCAAGGTGGTTGGTGAGCCCTGAATGGCAGTTCGTTGCATATAATGTTTAACACCACGAATACCGCCCATTTCTTCACCACCGCCAGCACGTCCTGGGCCACCATGAACCAGATGTGGTAAAGGTGAACCATGCCCTGATGATTCGCCAGCAGAGTCACGATTGATCAGCATCAAACGCCCATGAAAGGCTGCCGTGTGATTAACCAACTCACACACGGCCTCATCATCGTGACCAAAAATTGAACCGACCAGTGAACCCTGCCCAAGATTAGCCAGTTGTGCAGCTTCAGCTAGATTGTTGTAGGGCATCAGGGTTGAGACTGGACCAAAAGCTTCGATATCATGAGCTTGGTGGTTGACCAGTGGTTGTTTGTTCAACAGTAGAATGGGAGAGACAAAAGCACCTTGTTCATCATTGCCACCAAACACTTCAACTTGATTTGGGTCACCGTAAATCAAGTCACAACTGGTTCTGAGTTCGGCGACTCGTTCTCTGACTTCGGTTTGTTGTGCCAGACTGGCTAATGAGCCCATTTTCACACCTTCTTGAGCTGGATCACCAATGACTACTTGCTCTAATTCTTTGCTGATGGCAGCTGCCACGGCATCGGTTAATTCGGCGGGAATGATAGCACGTCGGATAGCAGTGCATTTCTGCCCTGATTTAACTGTCATTTCTTTGACCACTTCTTTAACATAATAATCAAATTCAGGTGTATCCGGTTTGGCATCAGGTGTCAGAATTGAACAATTCAAAGAGTCAGCTTCCATGGTGAAACGCACAGCATTGGTCGTGATGTTGGGTTTTGATTTGAGGTATTGACCCGTTGAAGCTGAACCAGTAAAGGCGACCACATCCTGACAGGTCAACAAATCGAGCAGGTTGCCGGTTGAACCACAAATTAATTGCACTGAACCTTCTGGTATGATGCTTGATTCGATCATGGCCTGAAACATCAGCGCTGTTAAATAGGCGGTATCTGATGCTGGTTTAACAATCGCTGGTACGCCAGCGAGCAAGCTGGGTGCCAGTTTCTCCAGCATACCCCAACAGGGAAAGTTAAAGGCATTGATGTGAATGGCCACACCTTGCAAGGATGTGCAAATGTGTTGAGCCAAAAAACTGCCATTTTTTGAAATGTGTTCGGGAGGACCATCCAACAAAATATGATGATCAGGCATTTCTCGACGTCCTTTACCCGAATAAACAAATAAAGTGCCAATACCACCATCAATGTCAATCCATGAGTCCAACTTAGTCGCACCTGTAGCGGTAGATAATTGGTAAAACTCCTTTTTCCTAGACATCAAATACAATGCCAGTTCTTTCAACATCAAAGCACGTTCATGGAAAGTCATTTTAGCCAAGCCTGCTTGGCCTTTGGTTTTTGCATAATCAAGCATGCCTGAAAAATCTAATCCAGCACTGGATATTTGTGCAATAACTTGACCGTTGATGGCATGGTGGCAATTTTTAAATCCTTCGTTGGCGGTGTGCCACTGTCCCTTGGCATAACTTTTAAGTTGGTTCATGTTAATATTAATTTTATGCTGTTAGTTAGTATCAGTATAAACAGTTATTTTACTGTTTATACAGTGATTAATTCATCCCGTTGTTGTTAATCATTTGTGCAAGCTTATCAGCATTTGAAACAAAACAGAGAGGATCATTAGTTAAGTAAAATGTTAAGATAATATGCACAAGATGCTTTCTTGGCAATGGATTGTTAAGCATTGATTAACCATGATTGTGATTAAGTTTATTCTTATTGTCAGTGATGAACTTGTGGTTTATTGGTTATGCTTCAATTATACCACGTCGCTGGAATCCCTGAACTCAGAAAAACCATCGCATTTAAGTTATTGTATTTATCTCTTGAAATCAATGTAGAATCTAACCAAGAAAGTGTCAACTTGTTAAGTATGGATCATATGGCTGAAAAATTTAAATCAAAAAATTCAATACGATGCAAATACTCAGTAGCCAGGGCTAGTATTTTGTGCTTTATGATGTTGTTAACTGCTGGTTCTTTAGCAGCCAAACTCACACAACAAAAATTCATCAATAGCACCAGCTACGATGTTTACAAAGGTTTGGCTGGTAATAAAGTCACGCAGGTTGAACAAGATAAACAAGGTTATATTTGGTTTGGTACCCATGGTGGTTTATCTCGATTTGATAGCCAACAATTCATTAATTTTAAGAAAGACACGCTCAATGCCGATGGATTACAGACCAATGAAATTTCTTCTTTTCATGGAACCGATACTGATATTTGGGTCAGTTTGAACAGTGTTGGATTGACCAGATATAATCGCCAGTCCAATCAGTTTTCGATGATCCCAATAGGTAATAACATCTCTGATGGTATAGAACATCTGGCTGTGTTTGCCATTAATTCTGATTCAAAGGGCAGGGTCTGGTTTTTTCAATTCGATCATGGGATATCAGTGTTTGATCCAAACACTCAAACCTTTGCCCACTATCGGCCTGACAACACGCCATGGCTTTCTTCAGTACGTTTCTTTGACAGCAAAAGAGATCAGGATGGTTTTATTTGGGTGGTTACTTTAGAAGGTAAAATTTTTAAAATAGACCCAGATACTATCACTGCTGAAACATATCATATTAGCTATGATGAAGCTGATTATAGAACAGCCAGGATGTATAGTTTAACCATTGATGCAGAAAACAATGTATATGCTTCGGGGTATCAAGGCGTTTACCAACTCAACCATCAATCTCAGCAATTTGAAATCCTTATCAGTGCAGATCATATCATTGCTTTAATGGGCGAACATTTGACCGTCAGAAGTTTAACTGCTGATTCCAAAGGGAACTTATGGTTGGCAACTGTCAAAGGTTTGATTCTATTCGCTGATAATCAGATAGTAGCTGTCAACTTTATTGAGCAAGGCCAGGTCAAAAAACATCGCTTTGAAGTCCGGATGGTATATGAAGATCGTGAACAAAATATTTGGTTAGCCACTGACAAACATGGCGTGATTAAGTTGAATCAAGGTTGGGATCAGCATGATATTTATCTGCCCTTCGATGATTTGAGTCGGGATGATAACCGCATTGAATATGTCCTCAGTGATCATTCCAACTTTGATGATTCATTTTGGATTAACAATGGAGGTGAGGGTAGCCTTTCAGTCTACAGGTACCAAAGAGGTCAACTTAAGCTGACCCAGTACTTTGATCAAAGTCACAACTTTCCTGAGTCGGTTTTAAAACTTTATCAAGACAGCGAATATCGACTTTGGGTAATTGCAACAACTGGAATTTATTATTTTGACCCGACCACTCAAGCGTTTATTCAGGTTGAAAATGAATTGATTAAAGATGGCATCATTGGTGTTTTTGAAAGTGATGAGTTGATATATTTCACGGTATATGGAGAAACCACTTTATACAGCTTAAATAAAAATGATTTATCGGTAAGAGCTCATCAAGAACAATTACTCAACGATAATTTAAAAGGCCAAGTGATAGGGCCTGATGGTATTTATTGGTTGGTTGGCAGTAGAGGGCTTGAAAAATTTGATGCCACAACTGCCAGCCAAACCACCTTGATTCAATCAGATGAAGGTTTGACCGGTATTGCTTTCAATACGGAAGGCGATCAAGTGTGGTTATTAAGTAATGGTAAACTTTTGAATTATCACCTCAATGAAGGGCAATTGGTAGCCCAAGATGCGGCTGCAATCAACGTTAAAATATCTAAAGACTTTGTTAAATCAATCAAATACATTGATGGTTTGTTATGGATGTCTGCTGAAAATGGAGTGATTGTGGTTGATCCGGAGCAGGCAACCATTGTTAAACGCTATTCTGTAACTGGCAATTTACCCAGCAATTTTTTGATAAGCATTGATAAAGTATATGACCAGTCAATAATGATTTTCAGTACTGAAGGACTGCTGCAAGTAAAAAGCGAAATAAGCAATAAACCCAAAAGTCAGGTCAATATTGAATTACAAAACATCAGTTTAAATGATGAAACAAAATTTGCAGGCAATGAGTTACCATTTAATTATGGTAGCTTGGCGTTTAAGTATCAGTTGATGTCGTTTAACAATCCCGACAGTCATCAATACCAATATAAAATAGCTCCCGATGCCCCTTGGGAAGAAGTTAAACAACAAAATCAACTGACGTTCCATCAGCTTTCCCCTGGGCAATATGAATTTTCCGTCAGGGGCAAAGGCCTGAACACAGCCTGGTCTAACCCTGTCAGTTATGCTTTCAGTGTGTCATCACCGCCATGGAAAACTGAACAAGCTTACTGGCTGTATGCTTTGATTGGGTTATGTTTGTTGACGTTATTGTTTTACTTGTATCGTAAACGATGGCAATACACCACACGAATCAGTCAAGCCCATGAAAAACAAACGTTTGCAGAATCGCAATTGTCTTTAACCACTTCTCTGGTTGCTGCTTTAGAAACAGATCAATTGCTAGATAAAATCAAGTCATTGATTCGTGAAAAAATCAACGTTGAAAGCATAGAAGTCAGTTATTGGAACAGTGAGAACAACTACCAAATATTCAGTAATAAACAGTTGGATACAACAACCCGAAATGCCATGGGTGCACGGGCCTTAACGATGTTTGAAAATCAACAAAAACATGAAATTGAATTCAGCAATGAAGGGGAAAAACTTTGGGTATTGTTCAGTCATTCAAATGAAAGATTGGGGTTGGTTGAATTAAGTCGGGCACAAGGTTCATTCAATAGAACAGACATCAGTTTGGCCCAAGCCTATGCGACTCAATGCGCTCTGGCTTTAGAAAACGCAAGGTTATTCGAAGCAGTGAATGATTTGGCTGAACAAGCCAACGCTTCAAATCAGGCTAAAAGCGATTTCCTGGCACAAGTATCGCACGAAATCAGAACACCCATGAATGGCATTTTGGGTATGAACGAGTTGTTGTTGGGCACGGAGTTAACTGAAGAACAGCGGATTTACGCACTGGCAGTGGCTGAATCTGGTGAGCATTTGTTGCACATCATCAATGACATTCTGGATCTATCTAAAATTGAAGCAGGTGAATTGGCATTGGAAATCAGACCAGTTGATATGTGCCAATTGGTGCACCAGGTGGCTCAAACATTTGTCTCATCAAGCAACAGCAAACGGCTCATTTATTGGGTTGATATACACCCAGAATTAACGCAACTGCGTTTAGGTGACTCGGTGAGGCTGAAACAAATTTTGATGAATTTACTGAGCAATGCTTTTAAGTTCACCCACCAAGGCCAGATTTCGGTGGTGTTAGAACCCGATGGTGAAGACGTACTTTTGACCGTTAACGATTCAGGCATTGGTATTGAAGCAGAAACTTTGGAGACTTTGTTTGATCCTTTTACTCAAGCAGACAGTTCAATCACCAGAAAATACGGTGGTACAGGTCTGGGTTTGAGCATTGTTAAAAAACTGATAGAAAAAATGTCTGGTGCCATCGAAATCATCAGTGAAGTGGGCATTGGAACGTCGATTAAATGCCAGCTACCTTTGGAGCCGACAGGAGCTGTTGAGGTTGTTCCAGATTTGGGCAGGTGTTTAAAAGTATTGGGTCCAAATCATGCCACCGGCTACCAGCTCAAACGGGCTGTCGAACATGCCCTGGTTATGGCTGGGCTGAAAATAGCAGATCACAGTGAAGAAAAAGCCGATGGGTTGTTGGTGATTTATGAGTCCAGTGGTGATGAATATCAAGCTGAAATAGAATCGGCAGTGGCCGTAGCTAACAGAGACCTTATTCCTGTTTATGTGTTGAAACCAGCTTATTTGGAAAGGTTTAAGCTAAATGGTACTTTTCGCTGTCTTGATTTGCCATTGGCTGCTGCTGATTTGCGTCAATTATTTACTTCAGCAACGGCTGATGGACTGAGACCTAATTCAGCCCAACAGGAACCGGCTGAATACCAACACAATTCACTGTCATTACATGTTTTGGTCGTTGAAGACAATCCGATCAACCAACAACTGTTGTTGGAGCTGTTGGAAAAAGAAGGGCATGTGACGGATATTTTTGATGATGCCAACCATGCCATAGCTGGTATTCAAAACAACAATTATGATTTACTGTTGGTTGATTACCATTTGCCTGATCTGACTGGTATTGAATTCATTCAAGCCTGTCGTGGGCTTGGTGTTACTGCCAAGACGGTGATTATGACTGCTGATTTATCAGAAGAACTCAACCAGTTGTGCCAAGATAACCATGTTGATAAATTAATCACCAAGCCATTTAAATTGCATGAATTGGTGACGGTGATTAATGAAAAGGCTAGACCATCACGCTAAAACCAGCAGGTACTCATTACCTGATCTAAGCACTCCCCGTTGGTGAAGGTCTCTTTGTTTCCAATTAAAAATGGAACTGTGGTGTGCCTGGCTGAGTGCTCAGACGAATTGTCTTAAATAGATACTTTTAAACAGATTTTTTGTGGTTGATTTTACTGTTGATGTCATTCAGTGCTTCATTGAGTTTTCTAACCAGTAAATCCTTTTTCTCAGGATCGACGTATTTAGACTCAAAAGCAGTTTGTGTTTTGACAATCAAATCATCAAAGTTCTTGCCTTCGTATTTGATCGGTTCCATTTCATCTTTATCAGCATCATCAAATAAACCAATCCATTTTTCTGACAAGCGCCCATAACTGAGTATGCGATAAACATATCTGCCAGGACGTTCACTGTGTAGAATCAAGCCCAACAAGGCAGCAAAAAAGCACAGGGGCATCAGTGCGAGGTCGCGTAAGCCATCAACGATCAGTTTAAGTTGTAACACAATGGTGTCCCTGACTACTTCGGTACGTGAGTTAGTTTCTGGTGTTTCTGACATCTAAAAATCCAAAGCTCTTTTAAAATGATTATAACTTTTTAATCGAGTGAATTGAATAGGTCTTTGGTCATTTAATGTATCCTGCTTACCTTCTTTTTTACTGCGCAAAAAAACCGGTTGCTCAGGATTCGTTTTGATGAGTCTGGCTCTGACTTGCACAGCAAGCCAACCGCCATCCATGATGTATCCTGCTTACCTTCTTTCGCTGTTTAAAGAACCAATTTTTTGCATGATTTAATTTTTCTTAATGGTTTTAATTGAGTAAAGTTGAATGCTGTCTATAGCTCTTCACTAACTACAGTTTTTGGAATCGACTGTATTTGAATTGATTGGGTGAATATTTGAACAACTGCTTCAAAGAATTCTTTTTCGCTTGTGCCAAAGCGATTTTGGATTGGACTATCTACATCCAAAACACCATTGATTTGACCGGTGTAAAACGGCACCACGATTTCAGATTCTGATGCGGTATCGCAAGCAACATGGCCGTCAAAAGCATGGACATCTTTGACCACTTCTGTGGCCTTATTGGCAAAAGCTGTCCCGCAGACACCTTTACCGATTTGTAATCGAGTACAGGCTGGCTGGCCATGGAAAGGGCCGAGAATTAGCTCATCATCACATTGGTAGTAAAAGCCAAGCCAGTTAACCTGATCCAAATTGTGGTACAAAAAAGATGACAGGTTGGCGGCGTTGGCTTGAACATCAGTTTCTGCAGAAAGCAGTGCTGCTAATTGTTTCAACAACAAAGGGTAAGATTCGCTCATGGTATTGAGTTAGGTTTAAAGAAACAAAGTGGGGCTGATGCAGACATGTTCAAGTTATAGTATCACCCCCCCTTTTATTTAAATATCCATATGGTTTACTTTTCTTTCAGTAAATCTCTGATTTCAGTTAACAGTTTTTCTTCATTGGAAGGTTCTGGTGGTGCGGCTGGTGCCTCTTCTTCTTTCTTTTGTAGTTTGTTCATGAACTTAACCATCATAAAAACTGCAAAAGCAATGATTAAAAAATCTATTGCGGTTTGTAGAAATGCGCCCCACTGGATGGTCACAGCTTCTGCTGTTTCAGTGGCTGGTTTCAGCACATACTGAAGGTCAGAAAAATCCACTCCACCAATCAACAACCCCAACGGCGGCATCATCACACCACTGACAAAAGCAGCTACGATTTTACCGAATGCAGCACCAATAATAATACCTACTGCCATGTCCATGACGTTGCCTTTTACAGCAAACTTTTTAAATTCTGCCATCATTCCCATTTTGTTCTCCTTATAAAATTTAAAGTGTATATATTTTAAACAAGTTTTAACGGTTTCGGGTAATGAATTTTATCAACAAAAAGGAATACTCTTGGGTCTTACGCTTCCGCTCCAAGCTCACGCAGCACACCTATATCCGTATAGGCGTCGGTCTCCGTTCCAAACTCGCCTCTACCTCC
>JANQRW010000051.1 GCA_028284365.1 Marinicella sp.
CAGAAACTCTGACCCTTTGATGAAACAGCAACTGTACATCAGCTGCATTATTTCACTCTGGTTATTTGTTTTTTTA
This sequence comes from Marinicella sp., assembly GCA_028284365.1. Taxonomy (GTDB): domain Bacteria; phylum Pseudomonadota; class Gammaproteobacteria; order Xanthomonadales; family Marinicellaceae; genus Marinicella. Next base: position 77 of record JANQRW010000051.1, read on the forward strand.
TTAGCCGTTAAACCTTTCCAAGTTGATTTTGTTCCATTTAACCACTGGTTCTTAATTTGTCTAGCAACATTCTTTATTTCATTTCTTAGTTATACATTGAGCTTTTTGATATTACAGAAACTGTCATTGTTAACCACCTTGAAGATGCAGGCACAGGAGTTTGCTTTTTTAAGTGTATTCAGTGTTTTCTTATTATTTAGCCTTTATATTTTTTACAAAACTGACTTCACCAGAGGTGGTTATAATTTCCCGGATTTTGTCATTAATGTTTACATGCCAATCTTAATTATCCTTACCCCACTTATTATTCTAGCGCGCAGGTACTCATCAAAAAAAATATCAAAAACTGATGGCATTGTGATTAAAGGCGATAACAAACTTGACATTTTAAAGATTAAATTCAGTGACTTAGTGTGTATCAGCAACGAACAAAACTATGTTGACGTTCATTTTATTAAAAATGGCACATTGACCAATAAATTAATCCGAACAAGCTTGAAAAAGCTCTTAACTGAATTTCCTATGCTGATCAGAACTCACCGTTCTCACTTAATCAACCCACAACACATAGTTGGCTGGAAAGATTCAAAAACCGTTTGCCTCACTCAAATTGACATCCCTGTTTCTAAAACGTACAGCAGCTTAATTCATTCATACCTTAAAAAGGCACATTCGTACCAAATTCAATAAATACCACATTTCGATGTTACATTTGGTTTTTTAATCGATCAAATGAACAGTGGACAATTCAGATACTAAAGAAACCAAGCTCAACAACCGGACCACCAATGGATTTCTATTACTCTTTATTTTAATCACTGCTGGTTTATATTCCAGCGGCGACACCTTACCTTATAGAACTTCCCATTCATCAGAGACTCTTGCTGTTGCACAAGCAGATTTAAGAATCATTGCTGCAGAACCACATATGAGTGGTTCTGCAGCTCATAAAAAAGTTCGTGATTACATAGTAAGTGAACTTGAAACCATTGGCATCAATGCTCAGATAGAAAAAGGGCATGTGGTTTCAAACTACAAAAATGAAACAGCAAACAGTGTAACAGCAGCTTACGTTGAAAATATCATTGCCAAACTAGAAGGCACATCTGATTTACCAGCCATTGCCTTAATGGCACATTATGACTCTCGAGACAGTAATAACGGCGCAGGTGATGACGCAGCAGGCGTTGTTGCAATTCTTGCAGCAGCTCGTGAATTAGCCAGAAACAACAATCACCTTCGCGATGTGTATTTTATTTTTACTGACCTTGAAGAATATGGTTTATTAGGTTCGCAACAGTTTTATCGGGATAACCCCATACATCAAAAAATTGAACTGGTTATTAATTTTGAAGGCCGTGGCACTTCTGGTCCCTCAACCTTATTTGAAACCAGCGAGGGCAACTACTCTTTGCTTAAACACAGCTCAATGGCCACAAAAATAAAAGGTTCATCTATCCTCTATTCTGTCTACAAAAACATGAACAATGACACCGATTTGAGCTTGGCAAAAGAAGCGGGTATTCAAGGATTGAATTTTGCATTCGCTGATGGTTTTTTTGATTACCATGCAGGAGGGGATACCGCAGAAAACTTATCCTCCTCCTCTTTAATGGATCAATTGAATTATGCCATTGATTTAAGTTATTACTTTGCCAATTTGGAGAAATCACCTATTGCCGATGACCAAACACAATCAAGCAATGCGACTTTCTTTAATCCCATACCCGGCAGTTTCATTGTTTATGGCAAGAACACCACCTATCTGATTGGTATCTTAGCCATCCTCACCTCTCTTTTTTGGTTGTATAAACAAAATGCTGTAACCAATGTTAAGTCAACAATTAAAGGTTTTTTTATCAGCCTGTTCACTGTTTTTATTATTGGATTGATAATCACTGTGTTAAATAACCTACTTTTCAAAAGTTTTGATGTTGGAACAGCCCGGTTCTGGAGAATACTGTATCAGTATCACTACATATTGATTGCATACGTTTTGATTGTATTTGGGTTATTACTTGGTTTAATGGTCGTACCATCAAGAAAACCAAAGATCAAAACCAAATCTATCAGCACAGGAATTGTTATTGTCTGGATCCTTTGTCTCATACTTTCTTTAACCACAGTGCCATATGCCAGTTATCTATTTGCATGGCCCCTATTGCTGTTGTCAACGATGCGGTTAATTCTTAACTCAAAAAACATAAAAGTTAAACTACTGCTATCAAGCCTGGAATTGATGGTTATAAGTTTGTTGGTTTTTCCACTGGGTTATTTGATGTATGTTTTAGTTGGGTATGCCATGCCATCAATTCCTATCGCCCTCCTTGCCTTATCACTTTTACTCGCCGCACCCAGCCTGGAAATGATAAGCAAATCTTTTAGCCAATTATTTATTTGGCTCATAATCATTGGGATCATCTTATTAACAGTGATATCCCAAAGAACTGTTTTCAATGAACGACATGCACAACCATCAAGCATTTATTATTTACAAGATGAAAACAATGACCAACAATACTGGTCATCTAACTTAACCGATTTATATGGTTGGGATAAAGAAGTGATGGGTGAGAACCCCAAATCAATAAAATCAGACATTATTTGGCCAAATTCTAATGATCAGCACTTGGTCAAACCAATCACTAAAACCAAACTGGATAAAGCCCAGATTACTGTGCTTGAAGACACAAGTGAAGATTTAATACGCAAACTAAAAATACAGATAAAGTCGCCGATGCATGCTGAGTACTTGAACCTGTTTTTCAAACCCACAATATGGCATCAAGCCAGCCTTGAGGGTATTGAAGTACCTGATCTACCACCTGAAGAAGAATCACAAGAATGGTGGAGATGGCGTTATTATGCGATTCCTCCAGAAGGCATCACACTTGACCTGGTAATCGCAGCCAACCAACCTTTTGAAATGCGCGTGATTGAAGTGATATATAGCAATAAAAACAAACTTAAACCACCTCAGCTTCCTAAGGATCATATGCCCCTACCCTATGGTTGGTCACATTCAAATGTCATCATACAAGATTTGGATTTTTCGTATCAGTAGCTATCTTAAACCCGTACACTCGCTTGGTGAGTGAAGTAAGTTGGGCTGAAGAATGAAGCCCAACAATGATCTGCAATTCAAAGATTGATGTTGAGCTACGCAAGCACCGTTGGTATCACTGATGTGGACGCTGGACAGGACACCATCGGTCTGACTGATCAAGTCGCCTAGGGCATTGTAGCTGTATGCCCAGGAGCCTTTGGATGGATCAATCATGGTTTCCTTGCGGCCCAACTGACACCTTGAGGTGGGGTTACTGTTCCAAAAACTATATTTTTTGATGGATGGTCTGTTCCTCTTATATCCGAAGGATCACCTACAAATCCTAATCCACCAACAAGATCACCACCCTCC
>JANQRW010000082.1 GCA_028284365.1 Marinicella sp.
TAGGTCTGTCGCGTGAGTTTGGAACGTAAGCGGCCGCTTCCCTCACGGCTAATCGAGCATTACATCAAGGCTTCTTGCCTGCGGCAAACCGCCATGATTTCATGTTCTGCCTAACGAAGTGCACGCATGACAGCATTCAAGCAAGACTTATTACCTTTCAGGCAAACCGTCATGCTTTCATTGCTTATGCTGGTCAAGCTGCTCAGCAGCTTTCCGGTGTAAACAAAAAACCCAGCACGATGGCTGGGTTTTTTGTGGTCAACTTAAGCCTTTAAGCTGTCGGTTTAATTTCGCCTGATTTAATCTTATCCATGTATTTGTTCAACTCGCGTTTAACCACTGGTGCCAAGAAATATAAACCAATCAAGTTTGGTACTGACATGGCGAAAATCATGGCATCAGAGAAACCAATCACTGCGGTAAGGCTCATAGATGATCCAATCACAATGAATGCCAGAAACATGATGTTGTAAGTTAAATCCTGCGCTTTGCCATGACCAAACAGATAGTTGAAAGCACGCAAACCATAATAAGACCAGGCCAACATGGTTGAGAAAGCAAACAAGACTGCCGCAATGGTTAATACATAAGGGAACCAGGAAATGGCAGAAGCAAACGCTGCTGAAGTCAAAGCAATGCCCTGACCTGCAGTGGGTGCTTCAGGAATAAAACCAGCGATACCAATCACCAATGCAGTGATGGTACACACCACCACTGTATCGATAAACGGTTCATACAAGGCAACCAAACCTTCGGTAACCGGATGATCAGTTTTAACAGCGGAGTGAGCGATGGAGGCCGAACCAATCCCCGCTTCATTAGAAAACGCAGCCCGTTGGAAACCAACAATCAGCACCCCAACCAAACCACCGAAGGCTGACTGGGTAGAAAAGGCACCGTCAATGATGGCACCAAAGGCGGGGCCAATCTTGTCGTAGTTTATGGCAATTACCACCAACCCAGAAAGCACATACAAAATACCCATAAAAGGCACCAGTTTAGCAGTGACTTTGCCGATACTTTTGATGCCGCCAATGATGGTGATACCAACCAAAACTGCCACAATCAGCCCAAACAGCCAGCCATTTTTATCTAAAAATGAACCATCACCACCGGTTACACTGACCACTTGTTCCAGTGCTTGATTGACCTGGAACATGTTACCGCCACCTAAAGAGCCACCAATACAACAAATGGCAAACACCACAGCCAGAGCTTTACCAACACCGCCCATGCCCTTTTCTGCAAAGCCTTTGCTCAAATAGCGCATCGGTCCACCATGCACATGACCATTTGGTAAAACTTCACGGTATTTAACGCCTAAGGTACACTCCACAAATTTAGAAGACATGCCCAAAAAGCCACAAACAATCATCCAAAATGTGGCACCGGCCCCACCAATACCAACCGCTGCAGCCACCCCAGCAATGTTTCCCAATCCTACGGTTCCAGAAAGTGCTGTGGTTAAGGCTTGAAAGTGGGTTACTTCGCCTGGTGCATTGGAGTAGTCATACTTACCACTGAGCAAGTGATAACCGTGACGAAACGAACGGAGGTTGATGAACTTGAAATAGATGGTGAAGAAGGTTGCGGCAATCACCAGCCAAATCACAACCCAGGGTACAGTAACACCACCAAAGAAGGGTATTTGAGAGAAGATGAGATTGGTGAAACCATTGAGGTATGGGCCCACTACTTCATTGATTTTTTCATCAATTCCTTCAGCAAAAGCTGAACCTGATAAAGTGAGCATGAACGTCATTAAAACGTGTTTAATTTTCATATTGTTCCCTATTTTTAGTTTTTTTGAGGCCGAGCCAAGTTGGTGTTTTGAGCAAGTGACCCACTGAAATTCGCTAAACATCTTAACTGCTTTTTAACTTCAAAGGTAGACCAAAGTATTTATTTGAGTTGAATTATCAGCTCATCACCAACGCTGAAACCGTAGTTCTTGCTTAGCCCAGCATTGATTTCGAGCACATACTGCGTCGGTCCTTTGCTGGGGTAATTGGGACAGCGGGTGGTGGTGTTTTTACAGGGCGGGGTGTTTTCACTGATACTGATCAGACGTCGATTTTGATCAAAATACAAAATATCGAGCGGTATTAATGTGTTTTTCATCCAAAACGCACGCCTTTGACTGTCAGGGAAAACAAATAACATGCCTTGATCATCTGCCATTTCCTTGCGGAACATCAGACCTATGGCACGGCTTTGGTCATCGTCAGCCAGTTCGACCGCAAAAGTTTGTCCTTTAATCGTTACCCGATGGTGTTGTTGTTGGCAGGCACTTAAAATAAAAACCAGGAGGCAGATAAGGACAATCTTTTTCATTAGTAGAATCATTTTTTTAAAAAGTAAACTGGAATTTATCACCTAACAAAGCTAAACTCAATACAAATTAAAAGATAGGGTTTTCAAGTGGATATAGCCGAGTTATTAGCATTTACCGTAAAAAACAAAGCATCGGATTTACACCTTTCAGCTGGTTTACCACCCATGATACGTGTAGATGGTGATGTGCGAAGGATCAATTTACCGCCTTTGGAGCACAAAGAATTGCATGACATGATTTACGACATCATGAACGATTATCAAAGGAAAGAGTACGAGGAAACCTTTGAGATTGACTTTTCGTTTGAAATTCCGGGTTTGGCGCGTTTCAGGGTTAACGCCTTCAATCAAAACCGTGGTTGTGGTGGCGTGTTTCGTACCATTCCCACTGAAATCCTCACCTTTGAAGATTTAAATTGTCCGGCTATATTTAAAGATTTAATTGATGTGCCCAGAGGTTTAATTTTGGTTACAGGGCCTACGGGTTCTGGTAAATCTACCACGTTGGCGGCAATGATTGACTACCTCAATAAAAAAGAACATGGTCACATTTTGACCATTGAGGATCCCATAGAATTTGTTCACACCAGTAACAAGTGTTTGATTAACCAACGCGAGGTTCATCGAGACACCAAGAGTTTTGAAAATGCTTTGCGATCAGCACTTCGTGAAGATCCAGACATCATTCTGGTGGGTGAGCTGCGGGACTTGGAGACCATTCGTTTGGCATTGACCGCGGCAGAAACAGGTCACTTGGTATTTGGTACATTGCACACCACTTCGGCAGCGAAAACCATTGACCGGATTATTGATGTGTTCCCTGCAGGTGAAAAACCAATGGTGCGCTCTATGTTGTCAGAGTCATTGCGTGCAGTGGTTGCACAAACTTTGATTAAACGTGTGGGTGGTGGTCGTGTCGCAGCGCATGAGATCATGGTCGGTATACCAGCGATTCGTAACCTGATTCGTGAAGATAAAGTGGCACAAATGTATTCATCAATCCAAACTGGGCAGTCAGTGGGAATGCAGACTTTGGATCAATGCCTGGTTGAGTTGGTCAGAAAAGGTCTGATATCCAAAGTACAGGCAAGATCGCGTGCGGTTAAAAAGAGTGAGTTTGATTAAATCTGATACCCGAAAACACAGACAAGAGGAAATAGCATGGACTTTAATTCATATTTAAAATTAATGGTGCACAAAAAGGCATCTGATCTTTTCATCACCGCCAATTTAGCGCCCAGCATTAAAATTCATGGTCGGGTGATACCCATAACGCAACAACCATTAACCAAAGCTCAGGCACGAGACATGGTAACAGGTATCATGTCACCGTACCAAAAAGAAGAGTTTGAACGAACCCATGAATGTAACTTTGCCATTGGTGTGTCATCAGTCGGACGCTTCAGGGTCAGTGCTTTTTATCAACGTAACGCCGTAGGCATGGTTATTCGCCGGGTTGAAACCAAGATTCCTACCTTCGAATCACTGAAGTTACCAGAAGTGTTGAAAGAGTTATCGCTTACCAAACGTGGCATCATCATTTTTGTAGGGGGAACCGGTACAGGTAAATCGACTTCATTGGCGGCAATGGTGGGCTACCGCAATGTCAACACCACCGGTCACATCATAACCATTGAGGATCCGATTGAATATGTACATGAGCACCAAGGCTGTGTCATCACACAACGCGAAGTAGGTCTGGATACGGAGTCATTTGAAGTGGCCTTGAAAAATACACTGCGACAAGCACCCGATGTCATCATGATTGGTGAGATTCGTACCTCAGAAACCATGCAACAAGCCGTAACTTTTGCTGAGACCGGACACTTATGTCTGGCTACCCTTCACGCCAATAATGCCAACCAGGCCTTGGATCGCGTGCTCCACTTTTTCCCCAAAGACGCGCGCGAACAGTTATTGATGGATTTGTCCTTGAACCTACGTGCCATGGTGGCTCAACAACTGATACCAACGCCAGATGGTAATGGTCGCCGTGCTGCGGTTGAGATTCTGATCAATTCACCCTTGGCGCAAGAATACATCCGTAAAGGTAAAATTGAAAAACTGAAAGACTTGATGAAGAAATCCACCAATATGGGGATGCAAACCTTCGACCAGGCCATGTTTGATTTATACCAAGCCGGTGAGATTACTTATGAAGATGCCCTGCGCCATGCCGATTCAGCCAACGAAGTACGCCTGGCGATTAAACTGTCACAAGGTGGCGATGCTGACTCCTTATCCATGGGTATGGACGGTATTGGGTTAGAAGAGGATAAGTGACCGAAGACCAGCATGGCTGGGCAACCTATGTTATCAAGATTATCAATATTGTTTTGTCCAGTATGAGTATTTGTACTGGACAAAATGAGTATTGTTAAGAGCTGGTTTCAAAATATAATGTGTTTATGAAAGCGTCACCTTTCAAATACAAAACACTGATCGCAGTTTTGCTCGCTGTTGTTATTTATAAAGTTTGGAACCACTGGATGGAACAGGCCACCAAAGATAAATACCTTGATAACGCCATTGCTGTACAACAACAGGTTCACATCCGAAGTTCAGAACTTGCACAAGAAGAATTGTATGCTGATTCACCCGACGCCAAGTCCAGTCCTGATTTTGTAGCAGCGCAGCGTATCAAGCTTACCCCAAAAGTAACTTAAGCCGGAAACAGGAATTACATCTGCTCGCAGCAATCAGGACTTCCTATATTTTCCCAACGGATCCGGATAATCCCTACAGCCTGGATTATTTTTTGCGCAACGGCTTACATGTTAATTCAGAAGTCTCAGATGGACTGGGTAAACCGTTGTTGTTGTATGCGGTTGAACACAGTCAATACAAAGCGGTCGCTCGTTTGATAGCCAAGGGAGCCGATCTTGATCAGGTCACGAAACGTTACCCAACACCCCTGTATCAGGCGGTGACAGATTCAAACCATTTATTGATAGAGCTGTTACTTAAACAAGGAGCAGATGTCAGTATCCCGTTTAACCGCAGCATAACGCCGATTATGAAAGCAGCCAACTGGTGTGACATTCATTCCATCCAGCTTTTACTGGACCATGGTGCAGACATGAATAAAAAATACAGCGAGGGTCATTCTGCTTATGAAATGGCGAACCAATGTAAAAACCCAGAATTTATAATTGCCTGGAATCAGTTAAAACAGCAAAAAAGACCATGAAATTCAGACTGTTAATGAGACTCACATTGGCTGGTCTGGGGCTATTGGTGACAGCTTCAGCGGCTCTTTCCCTGCTTCATGGATACTCTGCAACTTATTCTGAAAGTTTACATGATGATGTGAAGCGACTTCAAAAAAGAACAAAGTATCTTTTGGCCAACCTGCCAGAGGCCACTGAAAAAGAAATTCAGCGCAGAGGGGTTAATCGATTGGTAAAAGAGACAGAAAAAGCCATGGAAATGATGGATGAAGTTGATGACATCGATAAAAAAATAACCAGAATCAATAAAAAAATCAAAGCCATCAATGAATTCGCCTCCAAAGCCACAAGAGGTGGTTGGCTGAATTACATTGGGGTATGCACGCTTTTCTATTTGATTCACTGCATTCCCATACTCTTAATTTCTCTCAAGGAACCACAAAAAGCAGACCATCCCAGGATCTATGCTTCCATGTCTGCTTGTGCTGTTTGCCTGCTGATTGGTTTGATTTTAATAGGCATCAATCCTTATGCCAGATTAGCAGGAGACCCATTTGGCGCATCAGGGATGGTGATGATGCATTTGGAAGCCTTTTTGTATATCACACTACCCCTGATCACTTTTTTCTGGCTGCGCCGCCATTTGCTCAAAAAACAAATAGCATAAGCGCTTAACAGCAAGGCGCTGCATATTGCTCTCGTGCTTCTGGTCCATTAATTCACGGTTCATCAAAAATAAAGTTGTCTTTATCTGCAAAGTCTGGAAAAAGTCGCTTGACTTGTTCTGGGATTAATGAAATCCAGTGATCCAAATTTTCTATAACCTCATCTTCATACCCATCTTGATCCCACATATCGCCACCTTGATCAAAGCTGAACTCAAAACGTTGCTGTTGTGGGTTTAATGCATAAAGCTGTACCTCACCATAATCATCTTCAATGTTGGCATAGACTTCAATTCCTTTTGCCTTTTTGGCCAGGGTTCGTGATATCCACGCCCAATGTGAGTATTCAAAATAAATTTTGACATAACCGGAAACAATTTTGGATTTTTCGATTCTTTCATCCAGCTTTTCGATCACGCTTGAATCAATCAATATCAGCCAACCTTAAAAGGCTTATGATTGATTCGTTTAAATCATCTTTTGTTTTTGAGGCCAGTTTTTCAATGATATCTTTGCGAGCTTTTATAACGACAGTGCCGTATTTGTCAGACATATGTTGCTTTTCCTTGGTTTAACCCGAATATTTCATCAGTTAATGGCGTTTTCATACTGATGAAATATTCGGGTTAGTTGTGTTGTGATAACTTTCATTTTTTCATTCGTCTACAAAGTCCCTGAGTCTCATTTCCTGTAAAAGTGCCTTGAGGTTTTCCCGAAGCTTTCCGGTAATTACATGTTTATTTGAGTCTGTTTGGGTCTCGGCATCGTTTTCACCCGTTCTGGATAAAAACATCATGGCAATTTCTTCAGCAGTGTGTCCGTGTTTATTATTAATTTTAAAGTCGGCTCCATAACTGACCAGAAGTTTTGCCAAGCTAAAGCGGTGGGCAATGACTGCTTCATGCAGGGCAGTGTTTGCGTTTGAATTTTTAACACTGGAATCAATGCCGTGGTCAAACAGGAACTGTAAATACCCTTTTTCTTCTGGTGAAACCTCGTCAGACCCGCTGTTCTTGATTTTCTCAACCACCAGATGCAGTGTGTCAGGGGTATAATCACTGTTGTAAGGATAAGGCAGTTGAAAATTCACATCCAGGCCGTGATTAAAAAACAAAAGGTGCAACTTCTTTTCTTTCAGATCAAAATTGTAATCGTGAAAAAACCTTTGATAAAGGTTCTCTTCAATGATCACATCATTATCATTGGCTCCTTGTTTAATTAAAGCACCAATTCTTTCAATAGCTGAGGCATCGCAACATTTTCTGCTCTTCAATGCTTTCACCAATTGCCACTCAGATTTTTGCCAATGTTTTTTCTGAATTACGGCCACTTTTATTTTTTTGTACTTGTTAACAGAAGATGACAGCACCGGCAGGGACAACCAGGCTCCTTGTGATAAGAGTTGCTGCCCAACATATTCCTCAGAGTAGCTTTGCACATAGACATCAAAACCATCAGAGTTCTCTTGCAGCTGCACTTTTCGATCCGGTTCCATTTTTTCATAACCGCCATCAAGAATGTTGTAGTCCGAGCTGTATTCCAGTTTTTTGATGACTGCAAATATCTGCCCATCCTTAAAAGACACGTATTTATCATCGATCACTTCTTCCACCTCCTGCACATTGTTCAAAACCTGATTTTCCAGCACATTTGAGGAGGTGAAAACTATCAGTTTGACGAAAGATAAAAGCATGAAAGCCATTATCAGACCTGCGCCAGTGATAAGCGCTTTGAATTTAGAAGTTAACGGTTTGGTGTTGTGAAAATAATATTTTTTTGCAGGTAGTAACAACAAAATCAACACTGCATATAAAGGTGTTACTGGTTCAAAAAAGTTGCTTTTGAAAAGCACATTGAATTGAACCATGCTGTGTATTAAGATGATTATTGCTGTGACAAAACCGAAGTGATAGCCAAATAATTTACTGCGAGTACCCAAGCCTATTGAATTAACCACCAGTAGCACAAGCATAAGAAGTAACGATATGGCATAAGCTTTTTCATCATCAATGTATACTTCCAGATAATACATGGACTCCAGCATATACAAAATAAAAATAATGATATGTATGACTGAAAAAATCTTTAGTACCGATGAACTTTGTTGACTGCTTTCAATTGGGGTTTGGGCTGAACTGTTTGAAACTTCAAACTTGTCTCGTGTATCTGCTTTAATGGTTTTGGTTTTTTTCTTATCACTGCGATGAGCCAGAAAAATCACCAAACCTATAACTCCTGCTACAACTAAAAAGGCAATCATCAAGTAATATAAAAGGACCAAACCACCCAGCCCGGTGGTGGCTGAAGTCTGGGTTGAAAACAGCAAAACGATGGTAAAAAGTACCAGCTTGTGTTTGCAGGTTTTATTTGCTTTTATCAATATTTCTCTCATAATTTACTCCTAACAATGTCACGATTGGGTAGATAACCGCCAAAGGTGTGAAATAAAACACAGTGTTCCAAATGACAAATGTCAACACGGTAGTGATTGCCAATAGTTGCAATGTCATTGATTTTGATGCTTTTAAAATCACCAGAGTCACAACAATAAAAACTACAGTGAATAACAAGCTGTATCCACCGGAGTTAAGATAACCTTGAACCGAACCATGCATGATTAAAAAAATGGGTCCAACAGCCATAACCAGGATCAAAGCCAAATAAATATAACCCGCTGTTATGATTTTTTTTCCTGACAGCACTCATGATTGCTCCTTTAAAGTATTGATTTCATCTTGTAACTGGCTTTGTAGTTGTTGTTTTTTGCCTATGGAAAGTTGCAGGTTTGAATCTATCAGACGTTCAAACTTTTTCAAAAAATATTGGCCTTTCTCATCCCTTTCAGCTTTATTATTTAACAGTTCCAAATAGGCTTTCAGGCCTTTGATTTGATTTTCAAAGAGTAAGAAAGAACAAGGCTTTTGGTTTTGGAGGTGGGCAGTACTTCTATTTTTATCTCTACACTCGCGGAGGCTTTCAGAAAATAAAACAGGCTGAATCAGCAGTTCATTGATTACTGGCTTTTGTTTACTGTGCACTATTTTTACATCATGCCATTGACCATTTTTGTGCCCGCGCTGTTGGGAAGTGAAATCCGGGTGTAACAACCGAACAACCAATGAAGTTTTTGCGTTTGCCAATTCTTGTTGACTGCATTCGGTGGCAACAGAGCCTTTAGGAAATTCTGCCACATCCTTAGCGTCCAGCCATTGACTGTGTTGGTAGTCTTTCTGTAGATGGCCTCTTGGTGATGCATGAATAATATATAAGCCAATGGGACATTTTTGATAGCCAAAGTGCTGTGCTTCAACAAAAACATCTTTCAGTGTTTGCTGGGTTTCCAATTCAAGCCTTAATGCCTGCAACTCCAGCCAAATGACTTTTGCTGGAAGCATGATGGCGATGACCGGGGCAGCAAGTAAAACCAAGATTGTTGAAAAAAACTTCCCCCAGGCACTCTCAACCCATTCAAATAACACCTTAATCAACAGTGCCCAATACAGCAGGCACATCAGGTTATAAAATCCTGACCGGTAAATTTGCATGTAAGGATAGGCTGGAAAACAAATCAGTAAAAGCAGAACAGCCCCTTGAAAAACCCGGGGTTTTTGAGGGTGATCCTTACCAAGGAGCAACAAGCTTAAAAGAACCACCATGAACAGCACACAGGCCAATACATAATGGGCTCCGGCCATTGGGTTTAAATAAGTACTGGCTATGCCCGATGTATTAAGGAGTGCTATTGGGTCTTTATTCATTTTTGTTCCTGACAAAAATGAAAGCGACCACGGTTAGCATGGTTTGCAATTTCGAGCTGACTCACTTCGCGTTCGCCAACTGTGAGTGCCAATCAGTAATCATAAAAGCAAGGATAACATCAGCCACTAGATTCAGGCCAAATAATTAAGTACCAACGCCGGAGTGTACAACACAGCTCCGGTGGCAATCATCAGTTTATCGGTTAGGCTCAAGTTGTCTTCTTCGTCCTCCTGGGCTTCCGCCATTTCACCCAAAGCTGCCATTTTTTCCAGCGCTGAGGTATTTTCCCGAAACACTTGGGCCATCTGTTCCCCGGTTTTTTCCATCTGTTCTTCCACCGTTAATTCACAGCCATCCAGGTCCTGTTCGTTGTCTTCGATGACAGCTTCACTTTTATCCTCTGGCTCATGAGACCCAAAAGACATGATGGAAATGAAAGCCATAAATACCACACCAATGGTCAGCACCACAGTGACTGCCGTTGACCAACCTCCCAATTGTGCAGAAAAACCATCAATGGTGTATTTACCAATCCCTAACATGACACAGGGATAAAGTAAAAACATAGGCACTTCATTCAGACGCACCACCTCATCTTCAAATAGCAACACAAACACATTCCATAGCAAATAAGCACAGGTGATCACAAGGTAAATTTGTAATATAAGACTCATGGCATCACTCCTGTTTTATTTTTTTCATTTTAAGATTTAAATTTTCATAGAGACCTTTGCTCGATTCTGGGCAATTGAGAAATAGAATTAAAAATGCGCCAATCAAGGCGGAAAACGCAGTCCAATACGCCGTTATTGGCAAGTTTTTCAACGCAGAGTGGCACATTTTTAAACTATTTATCTTTGTTCACGAATCGAGAAAAAAGTCTCCCGTACAAAGCAGAGGGAATGAAAAGGTAGTCAGCATAGGCATCTTCACTGTCAATAAAAACAAAGCGTCCTCCGGCTCTTTGAGCAAAAAAGTTGAGGGCCTTGTTGAGAAAACTTTGCGCAACATAGTGCCCTTTTTGTCGAAACTTCCACCTGAAAACCTGCTCATCGAACTCAAAACTCAACAGGCATTCACAGCTTTGTTCGTTCATCTCCACTTGTAAGTTATTGACCTTCATGTCTCTTTGTGTGGCTTTGATGATGTCGCCAATGATCTGGGCATAAATTCCTTCAAAATCCTCCATTTCCACCCACAAACTGGCCTGGTGATCGACCATCAGTTCCACCAATGCCTGTTTGATGGAAATTTGATTGTGACTGTAATCTTCTGCAATTTGTTGCAGCTCTTTAGTCTTCCCGGTCCTTACTTTAATGCCAGCCTGGTGACAGGCAATGGATAATTTTTTCAGGGTTTTGAAGTTACGGTTGATATTAAATTGCTTTTGCTCTTGGGAAAGCTCACCCCAATCACCTTCTGACTCCATTTGTTGTAACTGTTGTACCATCTGAGCGGCGGCTTTTTTCCTCACCTCAGGATCATCACTGCTCATCTGGGTCATGCTTTCAAACAGAGATTCGGAGGATTGTATGGCCTGATCTGTTTGTTTATTGGCTTTCAGGTAAATGCGTAACAGGCCCAGGGTTAATATGGCCGCGCTGACCCAGTAGACTGTCAAGTGATGTTTTTGCCATTCCTGTGGCAACATCACATAGGCAATCGACCAGGGTGTTAATGCCCCGGTAAAAGCCAATAAAAGCATTTTAATGACCTCTATCAACTTCAAAACCCGATAAAACTTAAAGATATTCATATTTTTAGATAACTATTTTCCAATGGACTTTATTGTCGTTTGTGGCCTTGGAGAGCTGCTCAGCAGCTCTCCCTTGTAACGACTCTCTGAGTATAGATTTGAATTTCATGAGTATTTTCCTTTATTCAATCAGTCTTTAATAAATTTTTTCAAACCAAAGCGATACAAGGCCCACAGCAACAGGCCATACACCAAAATAATGGCAGCAAAGGTCAATTGCCCTTTTGTCGTAGCCAACAGTCCCATTCTGGATTTGTACGCCACCAGCGATCCATGTTCGTTGGGGTCTTGATTCCAGTAAACATAGCCTGAAAGGGTTTTGGCTTTTTCGGCTTTTTGGAAAAGTTCTTCGCTGACTTCTCTGTGCCCGCTGATTTCTTTGCCTTCCACCATGAATTTATAGTGCAGATAATACTCATTGTACTCCCGGCCTTTTTTCAGCCGGATGCTCTTTACTTCACGGTTGGTGATTTCTGGTACCGTTTTTGAATAATCAGCCAAGACTTTAGCGGGCCACACTGCTGCTTTCAACCACATTACTGTACATCCAATAGCCACCAGTCGCCCATAAGATGATTAAAATGGCGATAATGGTTTTTTTCATATCAGGCTTCTTGTTCAGGCTTTGGCACAATCAGTTTGGCTGTGATCAGATAAAAAACGGCAGCAGACAACAGCGCCAGAAAAGGAATGGCAATTGCCAGCCTTTTCAACATGCTGGAAATGCTGTTATTTCTTTCTAACATTTCCAGTTGGCCATTGAGCTGGGGATCTTTATTTGAATAAGCTATTTTCAGGGTGTCCAAATCAATGTATTTATCGGCATTGGATTCGTTGACATTGAAGGCCTTTTTATAATTCTTTCCATTAACATCAAACTCATAGCTGAAATGATAAATTTCTCTAGTACGTCCTTTGCGTCCGCGTTCCTGGGTCACATCATCCAGTTGTAAATAGGCATCAACCACGGTGTGGTCGGCCAATATTTCTGATGCTTCTTTGTAAGTCGTCACTGCTGTAGCAACAAAAAATATGACGGCAGCAACAAATCCGAGGTAAGCCACAGACTTGGATACTTTTGAAACTTTTTTATGGGTTTCGGGTTGAACTTCAAAACTGAACATTTTATTCCTCTTGTTAATTTTTGGAGACTTCTGCTGAGGTCTCATGTGATAAAAATAATCAACTCCTCTGAGTTATGAAGGATTGTAAAAGGAAATAAAAATAACGGAATCCCAATCTTGTCCAGCCAGAATTTACCAACTGGACAAACTGTCAAGCTGGTTTATTTACGCACTGTCGTTACTTTTCCAATCAATGCAAGCAATCACAATTTGGACACAATCAACTTCTTGTTTTCTATGATTTGTTGGGTGTGGATATAGGCCAGATCATAAGGTTCTGCAAAATCATCATGATACACCTCATCAGCCAGTTCCAGCATCTGCCTTAATTCGGAAAAATGTTCGCCACTTCCGGTTTGGTCCTGTTTTACCAATGACATAAAGTGATCAAAAGCCACCACATTGCAAGTGTAAATCACCTTTCTGGATAACAGCCAAACTGAGCGCGGAATGTAGTCTTCTAACATATAAGTGGCATAATTTTTATCAAGAAAACTTAAATCCAGGTCTTTGTTTTCCAAAACACCTTTGACCAGATAATAGATTTGTTTGGGAACTCTGCCTGCACTGTAAGGAATACTCTTGGGTCTTTATTCACTTTTGCGTTGCACTGAGCTCAGTCGAAGTGTTCCCGACTCATTTGAAAGCCACCGCCAAGGATGGCGGTGTT
>JANQRW010000083.1 GCA_028284365.1 Marinicella sp.
TTTTTTTAAATTAACTACAAATTAATTTTAAACACATCATCATGGCCCAATCCTTAAACCACAACAACAAAACGAGAGCGCATTATAACCACACAATCATCCTTGTAAATAACTTTTAACAATTTAGTCAAATTATTTTATGTAACTACTTCTGACAAGTGATAATCACACGCTTTGGTGGGGGATGACCTTCTACTGTTTGAACACAATCCGGAGTTAAAAACTCTGACAAGGAATGAAAGCGCATCCAATCGGTACTTCGCTGTTCATCTAGAGTTGTGGTAGATACATTGTTGATAACGATGTCCTTGAAACCAATTTTTCCCAACCAAATAGAAAGCATTTGCGGACTGGGCAAAAACCAAACATTGCGCATCTGAGCATATCGCCCTTGTGGAACCAGGCATGTATTTTCATCGCCCTCGACAACCAATGTTTCAAGTACCAATTGCCCACCAAGGTTCAACAAAGCCCTAAGCTGTTCCAAATGCTCCATAGGCGATTTGCGGTGATACAAAACACCCATTGAAAACACCACATCAAAACAGGCCATTTTGTTTGGCAACTCTTGAACTTTCAATGGTAAAACCACAGCACCTGAATTAAGATACTTTTCAACTGCCCAAAACTGAACATTGTGTAACAAACCAGGCTCAACACCTATTAATAACTTAGGTTCATGTTCAGCCATTTTGAACATGTAATAGCCATTGCCACAACCAACATCTAATATAGTCCGATTTTTTAAGTCAGGCAAACACGCCTGCAAACGCTGCCACTTGAAGTCAGAGCGCCACTCTGAATCAACATGAATATCGCCTATTTGAAACGGGCCTTTTCGCCACGGAATCAAACCTTGTAATCCTGCTCTGGCCTGATTCAATGTTGAATCAGCAGCAGCCACAGTAACTGCAGATTCACCTTGAATCCATCGCACATTGGCAACATCAGGTAATGAATCAAAAGCACTCAACCAACGTGACAAATCACCTTGATTGATATTATCAATGACACGTTCAGTGACTCGTTGTAGTTCTGTGGCGTGACTTTCCAAGGGCGTGTCATGCATTTCAGACCATAAGTTCCTTAGACGTTGTTTAAACATGTTATTTAATTGCAGTGATTGAGACGAAATTAAATGCTCTGAACCAAACTTCAATTTTTGCAAATCCAACATTTCTAAGCCGCTTAATCCATTCATCTAAAGCATCTGGCCTTAACGAATCCTCAAGTGCCTGTCGTTTTTGGGCAATTTCCATATCAGAATAACCATTCACTTTTTTATAGCCATGATAATAGTCAATCAATGCTTGTGAAGACTGAACCTTTTCTGACAGTACAAAAATACCATTCGGATTTAATCCACGGTAAACATCGTGAATAACTTTTTTGCGCTGTTCAACAGGCATAAATTGTAACGTGAAATTACTAACCACCATACTGGCATTAGTTACAGGATATTGATGCACATCAGCCAAGTCGGGCAGCAGCTCATTATTTAATTGAATGCTTTTGAGGTTTGAATACAACTGTTTAATCATCGCTTTTGAATTGTCAATCGCAAAAACTTTAACTGATTGATGACCAATTGATTGATCTATGGTCAATGCAACTGCGCCTAAAGATGCACCTAAATCATAAACATGAGAATTTGGCTGAACGTATTTCATGGCCATCATAGCAATGCCTTTTAAAATGGTGTCATAACCGGGCACAGAACGCTTAATCATATCTGGAAAAACCGACACCACTTTCTCATCAAATTCGAAGGCTTTGACCTGACTGAATGACTCAGCAAATATATTGTCTTTTGGGGTCATCAAACCGATTCAGCCTGGCGGCCATTGAAGCTGACGACCAGCTAAAAAATGCATATGAATATGAAAAACTGTTTGTCCACCATTGCTGTTACAATTCATGACAATGCGGTAACCATTTTCGTCTTCACTTATTTCCTTGGCATAGCGATTAACAGCGAGGTGCATTTTACTGATGTAGTCGATGTTATCTTCAACTAAATCATTGTGTGTGGCAATTCTGACCTTAGGAATAAATAAAACATGGACAGGAGCTTGTGGATTAACATCTTTAAAACCCAAGATATAATCATCTTCATAAACAATATCAGCAGGTATTTCCTTGCTTAGGATTAAATCAAAAATTGTTGGTTCCATAGCGGTTCCTGATTTGCAGTTGTTATAAATATGTGCGGCTGGCAAAAGCATGTGCCAAAGTGCTGTTATCAATATACTCCAAGTCACCACCCAATGGAACACCATGGGCCAGTCGAGATGCTTTAATACCACCCTGCTCTGCCAGATGAGCTAGATATTGGGCTGTGGTTTCGCCTTCTAAAGTAGACCCTGTCGCAATAATTAGCTCTTCACACTCAGGTTTAGCCAATAAATCAACTAACTTATTTAGTTTCAAATCTGATGGCCCCATACCATCAATGGGTGATAGCTTACCATGTAAGACAAAATATTTACCGCTGAAATCGGTGGCACTTTCAATGTGAATGATATCGGCAGGCGTTTCCACCACACAAATTTTTTGGTATTTCCTTTGTGGGTTGCTGCAAATTTTACACTGGGTGTTTTCAGTCAAGGTTCGACAAACCTCACATTCACCCACTTTCTCTATGGCGTGCAACAGCGTCTCAGCCAGTTGTTTGCCACCCGCTTGATCTTTTTGTAATAAATGAAATGTTAAGCGCTGTGCAGTCTTAGGGCCAACACCTGGTAAGATTTGTAAAGACGACATCAAGTCGCTGATGAGTGACATTTTACACCAATGAAATCAGAAGGGCATTTTAAAGCCAGGAGGTAAGTTTAGCCCAGCTGTTAGTCCACCCAGATTGTCTTTTTGTAATTCAGAAATTTTATTCAATGCATCATTAAAAGCCGCAACCAATAAATCCTCAAGCATCTCATGATCACCATCAATCATCTCATGATCAATGTTAATACCTTTGACTTGTTGTTGCCCGTTCATGGTGATTTTAACAATATCACCTCCGGCCGAACCAACCACTTCTTTATTAGCCATTTCTGCTTGTGCTTCTTGCATTTGTTCTTGCATTTTTTGCACTTGCTGCATCATATTTCCAAGTGTGCCTTTCATATCAATCACCTAATTTGTTCTGAATAATTGTGGCGCCAAATTGTTGTTGCAAACCAGCGACGACAGGATCCAGATTATTGTTCTCACGCTTCTCAACCTCGCTCTTTGCACTTTGTTTAGCGAGGGTATTGGCATCATTTTTGATCACAAATTTAATTGTGTAATCTGTCGAATTAGCCAACAACTCATCTTTTATGGCCTGTTTGGTTTTATCAGTCATAAAATTGGCATTGGCTTCATCTACTGCGAATGTAATGACTTTTAACTTGTTTTCAAGTAATTCCAGGTTTCTTGCCAATTCTCTGGCCAAACCTTTTAAACGCATACTTTGAAATGTATCGCTCCAGTTTTCACTGTTCAAACCACTCAGATCATAATTGTTTACAGGTTCAGGATCCGAAGGTTTTACCACACTTTCTTCAACTGCTATGTGTTTTGCTGGAACGGTTAAATCAGCTTGTACTGAAGCACGATCAGATGTGCTTGTAATGTTATTCGCTGGCACAGCAGCATTATGTGACTGTTTTTGAGGTTGAGCGACTGGCGTGTCAACAGCCTTGGTATTTCCTGGCAAACCAGAACCATCAACGAATGCCAACATTCGAACCACAGCCATTTCAAAGCTGACTTTTTTACTGGGTGTGAATTTGATATCAGCCAAAGCCTTGACAACTAATTGATAATACCATTGTACATTCTCTGCAGTGATTAGTTCGGCAAATTGCTTAACGTCACTCAAGTCAAAATGCGAACCTCCAGCCACCCTGCCCAGTGATTGAACCAATGCAATTTCATGCAACAACAAACAAAAATCTTCTAGTAATTGCAAGTAATCAACCGACATATCGTTTAACCACTCCAGTTTTTCAACTGCGCCTGACTGGTTATGATCTGCGATTAGCTTCAATAAATCAGTCACATGAGACTGTTCTATGGTACCCAGCATTTTGCGGATTTCTTCGTATTGAACCTGACCGGCACCAAAAGCCAATGATTGATCCAATAAGCTTAACGAATCACGCATAGAACCATCTGCCACTCTGGCTATTAACTGGATGGCTTTTTCGTCATAAGTCACTGACTCTTTATTCAGCAGTGTAACCAAATGCTCACTGATTTGCTTTTGAGTCAGCCGTTTTAAGTTGAATTGTAAACACCTAGATAAAACAGTTACTGGTAATTTATCCGGTTCGGTGGTGGCAAGCAAAAACTTCACATGTTCTGGTGGTTCTTCCAGCGTTTTAAGCAAGGCATTAAAACTGCTCTTAGAAAACATATGCACCTCATCTATTAAATAGATCTTGTATTGCCCTTTATTCGCGGCATATTGTACGTTTTCCAACAAACTGCGGGTATCATCCACCCCTGTTCTTGATGCAGCATCCACTTCAATCAAGTCAATGAATTCGCCATTCTTAATCTCTTCACAATGTTGGCACACGCCACAGGGGTTTCCGGAAACACCTTCAAGACAATTCAATGCTTTAGCCAACACCCTGGCTAAGGTTGTTTTACCCACACCTCGCGTACCAGTGAATAGAAAGGCATGGTGCAAACGATTATTTTCCAAACCATTAACAAGGGCTTGAACCACATGCTCTTGGCCAACTATTTCTTCAAAATTTTGAGGGCGGTATTTTCTGGCGAGTACTTGATAATTCATATCGAATGGAATTGATTTAAAGGGACTCCCGCCAGCCGGTCCTTGCACACAAAATCATGGCTGCGGCTGCTCCCTTCCGGGCCTGACCGGGTTCACCACTATTCGTTGCAAGGTGACAAACGGAAGTCACCGAGGCGGTATTATCTATGAACTGAATGGCTTTGTCTACCATCAGCTTAAGGAATCTGTTGCACTTTGTTTGACAATGACTGTTTTAACCAGCGGCACCGTCACTTTGCGCTTTTTTTGTAAGGATTCGGCTGCCACAGACAAAAACAACTGATACAATCTCGGATACGAACTGTTGTGGTGAGTTTGTAAATACTGTATCACTGCAGTCTCCACCGGAATGCCATTAAACTCAAATTGTTGCGCCAGACACTGAAAAGCTGAATCGCCCTTCAATGGCTGAAGCCTCAAAGTCAATCCAGAGTTAATCCGAGACACCAAATCAGGCAGTTTCCATAGATCACTTTTGGGTTCAATACAACTGCTCACAATCAATTTTATTTGATGATTTTTACAGTGATTGAAAAAATTAAACAAAGCCAGTTCACCCTCTGGTTTTCCAGTAAGCTCGTTGATGTCATCAACCAGAATATATTTAATACCATTTGGTATGATGGCAGTTATGTCTAATTGCTGCAAACTTTTGGCTTGAATCAGTTGTTGAATGATCCCTTGGTTATGCAGGGATTGCTGTAATGCATTGAGCAAATGAGTTTTACCAGTGTGATTTTGACCGTGTAAATATGTAAATTGAGGCAATTCATCATACTTTTGTAAAGCTTTGGCCACTGGCGAATCACCCAACCATGTTTCAAAATCAAATTCAGATTGGTTTTTAAAAGGTAAAGCTGCCTGTAAATTCATGCTTTCGGTTTGTCCCATATTGAATCCTTTTCTTTGCTTTTTGATTCTTTAACTTTATTAGTCAAACTGAATTCAGTTTCTTTACCATACAACTTACTGTCCATGTATTTCTCATGTCCATGACGCAACAACACCATAATTACTGCTGCTAATGGCAGACCCAATAAAACCCCAACAAAACCAAACAATTGACCACCAGCCAATACTGCAAAAATCACAGCAACTGGATGTAAGCCAATGCGATCACCAACCAGCCAAGGTGTCAAAATGAAACCTTCTAACAATTGCCCTATACCAAAAACAATCAAAACATAAACAATGTGGTTAATATCACCAAATTGAACCATTGCCGCAATCACGCCGGCAATCAGCCCCACAATGGTTCCCAAATAAGGAACAAAGGAAATTAATCCTGCACCCATACCAATCAATAAAGAAAGTTCAATACCAACAACCCACAGCCCAATTGTATAAATCGCCCCTAAAGCCAGCATCACACTGAGTTGTCCACGCAAAAAAGAACTGAGTACAGCGTTGGCATCACCTGTAATTTGAGAGACTTTATTGTAATAAGGTCTCGGAACCAGCTGACTAACCCTTTCAGTGATGATGTCCCAATCTCGCAACAAATAAAATGTCACCACAGGTATCAACAGAAAATTCATCAACCAATTAACAATGACCAAACCACTTTTGGTTACAGAACTCAACACGGATTGAGCAATACCACCAGCTTGCTCCCAATGTGACTTCAATAACTGGGTTAACTCGCTGATGTCAAAAAGATTGGTCTGAATACCAAAGGTTGACTGCAACCAAGGATTTACATTTTGACGTAACCACTCAAAATAATCCGGTAAGTTTTTGATAAAGCTAGAAATTTGTTTCTCTAAGGCTGGAATTAACACCAATGCCACACCAAAAACGATAACACTGATCACCAAAAACACCACAGTTACAGCCACGGTACGACTGAGTTTCCACGCTTCTAATTTATCGGCCAATGGGTCGAATAAATAAGCCAACAAAGCACCCACTGCAAATGGTGTCAAAATTGGGGAAAGTAAATAGATCAAGTATCCGGTCAAAATCACCAAGGCCAGAACGTACCATTGTTTATTGATTTTATTGGTCATCAATCAGCTCCTTTTTCTGTTTCTCGACTTTAGCCATATTTAAACCCAACCAGACATAATGAACACCGCTCACCAAACCCAAAAATGCCACCGCCCAAATCAATGGCCAGTGCAAAACCGATAAGTCATACCAAGCAGACAAAGTTATCAACAACACCAGTATCAATAAAATCTGTAAGGCTGTATTCACTTTGCTGACCATTGATGGCCTGGCTTCATCTAAACGACCTATTTTAAAGTTATAAAACGTGGTGCCAGCAACGATCACAATATCTCTGATAACGATGATGGCGTATAACCAGGATGGAATGACACCTTGTAATACAAACACAGTGTAACAACACAACATCATCAACTTATCAGCCAAAGGGTCTAAAATACTGCCCAAACGCCCTTGCCAGTTAAACTTTTTGGCTAAATAGCCATCCAGACCATCCGAAGCCCCAGCCAGTAACGCCACTATTAAAGCCACTTTGTACTCTTTGTGCCACATCAACCACACCAAAGGCACCATAGCCACCATCCTTGCAACAGTAATGATGTTGGGTATTTGTCGAAAATAAGTTGTCATTGTATGACCTTAAATAAGATATTGGACCCAATATCCAAAGGTTGATGCCTTAAAAAGCCTTCATTCTCGGCAAATGATACAAAAGTATCTGGCAACACCTTTAATTCTGCCATGATCTGTAATTGCTGCCCTTTTAGCTGGCTCACCAAATAATTATCTATCAGTGTATGATGATCCAAATAATCAACCAAACGCAGCATTTGGTCGGCTGTATTGATGTCATTAATGATCATAGACACAGTGTTTTGGTTAAATTCATCAGGATAAAGGCGTTGATTTTTAGCCATCGCTTTTTGTACATCATTAACCAGTGTCAACATACCAGAGGCTAAATCCAGGAATTGTAAATTCTTGATTGAAGTCTTTTCATCCACTTGAGTTAAACCGTAGCGGTAGGAATAACCGTTGCCTGTGTCTTTAACAAAAACCAACAAAACCATAGCCACAGCATGATTAGCCTGGACATACTCGATCAAGTCCGGATCAAGGTATCTGACATCTTTAGGTTCAAACATCAACAAATCGGCTGCAGCTGGATCGTAGAACTGAGCCGGAATGCCCAATGTTTTAAACCAACGATCAAGCCAGTAAACAGTCGCCGCTTCATGATCAGCGTGATGCAATTCTTCATCCGCACTTTCTTCAACCACCCAAACATACACCTGACCTCGACCATTGGGCCAAACTGGTATCCTTTGTTCTAGCATTAACTGCTGTAACCTGGTTTCATCTATAACCAGGTTGTACCACTGAAGAGCTGAGTTATGACCTGATGGCACATGCTCAAAATAGTCACGTAAGATCACACTTTTGAAAGATTCATCAATATTGAATCGATTTTTAATGGTTTTTTGGTTCAGACCACTCTTCATGCTAAGGACCGAAACCAAACCTTGTTGTTGTTGCTCCCATTTACTTTGCGTTTGTGGGTTGACCAAAGCTGCAGACTGATTGGTATTAACTGTTTCTGCATGCACAGACAAGTTCACCAGAAATATGAGTAATATTATTCTTTTCATAACGTCAATTATAAGGCCTAGATTCCGTTAATAAATGCAATTTTATCCAAAGCAAATAATTTTTTGCTATTTTCTACCCATCTACCAGCCAATAACATAAAATCTGCACCTGTTTAAATTTCGAAATCTGACAAACCATGTCCGAAAAAAAATCATACACATACAAAGACGCTGGGGTTGATATAGATGCTGGCAATCAACTTGTAGAAAATATCAAACCGATGGTCAAATCCACATACAGGGCTGGAGTCATGGGTTCTTTGGGTGGCTTTGGGGGTTTGTTTGACTTATCAGAAGTGCCCTGTAAAAACCCAGTACTGGTTTCAGGAACAGATGGTGTCGGCACCAAACTCAAACTGGCTCATGCCCTTAATGATCACAGCACAATTGGTATAGATTTGGTGGCGATGTGTGTCAATGACATCATTGTTCTGGGTGCAGAACCTTTATTTTTCTTAGATTACTATGCCTGTGGAAAATTAGACAAAAATCAAGCCACTCAGGTAATTGGTGGTATTGCGACTGGTTGTCACACCTCTGGCTGTGCCTTGATCGGTGGAGAAACTGCAGAAATGCCAGGTATGTATCAAGGCGATGATTATGATTTAGCTGGCTTCGTGGTTGGTGTGGTTGACAAAACAAAAGTCATTGACGGCTCACACATCAGAACAGGTCAAAGTCTCATAGGGATAGAGTCATCAGGACCACACTCCAATGGCTATTCTCTGATCAGGAAAATCATTGATGACAGCCAAGTTGATTTAAATCAGGCCTTTGATGGCTCCACTTTAGGTAAAAAATTACTGGCACCCACTCAATTGTATGCCAAACCAATATTGGCACTCATTGAACAAGGCCACCAAATCTTTGGCATTGCTCACATCACTGGCGGCGGCCTCATGGAAAACATCAATCGCATCATGCCCGAAGGCTCAGCCATTGAAATAGATCAAAACAGTTGGGACTGGCCAGCAATATTTAACTGGTTACAAGAAGCAGGGCAAATTAAAACCACTGAAATGCTGCGCACTTTTAATTGTGGTATAGGCATGTGTTTGGTTGTTGATTCTCAAGATGAAACAGCCCTCATCAATGCACTTAAAGCATTGGACTTAAATGCATGGCGCATAGGCCAAACCGTTGAACACCAAGGACAAGACGTAGAATTGGTTTGATGCGAATTGCAGTTCTTATATCTGGACGAGGCAGCAACTTGGAAGCGCTGATCCATGACCAAAACCGCTATCGTGTTTGTCACGTTATCAGCAATAACTTCAATGCCAGAGGCATAGCGCTTGCACAACGACATGGAATCACTAACACCATCATCGATTGGTCCGATCGCCGACAAGCTGAGCAAATGCTGTGCGACTTACTCATCGCAGTCAAAGCAGACCTGGTGGTGTTGGCAGGATTCATGCGAATACTATCTCCTGCTGCGATTAATGCTGCTGGGAAAGTCATTAACATACACCCTTCCTTGTTACCTAAATACCCTGGATTAAAAACCCATCAGAAAGTCATTGATAATAAAGATCAGTGGCATGGAGCAACTGTTCACATGGTGAATGAGGAGTTGGATGGCGGTTTGATTCTGGCACAAACTCGCTTCCAAGTAGATACTTCAATGAATGCCGAACAATTAGCAGATGAATTAATTTCAAAAGAACATAAACTTTTAACCACTGTTGTGGGTCTAATCGCTGATAATCAAATGACATGGCAGGACCAGCTGCTTTACATGAATGAAAAAACTTGCTCTAAACCCTTGATGATTGAATATTGACATTACTGCTTAAAACAATTCCATTACTTTTTTTAGTGCTTCACTCATCTGTATTGGCACAATCCATGCATATGCCAACTTCCTATGAAGCAACATATGTCATCTCCCGTGGTGGTAAGCCCACTGCAGAGCAAATCACAACTTTTGTTGTTTCAGATAATAATCAGTTCACGCTAACCGACGAAACAACAGGCACTCACGGTTTGGCATCGATGACTGGCTTCAAAAGAATTGAAACCACCCAGTTTAGTTTTCAGCATGGCTCGATCATTGATATCGAACACCAAATGCAACAAAAAGTTGCTTTCAGTAAAAAGAAGTACCATTTCAAAACTCAAGCAGACCGGATTAACGGTAAGGCAAAAAAAACTTTTGAAATTAAGTCTGATATTAAACCATTAAGTGCTCACATGCTGCCAGTTTGGCTCAGCTCAGCCGTTTGTCAAGGCCAAAAATCCATTGATCTTGAAGTCTTGAAATCCAATAAAACCAAAACCTATCGGTTCAAAATCATTGATGAAGATGCCAACTTTTTTCGAGTAGAGCGCCAATATCCCCCAGGCAGTGAACGTTCAACAGCAATCTGGTTGGATAAAAGCAAACAATGCTTCCCAACCAAAACATTGCACCAGAAAAAAGGTGACCCAGTTGTTGAAACAAAATTAACTCAGTTGAAACGCTAAAAATAATTCAGTAGCTTTACCAATTGAACAAATCACATCAATTGAGCTATGATATACGAGGAACTTCGTTAAACCAACCAAAGAGACTATGAATAACTTACCAAAACCTACTAAGACAGAGTTAGCTATTTTGAATATCATGTGGAACATCTCTCCGGCAACAGTGAGACAAATTCACGAAGAAATCATCAAAAATGGCAAAACCAGTTACACAACCACCCTTAAAATGCTCCAAGTCATGCACCAAAAAGGATTGGTGTCACGTGACAGTGAACACAAGGCACATATTTATCAACCAACCTTATCGAAAAAAGAAACACAGAAACAAATGCTAGATGATTTAAAAAACAGACTGTTTGGCGGCTCAATAAGTTCATTGGTACTACAAGCATTGGGTAACAATGAAGCAACCAAACAATCTGAAATTGACGAAATAAAGGCACTTTTAAATAAAGTAGAAAAAAAATAACGGCAGGTAATTATGTTAGGAACAGAGATGCAACATTTGATTTCAAACTTGGGGTGGGCTTTGATTCATTTTTTGTGGCAAGGAACGCTGATAACTTTTGCTTATTGGGTAATAAGCAGAAACGTTAATTCAATCCATGCCAAATATTGGACTGGCATGGGTATGGTATTATTGGCCTTATTTACCCCCATCATAAATGCCCTCAACTACTCCAGCGGAAGCATTTCTACTGCATCTGTCACAACTCTGGAAACGGTAATCATCTCTCACCAACAACTCGGTGTTGAAAGCCTGCTGATGTTTCTAGTGAATCAGAGTCTGCCCTATTTCGTGCTGTTGTGGGCTGCAACTGTGGTTTTTTTAAGTGTCAGGTTGATCAGGTCATGGATGCAGCTAGCTGCTATACGACATGACTGTGACCCACGTTTATCCAATGAATTAAAGCAGTACATAAAGAACATAGCAATTAAATTAGATTTACCTGTTATTCCAGCTTTGAAAGTCAGTCAGCAAGTACTTGTCCCTGCTGCTTATGGTATTTTTAAACCAACCGTACTATTACCGTTGAGCCTAATCAGCCAAATACCAAGAGAACAACTTCTGGCCATCATTAAGCACGAACTTTGTCACCTCAAGCGGAATGATTTCATTCACAACATCATTCAGCTCTGTGCCGATATATTATTGTTCTTCCACCCAGGTATACGCTGGATGAATAATGACATCAGGCACACCAGAGAACAATGTTGTGACCAAATGGTTCTATCCAATGATACCGAAACCATCACCTACGCCAAAGCATTAACCAGTATTGCGGAGTTTACCAATGGTTTAAAATTCAGACACAGTGTGCACTTGGGCATCAATGATGGCGTACTTCTAAATCGAGTTAAGTTTTTACTGCAAAATAAATCAAGCCAATCATCGCTGATGATCTTTGCACCTTTGCTATTATTGATCTTATTCTCGTTTATGCTCTTACAACCTAGCTTGAATAGCAATAATGATTTCACTGACACTCCAGATGCTTTTACTTCACCTTCAGGCCAACGCATATTGGCCTATTCTACAGATGAAAGCCAACCTAAATCTATTCTTAAAAAACATATTTTTTACCCTAAATTTGACACCAGTGTAACCACCCCTTCAACCACAGCAAACAAGATAGAATCAATAGTGTCAAAGGAAAGTAACACCATAAACTACAAACTTTTAACAGAAACAACCAAATCCATAGGCAATTTGGTTGAACCAGCTCAAAACAGCATAGCTTTACCGAAAATAAACGATACGTTTAGCTCTATTGAACCCTATACTTACGACGAGCCATTTCAAAATTTAAAATATGATTCTGATCTCTCACAATCAACGATTGATACAAATAACTATAATACAAAAGAAAACGAATTAACCACAGCAAGAAAAAATCAAAACATTGAATCGAAAATGTTGGTATCATTTGATGAGTTTTCTAAAAACAGCATAACACCAAAATTCAAACGTTATGTAGCTCCAACCTATCCACAACGTTTTTGGCGGAACCAGGTTGAACAAGAAGTCATTGCTACTTTTAAAATCAGCTCAGATGGTAAAGCTTATGATATTGACTTTGGTTCCCAAAACAGTAATTATGTTGCATTTGAACAAGAAGTAGAAAAAGCCATGAAAAGCTGGCGCTTTGATACTGCTTCACTCAACGGTTCTACACTACAACAAACCTATCAGCAAATTTTCAGCTTTTCCTTGTCAGATGAGTTAGAAAAGAACTGTGAAATTGCCAGAACTGGGGCACACTTAACCAAACCAATGCCTTGTAACAAATAGAACTCAACCCAATATCAAGACATGTCAGATATAAAAATTCATTACCCATTGGATTGTCATATAGACCACTCCAAAGAAACCGTGCAAGGATTACTTGTTGCTTTAGAAGAAAAATATGCCATTAAACACAAGTTTATTGATGAACACGAATGCGAACTCAAAGGCTCTGGAGTTACCGGCAAACTCCAGTTACTTGAAGATTGCATCGACATCAGTGCAAAACTCGGTTTTTTCATGCTTCCTTTTAAAAGTATAATCGAAACAGAAATAATAAGTAAGCTCAACGAAAAATTTCAAGCTAATCATTAACCCACAAAAAAGCCGACTCAAGGTCGGCTTAAAAATAAAATTTATCACCAGTTTTAAACTTTGCGTTTAATCATTTCGGTCAACTCTTCAACAGATCGACTGTAGATTGATACTGACTCGATATGTTTGTATTTAATTTCCATGTCTTTATCGACTAAAAATACCGACCTCTTAACACCAAACCAACCAAAAGAGTCATACTGTTTTGATACTTCTCCGTCAACATCACTCAACAGGGTAAAAGGTAAATCGTGGTCTTTCTTGAATGCTTTTATTGTTCCAGCATCATCACTACTGATAGCAATTACTTCAACACCTAAATCACTGAAATCAGAATAACTGTCTCGATAATCACTCAACTGCTGTTTACAAACGGGAAGATCATCTCCTGGATAAAAAACCAATAAGGCGTTGCCCTTCAACTTCGAAGAAAGTTTGAATGGTTTTCCATTGTCAGCAATCAATGAAAAATCAGGTGCTTTATCACCGGTATCTAATGCCATAAAAATCTCGATGTAGACTAAAAGCGCGTATTTTAGCTGTTTTAAACCAAAATAAAAAGCCATCACCGCACCCAATCAAAAAAAAACAGTTTTCGTGGTAAAAATTTCTGGATTTGGTCAATATTTTAGGATAAAGTACGCATCCTTGTTTGTCGAGCAAACCATACGGAAAGATGGCAGAGCGGTTGAATGCACGCTTTATACGGTTTCTTAATTAAGTCTGCTTTGACTGCGTCAAAATCGACTTAATACGAATCCTAAGCTGGTCTTAGACCAGTGCTCGAAGTTGATACGGAGCTGATAACTCTTTAAACTATCAGACATGCGGAGAGATGGCAGAGCGGTTGAATGCACTGGTCTTGAAAACCAGCATACGTTAATAGCGTATCCAGGGTTCGAATCCCTGTCTCTCCGCCATTATTCCCCAATCACTCATAAATAGCTGTACATCAGAATGAACAGGCCTATTTCCCAGGTATCGTAAGTTACGCTTGATCTACTCTTACGCAACAAAAGCACACTAGGATATCCAAGTAACAGACCTTGCTATTAGGCCACCCTCTTTCTTTAAATCAATTCAAATAATATTTACATCGTACAACTAAATAGCCTACAAACCAGGTATATCATAATGCTAAAATAACCGCTTTTTGTTTGACGGACATTACATTGAGCCTGAGCGAATTACTGGCTGACCAGCCACATAAAACCATAACATTTGATGGCGTTGAATTTTTGTTGCTGGGGACGGCCCATGTTTCCCAAAAAAGCGCCGACGTGGTTGAATCTCTCATCAAAACTGATGAATTCGATACCGTTGCTATCGAATTAGATGAATTACGCTATCAGGCCATAACCGATGAGAACCGCTATAAAAATATGGACCTCATCAGTATTATCAAAAACAAGCAAACTGGTTTAATCGCCACCAACCTCGCCATGAGTGCTTATCAAAACCGACTGGCTGAACAATTGGGCGTGGAACCAGGTGCAGAGATGAAACAAGCCATTATGTCTGCTAAGGATAATGGGCTAAACCTTTGGAAAATTGATCGCAGTGTAGGCATCACAATGAAAAGAACGTGGCGATCATTGCGTTTCTTGGAAAAAGTCAATTTGATTTTTGGCTTTGGTGGCTTTTTTGAAAAAGAAGAGATCAGTGAAAAAGAAATCGAAAAGCTCAAAACAGGTGACATGTTAGAGAGCACTTTCAACGAATTTTCAGAAAATTCAGAATCACTGTTCAAATCATTGATTGATGAACGTGACCAATACATGGCAGCAAGATTGCAACAAAGCCTGCAACAAAATAAGTCCGAACCAACAAACACCAAAAAAGTACTGGTAGTTATCGGTGCTGGACACTTAAAAGGCCTTACTAACTACTTACAACAGGAAGTAAATCCACAACAAACCATTAACGAACTAAATACCTTGCCTCCTAAATCGACCTGGATTAAGCTATTGCCTTGGTTGATTACCTTGGTGATTTTGACGGGGTTTGCATGGGGCTTTAGCAAAAACACTGACCTAGGTTTTGATTTGATTAAAACCTGGTTTATCTATAACGGTATTCTTTCGGGGATTGGGGCAGCCATTGCAGGCGGTCACCCGTTAACTATTTTATCCGCAATCATGGCCGCACCCTTTACATCTCTTAACCCAACCATTGCTGCTGGTATGATAGCTGCGCTGGTAGAAACCATGATTCGCAAGCCCAAAGTACATCAATTTGAAGCTTTACAGCAAGATGCCATGCACCTAAAAGGCTGGTGGAAAAACCCGGTCACTCGTGTGCTTTTGGTATTTTTATTAACCAATTTGGGTTCAGCAATTGCTACTTGGGTTTCTGGATTCAAAATTTTCAATCAACTGATCTGATATGTCAGCATTCCACATCGACACATATGCAATTGAACATCCAGTTATGCTGGCACCGATGGCGGGTGTAACAGATCGGCCTTTTAGACAGTTATGCAGAAAATTAGGCGCCTCTTATGCAGTTTCTGAAATGCTCAGTTGTGATTTATCACTGTTGAAAACGGCCAAAACTCAATACCGCATGAACCATGATGGTGAGCCCGGCCCTATTGCAGTACAAATAGCCGGTTCTGACCCAAAGCTTCTCGCTCTTGCAGCCCAACACAATGTTGACAATGGCGCACAAATCATTGACATAAACATGGGCTGTCCACAGAAAAAAGTTGCAAAAAAAAATTGTGGCTCTGCCCTGCTCGCGAATCCAGGTCTGATTACTAAAATTTGTGCAAGAGTGGTAGATGCAGTTAATGTACCTGTTACTTTGAAAACTCGCTTGGGGGTTGATGATGACAATAAAAACATCGTTGAAATCGCAAGGTTAGCCCAGTCAGCAGGCATTCAAGCCTTATTCATCCACGGCCGTACCAAAGCACAAAAGTATCAAGGAAACAGCGAATATGAATTGATTGCTGAAGCCAAATCAACCCTTAGCATCCCAGTGATCGCAAACGGAGACATAGCAACACCCGAAAAAGCCCAAGAAGTGCTTACCCTAACTGGCTGTGACGGTATTATGATCGGTCGCGCCGCCCAAGGTAATCCATGGCTTTTTCAACAAATCAGACAATTCCTTGAACAAGGAACTCATCTACCAAAACCCAGTCAATCAGAAATCATTCAAGTGATGTATCAACACATTCAAAACTTACATGATTTTTACGGTTCAGAGACTGGTTGTCGCATTGCCAGAAAGCACATCAAGTGGTTTCTTAATGGACCTGCGGTGACAACAAACCTGAATCCCATTACCCGCAAATTGATGGCAATCAACAGTGCGGAGGAACAATTATTGTTCATTGATCAAAACTTACTGAGGAAAGCAGCATAATGAGTATTATGAAATGGTTCAACAAACCCAAATGGCAAAGCCCAAACGAACAAGTCAGAACAACCGCAGTCCAAACCAGCGATGATGTTGATTTATTAAATGCTTTAACGGACATAGTCAACAATGACAGCAGCGTTAAAGTCAAGAAAGCTGCACTCGCAAGGATCAAGAAACCAGATGACTTAGTTGATATATTGCATCAACACCCAGACAAAGAAATAAAAAAGCAAACCAGCAAAAAACTGATTCAATGGTTCGCCGACTCTGATGATAAACAACAAATAGCCACAATAAATAAAATTACCGATGCAGAAACATTAAGGGCCTTAGCAGAAGTGGCAAAAAATAAACCATCTCGAAAATACGCCATTGAACAAATCAAGCAACAAGGCTTTCTAAGTGAATTGTTGTTCAAGGAGTCAGAACTTGAATTACAACAGCTGATTCTAAATAAAATAGAACAACCCAATAAACTGAATAAGTTAATAAAAAAAGCAAAAAAACAATCAGATTTATACCATTTAATCAACGCTAAACTCACCGATAACAGCGAACCCAATCACAATAAATCGGCAATTGAATTGTGCCAACAGTTAGAAAATGTGGTCCATGGCAAAGATCACAACCTAGAATTAACATCCATCAACACTGAATGGCGAAACATCGAAAACTTAGTTTCCGAACCCATTAAACTTCGCTTCAATGGTGCCTTTGAAGCAGCAAAAATGATTCTTGATCCTGAATACCGCGCCCATTTTCTTAAACAACAAAAACACCAAAGAGCTTCCACTCAGTTGCATGAACTAGAACAACTACTTACCAAACAAAACCAAATGACACTCAAACAAGTACAAGATGCCATCAGCAAGTACCAGGGCATGAATGAAACTGATTTTGTTGATGTCGAACATACACGATACCAAAACGCCATAGACCAACTGGTCACAAGACGTGAAGAAATTCAAAAAGACCAACAGATTCCTGATGCCGTCACTGCTGTTTTAGATGAACTAAACAAACAATTATCTAAACAAATCGTCCGCCCCGAATTATTAAGCCAATTTAAAAAACGCTGGCACAATGTCACCAAGAACATTAAGCCCAGCGATGCTTTAACCACCATTAAACAACAGTTTGCAGATGGCAGTTTAAAATTAGCTGAAAAGATAGAACAGTCTGCCCAATTACGGCAAGATGCAGCTAAAAAAGCAGTATCATTGATTGAACCTACGATTGAACAAATCAAAGAAGGACACCTGATCAAAGCCAAAGAAATGAGTAATCAAATAGCTGAGCTGAAAAAAACCGCTGGCTACAATCACCCAACCATCAATGATAACAAATACCAATTAGACAGTGTTTGGCAGCAGCTTAAAGACCTGCGCAAATGGCAGAAATGGAGCAACGACAAAGCCCGTCAAGACATCATTGACGAGCTCCATGCCATGATCGGCAAAGGCCAGCATCCTGACGCAGTATTAAAAAAGCTTAAAGAAGCCAACGAACGTTGGTACGCTTTGGAGGACATGGAAAAACTGCCTGGTGACAAATTTCCCTCTCGAAACCAAAAAATGTGGCAAGAATTTCGGATGGTTTCGAAAGCTTTATTTGAACCCACACAACCTTTCTTTGAAAAACGCAGTGAACAACAAGACGATTACCTTGCTAAAATTGAAACACACATCAAAACCATACAAGAAACCGACCTGGAGCAAACTTCAGAGCGCGACTTAGCCCGTTTAAGTCGTCATGCCATAAAGTTCCTGAAATCATTGGATCAGTTACCACCCAAAGAACGTGGTAAGACCGCTAAGAAACTGCGCCAAGTAATTGCTCCCATTGATACTAAACTCAGTGAGTTTTACGCTGCTGCAGAAAGTAAAAAAATCAAACTGATTGAACAAGCCAAAGCCCTTACAGATATGGAAGATCAGAACGAAGCTATAGAATCAGCCAAAGCTTTACAACAACAGTGGAAAACAGCTGGTATTGTGAAACAACATACTGAACGTAAATTGTGGAAAAAATTTCGCAAAGCCAATGACGTTATTTTCAAACGTCGTGAACAAGAACACCAAGAGAAACAAGCAGCACACCAAGAACAACAAAAACAAGCCCAGCTAATCATTGACCAATTTAAAGCACAAGCCAACAAGGTCA
Organism: Marinicella sp.; assembly: GCA_028284365.1. Classification (GTDB taxonomy): domain Bacteria; phylum Pseudomonadota; class Gammaproteobacteria; order Xanthomonadales; family Marinicellaceae; genus Marinicella. The sequence continues at coordinate 18,989 of JANQRW010000083.1, forward strand.
AAACAATCGATGGATTAAATGAATTCAAAGCTGACTTCAATAAACAATGGTTTGAGATTGATAAACCTGAAAATTTACTCAAGCACGACTACCAACATGTGTTGCAACTGATTGATAACCAAACCCAAAAACTTAAATCATCAGCCATCTTGAAAGAGCACAAAGCCAAACAAAAACTAGATCAAATTTTCACCGATTTTGAATCTGGTCAAATCACTGATGAGCAAAAAGAAGAAAGTGCCAACAAATTGCTAACTGAAGCATTAGTTGCATTTTTCCAACCACGCTTTACCACAAGTGAACAACAAGACTTAGCGAGTTTACTCATCCAGGCAGAGTTCATTACTGGGCTTGAAACACCTGCTGAATTTATGAAAGAGCGCATGGCTTATCAAGTTAAAATACTTTCTGAACGAATGTCTGGAGAAAAAAGTGACAACAACCAACAAGTAGATCAATGGTTCAGTTTATGGTATTTAACCCCTAAAAATGATGCTCAATTTTTAAAAGCCAACAACAAACGAATCAAACAGGTACTTAAAGCCATGACTGCCCAATTGACTTAAGAGAACCCGCGATTACCTAAACCTGTGGTAATGAAGGGCTGACAGTTTGATAAAGGAAAGAAATCTGATTTGAATGCCATCAGGCGCAGGTAAAGTAAAAATGGCCCACAAAAGGAATGGCCCTACTGCCTGCGCTGACCAGACTAATAATCAACCTTACAGAGTTCCCGCGAAAGCACCCTATTCTGCTACCAAAGATAACGCTACTCATGCATCAATAGTGACCATAGACACATTTAATTGATTCACAAACTCTCTAAAATGGTTCGGTTATTTGAACGAGAGAGGATACATGAAGAAAACCCTACTACTAACAGGATTAGCAGTTGTCTTAGTTGCATGCCAAAAAGACATGGTCAAAGAGATGCCCAAGAAGAAAGCCGAAACAGTCAGTTCTGGAATCAACTTGGAAAATATGGACAAATCTGTCCGCGCACAAGATGATTTCTATCGCCACATGAATGGTAAATGGCTCGCTGAATTTGAATTGCCTGCAGATAAGTCCAATTATGGCGCATTTACTAAACTCGCAGAAGAAAGTCGTGAACGCGTCAAGGCCATCATTGAAGAAGCCGCGAAAATGGACAATAAACAAGGCAGCTCAGAACAAAAGATAGCAGATATATACCGTGCATTTATGGACACAGATAGCATCAATAAAAAAGGCTTATCTTCACTGAAGGCAGAATTTGCCAAGATTGATGCCATTAACAACCGTGATCAATTAAGCGAGTATATGGGATATGCTGACATTTATGGTGGCGGAGCACCACTGGGCATGTATGTTTATATCGATCAAAAAAAATCTGATGAGCACATTGTTTACATGGGCCAAAGCGGGCTTGGTTTGCCTAACCGCGACTATTATTTCAAAGAAGGTGAAAAGTCTGAAACCATCCGTAAGAAATATAAAAAGCATATTTTAAAAATGTTTGAATTAGCTGGCTTCGATAATCCACATGATTCAATGCATACTGTATACAACATTGAAAAAGATTTAGCTGAAGGCCAGTGGACACCAATTCAAAACCGTGACCGTGACAAAACCTATAACAAAATGACTTTCACTGAATTAGCAGATAAGGTTTCAAATGTGAATTGGGATTCATGGTTAACCCATTCTATGATTGATAAACCTGAACAGCTAATCATTACTCAACCCCCCTATCTGGAAACAGTTAATGAAGTGATTGCAAAATATTCAATAGCAGATTGGAAGAACTATTACAAATGGCATTTATTAACCAGCACTGCCAATTACCTTAACACTGAGTTTGAACAAGAAAACTTCAATTTCTATGGTACTGTGTTAACCGGCACCACCGAGCAAGAACCACGATGGAAACGTGGTGTTGATTTGGTTAATGGCTTAACTGGTGAGTTAGTTGGTAAGGTCTATGTTAAGAAACATTTTCCTGCTGAAGCCAAAGAACGCATGGTTGGCATGATTGAAAACCTGCGCGATGCCTACGGCGACAGCATCAAAAGTCTAGACTGGATGGGTGAAGAAACCAAAGCCAAAGCTTTGGATAAATTAGCTAAATTTGATCCTAAAATTGGTTATCCCGATGTTTGGCGTGACTATTCGGAATTAGACATTCGTGGGACAGACCTTGTATCAAACCTGAAAGAGGCAACACGCTTTTTCACCAAACGAAACCGCGATAAATTAGGCCAACCCATTGATCGCAACGAATGGGGCATGAATCCACAAAGAGTCAACGCTTATTACAACCCAACCAAAAATGAGATTGTCTTCCCAGCTGCCATATTACAGCCGCCTTTCTTCAATTTAGAAGCTGATGAGGCAGTTAATTATGGTGGTATTGGTGCAGTTATTGGGCATGAAATGGGCCATGGCTTTGACGATCAAGGTTCTAAATATGACGGTGATGGTAATCTGAAGAACTGGTGGACTGATAAAGACCGCACAAACTTTGAAAAACTAACCAACAAATTAGTAGAACAGTACGATGGTTTCACTGTGGTAGATGGCACACCTGTTAAAGGTGAATTCACTCAAGGAGAGAACATTGGCGATTTAAGTGGCTTGGCTATTGCTTACAAAGCTTTCAAGGACAACTACCGTGACAATCGCGTAATTGATGGCTACACCCCTGAACAACGCTTCTTTATGGGCTGGGCGCAAGTCTGGATGCGTAAATACCGCGATGAAGAATTATTGCGCCGTATTGATACAGATCCACACTCACCTTCAGAGTTCAGAACCAATGGTATTTTGAGAAACTTACCACAGTTCTATAAAGCCTTCGATGTGAAGCCAGGTGACGGCATGTATTTGCCACCTCAAGAACGCGTCAAAATTTGGTAATCGGAGAGCTGCTCGACCCGCCGAGCGGGTTAGGCAGAGTATGGAATCATGGCGGTTTGCCGCAGGCAAGAAGCCTTGATGTAATGCTCGATTAGCCGTGAGGGAAGCGGCCGCTTACGTTCCAAACTCACGCGACAGACCTA
>JANQRW010000001.1 GCA_028284365.1 Marinicella sp.
ATTTTGCGAAGCAAAGACACCGCCATGGACGGAGGTGCTTAGCGTGAACTTGGAGTGGAAGCTGCGCCGTTGTGTAGTAGGTGATAAGCCGTGAGGCAATGCTGAGTCAGAGAGGGCAAGAGCATCTCTTCCTTTTAGGGCCTATTCTTTTGCCGTAATTCAGTTAAATCACCCTAACTCTTAAACCAAAAAAGCCTGGCATTAAAAACCAGGCTAATTGAGGAGATTAAGGTTTAACTTTTAGAATGCTTTGCCAAAGCCAACACCAATGACTGTGGGGTTGATATCAACATCAACAGAAGCACGGCCAATAGCAGTATCAAAAGTGGCTTCAGTATCAATATTGGCGTATTTGATGTCCACATTAAATGACCAGTCATTTTTCAGGGCCCAATCAATACCAAATTGAGCAGCAAGACCAAAAGAGTTATCCAAACTCAAGTTACGGGCTCCCAGTACGTCTTGGGCAGCAGGGGTCAGTTCATCATTCAAAAACGTGGTGAAATTCAGACCAAAACCTGCATAGGGTCTGACTTTTCCTTTGGGGTTGAATTGATATTGAAGAAACAAAGTTGGTGGTAAGGTGTTGACCTCAACAACATCAGTACCATTAGGCACGCCCAGATCAGTCAGACCAAAAGCAGAAACCGAATGTTTTGAGCTTAAATCAGCCAATAACTCAACAGCCCATTTATCGGTAAACATATAACCCAAAGAAATATCCAGCGAATGGCCGTCATCTACCCTAACACCAGTACCAGCAACACCAGCACCATCGACGCGAATAACAGAACTGTCATCGTTGGGTCCTACATTAATTGCTCTTAAATGTAACAGCCAATCACCTTTTTCAACGGCCATGGCATTCAAACTCATTAAGGCAAGTGCAGAGGTGGTGAATAGTTTTTTCATATGTCTTTCTCGTTTTGTTGGTGAAAAAGACATTGTAAAAAAAAGGTTAATTAAGATTCTTGACAATTGTCAAAGCTGCTTTCGTTTTCTGCGTAAACTGAAAAATAACAGTACAAAACCAGTCAAGGTAAAAACCAATGCTGAAAGGGCCGTCAGATAAAGCAGAGGGTGGTTAAAGTTTTCACGATCATCATAATCCATGATGTGCAACATCCACATAAAATCAAACAGACGCCACCGATCAGTGCGCTTGGCAACAATTTCACCGGTTTGGGCCGAGATATAGATTCTGGCATTTTCAGAACCTTCGAGTTGGACTTGCCACAAAGGGGCATTACGGCCTCGTGCTTCATTGGGCACAGTCTCCAGCAGCTGCATTTTTGATACAGTCTGGTGACCAGGCTTTAATTGTGTTGAGAGAATGTCTGAGACTTGTTGGGCATCGATGGTGATTGGTTGAGCACTTTGGGCATCGAACAAGAGGTTATTGTGTTGTGTTTTTATGGCCACCACCGTTTGCTTCAGCCAGGGCTTGATTTTAGCAGACAAAACAGGCTCATTGATCTCAGCAGCAATGCGCTTTAAATCAATTTGGCTGAGGTCAACAGAGGACGCTGCAGGTGTTTGCAGCAAATGATCTCCACGTACTTCATTAATTGGCATAAAACTCATTAAAAAGCCACTGGTAAACCAGAATAAAATCTGAAGACCAAGAACCAACCCCACCCATTTGTGGATTTTTCGAAACAACAACTGTGACCGCATGAATATTCAAGTGCTGAAAGGACAGCATTGTACGAAAAAACCAAAAAGAGAAACAATAGTTTTTGATTTTTAGATAAGATACTAAAAAAACCTTAAAACTATGAACCTAGAAAAACTGAAAGCCGCAGAGGCTCAATTCTTACAACTTTATCCGTTGGGCTTTGGTGATCCAGAAATGCTAAAGATAGGTAAGAAGCACAAAATGCCACAAATGACAGAAACGTGTCAAACACTGTTCGCTGAGAGCGAATTCAACAAGCAGCATGTGGTTGTTGAAAACATGGCTAAAATGATCAGTCGTTCATCAATGGTGTCGATGTTTGAAAAGCCCAGGCTAAGGGATTTTGTGAAGTCGTTGACAAGCAGTGATAAAGATCGCTTAAGTGAAGCGTTTTACGAACACCTTTATGGTAATAAGCAACAAGGCTTTGAACAACAGCTGGACTTGTTGCGCACCCAAAAGCTGGCCAAATGGTCGTTGATTTCTATCCTGCCCAATTACGTTTTTCCGCATGATGAAGTGTTTGTCAAGCCCACCACGGCCAAAGGCGTGATCAAATACTTTGAGCTAGAGGGCTTGGCCTATAAACCACAACCAACGTGGGATTTTTATAAAAACTACCAAGCACAAATCCTGAGCATGAAACAGCATGTTGATCCAACACTGACCTCTAGCAATGCAGCTTTCAGCGGATTTTTAATGATGAGCATGCAATGAGTTAATCGGTTTCCAGTATGAGGCCACATGACCAACACAGTGAGAAATTGGCCTCATTGGTTTCACCGCAACTGACACAGATCCAGTCAGGCAGTGTTGGGGTGTCTTCTGGTTGTGCTTTGCGCACATCATGAAGTGGTTGGATTAAGGTTTGAGCCTGATCGTAATCGCCGTCATCATGGATCCATAGCTCAGGCCAGTTTTCAAAAAAAGGCACTTCACCACCGGCCACAGAAAGGTATTCATTTTTTAAAAAACAGGCAATGTCATTGGCTTCTAAAATTTGTTTGGCTTGAGAGACCCAGGAGATGAATTCGTCGGTGTATACTTTTTTCATGCTTTTATTATAACACTGCGGTTTCTATGCCTTGAAGTGCCAAAATACCCAACTTAAGTTTTTGGTAATCGTGACCAAGCCACTGTTGAAAAGGCACTTTGGTTAACCACCGCATTTTTTTCACAGTGTGTTCAAGGGTATCAATCATCGTTTTATCATGATCTTTCAGGAAACGTTGGACCTGTTGTTTAAAAAAAGATTGGTCGTTGATAAAAAAACGGGCGGTTGAGTTAATGAACAATAACAAGTCTCTGGCTTGTGCCTCAGGCACAGACATCACAGTCCTGGGATCATCTTCAAAATCAATGAAAACCACCTCTTCATCTTGGTTGATGAGCATATTACGAACAAAGCATTGACTGAGGTATTGATCATTAAGGTGAACGCCTTTGATGGCTTCTAAGCACAAGCTGAACAAGTGTTGGCGTTGTTGTTGTGTGGTGGCTTTGGCTTTGAGTTGTTTAACAATTGAATCACCAACGTCTTCAATCAACAACCAGTCTTTACCATGAGCCAACAGTTTAGGAACGTTAATGTTATTTTCCGCCAGGGACGTTAAGCGTATGGTTTCATTAAGAATGGCAGCCTCACCGCCAGGTTGCGGCACTGCTTTTAGAAGTGGCAGGCGCAAAGCTTTACTGAACAGGTTCAGTGCATGGTAACGAAAGATGCCGCGAGCAGGGGCCGCCTTTTTGAGCCAATAGTTACCTGTGCTGGTCTCAATTTTGACCACGCTCTGGTCTGTTTCAAACGCATTTGACCACTGAGCATCACTGATGCTGAGGTGTTGTATAGCGTTTTTCATGTCCTTTGAAATCATACGCAGTTGGTAGAAAGAAACAAAGTATTGTAACTTGGTTGGAGTCAGTTTTTAAATAAAGGAATGGTCTTGGGTCTCTGTTCCAGACTCAACTCACGATCTCCCAGTTCAATTCTGCCTTGTACACCCTTGTGGTGGTAACACCTATATGACCTACACAGACATCTGAAAAGCAGAACAGTTTTCTGGAAAATCATGTCCCTACAGGCATCCGCTTGTACTCCCAGCTCACGTAATCAGCAGGTTTGCACTTCGACTCCGCTCAGTGCACGATTTTCCGTTGGCTGAGCGGAGTTGAAGCCTTGGGTCATGGTTAGCTTACCTAGCACGCATAACGGGATTCACATAAGTCTTTTGTTGCTAGGTAACAACCGCCATCTGTTCATTACCTGCCCGAAGCGAAGACTGGGGCGGAAATTTCTTCCAGTCATAGGTTATCGTGTGAGCAAACAAAACACCCGCCTACACAGGAGAGATGAGTTGTTGGACTATTTCTGTACCATCTCCGGTTATAATAGCTAATCTGGACCTGACATTATCCTGACAACAGGCTGACACGTCATGTGGATGGCGTGTTCATGGCTGATGGTTGTGGTGAAAATGATGTCACTTCATTCACAAAAACAATTTATGATTTTACGTAAACTCAGATTACAAAAAGGCTGGTCACAAGAACATGTGGCCGAACTCACGAACCTCAGTGTCAGAACCATTCAGCGCATTGAGGGCGGTGGTGTGCCGTCTTTAGAGTCTGCCAAAGCATTAACGGCTGTGTTTGAAGTGGATATCACAACTTTTCAAAACAACACCGGAGAAAACAATATGTCAACACAGACTGAACAACACAACAATGAATTAAACCCAGAAGTCAACAACACAGAAACGACCAAGCCAGAGGTCAGCACCGAAGAAAAAACAGCCATTAATTACGTCAAAGGCATCAAAGAGTTTTATGGTCATGTCTTTATGTTTGTGGTGTTCATGGTGGCCTTTCTCGTTACCGGTAAATTTTCTCATCCACAACTGCCCTGGCTTTGCCTTGGTTGGTTGACTGGTGTCATCATTCATGGCTTGGTGGCCTTTGAAGTCTTTGGTTCATTTGGTACCCATTGGGAAAAAAAACAAATAGAGAAAAAACTCGGGCGTAAACTGTAATTAATGAAACCTTTTGGCACCTTTCAACCAGATTCATCTACCCAGAAAAAGATTGATTGGTGTCACCGCCTACCCGGCAATTGGCTGGGTAAACAAATCGCTCAAGTGCTGCGTAAACAGGTTTTAACAGGGGCAAAACAGCCGTTGGATTTAACTTTTGATCAAGTGCGCTTGCGGTGCTTTTTAAGCGATAACGTCTCCGAACGTGGTTTTGTGTTTATGCCATGGCGCTGGGATGCGATTGAGCGAGAGGTGATGCTCCAAGCCCTCCCGCCTGAAGGTGTGTTTGTCGATATTGGTGCCAATGTGGGTATTTATTCGGCCATTGCAGCCACCGTGCTTAATCGATTGGGTACCGTGGTTGCGATTGAACCCAATCCGGCAGCATATGAACGTTTGAGTTTTAACCTGAATGCCACCCATGAAGGTTTGGTGGAAAAACCGCGCATTGAAATGATCTCAGCGGGCATCAGCGATGTAGAGGAAAAGGTGGATTTGTACCTTGATACTGATAACCTCGGAGCCTCATCTCTGGTAGAAAAACCAAACCCGAAAAAAACCATTTCCATTCAGTGTAAGCCCTTGTTACAGGTGATCGAGGGTGAAAAACTGTCACGTATTGATGTCATCAAGTGCGACATCGAAGGCGCTGAAGACCGTGCCCTGATCCCCTTCCTGATGGAGGCGTCGCATCATTTGTTACCGCATTGTTTCATCTTCGAAAACAACCAAGACCAGTGGCAAGGCGACCTGCTGGCCGTGCTCAAAGAACGGGATTACATCCAAACCCACCAAACCCGCCTCAATTACATCTACCAACTGCGCCAACCGATTCACTTTACTTCTAAAGCCAAAAAAGTGAAGAACATGGTACCGATGATTGGCTAGGTTAGTTTGGATCACTGCTGGTTTTACGGTATAAAATCGCACTAAGACACTGGATTGTCGCCTGCGCCACAACGACGGATGGCTTAATAGCTTATCCACCGTAATTACCTGGCTTGGCTTGTTCAGAGGTCAGTTTTAGAGTGGAGGCAGGGATAGCGCCAACTTAATCAGCTTCAAAACCTAGGAAAGCTGCTGAGCAGCTTGACCAGCATAAGCAAAGAAAGTAAGACGGTTTGGCAGTATGCCAAGACGACCCCATGGATGGGGGAGGTAGAATCCTCAACGGATCAAGGATCGAAGTCTTGCTTGAATGCCGTAGCTCGTCCGA
>JANQRW010000006.1 GCA_028284365.1 Marinicella sp.
ATAACCAACACCGATTAATACACCTCGCTGAGATTCTCTTTTCCTGAAAGAAAACTGAGGCGGGGTTGAGTCTATATCAGTATAAACATTCGAACTTTGGGTATAACCCAAGTTACCATACATCAAGCCATTTCCACTGATTTTAAAACCCAATCGTGCCACCAGTGAAATCACATCTTCCGTTTCATAAGCAACAACGTTGGTGGGGCTGCTACCGCCTCCTGTTAAATAACGGTGAGATGCGTTTACAGTGCTGTCGCTGACAGCCAGTTTGGCGCCAAAAACCCAATCCTGGCTCTCATGGAAGTTACAACCCAACTGTAACGCAGCAGCAGTATCATCACCATCAGCTGAACCGGCATTTTCATTCAACAAATCACCCTGAAACGTATTGGTGGTCCATTGGTTTGAGGTTTCTATGTTGTTAACCGAAGCACCCACATAACAATGCTTCCAGCTGTTTTCCTGAGCCGATGCGTTAAAAGACAACAGTACAGTACCTAATCCAGCTAAAGATAAGAAAGTGTTTTTCATAATAAATTCCGTTTGAAAAAGAGTACTCATTATATGAAAAAGGTGTTAAGTAGCCATTAACAAATGCGCTTTTTTACAACAGGGCCAAACGAATCAACAAGCTTAACAAAAACAGACACAACACACTGCCCAGCCACAAACCCACAAACCATATTTTTTGCCGAATGCCTTTTGACTTGCGGTGCCACCATGCCTTCATCAGTGGTATTGATCTTCTGCTTTGACTTTACCGCGAAAGACCCAGTAGGAGTAGGCAGTATAGGCAATAATCATTGGAATTAAAACTGCTGAACCAACCAACAAAAACTTCAAGCTGGACTCAGGCGAAGCCGCCTGCCAAATGTCGATACTTGGAGGCACAATGTTAGGATAGAAACTGATACACAACCCAAAATAGCTCAAAGCAAACAGACCAATCACCGACAAAAATGGAGCCAGCTCTTTACCTTTTCTCAAGCACCTCAACAAATACAAACTCAATACACCAACCAAAAGCGGCACAGGTAACAAATACAAATAATTAGGGTAGTCAAACCAGCGTTTCATGTATGGATCTTGTTTGAATAACATCCAAATGCTAACCACAGCGATCATCGAGCCCAGTGCCAAAGTCAGGCCGAACGCAGCTCTACGACAGAGTTTCTGTAAATCATCTTCGGTTTTGTATATCAACCAACATGCTCCAAGCAAGGCATAACCCACCACCACAGCAAGACCTGTGACCAAACTAAACGGGGTTAACCAATCCCACCAACCCCCAGCATAAGCCCGTTCAACCACATCAATGCCTTGAACCAAAGCTCCCAATGCGATGCCTTGAGCGAATGCCGCAAAAAACGACCCTAAGGTAAAACCTATGTCCCAGCGCTTCATCCCTGCTCCACTATCAGCACGCCAGCGAAACTCAAAGGCCACACCGCGAAAAATCAAAGCCAATAACATAACAATCAATGGCACATACAAGGCCGGCATAATAATTGCAAAAGCTAATGGGAAAGTAGCATACAAGCCTCCGCCACCCAGAACCAACCAGGTCTCATTACCGTCCCAAAATGGTGCAATTGAGTTCATGGCGTTGGCTTTGTCTCTGGGTTGTTTAATAAACGGAAATAACAAACCAATACCTAGATCAAATCCGTCCAATATCACATAAGCAAAGACTGCGAACGCCATCAATCCAGCCCAAATCAATACATAATCCATATCAACGGCCCTCCTTTGGATCACTGGTATTGCCATCATCCAAACCCTGGATCGGGGTGATACCAGCCACCCGTCTGGGTTGTCCGGTTTTGATATCACGCTCATTCAGGCTTGGTGTGCGTTTAAATAGCTTGAACAAGTAATAAATCCCCGCACCAAAAACGATAAAATAAACCACAACAAAGGCCAGTAATGATGCATTAACAGCAGGCGCATCCAGCGGTGATGCAGAGTCAATGGTTCGCAGCAAGCCATAAACCGTATAAGGCTGACGCCCAACTTCTGTGGTGATCCAACCAGCCAAGATGGCTATGCTGCCACTGGGCGTCATGATTAAAGCTGCCCGTTTGATCCAAGTTGAATCATATAACTTATTGCGATATCGCAACCACGCTGACCACAAACCGACCATCAACATAGAAAAACCGATAGCGACCATGATCCGAAATGACCAAAACACCAATGGCACATTAGGCCAGTCTTCTTTAGGATAAGCATCCAATCCTGTTAAGTGACCATCTAAATCGTGAGTTAAAATCAAACTACCCAGTTTGGGTATTGCGACTTTGCCATGGATGGTTTCATTTTCAACATCCGGCCAGCCGAATAATACCAAAGGCGCACCGTTCTGGCTTTCAAAGTGGCCTTCCATCGCTGCTATTTTCATTGGCTGGTGTTCAAGTGTATTCAGACCATGAAAATCACCCGCAATGATCTGCACCGGCGACACAATCAGCGCCATCCACATAGACATCGAAAACATCAGTTTAGCGGCTGAATTGGTTTTGTCCCTGAGCAAGTGCCATGCTGCCACCCCTCCCACCAAAAACGCACTGGTCAGAAATGCTGCCAACATCATGTGCACAAAACGATAAGGGAATGATGGGTTGAACACAACTTGCCACCAATCTGCAGCGATGAATTGGCCCACTTCATTGATATTGAATCCAGCAGGTGTCTGCATCCAGGAGTTCACTGATAAAATCCAAAAACCTGAAATCATCGTACCGAGAGCAACCATGATGGTGGAAAAGAAATGCAGTTTTCGACCCACGCGCTCAGAGCCAAACAACATCACCCCCAGAAAGCCAGCCTCTAGGAAAAAAGCTGACAGCACTTCATAGCCCATTAATGGCCCAAGGATGGGGCCGGTTTTGTCTGAGAAGACGCTCCAGTTGGTACCAATTTGATAACTCATTACAATACCAGAAACCACTCCCATACCAAAAACCACTGCGAACACCTTCACCCAATAACGCCATATGCGCTTATAAATGTCACGCCCAGTCTTCAACCAAAGACCTTGTAATACCATTAAATACCAAGCCAAGCCTATCGATATGGCTGGAAAAATGATGTGAAAAGATATGGTGAACGCAAATTGCAATCGAGCGGCAAGAACCGCATCAAACAGTTCAAACATGGGTTGCTCCTAAAGGTTGGCCAAAGGGGTTTTTTAAAGTGATTATATTAACAATTATCAGGCCAAAAATCCACCAAATACGCTGCGACAAATTGACCCATAAGAGGCCTAAAATAAGCAGTAAAAAACATGTACTTTACACCCAAGATCGTTATAATACGCGGCTTTTGAATCCAACGAAGGAAATATCATGGCATTAAGACATATTCCTGTAGGTAACGATGTACCTCATGACATCAATGTATTGATTGAAATCCCACGAAATGGCGAGGCCATCAAGTACGAAGTTGATAAAGACTCCGGTATGATCTTTGTTGATCGTGTTCTGAACACAGCGATGCGTTACCCTTGTAATTATGGTTTTGTTCCTCACACCTTATGCGGTGATGGGGACCCGGTGGATGTGTTGGTGGTGATGCCCATTCCCTTGCTGCCTGGCTCAATCATCAAGTGTCGCCCTGTAGGTGTTCTTAAAATGACTGATGAGAGCGGTGAAGATGCCAAAATCATTGCCGTTCCAGTCAGTGATATAAGCGGTTTATACCGCCACGTCAGTGATGTCAGAGACCTTAACCCCGTAACTTTAGATACCATCGCTCATTTTTTTGAGCATTATAAAGACCTGGAGAAAGGTAAGTGGGTCAAAATCGAAGGTTGGGGCGGTGTTGAAGAAGCCAAGCAAGAGATCATTGACTCAATCAAAAACTTTGAGGCCGCTGAAGAGAAACCACGCTTCTGAGCCTGGTTAACTCAAGCATTTAAAACCCAGCCTTGTGCTGGGTTTTTATCAAAAAATTCCAATCTCTGAACTCTCTTAAGAGTCCGTATTTTATACGTGGGGTTGATATTCGATTACTCATAAATAACTTTTACACCAACTGGTGATTGCTAAACACCGTTGTTATATGAAAACCTATCTAATACTTGGTCGGATTTGAATTTTTTCATACATTAAAAAGTACATGGTTTTAGCACAAACCTTTAGTTAAACCTAATAAATTAAGAATTGGTCATCCTCGGGCTTGACCCGGGGATCCAGCTACGAACAAAACATTCCAAGTTTTATCATCAAAAGATGTTCCTAATGGTAAGTAATAGCCAGAATCAATAAACATCTACTCATTCGCTAATATTTCCCTTTTTGGGATATGAAGAATAGTTTAATTCTGTAAGCATTAATTACAATGGATCCCCGGGTCAAGCCCGAGGATGACGAACCCAAGGTGTATTCAGTCTACCAAAGCTAAATTGAACCAGAGCGCTGTCAATTAGTTCAGCCAACGCAAGCAATGAGAGCATGGCGGCTTAAAGGTATAAGCCTTGCTTGAACGACGTGGCGCGTGTAACAGACCAGCCATACAGTGATGGTGGTTCGCCCAGGAGCGTTCATTCCTGTTTTGCGAATCACAAAAACCTACAGTGCTTCCTGATCAGTTTCACCGGTGCGGATTCTGACCACTTTTTCTAAATCATGGATAAAAATTTTACCGTCACCGACTTTGTTGTTGCTGGCGGTTTCGATGATGGTATCAACAATGGCATCAACCTGGTCGGCAGTGGTTGCTATTTCTATTTTCAACTTAGGTAAGAAGTCCACCACGTACTCCGCCCCGCGATAGAGCTCTGTGTGGCCTTTCTGGCGACCAAATCCCTTGACTTCTGTAACGGTGATGCCGCGCACACCCACATCTTCCAAGGCGTCTCTGACATCGTCTAGTTTAAAAGGTTTGATAATGGCCGTGATCATTTTCATAGATTGGTCCTCTTGCTGTAAACGGGTCGGTTTTTACCAAGGTAGTTTTTCGCCCTCAGCATGCCAGAACGTGCCTGAATTTTCCAGATTTAATTCTTCAATTCGAGCCAGTAAGCCCTGCGCTGACTGCTCAGTATCCACAAACCCTTGATGACCGGTCATGTCGGTTTTAACATAACCGGGGTGGAGCAAGCCTACTGCAACGCCTCTCGGCTTCAAATCAACGGCTAAACTGGTTCCCGCCATGTTAACGGCTGCCTTACTCATGCGATAGCCATAGTGCCCACCTGAGTCATTGTCAGCCATTGAGCCCATGCGACTGGTAACAATGGCAACTTTTGAACCTTCACTCAAATTATCCAACAAGGCTTCAGTCACCATCAATGGTGCCATGGCATTGACCTGATATTGTTGCATCACGGTTGCATAATCAATCTCACCCAAAGCATTTCGCGATAAAACACCCGCGTTATTAATCAATACATCAAGCCGTTGTCCTTTGAGCTGTCGAGCCAAATTTTGAACCGATGCCTGGTCTGCCACATCTGTTTGTTCAATCACGTTTATCCCCAGGGCATTTAACCCCGCACTGCTGTTGCGACATACAGCAATAATTTGGTGACCTTGCGCTTTAAGTTGGCGGCAGATTTCCAAGCCAATACCACGGTTGGCACCGGTGACTAATACGTTTTGCATCTTGACTCCAAGTGATAGAAAACCATAACATGGGCACTGATTCAAACATATTCAACCACCGATGCTGGAAATGCGCCAACAATGTGAATGCTGTGAAAAACCCCTCAATGACTTACAAAAAGATGTTTATATTTGTAGCTATGAATGCACTTATTGTGCGGACTGTGCAGACAATGATTTGAAACACGTTTGTCCTAACTGTCAGGGTGATTTGGTGATTAGGCCCTCTCGCAAAGCCGCTGAGTGAACCTGGTAGTGAAGGCAGTTCGCTATAGCCAAGGCTTCGCTCAGCCTGTGAAAAATCAAACACTGTTTGTGCTGAGCTTGCCGAAGTACATTCTTTAATTATTCGAATAAATCACTTTTAACCTCATCAATGTTGGTATGACGCACATCTTTACCGATTACCAAGTAGATAATGTTTTCACAAATGTTTTTGGCATGATCGCCAATGCGCTCCAGTGACTGCGCACTTTGGCTTAGTTTTAAGTAGGGCTTAACCTTATTCGGGTCTTTAACCATCTGTTTAATCAAATGACCATTGAGTTCATCAAAATGCGCATCAATGACTTGGTCTTTTTGCGCAATCTTGATGGCTTCTTCGGCATCCAAACGCGCCAAGGCATTCAATGATGCAGACAGGTTTGCCAACACTTCCTGGCCCAAATGATCAATTTCCTTGTAATACTTTGAATGAAAATCACGGGCTATTAGTTTCTTCAACAGCCGCGCCATTTTCTCTGTTTCATCACCAATGCGCTCAATATCCGTGATGCTCTTCATCACTGCCACAATTAAACGCAAATCTCCTGCCGCTGGCTGCCGCCTGGCAATGATGCGAGTACACTCCTGATCCAAATCTAACTCCATTTGGTCAATGTCATCACCTTGTGCCAACAGCTCATTGGCCAGGTCCTTTGAACCTTCTGTCATGGCTTGCAGCGCCATACGCAGTTGGTTCTCAGCTTTTCCGCCCATCTTCAACAAGTGATTTCTGATGTCTTCTAATTCCGCGTTGTATTCACTGGAGGTGTGTTTTTCAAATTCTACGTGTTCCATAATTTTATCCGAAACGGCCTGTGATGTATTTTTCTGTTAGTTCATGGGCAGGGTTGGTGAATATTTGATCAGTTTCACCCACTTCAATCAAGCGGCCCATGTGGAAATAAGCAGTTCTTTGTGACACCCTGGCTGCCTGTTGCATGGAGTGAGTCACAATCACGATGGTGAAATTTTCTTTCAGCTCATTGATCAATTCTTCAATCTTGGCTGTGGCAATGGGGTCCAAAGCTGATGCAGGTTCATCCATCAGAATCACTTCTGGCTGCACCGCAATGGTGCGAGCTATGCACAGCCTTTGTTGCTGACCGCCGGACAAACCAGTACCAGGTGCATCCAAACGGTCTTTGACTTCCTGGAATAAACCAGCCTTGGTTAATGACTCCTCAACCAAATCATCCAGTTCAGATTTGTTGCGGGTCAAACCATGTATGCGGGGACCATAGGCCACATTGTCATAGATCGATTTAGGAAATGGGTTGGGCTTTTGGAACACCATACCCACCCGCGCTCGTAACAACACCGGATCTTGTTTTTTGGTGTAAATGTCTTCACCATCTAATAAAATCTGCCCTTCCACACGACAAATATCAATGGTGTCATTCATGCGATTTAAAGTGCGCAAGTATGTCGACTTACCACATCCTGATGGGCCAATCAGTGCAATCACTTCATTCTCACCGATGTCTAAACTTACATTATGAATGGCTTGGTTATCAGCATAATAAACATTGACTTCTTTGGTGCGAATTTTGGCCTCTTCACACAATGGCTGTCCCACCGTATCGGTGTACTCGATGTTCAAAGAATCTTCAGTCTCTGGGCCAGCGTGATCTGGTTTGTTTGGCTCTGCCAAATCATTTAATACAGCTTCATTCATAATAACTCCTCATACACTCTAAGCTTACCATTTTTTCTCAAACTTTTTACGCAAGTAAATGGCGATGGCATTCATTGCCACCAAAAAGAACAGCAGCACCATAATGGCTGCTGAGGTTTTGGCTAAAAAGCCACGTTCGGGTGAATCTGCCCACAAATATACTTGAATCGGTAGTACCGTTGATGGATCGGTGATGCCCTGTGGAATGTCTACAATAAATGCCACCATACCAATCATCAACAACGGGGCTGTCTCCCCCAGCGCCTGAGCCATACCAATGATGGTGCCGGTTAAAATACCAGGTAAGGCTGCGGGCAGCACATGATGAAATACTGTTTGCATTTTTGATGCCCCCAGACCCAATGCCGCTTCCCGCAATGATGGCGGTACGGCTTTGATGGCTGAACGCGAGGCAATGATGATGGTGGGTAGCGTCATCAATGACAACACGATACCACCAACCAACGGCGCCGACCTTGGCAATGAGAAAAAGTTAATAAACACCGCCAGACCCAACAAGCCAAACACAATAGATGGCACCGCAGCCAAGTTATTGATGTTGATTTCAATGAAGTCAATGAAACGGTTTTTCGGCGCAAATTCTTCTAAATAAATGGCAGCAGCAACAGCGACCGGAAAAGACAAAGCAAGCGTCACCAATAAAGTAAAGAACGATCCTTTGATGGCACCCTTAATACCGGCCATTTCAGGTTCACGTGAATCGCCACTAGAGAAAAAATGCCAGTTAAATTGCTTACTGATTTGACCACTTTGTTCCAACCTCTCTATCCATGCCAGCTTTTGGTCCTTAACCCGGCGGTCAGACTCTGGTAAAGTTCTGTCAATTGCACCCTTGATGACTGCATCCACATCGTCATCAGCCATGAACTCAACTTTTATGTTCTGGCCCAATAATGAAGGATCATCTATCACCATATCGCGCAGCTGAAACTCCGCGCCCATACTGGTCAAAGAATACAGCTCACGCTTTTCTTTGCGTTTTTTCACATCTGGAAATTGTTTCGCCAAAGCATTTCGGATGACCCTGCGAAAATCCGCTGCCATCAGATCCTGTTCCGTTGGGTTTGTACCTACACCAATTTCACCAGCATCAAGGGTAACTTCCAGCTCAATGTTGGTTTGGGAAAATGCTGGCATGGCTTTGGTGAAGATGTCAGCCAACAAAATAATTAAAAACACAATCGCCGCCACAATTGAAAACATGCCAACAGCCTTAAAGATCTGTTCTTTGAGGTAGCGCTTTTTCAGGCTTTGTCTAACTAAATCGGTATTATTCATACTGCTCTCGGTATTTTCTGACCACATGTAAGGCAATCACATTCAAGATCAAAGTTGTAACAAACAACATCAGACCCAAGGCAAATGCAGCCAAGGTTTTGGCGCTGTCGAATT
The DNA here is from genome assembly GCA_028284365.1 of Marinicella sp. Taxonomy (GTDB): domain Bacteria; phylum Pseudomonadota; class Gammaproteobacteria; order Xanthomonadales; family Marinicellaceae; genus Marinicella. The sequence goes on from JANQRW010000006.1 coordinate 8,962, forward strand.
CTTGGTCACCTGTCAACAAGGTCACAATCTGCACCGTCACTGTGGTTACAGCTTCCAGTGGATTGACTGTCAAATTAGCAGCCAAACCTGCTGCCATCACCACAATCATGGTTTCACCTATGGCCCTTGAGGCTGCCAAAAGCACCCCACCAACAATCCCTGGCAAGGCTGCGGGAATCAACACCTTAACAATGGTCTCTGAGCGTGTGGCACCCAGACCCAATGAACCTTCCCGCAAGTTTTGTGGCACCGCTGAGAGCACATCATCTGAAAGAGATGAGACAAAAGGAATGATCATGATGCCCATCACTAAACCAGCGGCCAACGCACTTTCTGAAGCCACTGATAAACCCATGGATTGACCCAAATCACGAATAAACGGTGCCACTGTTAAAGCAGCAAAAAAACCGTATACCACCGTTGGGATACCAGCCAGGATTTCCAACACAGGTTTGGCCACAGCACGAATCTTACTGCCTGCATATTCAGATAAATAGATGGCTGACATCAACCCCAGTGGTACGGATACCAATAAGGCAATGAATGAAATCAACATGGTTCCAACGAACAACGGTACCGCACCAAATGCCGCAGATGATCCCACCTGATCAGCTCGAATGGCGGTTTGTGGTGACCACTCCGTACCAAACATGAAACTCATGATCGGTACTTCACCGAAAAATCGCGTCGACTCAAACAAGACCGAAAACACAATACCTACCGTGGTCATGATCGCTATTGACGCCGCTAATAACAGAATCCCTTCAATGATTTTTTCAAACACACGGCGCGCTGGCGTTTCGGTATTGATTCTGCGCATTCCCCAAATCACCAACAAAATAGCCAAAGAAAGCACAATCACCGTGATGGTTCGGTTGGTGGTGGTTTCGATTTCGTGATACCGCTGATACACTTGTTGTTTTTCAGGTGTCAGGGCTGCTACTTTTTCTGGTGTATCAGCGCTTTTGATGTCGTTCAAATACAAATCTAAATCTTCATTGGCTTCAATGTCTGAATTTACAATGTAGTTTGAAATCTCACTGTTGATGTATGGTTCTTCTGCCATTTGCAAAAAAAACAACATCAACAAAGCAGGCAACAAAGCGGTTAATGCCGCCACATAACCAAAATATTTTGGCAGTGTGAGAATTTTAGACTTTTGTTTACGTTGCCGATAAGCCGTACTGACTTTTTGCCTCGCCATAAAATAACTGAAGGCGGCAAATATCAACAACAAAAAGATTAAAGCACTGATTTTCATGGTTTATTCATCTGATTCTTGATGGTGAGTCTGACTATTAAATTAAACATTCAAAAAAAGAGCACAGCCAAGTCGAAACTTGGCTGCCAATTCAATGTTTGATTATTGAAACGTAATCAATCACAACTCTAAGTTGTTTAATTCCAGCACATCTGTTTTGACTTTCATGTACTTGTCTTCGCCCAAAGGAATCAGACCTTTATCGGTTAAGTAGCCTTCTTCACCCATGGCTTTTTCACTGGTAAATTCAGCTAAAAACTCCTTCATGCCTGGAATTTCAGAAACGTGAGACTTTTTCACATAGAAGTACAAAGGCCTTGAAACTGGGTATTCACCTGTTGCAATGGTTTCGAACTCTGGTGCTGCACCATTGATAACTGAACCCTTAACCAAGTCAATGTTCTGGTCCAGGAAAGAGAAACCAAAGATACCTAAAGCATCAGGGTTTTTCTGTAGTTTTTGAATAATCAGGTTATCATTTTCGCCTGCTTCAACATAAGCGCTATCTTCACGAATACTGTGACAAATTGACTTGTATTTAGATTTGTCGGTTTTCTTGGTGCTTTTGATCCAAGAGAAGTTTTTACATCCACCTTCCATCGCCAATTCAACAAATGCATCGCGGGTACCTGAAGTAGGTGGTGGGCCTAATACTTCAATCTTAACCGCAGGCAAATCAGCATTCACCTCATTCCACATGGTATATGGATTAGCAACCAACTCGCCTTCTTTCTCAGTAGGTACCTCTTTGGCCAGAGCCAAGAACAGGTCTTTGGTGGTTAAGTTGAAATCGTGTGAACTGATTTCGTTGGCCACAACAATACCGTCGAAACCAATCAATACTTCAACCACACCGTCCACACCATTTTCTTGACACATTTTCAGTTCGGATTCTTTAATGCGTCTTGAGGCATTGGTGATGTCTGGCGTATCGATACCATTGGCTTTACAGAACAGCTTCATACCACCACCGGTACCTGTTGACTCAATTTTTGGCGTTTTAAAAGAAGTTGATTTACCAAACCTTTCAGCAACAACCGTCGAGAACGGATACACCGTTGATGAACCAACCACGCTGATGTAATCCCTGCCAGCTGCTTGAATTTGTGAAGCAGCAATGACTCCGGCAATCAAAGTTATTTTTTTCAATGTTTTCATAATTAAATAGATGAATATTACAATTGGGCGCCATTGTAATGAGCCAATATGACAGTTTTATGACATTTTCAAAACATTCTTTGAAATGCACGGGCGGTAAGAATTAGGCAGCGTTTTCAGGCCTCAAGAGAAGTTCTGTGTTTGGGAAATATGACTTTAAAGGTGGTGCCCTCACCAAGTGTGCTGTCAATTTCAAAACGGGCACTGTGTTTCAAACAAATGTGCTTCACAATGGCCAAACCCAAACCTGTGCTTTGATGATTACGGTCTTTAGAGTTATCCACCCGATAAAACCTTTCAGTTAAATGTGGTAGGTGTTTGGCATCAATGCCCGGACCATTATCAGCAACCCAAAAGTTGGCTTCACCATTTTGTTCAAACCACCGCACCACAACTTCCGTACCTTTGGGCGTATGAATCAAGGCGTTGTGCATCAGGTTCAAACAAATACTGGTGATTTCTGATGAATCACCCTTGACGTATAGACTCGAGTTTATCTCTGCCTCCATGACATGATCACGCGAATCGGCACCATTTTTAATGTCATTAAACAAACCATTCAACAATTCTGGCATGGGTACTTCGGCATCCTGCGAAGGTATAACCCGATCGTGCTCGATGCGTGACAGCTTTAACATGTCACTGATGATGATGGACATGCGGCTGGCTTGCTCTTTGGCCTGGTCAATCGCTTCTGACCACTCATCATTCATGTGTTCAGAAGATTGTAACATTTCCAAGTAACCTGATATCACTGTCAGCGGTGTACGCAATTCATGCGAAGCATTCGCCACAAATGCCTTGCGTGATTTTTGTAGCGCTTCTTGTGCTGATATATCCCGAGCCACCATTAAATACCGGTCTTTATGTATCTTAATCAGGCGCATATGGATACTTTTATCACGGTCTTTAAAATGTGGTAGTTTGGTTTCCTGGTCTTTCTTACCAGTGTTCAATAATTCTACAAACTCTGGTTCACGAATGATGTTATCAATTTTGGTGTTGGCATCTGAATCGTTGATGCCTAATATCTCTTGCGCTATGTGATTGCACCATTGAATTTCAAAACGCTGATTCAATAACAAAGTTGCAAAAGGTAAAGCCTGCGCTGTGGTGACAAACTGTTTTAGCAGGTATTTATTGCGTTTTTGAGCCTCTTTGGTCTGGTTTTTGTTGTTGATGACCTGACAGGTGATGGACTCAAAAACCCCATGGTTTTCTGGTACTTTGTGCTTGGAGGCTCCAGACATATACCAATCGTAAAAACTGCGAAACTCAAACGCTTTCCACACCACATAGACCAACAACCAAACCAAAAAGCTGGCAGCCCAATAGCCTGATATAGCACTGGTGATGATCGCCAAAACGGCAAAAACCAACATGGCTGTTTGTTCTCGTTTCCACCCCGTAACCTGCATCAACCTAATTTTTTACTGAACCCTTAACTTGAATGTCGCAATCATAGCCTACAGTCCTGCTTTTATTTACTCTTAAATACATTTTTTTGACAATTGCCACACTGACATGTCCAAAATGTAACTTTTGTCATATTGTTGTCACATTTCTCGCCTAACATGCGCGTTTTTAACACATCATTATAGTGGGTAATGTTATGAACAAGAAAACTTTGGTGGCATCAATGCTACTTGCCATGGGCGGTTCAGCCTTTGCAGACACAACAAAAGATGAAATTGCGATGTTGAAAGAGCAGTTGAAAATGTTGACCGCAAAAATTGAAAAGTTGGAATTAAAAACGGAAACAACCGAAGCCGAAGTGAAAAAAGTAGCAGCAGTCAAAGCTGAAGCCAAATCTGAATCTTGGACAAATCGCATCAAGTTCTCAGGGGATTTGCGCGACCGCTTCGAATACATTGACGAACGCGGCAAAGAGGTACGTACCAGAAACAGAGTCCGTTTTCGTTTAGGTGCCACGGCACAAGTTAACGATGACTTGAAAGTTGGTTTCAGATTAGCTTCTGGTGGTGAAGACCCTACATCAACCAACCAAACATTGGACGGCGCTTTTTCCAGTAAAGGCATTCAATTGGATTTGGCTTACTTCGATTACAAACTCAACGATGCATTGACCTTGACTGGCGGTAAAATGAAAAAACCTTTTTACATTCCTGCCAAAACTCCTATCTTATGGGATGGTGATTTGAACCCTGAAGGCTTTGCTTTAAGTTATGACAAAGACGGTTGGACGGGTGCTTTGGTGGGTTTTTCTGTGGACGAAAGAAAAGCAGATACAGATGCCTTGTTATTCGGAGGCCAAATGGTCAAAGCATTTGCGCTAGATGGAAATACATTAAGTGCTGGTATCGGTTATTACGACTACCAAAAACTGCAAGGATCAACGCCATTATTTGATGGTAAATCACGAGGTAACACTTTAGATGCCAATGGTCGGATTGCCAATGACTTCAATATTGTTGAAGGGCTTGTTGAATATAAAACCAAACTAGGGGCACAACCTTTCTCGGTTTTTGGTACTTACTACAAAAACACCGAAGCTGATGACTTAGACACCGGTTTTGCACTGGGCCTTGGACTCGGAAAAGTCAAAAATGCTGGTTCTTGGTCTTTGGGCTACACATACATGGATATAGAAGCTGACGCTGTTTACGCCTTGTTTAATGATTCAGATTTTGCCGGTGGTGAAACTGATTCTAAAGGCCATATCCTCAAGGCAGGTTATGGTCTTCGCAAAAATATGTCACTGGGCATGACGTATATCAGCTCAGAACAAGATCAAAGTAAAACGACTCAAAACGATTATGATCGCTTGCAAATGGACTTGAAAATCAAATTTAAGTAGACACGCTTAATTTTAATGGTGAAACCCCGGCTTGTCCGGGGTTTTTTTATGTCTGCGGTAACTTTTTATAAAATGAACTTAGGCCATTATTGAACCAGGCATTTGAAGCAGAATACCCCGATTTTGAAGGTGCCGATTGGTATTACCCGTGGCAAGGTGGCGGCACCATAGCTGCTGAACGCAGTGCAGAAACTTTAAAATTGTTTGATGAATACTATGAACTCATTCTTGATCCCGCTCGCTTGGATGAAACGGTACAAAGAATTGAGCAAGCCACCGGCATAACTATCCAAAACCATCAGGATTTACCAGCCATCAACCCAAGCATGTTCGTTGACACCACCCACTTGAACAGATATCAGGGAGCAGCAGCCTATACCCGCTATTTGGTTGAACAGTACAGTGGCTATTTAAACGAATAAGGCAAGGGCCATTGCATGATAAGATGGTCTTTCTGTTGGAGTATTTTGAGACCATCATGAAGCGCAGAAAATTACTGAAAAAAAGCCTTTTCCTTGGTACTGTTGGAATCGTTGGTGGTTCTGGTTTATGGGTAATGAACGGTTACGATGTTGAGAAGCTAACCATTGAGCAGGCTTTAAAAGACTTAACGAACATAAACCTCAATCAAGCTGAATTAAACGGTGGCTGGAATTTAAGCCAAGTGTTGAATCATTTGGCTCAAAGTATTGAGTATTCTATGACTGGCTACCCCGTTCACAACTCCGAGCGATTTAAAAACACCATTGGCCGAGCTGCGTTTTCACTGTTTGCTTATCGTGGGAAGATGAGCCACAATTTAATCGAAGCCATTCCAGGTGCGCCACGGTTACAGGCTGATGATGCCAGACAGGCCCTGAATCGTTTACTAACAGTCCTTAATGATTTCAAAATCTACCAAGGGGACTTACAACAGCATTTTGCCTATGGCCAATTGAGTCATGCAGAATATACACTAGCGCATGTGATGCACATCAATGATCATTTGGAAACTTTGTTCACGTGATATTCAACAGCTTGCTGTAACAGTTTTAAAAACCCTATATTCCTCCCAACGCGGAGCCACAACTGTGCCATTAGCAATTGGATGAATCAGTGGCATTAATCAGAAATGGTGGGTATCATGACTGTTCCATGAAATTAAATTTGAGCGTATATGGTGATTGTATGAAAAACATATCTGTAACCACACTGCTTCTTTTAATGTTTCAAATGACCATGGCACAGGACATACCAAAAGATTTGGCAGACTGGCAAGACTGGGTCAAATTTGATCAGCACTACAGAGAATGCCCCTATCATTCAAACCAAAAAAACAATCAAAAAGCTGACCATGTATGTGCGTGGTGTCCTATCCAGATATGGGCGTGGCTGGTCAGAATGCATCTGCCTCAAAACTGTATTGGTATTTAGACTCAGGTGTTGATTTGCTACCACAAATTACTTTATTTAGCGTTCATCTGTGGTGGTACAAACTATTGATTTTATTGTGGTCAATTTGGGTCAGCTTTGCTGTGTTGGACTGGTTGAAAAAATTGCTCATGAGTTTAAACAAAGAAGATTGGTGGCCAAAATTCAAAACCAAAAAAAAGAACATCAGGAATGACGAAAAGGCAAAGGTTAAAGCACCCGAAATCAAAGAATAACTAAGGAATACCCCTGGGTCTTCCTTTTTTATCACTGACTTGTTTTATAATGCTTGTTTCTTAAAAGACCCTGCAATCAAATGGTATTCGAAGACAGTTTGAGTTTTGCCAAAAAAATGGATCAACAAGACACCTTGGCTCACATGCAAGATGCTTTCTATATTCCGAAAATTAAGAACCGTGATGAGAATGAAATTTATTTTTGTGGCAATTCACTGGGACTACAACCCAAACTGACGTCCCAATACTTGAATGACGAGCTCATTAAGTGGCAGAAGCTTGGCGTAAAAGGGCATTTCGATTGTGAGTTTCCATGGATGCCTTATCATGAGTTTTTAGCCGAAGAATCGGCCAAATTAGTTGGCGCAAAACCTGCTGAAGTGGTGAGTATGAATTCACTGACCGCAAATTTACACTTTATGATGGTCAGCTTCTATCAACCAACCAAGACCAAATTTAAAATCTTGCTGGAAGAACATGCTTTTCCCTCTGACCACTATGCGGTGGAATCACAAATCAAATTTCATGGGTTTGAACCTGATGAAGCCATGATCCTATTGAAGCCTCACAATGGAGAAGAATGTTTAAAGGCGGAAGACATCCTTGCCACCATTGACAAACATGCCGATGAGTTGGCCTTGATCATGCTGCCAGGCGTGCAGTACTACACTGGCCAGGTTTTTGATATGCAGGCCATTGCCGATGCGGCACAACACCATGACATCACGGTTGGGTTCGATTTGGCTCATGCCACTGGGAATATAGAAATGAAACTACATGATTGGGGTATCGATTTTGCGGCCTGGTGTACTTATAAATACTTGAATTCAGGCCCTGGTTCAGTGGCCGGTTGTTTTGTCCATGAAAAACACCACGACAATCCGGATTTACCCAGGTTTGCAGGTTGGTGGGGCCATGACAAAGACACACGCTTTAAGATGGAAAATAACTTCATTCCCATCCAGTCAGCAGAAGGCTGGCAGTTATCCAACCCACCCATATTATCTTTGGCTGCCATTCGTGCCTCTCTTGATACATTCAAAAAAGCTGGCGGAATTGGCGAACTTCGCAAAAAATCCAAGCAATTAACTGCCTATTTGCGTTTTTTACTGAATAATCGACTGTCCGATCACATCAACATCATCACTCCAGATGATGAATTAAGTGGCTGCCAATTGTCTATCTGTATTAACAGTGACAACAAATCCGGTAAACAGGTTTTTGAGGCCATTGAAGCGGCTGGTGTGACTTGTGATTGGCGTGAGCCAAACGTCATTCGCCTAGCACCTGTACCACTTTACAACTCTTTTGCAGATTGTGTCCGTTTTGTTGATGTTCTGGAGGACTCCTTATGAACAAAAAAACCAAACACATTGTTATCATCGGTGCCGGTTTGGTTGGTTCCATGCACGCCATCTTTTTAGCACGTCGGGGTTATCAGGTTTCGGTGTATGAGCAGCTACCCGACATTCGCAAAGAAGCCATACCAGCAGGCCGTTCCATCAACCTGGCCTTGGCCAACAGGGGTATTGATGCACTTGATCACTTGGGGTTGATGGAGCAGGTAAACAAGTTACTGATTCCGATGCAAGGTCGCATGTTACATGATGAAGCGGGTCTCCTGAAACTACAAAGTTATGGTCAAAAACCAGAGGAAGTGATTTATTCAGTTTCCAGAGCAGGTTTGGTCAGTTTACTGCGCGATGCCGCAGAAGCCACTGACAAAGTTGAGTTTTTCTTTAAACATGAATGCCTCGACATCGATTTTGATAACGATCAAGTGACAGTAAATAACAAGCCTGCCATGAAATCTGAAATTATTGATTATGATTATTTAATTGGCGCAGATGGTGGTGGCAGCCAGGTCCGCGAATCAATGAAAGACTTGAATGAAACCGAGTTTTCTGCCGAATTACTTGACCACTCATACAAAGAGTTGAACATACCCGCCGATTCTGACGGGGGGTTTCAACTAGAAAAAGAAGCTTTACATATCTGGCCCCGCAATGACTTTATGATGATTGGCTTACCCAACCCTGAGGGCACATTCACCCTAACTTTATTCATGCCTAACCAAGGCCCAGTCAGCTTTGAAACCGTTAATGACAAAACAAGTTTAAACAAACTTTTTGATGATTGCTTTGCCGATGTCAAACCATTAATTCCAGACCTGGAACACGACTACTTCAACAACCCCACCGGTTACCTCGGTACCATTCGCTGTAATGATTGGCAATACAAAAATGTGGTGCTCTCAGGCGATGCTGCCCATGCCATTGTGCCATTTCATGGTCAAGGCATGAATGCCGGGTTTGAGGATTGCGTTGCCATGGAAAAAGCATTGAACCAATACCATGATGACTGGCAACAGGCCATGCCAGCGTTTGTAGAAAACCGCATGGATAACAGCAATGCGATTGCTGATATGGCTTTGGAAAATTACGTTGAGATGCGCTCATCAGTCAACGATCCCAAGTTTCATTTGAAAAAGGCCATCGCTTTTGAACTAGAAAATCGGCTGCCTGATTATTTCATTCCACGCTATTCCATGGTGATGTTTCACTTGATTCCTTACGCCACGGCGTTTGCTCGTGGCAAAATTCAGTTCAAAATTCTAGACAGCCTGGTTGAAGGGGTTGATGACATATCCGAAGTGGACTTTGAACGAGCAGAATGGCTGATTAAACAGAAATTACCACCTCTTAACAATCACCAGCGCATAAAAAACCCGACTTAAAGCCGGGTTTTACTGACCAATTTACCGATTGCTATTTAGTGGCTTTTTTCACAATCCCTATAACGAATAACAAAATAACCGCACCAATCGTCGCATTTAAAATTGAAGCAATCAAGCCACCACCAAGTGATACTCCTAATTTACCCAACACATAACCACCAACAAACGCACCAATGATACCAATAACAATATTAGGTATTAAGCCAAAACCAGAACCTTTCATCAAAGTACCAGCCAGCCAACCAGCAATCGCACCAACAATCAATGTGATTAATAAACCCTCTGCACTCATAACAAACTCCTCAGATTAAAAAAATGACACAAACATGCCTGTACCGGTAATTAAAATAACACAAAGCAACAAGCTTATGGTGATATGAATCATTAATTTACAATTCCAACTCAAGCCGTTTAAGGGGTTTTTCCAAATAATTTCTGAAGAAATCGACCCAATTCTGGGTCGGTTCGTTGCATCGGTATTTTGTTTCTGTGGAACCAACGAACCTCATTAAACTCACTGTCATCATATTCAAGGAGCGCTTTTCGATCTCCTTTAAGAGCATACCAAATTGAAACATCGACATGACCAGCGGTTTTGCCAACTGTCTGGGTGTTGGTTATCAGCACTGGTTTTTGCTGCATGAATTCGGCATCTATACCCAGCTCCTCTCTCGCTTCCCTCAAGGCCGCAACGCGTGGATGTTCACCCGGTTCAACATGGCCGCCAGTGGGCAGCCACAATTCCGCGTTGATGTGATCAACCAACAAAATGAAGTCCCCATCAACCAAAACAAAGTATGAAACCAGGTGCTTGGGCGGTGTGGCTGGCTTTTGCAACCGGCACAGTTCCACCCCAGAATCAACCCATGCCAAAACCTCAGCCTGAGTCCAGGCCTCTTTGTCATCCAATGGCTTAATTGATTCTATTTCTGTTCTGATTGCGTTGCGCATGGCGTTTGTAATGTGGTGATCTTTTTAATGGTGATTCAGTTTTTCTAATAGATAGGACTTAATACCCGACCACTCACTTTTAAGGATGCTAAAGACAGCGGTGTCACGAACTCTACCATCTGACATCACCATGTGGTTGCGCAAAACACCTTCGTATTTGGCACCCAAACGTTCAATCGCTTTTCTTGAACGCTGATTCAAATAATCTGTTCTAAAAGCCACTCGATTAAAACCCAGTACTTCAAAAGCATGCCTGAGCATCAGCAGTTTGGCCTCCGTGTTGACTGCGGTGCGCTGTTTGCTTTTGGCAATAAAGGTGAAACCAATTTCCGTACGCAGATGGAGCCAGTCGGTGTTCATAAAGCGCGTCGAACCAATTACCTCACCACTGTGTTGGTCAACGGTAGCGAAAACCAGTGAATGATTGGCTGATCGTTCGATCTGGGCATTGTTTAAAAACTGTTGCAGCTGGTCTGGATGCGGCACGCTGGTAACCATCAGTTGGTGGAGTTGTCCGTCTTTGATGGCATGCGCCAACCCTTTTAAGTGTGGTTCATTCAACGGTTCTAGGCGCACATGTTGACCGTTTAAAGTACTGTCTTTGAAGCTCATGTCATTCTGACCAAACCGCAAACTCATTGCCGTTGGGGTCTAGAAAATGGAAGCGTCTGCCACCAGGAAACTCAAACACCGCTTGGCTGATTTCACCTCCGGCTGCTTCAACTTTGGCCTGGGTATCTGCCAAATCATCGCTGTAAAACACCACCAGCACACTGCCTGTTGCCGCTTTGGCTTGTTCTTTCGACAAATAGAAACCACCATCTAAACCAGCAGCTTTATCAAAAGCGGTATATTCAGGGCCATAATCGGTAAACTCCCAAGCAAAAACAGTTTTAAAAAATGCTTTGGTGGCACTTAAGTCACTGGCTGGAATTTCTAAATAATTGATTTTTGCTGATCTATTCAAGATGTTCTCCAATGGTCTTTTCTGAGGAGAGCCGATGATTGGCTCGACCGGTGCTCTCGGTTAGGCAGAACATGAAATCATGGCGGTTTGCCGAAGGCAAGAAGCCTTGATGTAATGTTCGATAAGCCGTGAGCGAAGCGAATCAGAAAGAGCAAGCCCGAAGTTGTAAGTCATGCTCGCCGTGGTCTCGATCTCTGATCCAGTCTCGATTCTAACACCGCCATCCTTGGCGGTGGCTTTCAAATTTGTCGGGAACAAATTTGAATGACGCCTATAGGGATATAGGTGTGCTGCGTGAGCTTGGAGCGGAAGCGTAAGCCCCAAGAGTATTCCTTTTAACCAACTTTTTCATTGACTAATCTTTGTAATAATAGGGTGTCTTGTCAGTCCATTTGGAATTGGGGTATTTCTTATATAACCTTTTAAAAGCTTGTTTACCAGTCAATATAGGCGTTTCAACTTTACCCCAATAACAAGGTGCATAGTGATTGCTCTGCTTTTCACACTGAACCAGGTAATGCAGCGCTTCTGCTTCTGCTTCGCTTTGATCGCCATTGTTGTGCTGTTCCACCACCCTTGCAAAATAATCTCTGATCCCATAGAACTCCTTTCCATAATAGCTGCTTGGGCATGATTTAAGTGACGCCACATCAGGCTTTAATTTATTGTTGATTTCAAACTCTGGAACAGGTTCATAGGTGAATTTAAACATAAAACGAGCCAGATCCATCAAGCCTTGAGGGTTATTCTTATCCTGAATCAGCATGGCCGCTGCTTTTTGTATGTCCACAAATTGACCCACATCATTGATTTGTTCGAACAGATCATACAAACCGTCAAAATCATTGCTGTGAATCCTTCTCACAAATGCTTCGTACCTGGCTGCATTCCTGGCATTGTCATGAGCCATTTCGTCATTGGCAATTGCCACCAAGTCAGAAACATCACAGATATTGAGGAATGCATCTTGAAAAATTTTCAAATGGTCAACATGAGAATCTTTTCCCGTCAAACCACGGTAATCACCTGTCGCTAAATAAGTGGCAGCAATTTCAGCCCGAAGGGCATCCCAGCTTTTTCGTTGTTCAGTTGATTCATGAATGGCCACCCAAATTTTTCTTGCCAACTGATAGTTTTGTTGAGCCTCTGCGGATTTTGCCATCACCACAGCCAAACCAATATCAGCTTGCGTTACCAACTCTAAATCCTCATCAGGCGTGTCCACTTGCTGAAACTGACCTGACTGAAACAAATACCAGTTCTGCAACAGTTTCAATAAGTCTCCTCGATCGTCAAATTTTCCCACTTGCTGCATTAAATCATCCAACGTGTATGATTTGGCATGATGCAACCACTCATAAGCAACCATCAATGCTGGTGCCTGGCTGATGTCCGCATGCTGATCCGTGTACTTTCTCCACTCTTGCAATAAGGTTGAAAATTGCGTTGAGCTGGCGCTGTCTTTCACTGTCAACAAATCATCAGCCACAGCAAAAAGCCGGGAATCAAGCATGCCTTTATAGGCATCCCCATCACCAGCAAAATAAGCCAACCTTCTTTCCAAACCACGTACAGAATCAGTATACGATCCATTCGGGTATTGAGCAGTGTATGAATCAAAAGCTGCTTTTGCCAATGCAATTTCATCTAAATTTATATTTCCAACGGGGTTTGAATAACCATCCCAGTTCTTTTGTGCCCTGATCAGGTGCAAGCGACCCAACATATAGCCACTGGTCTCTGCTATCCAAGCATCAGTCGATGTTTGTAGTCGTTTAAATACCTCTAATGCTCGATCATACTCGGTTTGATACAGTGCCTGCGCTGCACGTAAATAACTGGCATAATCAGCCGCCACCTGATTGTCTTGGGGGTTTAAAGTCAGCGCATCAAATACTTTTTGAGCCTCTTCTGACATGGCATTACAGTTAATTCCCGCCAGCATATCCCTGGCTTGCATCAGTTCCACCACCCGTTGGTCATTGACTGAAGTTAACAATAGTTTCTTATCATAAAGTAACACGTTATCAATGCTGTTAGAAACACAAGCTGCATAAAAATTGCCACTGAAGGTATACCTGTTCTGGATTCCGAGTTTTAAATTCAATGGCTCAGGTGTGCTTTTTTGTACCTCTACCAAGGTTTTTAATTCTCTGGCATGCAGTTTAACCACCTCAACACCAGAGCTTGTCATTTGTCGCAAATAAGGTTCAGCCAATTCATGTTCCAAACCATAAACGTGGTAACGAGCCATTAGTAACCAGCTGTAGTCCAGCCAGGGGCTTGGTCCATCGAAATTTTTAATGACATCGACCCATGTTTTTATCTGTTCGGGCTGGTTGGCAAATGCAGTATACCGACCACAACGATTCATTATTTCACCATTTAAATAGCTAAACGCATTTTTGAATTGGCTTTGGCTGGAATCAGCAGGCAGCTTTCCCAATCCCAAAAATTCTTTGTATATGGCCTCATTACTTTGCCGATCATTTCCTTTACACAGACCATCGCTTAAATCTTGAGCTGACAAATTCACAAAAATAGGTCTTTGACTGGTATCGATTAATGACTGGACTGCCGCAAAATAGTTATCCTGCCTTTCCCGGTAACTCGGATCACTCACATGTTCAGATGAGTCAGGTGTCACCCAAAAGTCTTGCATCAAAATATCGAAGTTATGCTTGCCTGCTAACTCCGGATCCATATATAGAACACCTGAATACCTGGGCTGATAATAAGGCCCACAAGCGATCACGGCAGATGTAAAAAATATGAATGTCCAACAAATGGTTTTAACAGTGTATTTAATCAAGTGAGTCATTTCTGTATAAAATAGCTGAAGCCTTTAAAAGCCGGGTTTACCTGGAGTTGTTCCGTACGTTCTAATGGTTGTTGATTGTATAGCAACCCCACTTTAAATGGGTGTTTAAGATGCAACAGAAAGTTAATATAACGTTGCGGGTATCGAACGGGCGCTCTGCCCACATACAACTGATAGGTTATGGTATCAACTTGAGCATGCAATTGTCTCAATGTCACCGCATCAGCGTCCATTAGCCATGTACCCAAACCAGTGATACTGAACCCCAAATCAATCGATAACTTTTCTCTGACTTGGTATAAAAAAGACGCATATTCACTGAGCTTGGCCGAAGGTGAATCAAAGTCCAACTGGATACCTGTAACAACAACCGAATGTCTCCTCCAATCCCTGATATACCTTTCGATCGTATCTACTATAAACAGCGGGTTTTGGATCTCATGTAAACGAAATACCAGCTGAATTTGTGATTGTTTTAATGGACTGGCGTAAATGCCTTTATGCTCAAACTGAAGCTGCCCAGATTGAGAAACAAAGTTACCCTGATATACAATTAACTCAGCATCAGCTGGTGCATCAGCTGGTGTAAGACCCGCCCATATCCAATAACTGTGTCCTTTACTTAACTGCGGTTGAAAAACCAACAAGTAACAGAATAAAAGAAGTTTAATTGGCGCCATTATCGACCTAAACCAGAGGTTAATTTATTCATACTTAAATGGATTAGAACGTTACAGGCGAATGAGTTTATCACCATCAACTTGCTTATACAATCACAAGGTTTTTTAAAGGTAGGCAGAAACCCCAAACCAAGCTAACTTGGTTTTCTTGGTTAATGCCTACACTTTTGGTCATTGTTACTACCACAATTTTCTCAATGACTGGTAGATGTCAACAAAAGTCGAGTTTTTTCGAATATCAATTGGTATTTTTAATTTTCGGGCTATATCGGATGCCGATATGATTCCTCTTATTCTGTGTTTTGTTGTTTCAAGCACCAAGCAATATCTCAACTAAACCTTATCCAAGAATAATTACTTTTTTAATTCAAAATCAGCTTAATCAAATGAAATACCTTTGGAAAGCTGCTGAGCAGCTTGACCGGCGCACTTGGTTGGTGAGCGATAGCGAATCAGAAAGTGCAAGCCTGAGGTAGTAAGACATGCTCGCTGTGGTCTCGATCTCTGATCCAGTCTCGATTCTAACACCGCCATCCTTGGCGGTGGCTTTCAAATGAGTCGGGAACACTTCGACTGAGC
>JANQRW010000014.1 GCA_028284365.1 Marinicella sp.
GACGCCTATAGGGATATAGGTGTTAGAGTCGAGTCTGGAACAGAGACCGACGCCTATAGGGATATAGGTGTTAGAGCCGAGTCTGGAACAGAGACCGACGCCCCAACAGTATTCCTTCTTTTGCTTTGTTGCTATAATCACCATAACGTTTGATTCACACTGACTTGTTAAAATAGACTTAAAATTTTGGAGCCTTACTTTATGAAAAAATTAATTATTTTAGTCATTTTCTGCTCTTTTCTGAAACCTGCAATCGCAGCAGAAAACAAATCCGGTCAACAAACACATGAAGTGCAAATATCAACTTATGCCACAGGATTAAACCAGCCATGGGGCATGACATTTTTGCCAGATGGCCGCTTATTGGTAACCGAAAAGCAAGGTAACTTGAGAATCATTGATCGATCAGGAGCGGTTTCTACACCCGTTATGGGCATGCCAGCAGTTGACACCAAAGGCCAAGGTGGTCTTCTGGATATTGTCCTAGATCCTGACTATACAAACAACCAAGTGATTTATTTTTCTTATGCCAAATCGGCTGCTGATGGACATGCCAGAACGGCAGTAGGGAAAGCCAAATTAGTCGGCCAACAACTACAAGATGTAACCACTATCTGGCAACAGGCACAAACATACCAAGCGGGCTATCATTACGGCTCTCGTTTGGTTTTTGATCGAACAGGTCATTTATTTGTGACCCTTGGTGACCGCGGTAACAAAGAAAATGTGCAAGACATGAGTACCCATTTTGGTAAAGTTGTGCGCATTGACACCAACGGCAAACCTGCCAAAGACAACCCCTTTTTGGATAAACCCAATGTGTTACCAGACATCTACAGTTCTGGCCATCGCAATGTTCAAGGTGCTTTTCTACATCCCTTAACTGGCCAATTGTGGGGTAACGAGCACGGACCAAGGGGCGGTGATGAAATTAATTTAATTCAGGCCGGTAATAATTACGGCTGGCCAACCATCACCTATGGCATCAATTACAACGGCACACCGATTACCGACAAAACAGCCATGGATGGAATGCAGCAGCCCATTCATTACTGGGATCCTTCAATTGCCACTTCTGGTATGTTGATATACTCGGGAGAGGCTTTTCCTCATTGGCAAGGAGATATTTTTACCGGTGCTTTGAAACTGATGCACTTGAACCGCATCAAATTAGATGAAAACAATAAGGTAGTTGTTGAAGAGCGTTTACTCAAAGAACAAAAACAACGCATCAGAGCCATCGAACAAGGCCCTCAAGGCTATATTTACGTGGCCATTGACAACCCAGAAGGGAAAATCCTTAAAATTTCACCTGCCCCGAATGATATAAAATAACATAACATGAAACAATGCATTCTGCTGGTGTTGCTACTGAACAACACCAACCCCTTTGTTTTGGCTCAAACCATCTCAAATCAAGCCAGTAACAATAAAGAAGACGTAGCTGAACAACCGACTTTAATGGTTACTGATGAAATTCCAGATACCCCCGCTCCACTCCAATCAGAGGCACAAAAAATCAACAGTTGGACTGGCAGCGCATCATTAACCACCAATGAGTATTGGCAAAACCAGCGCGCAGCTAACATCAAAGACATCTTGGATTTTATACCTGGTGTTTTTGCGCAACAACGCAATGGCGCCGAAAGTGCCCGAATTTCAATTCGTGGTTCAGGCCTGGGGCGCCAATTCCAAGGTGGCGGCATCTTATTACTTCAAGATGGTATTCCTTTGAATACAGCTGATGGCTCATTCGACTTTCAAGCTGTCGATCCGTGGTTGATTGACTATGTTGCTGTTTATCGCGGCGACAATGGTATGGCACTCGGAGGCAGTACGCTCGGAGGTGTTATTGATTTAGGTTCCACTTTGCCTGCTGAAAATCAGGATAACCTGTTGCGATTATCTGCGGGTAGTTTTAGCACCCAACGCGGTATGTTCTCATACACCAGCGGGAACGAGTCTAATGCTTTTCGCATCCGTGCCAGCCACTTTAATCAAGATGGCTTTCGAACACAGAATCAACAACGCAGTCATCGTTTTTATTTACAACAGTTGATTAACACACAAGCAGGCTGGCAGCACCACATCAGCTTGTTTCACTTGAATACTTATGCCGAACTACCCAGCAGCCTGTCACGGGGGTTGATAACTGAAAATCCCAGACAGTCCAGAGTTTTCAATATTTTTGGTAACTTCCATCGTGATTTAACGCTCTCGCGCCTGTCCTATCAAATCACTGACAACAACCTTGAAGCATCCATATTTATTGCACAAAAGCAACTGGAAAACCCTGTTTTCACCTACATCAACAGAGACTCTGATGATGTGGGATTCAATCTCAGTTGGCAACAGGGACCACACACCATAAAACTGAATACCCAATGGGGACAACAAAATGAATTGCGTCGGGAAAACGAAAGTGGATTCCCTGGAGAAGATCGCCTGTTTCGCCAACAGGATGCACAAACCACCACTGCCAGTTATCACTATCGATTACCTTTGATCAGTCATGTAAAAAATGAATTGATGCTAGATCTGGCAATTCAGGCTGTTTATGCCCAACGCGACATCAATGAAACCTTTCCAAACACCATCAACAGCAACAGAGATTACTCGCAAATCAACCCACGGATCGCCCTTAAATACCAGCCTCGGGATAATGTTCAATGGTTCAGCAGCCTCTCCCGCAGTTTTGAAGCACCCACTTTTGCTGAACTGAATAATGGTAATCAACCCGGTATTAATGCCCCCCTCAAAGCACAATCAGCCGATACTTTTCAGCTCGGTACACGTGGTTTCACTGATTTCATCAATTGGGACTTGAGCCTTTATTACAGTCAATTAGACAATGAATTCATTCGCTTTCGATTTCCTGATGGGGCAACCAGAACCACCAATGCCAAACAATCCATTCATTGGGGGGTAGAAAGTTTGATCCGTTTTAACATGGCTTTTGATGTTTTTTCAGCAGGTGATAAAGTTTCACTGACTAACAACTACCAGTACAGTCAGTTCAATCTGGATAACGACACAACCTACGGTGACAATCACATTCCAGGAGTTCCTGAACACCACCTCCAATCAAGAATAGAATACCAGCATCCATCCGGCTGGCGTATCATGCCTGGTATCGAGTGGATACCCTCTGCTTATTATGTAGATCTTGCCAACTCGGTAAAAACTCAAAATTACCTGCTGACAGGACTGAACTTCAGTTACACCCAGACAAATGATCTACAGTGGTTCTTTGATGTTAAAAACCTCAATAACCAAAACCACATCAGCACCACCTTACCCATCCCTGATGCTGGCGGCACTGATGGTAATTATTTTTACAGTGGTGAGGGCCGTGCCTTTTATGCTGGTATAAAGTGGATATTCTGAATAAAGTGAAATTTATCACTCAAAGCCATCTTCAAAAATAATATCACTGCCCAAAGATTGAATACAGCTTGGAAAGTTTGCCACTATTTGGCTGTTTATTCTGCTGATCACCGTAGGATGAAATTCCTCATCACTGCGACCACAGCCGGCACCACTGGGTGCACCAAAGTGACAATAACTCATGATGGTACCTTTGCCTCCAACCGGACAAACAGGAGTCCCATCAAAACAATCATTTTGTGGACTGGCTTCTCCGTTATAACACTGGTCAACAAGCGGGTTATAACAATGGGTGTGGGGCGAACCCATATTATGTCCCAGTTCATGTCCTACGAACATCGCCACTGAAGCCGCACCGAAATTTGTACCAATTCTGTTTACGCTGTAACTGCCAGCTGTTTGAGAACCAAATTGAAACCCATTGTTACAATAAGCGTTTACCCAGGCAATTCCAGAAAAAGAATTTGAACCAATGTTTTGACCACTGAGCATCAAAGCAAAATCTCTTGGTATGTTGCCCTGGTTAACACGCCAATACTCACCAAAATCAGTTAAATAATTACTGATATTATCCTCAGTTGGATAAGGGTCGGTGTTGATTCTCAAGGTGACATCACCCAGTAACAAACGCAAAGACAAATCCCGCTCAAAAAACACATTCATACTGGTGAATAAGGTGTTGATATAGGCCATGGCTGTGCTGGGGTTATCTGATTTACCATCCATCCATTCTGTATCAGTATCAACAGCAATCACTGTTTCATAAAGGGTGGTTCCTCTGGTATTTTGTTCGAGGGTTTTTGACAAGTCGCTGAGTTCAAGTTCACCAATCAGCTGCTTAGGCTGGTCACCCAATGCACTATGACATTGAGCGCTTACCTGCTCCTCACTTTTATTCAATTCATCCAACCTGAAATCAAGTCCTGTCTGTAAATTACCAGTGATATACATCCTCACACCATCTTGGCTTATCAAGCCTTCAACATCCCCTGTCTTGCCATCCAGCATAAAACCCAAACCAGTCTTTGGTGCACTGAAAAACATCATTTCAGGAATCGGCAGGTTACGCTTACCTGTTTCATCTATCACAGTGATTTTGGCCCCTGGCGCCATCAATTCATAGCGCTTTAAATCAACTGTTTGTGTTTGTTTTTTGTGGTCGCTGCCATGTGGTAAAATGACCACCGGAAAGTCATTAATGTTGACCGACTGATTGACTCTGGCAGCCAACAGTTGTTGCTTTTCCGAGCGTGTAGGTAACCAGCTTTGTTCAACACCATAACCATTGATGGTGACATCGTGATCTGTGGTTGATAGAAAGTCACTACTGCCATAAGCAGTGGTGAGACCTGCAATAAACAAGCTGAATAAAAAACATAATAATTTAACTGGCATATCCACCTCGTGATGAGTTAATCCATTCAGTATAACAAAGCCAAGGATACCAAATCACCCATATTCGCTGTTTTTTTTGAAGTAAAAGCTTCAATTTGTTTTTTTTGTGGTTTTTGGAGTGCTCTGCTTGGTATTCTTTGCCCTTTTTTGTCTGGCTACTTACTTTTTTGACAGTTTTAGTACTTGCATTCTGGCTTAATTCTTTGATTTTTTGACTTAGCTCAGTGACTTGTTCCAACACATCGTTATTAATTTTGAGTTTTTTGTTCATGGCCACAATAATTGGCACAAACGATGTTTCCAGAGTTTCAGACAATGATTTCATGGCATCATCCAGTCCAGGTAGCGGTTCATTGGAAACATTAACTCTAAATTCAGTTTCTCAATGGCTTGGCTTAAACGCTCACTCGCTCCTGACAACCGTTGCTCAGTCAGGTTTCGAGATTCTTTCAGACTGATTCACCCAATGACCACTGACTTCATTCAAATCAGCTTTTAAAGCTGCAATTTGGCTGGCAATCTTAGTCACGCCCGCCTCATCTCCAGCCTGTACAATCCAAATACAAATGATTAGGGCGTTAACATTGTAGCGGATTTTTAAACTGTCATTGTTTTAATTTGAGAAACCAAATCAGCATAGAGCTAACACAGTTATAGCAAGCTGGATTACGAACAAAGATTGGGTATGAATCAGTATGAGCTGTACTCAGAGTAAATTAATCAATTTGTCTGAATTTTATAATTAACATATAATCCTCGGTAATTGTGTGTTTGTGCTGGGAAAAAATGAGTAAAATTAAAATTGCTGTTTTTGTTTTTATATTGACTTTAATCTTTTTACTTTGTGCAATAGAGGTGTCTCATGAGTTAACTCATGGTGAACCTTTATATACATTTTATGAAGAGATTCTAATCATACTACTCTCTACAGGGTTGATTCTGTTTTTGATTTTTGACCTTTTTCGTAAAGAGAAAGTATTGAGTGACCTGAATGCTGAACTGGTCAACAGTAAATACACCCTTCTGGTCCAAGATGAAAAACTACAAAAAGCAAAAAAAGAATACAGCAGACTGATCAAGAAACAGTTTGAAGATTGGCATTTCACTGAAACTGAAACACAAACTGCTTATCTGTTACTCAAAGGGCTGAGCCTTAAAGAAATTTCTGAACTCAGAACGATCAAGGAAAAAACAGCCCGACAACAAGCATCAAATCTATACTCGAAAGCCGGGCTCCCAGGAAGGCATGCTTTAGCAGCATGGTTTTTTGAAGATATGCTGTAGGAACCTTTATTTAAAAGGAATGCTCTTGGGTCTTCGGTCTCTGTTCCGTTGAGGATTCTACCTCCCCCATCCATGGGGTCGTCTTGGCATACTGCCAAACCGTCTTCTTTGCTTATGCTGGTCAAGCTGCCTCAGCAGCTTTCCCATGCCAGGCATGCTTCAGAACAAAAAGGCTCCTTTTGACAGACAATCTTAAAATGCGAATGTAAGCGCGATGCCATAGACTCGAAGCGTTTCTCCATCAACTCGGTCTATTGCAAACGAAGGTGCTAAGCCAACATTTTCATTAAGATGAAAGTCATAAGCCACAGAAAATCTAGTCAGATCTTCTGTGTGCGGATGTGGACCACCTGTACGTTCTTCACCATAACCCAAGCCTAATCTGAATTTTTTGAAAGGATGTAAATACAAAGAGATCAATCTAACATCCACACCATCACCATGATGGGCATCAGGAGTTTTCTCATAAGTCAAGCCTCCACCCCATCTGTGATTGAATTTATATTCATACTCTAGACCATAAGTGAATTCATTTTCATCTGCATCAGTTTCACCCAGAAAAATGCCTAAATTGTGTCGCTTAAGTTCATGAGTCCCATGTGATTCATGAGCTCCGTGTCCAGATTCTTCAGCAAAAACCATTCCTGTTAATAACATCAGGCAGCTCGTCAAAATTAATTTATTCATAAATGTTGTAATTTGTAAAAGA
Source organism: Marinicella sp. (assembly GCA_028284365.1). Classification (GTDB taxonomy): domain Bacteria; phylum Pseudomonadota; class Gammaproteobacteria; order Xanthomonadales; family Marinicellaceae; genus Marinicella. Next base: position 6,776 of record JANQRW010000014.1, read on the forward strand.
TAGAAGCGCAAGAATAGCTGTTTCTATAAATTAAACAAAGGGGCATAAGTACACTTTGACTGCTTTTATTGCTGTATATACATAAGTCTATCTTAAAAAAACTGTAAAAAATTGTTAAAATAAATAACACAAACATACTGAAAAAAACATCAAATTTTTCACAAACTTATAACAAACACTAGCGCATCAGGACATAAGTGGGCATATGTCGGTCATCGATTTTTTAATTATCATGGGTCATTTGCCTATTGCCAGGGCTTGAAGTTTAATAATAAGATGCATCCGTTATTTTTAATAAGGCTTAAATATGAGAAAGATAAATACCATGTTTATGTTGATTGCGGTGAGCCTGCTCTCAACAGTCACTTCTGCCGCTGTGTTAGCAGAGGACGTGTCTGAAATTGCTAAAGTCTGTATGGATGCAGAAAGTAGTTTACAGGACTTTATCATGATTGGAATGGAGGCCACCTATGCAAACCCCAAACAGCATTTAGAAGTTAAATTAGCTGAAATTGAGGAGTTTGTTAGCGATGTTGGCAACCACGACATGTCTACTGAATTACATGCTGAAGTGGTGGAAATTCAAAAATTATGGCACCAAATTAAACCAGAATTGTCCAAGCAGCCAACCATAGAAAACAGTGTTGCACTGCGTGAATTGATTGATGACTTTGTTAATCGATGTGAAGAATTAGATGAACATCTGGCTGATGCCACAACAAAAAATTCAACCCACGTCATCGTTTTAGTGGCTGATTTGGGTGTTGAAGTACAACGAATGGCAGTCGGTTACCTGTTAAAAGCCTGGGGTTACCAAGACCCAGCTTATGATGAAAAAGTCAAGAGTGAGTTAACTAAATTTACTGGTTTGTATGAAGAAATTTTGCCTTTAGCAAAAGCAAACAACATGATAGTTGATAAGCTTAATGCCATTAAGAAGAATTTTCTGGTGTTTAAATTCATGGCTGCATCTAAATCAGGAAGGTTTGTGCCAGCTGTTGCACAAAAAAACGCAACAGCAATTTTAAAAATGGTTCTGGAAATAATTGAGATTGAGGAGAAAATCTAATGATAAAAGTATTTATCAAATTTTTAATTTTAACAAGTGTGTGTTATTCATGTATAGCAACTGCTATCACCGGTACTTCTGACCAAGTGAGAAGGGCTGAAAAAATAGAAGAACAAAGCCAGGAAGTGGCTACTTATTATCTGTATACAAACCAACGTATCAGTATAAGTACCTCTGAAAAGGGTTTAAAAGACAGTCTTGAGAAACTCAAGCAAAACATCAACGGCTTATTTGTTGGCTCTGACCCCGAACAAAAAGCACTGGTTGAGTTCATGTCATTCACATTCGATGAGTTGGATGCAACAATCAAACAGCCCTACAGCTTAGAAAATGCATCGTTTATTATTGATTACTGCGAATCTTTACTTGAGGCTGCTGAATACATCAAAGACTTACATCATAGCCAAAACCCCAGTGATGAGCTTCTGATGTTGATCAAAACACAAGAAATGGAGTATTTGATTGTCAGAGCAAACAGGTATTACATAGCTTTCAGAGCTGGTATTAAAGACGTTAATGCCAAAAAACAAATGCAGGATACAATTGATGCATTTGACGAACGCTTGAGCACCGTCAATCAGTATACTGGTTATGAAGATACTCAAAAAGAGAATTTACAAACAGTGAATAGATATTGGTCAAGGGTTAAAAACCTATACTTAGGCATAGAAAAAAATAGTTTGCCAAGGGTGGTCCTGGCATCGACCGAATACCTATTGAAATCGATTGATGTTTTGGTTGATTATCACTTTGCCGCCTCTGACAAGACAGAGAAGAAGTTAGGCGGATAAATGTGTTTAGTTGATTGATCATCAACTAGCATGCCTTCTTGGGTTGAAGCTTGGGCTGGTTTTGTTACCTTTAACACCAGTCTAGCCAAGCGTCTGACCAAACATTGGTTTAACGCTTGTCTCAACCCAAAGTGGTATGTTCAACAAAATAGTTTCTCTGTGCTGTTCTTGGTAAGTAATCACTCACCATTCGTCAAAAATGAAAGAGTTATAAAACCAAGAAGAATTATGTAAAATACATTGTGTGCAAAGTGTGTGATTTTTTTCAACTTGTGTAATTAGAAAATTATGATTTTGTCAAAAAACAAAATAACCATAATTGAATCTGAGAGGGTGTGGTTTTCTTTATTTATATTTTCAGGCTTGAGTTTTCGATAAAACAAGCATCATAAATATGTTTCAAAGTAAAGCTCATGAAGAGGTAGAAATACCATCTAAAAAGAATTCAAATGAGACTGTATCAAGAAAAATCCCTCTGCATTATTTCATCGCGAATAAAACATTGCAGCAGACAAAACCAAGAATATGAAAATAAATACACAAATGTATTGGTTTATATGTCAGTAACAGGATAAGGAATCTTTAATGAAATGCATTGCTATTATTTTTTTAAAAACAAACGACATGAACATTTTTTGTGGTTTATTCTTTTAGATTATAGTCAGCCGAGGACAAACAGTCATGATACGCCAAAGCCTTAACAAACTGAAGCTCATTCAGCAAATTGCAATGGTTCTGATTCTGTTGTTCACTTTTGTGTCGGTGTTTATCAGCAACCTCAACACCAGAAAATTAAGGGAAATCGATGATGCTGAAAAATATGCCAGACAACAAGAAATTAACGTCCACGAAATTGCCTACGCTACTTTGTCATATGTTTATGAAACTGACTCGAATAAAATTAAGAAAATCCTGGACAGCAAAGAAGATTTTCAAACCGCAACCGAACAATTACTAAGCTTAAATTTATTGGATGAATCTCTGATCAACACCTTGTTAGTCACTTATGAAAAATACATCAAAATATCTGACCACATCACTCAGGTGTCACACAAGCAAGGTGTACTTAAGTCAAAAATCTTAGAGTTTTCCCAAAATATCCGACTGTTGTTTGCCAATGAGTACGAAGATGTTTTAACGTCGAATAAAGATAACCTAAACAGTACTTTAGTAGCCTATGAGCATAACCTGCTCTCTTTACTCAATTTGTTAGATTTAGACAGCAAAGATGAGACCCTGGTTCTCATGCAGACAATTGAGTTACTTGAAAAAATTAAAACGCATCTGGTTGACCAGAAAGCGAAATTAAAGCTTTCACCCAAACAGGTCAATCTGGTCAATGAAGTCACCAAAATCCATCAGGCTCTTGACACCATTTCGACTGAATTGGTCAATGCAGAGCAAACCAATACCCAACAAATTACGTTACTTTCATCAACACAAAGTACCTTAGATGATTTATTGGATAATCAAATCCAGTCACAATTGGAATCTGATTATAACCAAACAAAAACCACCCTCGAACTTTATGAGCATATTGAGCTGATTAATGTATTGGCATTGTTGTTAATTTTTGTCTGGTCAACCGTCAAGGTTCGAAACATCAATAAAATAATCACCAATGATCTCGGTGTTTTAATTGATCAGACTGTAGCCATAGCCCATGGAAAAACCACCAATACATCGACCATGTCTGATAAACGCAATGAATTCAGTCGGATAAATCAGGCCATGATATCAATGCATCAGGTCATCAAAGAAACCAATTTTTCAAGAGGACAGTTGGAAACATTGTTGAATTGTATTGGTGATTTAAGAATTATGATTCATGCTGATGGTAGTTTAAGTGGCTGGTCAGACAGTTTGATCAAATACCTTGAATATGATGATCAAACTGAAGTTGACCAGATTGCTCTTACAGATGTACTAGGAGACTTTATAGACTTTAACATTTTGCAACAAATGATCACCAGCGGCGTTATAAATCAATGTCATTGGCATTTAATCAGTTCAAAGAATACATTTAAAGATGTTAAATTAACTGGGTTGAAAATTGATGGGGAAAGGCTTGTATTGATTGGTAATATAGCAAATTTTAATGTTATCAATTCGAACACACACACATTAAACAGTGGTGAAAATTCAGGCATATTGTTATTAGACGCTGATCAAACCATCTCCGAAGTTAACTCCGTGGCCGCGAGTATCATACAACTTCCATCACACCAGATACTAAACAAACAGTTGGGACACTTACTTAAAGAAATTCATTGTGACAAGCCACTAAGCCTTAACACCTTAAGTACTGAGACAGAGGATACAAACTTAACTGAGATTTCCTTTCAATCCAATGAGGATACTGTAAAAAAACATGCCAATGTACAAGTCGTCAAGCTCAGCCACCAAGAGCAACAGGATGTTTATGTTTTGATATTGAATGACATCACAGCTTTGCGGCATTCACAAGAAAAAATCAGAAACCTCGCCTATAATGATGTTTTGACCGGTCTGCCCAATCGAAGTAAATTGATTGAATACACAAAAGAAGCCACCTTGATCAATCATCAAAACCAGACCAGCATGGCTTTACTATATATTGATCTTGATAACTTTAAAAATATCAATGATGCTTTCGGCCATGATGCTGGTGATCAGATGTTAAAGAAAATCTCACAAAGGCTGTTAGAACAAGTTCCCAAGCTGAGTTTAGTGGCCCGAATAGGAGGCGATGAATTTTGTGTTGTATTAAACGAAGTCAGAGACACTTCCTATGTTGAAAAAATTGTAGAATCTTGTCTGGCTTCTATTGCTAAACCCATCTTTATTCAGAGTGTTAAGATATTTCCCGCCTGTAGCATTGGTATTGCTATATACCCCAAAGACGGAAGAACCAACAGCACTTTATTAAAATCTGCCGATATTGCTATGTATGCTGCCAAAGCAGCAGGCAAGAATCGTTATGCTTATTACACCAGCAGTTTGGCAGAAGCTGCCAGAAAGAGAGTCAATTTTGAATCCATGCTACAAAAACAAATTCGTGAAGACAACTTTTCAGGGTTTGAGATTTATTACCAACCAAAAGTAGAAATAAGCGCTGGTAAAATTGTGGGCTTTGAAGTGCTAACTCGATTTAATCATGCCACTAAAGGGATGATTTTACCAGACCACTTCATTCCAGTGATAGAACGCATTGGATTGATCAGTGATTTGGATTTCTGGGTCTTAAAAAATGCATGTCAATATACATTACAGCTACATGCAAAAGGCTATAGAGATCTGTCGGTGGCGGTAAACATTTCACCTTCTCACTTTATCCAAAAAGAATTTGTATCCGAGGTTTCACGTATATTAGAGCAACTGAATTATCCAGCTAATTTACTTGAAATTGAAATAACAGAAAACGTATTCACAGATTCAAGTGAGCAAATGAAAAACTTCATGGCCTTAAATAAATTGGGAGTAAAAGTCTCTATTGATGATTTTGGTACAGGTTATTCGTCTTTAAGCCAACTACAACAACTACCTATCAATATTTTGAAAATTGATAAGACATTTATCAGAGAACTTGGTAAGAAAGATCAGGCAGATAAGCTGATTAAATCAATTAAAGACATGACTGACAGCTTAGGTATTTCCACTGTTGTAGAAGGTGTTGAAACAGCCCAACAACTGGCCATACTGAAAGAGCTGCAATACGATGTTATTCAGGGATATTATTTTTCCCGTCCGGTTCCGGCTAGCGAAGTGATGAACCTTTTGGAATCAAAAATGACACAGAATTAGCAAATTTGCACCAGAAGCCTGGCCATTAAACCGACAAAATCACAGGGTTGGTATTTCACATGAGTTGAACAACGGTATCGAGTACCAAAACGATATAAACCATCCTATTCCATATGCTGTTATATCAATACCTTGCTTCTCAGTTGTTTTTTTGATTCATGAATTCACATTTTTTTTCAGAAATGGATTTATAATGTCTTAAAAAATAGCAAAATTGTGAATAATATTTATCAAATCAGGCACATTACCATCGATTTTGATGACCACAAGTTAACATCAAATGGCGTGGAAATGAGTATTGATCACAAAGCCATAGAAGTTTTGCAAATGATGATTGATCATGCCAATGAAACTGTCAGCACCCAGGATTTCATGGAAAAAATCTGGCATGACAAACCCTCATCTCCTGAAGTAATTCCAGCTGCTGTAGCCAGACTGAGAAAGCTGTTCAAAAAGGCAGGTATCAGCGATGACTTGATTGTTACTGTCCACAAGATCGGCTATCGTTTTGAACCACCACCTGAAAAACAAATATCAGAACCATTTCAACCCAAGAAGCACCCACTGCTACAGGGGTTGGTTTTATTGGTCATCTTAGGTGCTTTGTTTGGTAGCATCGCATTGAATATAAGGCATTACATGTCTAATTTAAGCGATGAAAAAAAAGCACAAATCCAAGCCGCAAATATAGCCAAAGAATCGTTGTCAGATGTGACCCAAATTTACATCCTCAGACACACTGAAAAAGCCAACATCACATCTGAAGATCCGGTATTATCCGAGCAAGGAATAGAACGTGCTAAATACTGGAAAAAAGTTTTACAACACACTGATTTTGATAAAGTTTTCACTACAGATTTTAAACGTAATATACAAACAGCGGACATCATTTCGAAGGAACGAACCATTCAACCAGATTTATACCATCCCATGTCTTTTGATGTACTCAAGTTTATCAATCAAATTCGTGGGCAGAAGGTACTCGTCATTGGCCACAGCAACACCATCCCTGATATGGTGAATCGTCTGCTAGGTGAAACAAAATACCCGCCAATGAGCCACGAAAACTACAACATTTTATATTTAGTTAGCATCAGCAAAAGCGGTGAAACCAGCTCCAGCATGTTACACATCGAAGTACCACAGTAAAACTGCAGTTCTACCTAAATCAAGTTGTAACAGTTCTTTCAAATTATTACTGAATTTGTTGTTCGGCCACCCACTTTTTGACTTTTTCTTCCAAGATAGCCATTGGAACCGCACCACCTAAAAGCACTAAATCATGAAATGCCTTGATGTCAAAATTGGCGCCTAATTTATCGCGAGCCATTCGACGTAATTCCACTATTTTTATCATACCCAATTTATAACCCAAAGCCTGACCTGGCCAAACCATATAACGTTCAATTTCAGCTACCACATCAGAATCGACCGTACCAGTGGTTTCTGCCATGTATTTAATGGCCTCCTCACGACTCCACTTTTTGTGGTGCAATCCCGTATCCACAACCAACCTGACTGCTCTGAATAACTCAGCCTTTAAACGACCTAAATCACCATAAGGATCGTTATCATACATGCCCATTTCTTTAGCCACTAATTCAGAATACAAAGCCCAACCTTCAACATATGCATTATATGGTGCTATGCGGCGCACCATAGGCAGACTTTCTTGTGCTAAGTTCAGAGCCACTTGCCAATGGTGGCCTGGATTAGCCTCATGATAGGTCAATGTTTTCAAATCAAATTTTGCATTGGCTTTGATATCACGTAAATTAATCCAATAAATCCCCGGTTGTGAACCATCTAGTTTTGGCGAAGAATACATACCACCTGGCGCTGAAGCCTCACGTGCTTTGGGAAATGCCCTGACTTCAACTTCATACGATGGTTCAGTACCAAACAACTCTGGCATACGCCCATTGATTTCTTCAATATAGCCATTCAAATCTGCCAATAACTGTGCCCTGCCCGCTTCAGAGTCTTCATACAAAAATTGTGGGTCATCATTAATCTTGAGCATGCGTTCACCGACAGTGCCTTCTTGATGACCATTGGTCACTAAAATAGCATCCATCTCAGCAGAAATTCGTGCCACCTCATCCAGACCCACTTGATGAATTTGTTCAGCTGTTAAATTGGTGTCTCCTAGCATTTTAACTGCATCTGCATAATAAGCATCTCCATTGGGTTGAGCCCAAATACCAGCTTCAGAGGTGGCTTTGTCTAACAATTGTTCTTGAACCTCAATCATCATGCGATAACCGGCATAAAGATTATTAGATATGTGTTCTTCTGCTTCAATAGACATGCGTTGTTTTTCTGTATCATCCAAATCTGTTAATGCATCTAATTGTTTGACGAAAGTTTTGTACAACGGGTGTTCTTTAGGCGCAGGGGCTATGAAAGCTTCCAAACCAGCAATGGTTTTATTTAAAATGACTTTGGGTGCCACCCAACCTGATTCTACATCAGCAGATAACTTGGCCATCACCCCTTGGATGAAAGCATCAAACTCATCTAACCTTTTGAGGTAATCTTCTGCATCACCAACTGAGTTTATTTTGTGATTATTAACCATATAGTTAGGAACATCAATCAAAGGCCCATTGATTTGATTTACAATGAATGGCGAAAGCCCCATCCAAAGGTCAATATAACCATTTGTAAAGTTTTCATTACCTGCAAAATAGCGATTCAGGTTCATCATTACCTGCTTATTTTCCACTTCTTGTGGATCGGTAACCTCAATGTTGGCCAGCCGTCGATTGATCTGACGTAATTCTTGGCGCATCTGAGCTTCAGCCTGAGGCGAATAATCATCCAGACGATCGCTGTATTTACCACCTGCCAATCGTTCTTCCACACCTAATACCGTCGCATAATGCGGCCTGGCTTGAAATAAGGTGATGGCAGATTGGTCAAAACTTGCCACTAAAGGTGTTGTTATTTCATTCCCAACCTTAACAACCACCTCTTTCTCAACCTGAGGTGAATCAACCTCGGTTGGTAATTCTTGATTATCCTGGTCAGAACAGCCAGCCAAGATCAATAATGACAATCCCAAAAATAATAAATTCTTCTTCATCAAAACCCAATCCTAATTAATTAAGCAATATATCTTACTGACATCAAATCCCATTTTCACCTTCTATGTGGTGTTATTTCTTTAGCCAATGTTTACACCAATAGACCAATGGTGTATGAATTTTTGTTACTTGGTATTTTTTTTGATATGTAATTTAGTTAGTCTGCCCTGTGTATAAACCCATGCCACAACTGAACTAAACAAAACAATGGTTACAATCGCCCAAAACAACGAATATAAACCATGATTAAAGACATTGATCAGAATATAAAAAGCAATAACAGGTAAAATCATTTGTCGCAGGACACCTATAACCAAAGGAAACATAGGTTGCTTAATTGCTTGCAACAATGCATTGGAACAGAACAACATCATATAACCATAAAAAGCAAAAGCATCAGCCCTGAGGTAATAAACACCAACATCTATGATTTCCTGATTGTCTGTAAATTGCGTCATCATCATGGGAGACAAAAAGATCATTGCTGGGATAAATATGACTGAAATCAACAAAGCCACTTTAAGCGATTTGGTGTAGATCTCTTTAACTCTTTCAGTATTACCCGCTCCGTAACTCTGACCAACCAAAGCCATAACTGAAGCATTCAAGCCCAAAGCAGGCATCAGTAGTAATTGTTCAATCCGAATACCAACTGAGTAACCAGCCACTGGAAAATCACCAAATTGAGAGATGAAGTAGATGGTAATGAAACCACCAATTATGATGGTTAACATATTCATACTGGCTGGCATGATTTGTGAGAGAAGTTGTCGCCAATGTTCTGGATTGAAAGCAGGTTTCGAGCACACACCAGACTCATTTATCAACACTTTCCATAAATACAATGACGAGCCCATTTTGATCAACAATGTTGACCAAGCCAATCCAGCAGCACCAAAATTAAATACGAAAATAAACAATGGATTCAACAACCAGTTAGCAAAGAAACCAACAATCAAAATATTACGATAACTGGTTGTATTACCATGTGCGATCAACGCTCCGGCAAAGCAGCTGGTCAAATTAAAAAAGACGTTACCCCATAGAATAACAGAAGTGTAATCCCAGGCCACAGCAACAACTTGCTCATCAGCACTGAGGTAATTGAGTAAATCTTGAGCAAATACCAAACCCAATAACAAAATCACTGTAGACAAAAACCAAGTGATACCATGCGAACAATCAAGCCATTGAACGACTTGGTTTTTGTTTTTACTGCCCAAGTCAGCAGCAACCATAGCAGAGGTTCCACTTTGTAAACCCATACCAAGTGCTAAGAATAAAGCAAAGACAATGCTGGCGATAGATAAACCAGATAAAGCGATGTCTGAAATTCGTCCTGCAAACCAATTATCAGTGAGGTTGTATAAAGTATTAAAAACCATGCCCAATGCAGCCGGAATACCTATACGAATCATGTGTTTATATACAGAACCTTTAGTTAAATCTCTTGCTTCATCTGTGGCAATCTTCATGTTTGATAGTGGCTAAAGGATATTAGATTGTAACAGATTATTATACTGTTTTAGACTTGTCAGAAACTGGGATTGAAACCCTAAAAGAATTCCTTATACCGAAATGAGAGAGCAATACAAAGCAGCCATACATTCTATTTTTTTAACCGCGCAGAAAAGTATGGTTATGGAAAAAACCACAACCATACTCAGTCTTTGGCCACTATATCAAGTCTAAATAATTGTGTAAAAATTTATCACTGACCTTTATAAAGGCAAGCCACCAACGCATCATAATATGCGGATTGACCGGTTCCATCATTGGCTTTGCCCTGACCTGTACCATCGTTGGCCTTACCTTGACCTGTGCCATCATTGGCTTTGCCCTGACCTGTGCCATCATTGGCTTTGCCCTGACCTGTACCATCGTTGGCTTTGATCATGTCTAGACAGTAGTTAAGTTTACTGTCATTGTTACCTGCAAAAACCAAACCAGCACTTAAAATGAATACTGCTGCCGCTATAACTTTATAATTTTTCATAATTTCTTCCTAAGATTTCTCAAAACAAATGTCTCAAACAATGAGACGCCAACTTCAGAATAAGAACCTACAGGTATGCTTGTATCTTCTAATTCTTCAATTTTTTGGTTAATTTTCTTACTCACTAACTTAAGTTCTTTCTTAACAAATGCTTTAAACTCCTTCTGGTTAGCTGGTTTCATTTGAGTCGAATAAATATTTTCGTGAAAGAGTTGGTTGCCTTTTGCTGCATCCTTGTTATGCAACATAACTCTCACAACTCGTAATAAAGTCATAGAGAAAATTTTTAAATAAAGATCTGACAAACCAGTTGTGTATAAACCTTCTGATTTGATTTTAATTTTTGTATCGCTAATAAATTCAACTGTTTCTTTTTTGATCAATTCATTAAGTGCATTTTCAGGAGACAGTGAAGACTTCATAATTTTTTTAGCTGTCTTCATGAATACTTTCAGGTCAATCACATCGTTTTGACTTTGCCCCTTGAGGACTGTTAATAATACAGCGAGGTTATTAGGCTTGGGTTCTGGTGGTAATTCTTTTAATAGATCTGAAAAAGTATTTCGGTCAACGCCAATAAGATTAGCAAGGTTTTTAATGGTGACTTCTGGGTGGTTATTTTTTGCCTCATGCACCAAATGCCACTTGATCTGTTGCCAAACATTTTTTTGTTTTAATTCAAACTGGAAAATTATTTCGGCAAACGAAATAAAAACTCCCGGGATTTTTTGAATTATATCATCTTGATACATTTGTCAATACTGTGCATAAAAATATGCATGGTATTTTATAATAACATCCAGTTATGTACAATTGCATCATGTGTGAATAAGCTTTCAAATACTGAATACAAAAATTTGGGTTTGAAACATTGCGTACGTTGAAAAACGTTGGAAGAGTGTACCCTTTTCTGCCTACGAGGTGTGTATGTGTGTGCGTAAGCAGAGATTTGTGTGTGTGCTAATCTGAGTACACTCTGAATTGCATTTAATTTTATTATCAACAAATATTCAAGAAATACTTTACTTTTTTAATGTGCCGATAAGCTCAATTTATCGAAGTAAAATTTTCTGATTGCAATTAGATTTGGTTCTCTGGAACATCTGATAAAAATAAACACACTAAATAATCTTTTTTTCAATTCCAAACTCATAAACACATTGTTTGGGTCTTTAACATAATCACCAAATGGTTCACATTCAGTGAACCCAGATTGTTTATAGAATTTTCTGGCGGGTTCAAAGTAAGTCATTGAACCTGTTTCTAACTTGAGCTGTTGATACCTGCGTTTTGTGGCTTCATTAAGCACATGTTGTAGCAGTTTTTTGCCCAATCCTTTTCTGCTGTGAGCTGGCGAGACTTTCATTGACTTGATTTCACCATAATTGTCATTCCAATGTTTTAAAGCCACACAACCCAATAATTCATCACCTGAATAGGATCTTGCTCAGTACCCACTGCATTGATCACCCATTTCTCTTTATATGGCGTATTTCTCCAATGAATCAAAACACGGTCACCAGGCTGTAAATTAGCCCATGGCACATCACCAATGTTTTGATAAGGTGAATTTGAATCTACATGATAGTCAACTGCCAAACAACTAAAAGGAAACATCCATAGGATAATTAATTGACTGTATTTGGAGAGCTGCTGAGCAGCTCGACCCGCCGAGCCGGTTAGGCAGAGTATGAAATCATGGCGGTTTGCCGCAGGCAAGAAGCCTTGATGTAATGCTCGATTAGCCGTGAGCGAAGC
>JANQRW010000015.1 GCA_028284365.1 Marinicella sp.
GACGCCTATAGGGATATAGGTGTTAGAGTCGAGTCTGGAACAGAGACCGACGCCTATAGGGATATAGGTGTGCTGCGTGAGCTTGGAGTGGAAGCGTAAAACCCAAAGACATTCCTTAGGCATAAAAAACCACTGATTGAACAATCAGTGGTTTTATGGAATGGCTTAGAAACCAGGGCCTGTTAACAGGCCCTAAACTTATTTTTTAACTTTCTTAAATTTCAATGTCCATCGATCAGTATTCCCGGTAACAGATTTTCTACCCACTTCATATTCCAGTTCATCGTCAGCACGGTAATGTAAATCTGAATAATCAACCAATTCAAAACCAGCAGATTGAATTTCTAATATGGCTTTAACTGGATCGAATCTTCTGCGATTTTCGTCATTATCACCTTCCATGTGACGTTGAGTGTGATCAACCACACCATAAATGCCACCCATTTTCAAAGCATCCCAAGCTGCTTCATTCATGGCCATGCGACCACCTTTGTCAAAATTGTGGTAATTGCGAAAAGTTAACACCATGTCCGCATCTTTTTCGCCTATGTTGGCATTTTCTAAAGAATAAAAACGGGCCCCATCTTTTCGGTAGAGGTTTGATGCTTCTGCACCTACTTTAACGTGAGATAAAGCATCATTTTCTTTGATTATGTTTTCAGCACGACCAGTACCTAATGCCACGATCAACTCACCATCATCTCTTAAAACGGGAGCTAAAACTTTGGTGTACCAACCTCCACCAGGAACCAATTCCACAACTTTCATGTCGTGCTTAAGGCCAAAAAATTCCAATGTTTGGACTGGGCGTCGGTTGCGGTCACGCTTTATTTCAGCTTCGGTGCGTAAATCAGATTTAAGCGCTTCTTTGATTAAATCAGCTGTTGAGTGTTCGTGGTTGTCTGCCTGAGCAGAGCATGCCAAGCCTGCAAACAGGCCTGCGATTAACAGTTTTTTCATGGTATTTTCCTAAAATTAAACCTTAGAATTGTAGCAATACGGTGTGCATTATGTGTGAAAACCCGGGTAGGATGCAAACTATTCTGCATCGATTTTTTCTGGGCCTTTACCTGCTGTTTTTTCATACTGCCCTTTGCCCACTTTGCGGTATTGGGTAAAACCATTTTTTTCGATGTTTTTTTCGCTCAAAGTCGATTGGCTTGAGCTGGTCACTTTACCTTGAAGGTTGACTGTTTTGATGACTTTCTTAACCGGATAGCCGCAATAGGTACAATGTGTTAATGGCGTATCGTTGATTTTTTGTAAAACATCAAAACCACCTAAACAATAGGTGCAGTGTTGGTCTTTATTGATGTTTTCGTATGTATAAATTGGCATTGTGATTTTCAGTGGTGATAAAAAAAGCACCATTTCATTAGAGATAATGGTGCTTCATGTGTCAAAAGACAAGACAAATCACAAGTCTTTAGTGAATGCCATGCATGCCTTTTTTAAGTAGTGGTGTGATGACTAACATAAAAATACCAGTACCAACACCAAGCCACATCAAGAAACTAAATAGTTCAGAATATTTGGCCACTTGTTCAGTCATGCTCATGGTGGCTGATGCATTTGAATCAAATGCTGCAAACTTAGAAAGCCTGGTGGCTAAAGTTTCTGATAAAGCAGTGGCCAGGAACCATGTTCCCATGGAGAACCCAACAATTTTCTGTGGTGCTAACTTTGTCACAGCAGATAAACCAACGGGTGATAACGCCAGCTCACCAGTGGTGTGCAGTAAATAAGCCAAAACCAACCAGATCATTGCTACTTTGCCAGATGCTTCAGGCATGGTTGCGCCTAATACCAAAGCGCCAAAACCCAAACCTGCTTGAATTAACCCAATACCAAATTTAGCAGGGGTTGATGGTTCAAGGTTGCGTTTTGATAACCAAACCCACAACCAGGCAAATACAGGAGCCAATAAAATAATAAAGCCGGCGTTTAAAGAACCGAATTGTGATGCTTTGAATTCGATACCAAAAGCAGTTCGTTCCATCACCCGGTCAGCAAAGAAAGTCATACTGGCACCTGCTTGTTCAAATAAAGCCCAAAAGACAATGGTTGAAAGAATCAAGACGATCAGAACCATGATGCGGTGGCGTTCCACTTTTGTTGACTTACTGAATGCATAAAACATCAAAAAGCCAGCCGCGGCAGCTAAAAAGAGCCATTGACCTGAATGAACCCAGGCTTCTCTTTGTACCACAAACCAAATCAGTGGTAATGATAGAATTGACAACAGATAAATCGCCCACTCAGTGTTGATTGGTCCCAATACCTTTTTGGCTAGTTTTTCTGGGTCATCAGGGTCAGCGTGCCCATAAAGGTATTTTTGACCATATAGGAAAAATATCAAACCAAAAAACATACCAATTCCGGCTGCTCCAAAGCCATAGCCCCAGCCATAAGTTTCACCCAACCAACCACACAGTAATGTTGCAGTAAATGAACCTATATTGATACCCATGTAGAAAATGGTAAAGCCTGAATCGCGACGAGGGTCGTTTTCGGCATACAACTTGCCTACAATGGTTGAAATGTTGGGTTTTAAGAAACCCACGCCCAGAATAATTAAAGCTAAAGCCATGTAAAAGACATTCAATGCGCCTAAGTCTTGAGTGATAACACCGCCAATGTTAGTTGCTTGTTCGCCTTCAACAGCCATCAGTAAATGACCCAGAACCAATAAGATACCGCCAAACAGCACGGCTTTTCTTGGACCCAGGTAGCGATCAGCTAACATGCCCCCAATCAGTGGAATTGTGTAAACTAAACCAGCATAGGCGCCCAAAACATCAAGACCGGCAGAATCGGTAAATAAATGGTACTTCGTTAAATAAAGAACCAATAGAAACTTCATTCCATAGAATGAAAACCTTTCCCATAGCTCAGTGAAAAAGCATACATACAAACCCTTGGGATGGCCCCAGAGTTCATCTTTTGCTTCCTGAGTAAATTCAGCTGTTGTCATAAATATTCCTCTTTTGCGTTATTTCAGTGAATGTGGTTTTAGTATGTGTCATGCGTATGTTTCTTGCGCCCATACGACGACCAAAGGCATAGATGATAACATAAAATTTCTGAATCCCAGTGTAGTGTTTTATATATATGCCATAAAAGGAATACTCTTGGGTCTTACGCTTCCGCTCCAAGCTCACGCAGCACACCTATATCCCTATAGGCGTCGGTCTCTGTTCCAGACTCGACTCTAACGCCTATAGGGATATAGG
>JANQRW010000085.1 GCA_028284365.1 Marinicella sp.
TTTTTTTAAATTAACTACAAATTAATTTTAAACACATCATCATGGCCCAATCCTTAAACCACAACAACAAAACGAGAGCGCATTATAACCACACAATCACCCTTGTAAATAACTTTTAACAATTTAATCAAATTATTTTATGAAGTTGATTTTGATATGACTGTATTTTTTCTTCGGAGTAATTTTTCAGGGTAAATAAAAAACAAAAAATCACAGTCCGGAACGAACCAACCGAACCCTGTATTCATTGCCACGAAAGGCGTTACCAGAACTGCCGCTGCCGAAAAAGATTGTCCACGCTTTATTGCCATCATAAGCATAAGGTGAGGAAGACCAATACAAATAGGGCACTGCCACATTTGGAAAAGCAGTTTCATTGATTGCAGGACTTACACAATTTATTGCTGCAATACTTCGCAACTCTTCGACATTAGGTAAGCGCCAATCGGTAAAACCTGCAAAGCCAGTTGTATTTTGGGCCGTAGGCAGCACTACTGCCTGCTGCCAAGTGTATTTAGTTATTGCACCAGTCATACAATCCAAGCCAGTTAGGCCTTCGCTGCATTGTTTCCACATCAGTCCTGTTTTTTTATCTGTAACAACATTATCTCCAGATATGTCTTCAATTGTATAACGAGTATCAGGCCATTCATCGGCTATATAATCTTGACAGGTTCTTGCTGCGTTGAGAGATTGTGAAATAATTAAAGTAGATAATAGTAATGTTGTGATGATTTTCATATTGCCTCCTTTAAATTTATAATGCGATTTTAAGATAATTTTTTGAAACTTTACATGTCTTGATTTATTGTTGAGATAACCTTGTTGATACAAAACCCTCTCACTACTGTCCAGAGCGTACCAGCCGAACCCTATGGAAACCGGAGCGGCTGAGGGCAGAATTATTGCCATTGATGAAATGAAGTAGCCTCGCTAAACTGCTGTTACTGGGGTCAGGTGAAGAAGACCAATACCGTGATGATTCTGTGTTTGGAAAATAGTTTGTATCTATTGAAGGCGTTGTTGTAGCACCTTTATTAACAATAGAAGAAAACTCTGCAACCGTAGGTACTCGCCAGTTATCAAAACCACATAATATGCTATCATTTGAACCCTGAACCAGTTCATTCCAACTTGGATCGTAGTATGTGCCTTGAGAATTTATGTGATCTCTGCCTATCGCTGTTAGCCCTCCCCATTGGTAAGTATTGTCTTTGTGATGGATACCCGTTGTAGTGGTTTTAACTTCCCAGACCAAGCCTGTGACATTGTCCCTTATACATGACCAAGGCTCGATGTTATAATCAACGCTTTGGTCAAGCAACGGTGTACCTGTTGCGTCTAACTTGGTAAAGCTAAAGCCTGCATGACCATCTGAATCATCGTTATGGGTCAAATCACGACCTACGTGACAATCCTGTGACCCTAAAAGAGTAGAACTGGTGCAATCCACATTATTATCTGCCGGATACTCACCAGCCCATGTAATACCCGTATCATTGAGCTCTGGGGTGAACTCAAAGCCTGTTTTAAAAATTGAATCAGATTGTGCAGAAACCGAATGGAAAAACACAACAAACAAGAGTGTGGAGCAGATAAGTTTCATTGACATGACCCATTTGTCTACTTAATGATAAGCAAAAAATGGTATCATCTATCTATCAACCGATCAAGAGCCTACGCAGGAAAAATACTGACGACTTTCTAGAGAAAAAAAGTGACCATTAAGCCACACCCTAACAGAATGCTCCATTTCAATGGTTGATTTTTTTATTAACCACTGGCAGCGCATATTGCATCCCTTCCATATTTTTTATAAACCTACCCGCCAATAATTCACCTTGGGCTTCCAAACGTTGTAATTCAAATGAAACATTGCGCCATTTAACCGGCATATCTTCCTGGTTCCAAATATCGTAACTGAGGATGCCGTAGCGATTGAGCATCAATTGAATGTAGTCAGATGGCCTGACATCTTTTTGCGGCAACAAACTCCAACGCCCCACCATTTCGAGATAACCTAGGTTATTGGCGTATTTTTTGGCTTTCCGTAATTGCCTTCGTCGTTCGGCTGGTGATTGACTGAATACTCGCAGAACCTGAAAACCATCAGCTGTAACTAAGCCTTGTTTTATCATTTGTATCAACACTTGTTCTAATTCAACTGGAATCAATCCACTGATCTCCAACAACTCCCTGAAAAATTTGGCACCATGATCAATCAGTATTTGCTGTACCATTTTCGCCTTTATGTTCAATCCATCCAGATTACCATTGATAGGAAAAAGATGTGAATATTCTCTCTCCAGAAAAGTAAATTGTGTTTTTTGGATGGTCATTTGGTTCAAATCAGTTGAAACAAACTTAGCTTTGGCTCGCTTCCAAATAAATTGACCACTCTGACATAACGTATCTAACATCATGTTATGATAATCCTTTACTCTTGGTTTCAGTATTTCTTCTTCCCATGAATTGACATTAGCAGCAAAGCCTTGCCATTGTTGCAACACTCGACTCAGACCCTCTATACCAACTGCTGGGTTGTTAATGAATTGCCACTCTTGCAGAAAATCCTGATAAGCATCGGTTGACATAATTTTAACCGCTCGTCTTGATTCGCTCAATTGTATTTTGCGGAGCTTGGCTAAATGATGCCTTTCAATCCATTGATCCTGATTAAATTGAAAAGCCAAGCCTTTGACTTCTAACTGTATCAGTAGTTGTTGCAAAAAACTGGCTGCAACAGGAACCCTCCTCCTCAACTCATCAAAATCAATCAAACCACTGATGGTGAGTCGATTGGCAACCAGCTGTTCAAATAAGTTAACTTCTACTTTTTCAGGTGATTGCAGCCACAACTCAATCAACTCAGCATACTTTATGCTGTAATAAACATCGCTGCCATTCAACGTGCCTTTCAGTATACGACCAACTTGTGTTAGATCATCCAACCCTGTTGCAAATTCTTCAGCTTCGTCCGGCCAAACCAATCCCATAAAATAAACATATTCTTGCAGTTCATCCAAATCCCTTACTTTAGGTTTTAACTGTTGGTTAAACTGCTCAACATCACTTCGATTTAACTTGTGAACAGCAAATGATTCATCTAATTTTTGTGAATGAATGGCCAAAGTCCTGCGTTCCTCTGCCGGCGCCTCATCTAAGAACGCATAATTTCTGGCATTGATAATGGCGAACGAAGTGGGTGATGGTGTGTGACTGTCCATATAATGTATATTGATCGAACCATCATCAATTGCAGTCAATATTTCACCTAGCTTATTCACATCCATAATACCTTGGGTACAATCAATAATGGTTTGCTTTACCAAAGGATGATCTGGCACAGAACGGTTTCCCACAATGTTCTCGGCACATGCGATTTGTTCTGGAAATATTTCAGCAACCAAATCTTCAGCTTCATTGCGTTGAAACTGAGGAATAACTTTTTTGCCCCCACGCCGTCTTTTAACTGCCAAAGCAATTGATGCATTCCATCGCCACTGCGTCACAAAAAACGGTGTGTCCAATAACGCTTGAATCAAAACATCTTTTACTGAATCTGCTTTCAGGTACCCTTCAATTGTTCTTAATTCAAAACTGTGTGTAGCGCTTAATGACAGAATCAAAGCATCTTCAAGTGCTGCAGCCTGTAACTCAAAATTAAACTGACGACAAAACTTCTTACGTAAAGCCAGCCCCCAGGCTCGATTAACCCGCGAACCAAAGACCGAGTGAATAACAAGGTGCATGTCATTGTTACCATCAAAAAAACGTTCGACCACGATGTCGTGCTGCGATGGTACAACGCCCAAAACATCTTTGGTCTTGGTGACATAATTAATCATTTGTGAGACACCAAATTCATTCACATTGAGGTTGGGAACCTCCTGGTTATCAACAAGGTATTCATTAAACTCATGACGCAAGTCAGAAACAGCTGAACTTAACTCATCAGAACGCCACATTTGTACGCCGAACCAAAACGGTATGTTCGGTGGCTGCCCCGCTGCATCCTCAACAAAAACAGTCCCAGTTTGCACTTTAAGTATGCGGTAAGAATGATTACCCAGTTGGAAAATGTCGCCAGGTATACTTTCAAATGAAAAATCTTCATTCAAAGTCCCAATCTTTAAATCTTCAGGCATCAATCGAACATCATAATCAAACTGTTCGGGAATGGTGCCTCCATTAAGTAAAGCTGTCAATGAAGCGGCTTTTCGTGGTCTGATTTCATCCGTAACTTCATCAAAAAACACCAATGATTTCTGATAGCTCGAACGACCAGAATAACCTTCAGCCAACATGGTAACCACTTGTCTGAATTGATCCAGAGACATTTGTTGATAAATGGAAGCTTCTTTAAATAGGTGGTACAAACGTTCTGCCAACCAAGGTTGTTGTGAAACTTCTGCCACAATTTGTTGTGCGAGTACATCCAAAGGTTGATGAGGAAACTCTGTTAATTCTAGACAATCAGCATCAACTGCCCTGAATAAAGCACTGGCCTCCAATAAATCATCAATGGTCAGTGGATACAAGATACCCTTCGGTGTACGATCCACACCATGACCAGAGCGCCCCACACGTTGTAAAAAAGCTTGGATACTGCCCGGCGAACCCAACTGGCAGACCAAATCAACATCGCCAATATCGATACCTAACTCAAGTGAAGCTGTGGCAACAATCGCCCTCAGTTCTCCTGCTTTAAGCGCCTGTTCCGCTTTTAATCTGTGCTCTTTGGCCAAAGATCCATGATGTGCTGTGACCAGATTTTCACCCACCCGTTCTGCCAAATGCTTTGCTGCCCGTTCTGCCAATCTGCGGTTGTTTACAAAAATCAAAGTCGTTTGATGACTTTTTATTTGTTTGGTCAGCAGTTCATAAACATCTGTCCATTGTTCGTTAGACATGACAGCCGATAAATGCGTATCAGGAATTTCAATCGACAATTCCATGTCTCGTTTGTGTCCCAGATCAACCACTGTGGATTGTTCAGGGTGCAGGATGTAACGCTGCATCTTTTCTATTGGGCGTTGCGTAGCAGATATGGCTATTCGCTGTGGTCGCTTTATAGTCAACGCTTCCAAACGCATCAAGCTCAGTAACAAATGAGCACCACGTTTGTTGGATGCCAATGCATGTACCTCATCAATGATAACCGATTCCACCCATGCCAACATCGCCCGACCTGCTTTAGAAGTGAGGATGTTATACAATGACTCAGGTGTGGTCACCAATATATGCGGGGGTTGACTTTTGATTTTGTCGCGCTGGTAACTGAGTGTATCACCTGTCCAAACTGCGCTGGTTATATTGGCTCCCTTACCTAACTGATTAATCGCAACTAAAGGCTGTTGCAAATTGATATTGACGTCATTGGAAAGTGCTTTAAGCGGCGAAACATAAATCACCTTTAAGCCAGTGCGCTCATCAGCTCCCTCTTCATACAGTTGATTAATGGCACTCAGAAAAGCTGCCAGTGTCTTACCAGAGCCAGTCGGAGCCGCAACCAGAACGTCTTGCCCAAGTCCAATTTCTCTCCAGGCACCTTCTTGAATAGGTGTTGGGCTTTTAAACTGTTCTGTGAACCATTGGTTGATGACTGGATTAAACATTTGGCAAAGCGTGGCTTAACAATTATAATGCGGCGATTAAAGTTACATTAAGGGTCTTGCCTCCCCTTCTTTCATCATTTGAGATGAAAACTGGCTTCGCAAGACAGCGTATTATCGAGCGCTCAACCTGTTGATTCGTTGGTATTCTCCAAGGCACATCAACCAGGTCGACTCGCTCCCGAGAGCACAGGATAATTCATGAGTGATCAAGATTCGATATTTTTTAGAAATTTTTCTATCTTACTCGCCGCATTGGTGGTTTTAACCATTGTACTGGCATTGATTGGTTTGGCCATGCAAAACAACTTGGTTGCTAACATCGAAGGTGAAGCTGATCGCAGTTCAATTCAAGAGTTAATCAAACCTGTAGCGGAAGTCAACACTGATCCCAATGCTGCTGTTGAGGTTGCCGCACCTGTCGCCCAAACAGCAGCTTTTGACGGTTCTTTAGACGGTGAAATGATTTACAACAACGCATGTGCAGCCTGTCATGCTTCTGGCGCTGGCGGCGCACCTAAACTTGAAACAGCTGCTTGGGAACCACGATTAGCTCAAGGCGTCGATGTTTTAATTAAGCATGCCATCGAAGGATTCACTGGCCAAGCTGGCATGATGCCTCCACGTGGTGGTAACATGGCTTTAACCGATGAGCAAATCAAAGCCACTGTTGAATATATGACTGCTCATATAGAATAATAAGAACTAACGGTAACCAAAAGCGGCTCATAACAGCCGCTTTTTTTGTATCAGGATTATTAACACACAAATCTAACAGCTATTTTTTTGGATGATTTAAAGTATCCTAACCGTCGACAGTTGCATGATGAATCACTCTTTGTGGGAACGGTACCTCAATGCCATACTTGTTAAATGCTGTATCCAGCTCCCAAAGGAAAGATGCCTTGATTCGATTGGGTCGCCTGACCCCGTATTTGGATACCCAAACCAACAGCACAAAGTCCAACGAATTATCCCCAAAACCAGTCATCCAGACTTCAGGCTCTTTGCCTTTCATATTAGTCAGGGTGTAGCTGACGTTTTCTGCTGCTTCAATCGCTGCTTTTTTGACCGCTTTTTTATCCGTACCATAAGCAACGCCAAAAGGTATTTTGACCCTTTTAATAGAATCACGTAAAGTCCAATTAATGATTTTGTTGGTTACCAAATCTGAGTTTGGAATCACCACATCAATGTTATCATTGGTGTTGATACGAGTGCTGCGCGCATTGATTTCCATCACCGATCCAGTATAACCATCTTCCATTTCGATGTAGTCACCCACTTTCAAGCTGCGCTCAAACATGATAGTCAAACCAGAAACAAAATTGCTGACTATATTTTGCAAACCAAAACCGATACCAACCGACAAAGCACCAGCAATCAAAGTTAAATTAGTAAAATCAATGCCCAAAGTGGTAAAGCCAGCTATGGTTGCTATAAAAATAATCAGGTAATGGATTAACTTATCAAGGATAAAAAACACCGAAGATTTTTCAACCTTGCGACGTGATTCAACGCGATGCAAGATAAAACGTACCAGTTTTGATACCAAATAGCCAATAAGCACAATCACTATCAAACGCAACAACGGCATCAAAGTAATGGGGGTTTCATTGATCTTAAAAAGCGTTTGGTTGGCCATGCGTTCAAAACCAAACCATAAACCGCTGCTGTATGATTTGACCTGTGCCCAAATTCGACTGATACCATCTTTACTGTCAATAACTTGTTTCGTTAACAGGCTTTCAATGAAGTCCATCTGCTCTTGTTGCCAATCCAATTCATTGATGCTCAACAACAGCTCTTGTGCCAATCGGGTTCTTTTATTGGAAGCTTCATTAACTTTTCGGTTGGATTTCAACTCAGACTTCAAAGCCGGTGAAATTAAGATATCTTGTGCCAATGATTTCCATTTATCATGATTGGCTTCTGATTGAGCCAAAAGTTGATTGGCTTTATTGACATGTTCAAGCACCAAGTCATCATCCAGTTCCTCACCTGGTTGATTGCTGATAATCCAATCCAAATGCGCTTTCTTTTGCACTTGTTGTAACTCCAACACATTCAAATTCAGCATGTTGTTAGCCAGTTCAAGCTTTTTGATATCTGTTAACAAGCCACCTAAAAGATCATCGGACTCTGGCATGGTAATTCGAATATTTGCTGATTGAACTTTTTCATCGGCAGCCGTTATTCGTTGTTCAATTGTAGTCAGTTCTTGTTCTAAACCAACCAAATCTTCAGCGTTAGGTTCAATCAGCTTAACAGCATCTTTGAGGTGGTTCTTTAGATCAAGCAATTGTTGGTCTTCACTGTCTTGTTTAGCTTGTAGAATATCGGCCCGCCTCTCATACAACGCCATCCATGAGCGTGCCTCTATCCACTGCAAACCAGCCTCCAAACGACCTAATGACTCTAAAGGCAAATTTCTGTGCCTAACGATCAAGGCATCAATCGCCTGGTACTGATTTTTGGCGTCAGCTCTTAAATCACCGATATCATCTTGTCGTTGACGCTTTTCTTGCTCAAAACCCATGATTTGTTTTTTGAACTCATAAATTTCGTTCAGTGAATAGGCTGCTTGGATTTCAAACTCAATGACTTCGGTTTCTGACTCAACCACCACCAATTTAGACAATTGATCTAGATTATTTTGAAACTGGGTGATGGATTTAAGTGCTGCATTGTTGATGGGGTAGGACTCTTGATCTTGATAAAGCAACAAAGACTGCCCCAACTCCTTAAGTTGCAAGAACGGCTCCTCTGGTGGTGAGTTTTTAACTGCTTCCTGCCACCACTTAACCGTTAACTCATTGGGTTTAGGTATTTGATAAGTTGCATTTTGCTCAGAGCCTGTAAGTAAATCCAAAGGATTCTGTGCCTGCACAGAAGGTACAGACACATAAACCAACAAGGTCCATACCAGCAAAAATTGCTTAATGCCAATACGCATTGATCTCATTCAGTCGTTTCAACATAGCTAAAGTCAACTTCATCGCCATAACGAGCACCATGCAAGAGTTGCAAGCCCTGACCAGCAGCATAACTGCCTGGTGAATAGCTGTTAATGATCGTATCTGAAGGCAGCAAATCAAGATGGACCAAGGTATCTGTGGCTAACTCACTACAAAACATTGTTTTTGTGCCTGTTGATATGCCCAACTTACCTGCAAAAAAATGCAAGGCCATCGCCTCAAGGCTGGGAAAAGCAGTACCATCAACCTGATGCATAAATTGTTCAAATTTTTCCATAAAATCTGCAGGCTTCTGATATTCAAGTTTACGCCAGCAGTATTTGTAATGAGCACCTGTGCGACTGGTTTTGGTGCTGCAGAACTTCAAGACAGCACCCAAATCTAACAGATGTACACCCTTTTCTTTTTTTCCATCAAGTACATCTGAAATTGTGGTGATTTCATCGCTGGTCCACAGCAACGGTTTTGTATAACCATCTAATCGGATCACCATGGCCACATGAGAAAAAGGTGTGTGATCAATCACTTCTATCAACTCACTTTCAGGCCCAGGCCCATGAAAAAGAATTAAATCTCCGCTTTGAAAATTGTCTGCTATTGAATTGTAATTTACCATATCTGCATTGCTTTTGAAGCTTTCCATATTTAATAATACTATGTTAACATGAATATGTTTAAGGTGTGAGGGCAAAGGGATTTTAAGAATTCTCGAAATGCACAAGCAAGTAATTTTTTATCAGACAGAGGACTCTGCAAATTGATTGAAATGAAAGATGCCATAAAATCAAATTCGAAATCCAAATTTCAGTCCATTTTTCTATTGTCATTGGCTTTCATGCTAGCCGGCTGCCAGTTAAATTATCCAGCAAAACACAAAGGTGCCTTAACCATACAACAAACCACTGTAGAACAGGACTTACTGAGCCTAAATCCACAGCAAGCCATTGAAGTGATTGAATCACTTAACTTTTCTACATATGACCCATCTGAGCTGGTTAAATTAAGAAACCAAAACCACCACACTATATATAAAATCTCAATCGATAATTTTCCAAGTGAGGTATCAGAGGCCACCCTCACTTTGCTACCCAAATACTTGGCCGAAGTCAGTTATGCCCAATACTCAGGAACCACCGGTTTAAGTCGCTGGAAAACCCAATACCGCCACAAAAGCGACAGTAACCGCTACTTCTCCAGTGAGAAATTTGCTTTTAATATCAATGACAACGAAATTCCTCATACCCATTACTTATTACTGCGGGGAACCAATAACCTACATTTACAGTTTGAGCTGGTTGATACCCAATCATTCATCAAAGCTGATGCACAATTCAGTCACTTTCTAACGGTGGTTTACAGCATCGTATTGGCATTGATTTTATTCAATACAATTTTTTACCTATACAACCGAGACACTTCTTACTTACTGTATATTATTTATTTGACTACAACACTTTATGCATTGTTGTGGCAAGAAGGAAAAATCAATCAATTACCTGCTTTGGCTTTTTACTTTCTGGGCGATAGAAGTGGTATTTTTTATTTTATGGTTTCAGACTTGGCAGCCATCGCTTTTTTCTATCACTTCATGCATTTGAGCATCAAAAACAGTTGGTTAGCACGATTGGTGATACTGACGGTGTTATTCAAGATTGGCCTGTTGTTGACTTCACTGCTGCAATACCATGTTCTGGGCCATTTTTATTATGAAACCATCAGCAGTTTATTCAATCTCAGTGTCATCATTAACTGCATTGCCATATGGATAATCTTGTTGCTTAAAACCTGGCAAAAATATCCGCAAGCCAAATACTTATTTTTTGCATGGTCGATTTTAATTGCTACCGTTTTTTTACGTATTTACTATATTCTTAATCCAAGGCCTGAGCTTATTTGGATGCCACACAGTTATGAAATAGGGGTAATGCTTGAAGGTCTGATATTGGCGTTTGCAATGGCCAACCGAACCATGAAATTTAAAACTGAGCGAGACCAAGCCATCAGTAAATATGCAGCTGCTGAAAGGTCGGCTTTTGAACATCAGTTAATTACCGACTTTCAACTTGAAACTCAAGAGATAGCCAAAAACCCCACACTGAGCGAAGATGAAGTTTTAGAAAAAATAAACATCAAATTTCATTTATTGATGAACAAAGCCTTCCCTATACAAAGTTCCTTGATCAAGGATGGGGACTTACTACAAACCATTTGTGCCAATGGTTTAACTGATCAAGATATACCAGCTATTGAAAAAGAACTGGTCAAGTTAAGAAACCATCATAACCAAGTAAAAAGGTTCCAAATCAACAGCACCAAACAAGAAAAGCAACAGTTTCTGATGGTACCTCTTGGCCAAGAAGCCAAAGATGTGCTGCTGATCTTCGGCCTAAAGCATAGCCAACCCATCAGTCAAGATTTAATCAACGACCTCAAATCATATAGTCAAATTTCTTACACAGCACTGTTACAGGCATTCAAGACACATAAAGTGGCATTGGCTGCTAATTTAGATTCCATGACTCAGATTCACAACCGTGGCAGCATAGAAAAGGTCATTGAAAGTTCTTTGAAAAATCACAGCCGTACCACAGTTGCTTATATAGATTTAGATGACTTAAAAGACATCAATGATAAATATGGACATCACATCGGTGATCAGTGCATCATTGAATTGGTGGAAACGTTGGCCAAGGAACTTGAATCAATGGCCAAACTTGGTCGCATTGGTGGTGACGAATTCATTGCTGTTTTTTCTGACATAGAGTTAGAGCGATCCGAAGCCATGTTCGAACATTTATTTGAAATAATAAATACGGCAAAATTTTCTGAGTCCAGTTTGAAAATCACCCTAAGTATTGGACTGGCTGAATCACGAATCTATGAAACCAAAGAATCTTTATTAAAAAAAGCTGATGTGGCACTTTATCATGCCAAAAAACTTGGTAAAAACCAACTGGTAGAATATGAACCTCGATTAGAAACTGAATAAAGATTCAAGTGTTTATCAGATCGCTTACTCCAGCATAAATACAATAACTACCAAGATTTGTCGTTTTACACTCAATCTGAATAATTTTTGCTTCCTTCTTATAAACGCGAAGTCCAAGCCCACTGGTCTGTTGTCTTTCCAGTTTGGATGGCAGTCAATGCTGACCTGAGTTGCATGGTTTGTTCTCCTACATCACCATTGCCTCCCACCAAATATTCAATCCCCTCGTGAATCATTGATCCTACTGGTGATACCACTGCAGCAGTACCTGACATGAACGCTTCAGATTCCGGTAACCAACTCAACAATTCAGTAACCGTATAATTAAGTTCCTCAATTTCATAACCACTGCTGGCAGCAAGTTTTAACAACGAATCACGGGTGATGCCTGGTAGGATTGAACCATCCAGACTTTTGGTGATAATGGTCTTGTTTTTAATCATAATGAAATTAGCGGCTCCAGTTTCCTGCACCTGGCCATCAGGGCAAAATAAAACCTGATCCGCATTAAACTCAGCTCTTGCCTGTGTGACAGATTCTAAAGAAGCGGCGTAGTTCCCTCCTGTTTTCACCTGTCCAAACTTAGGGGTTGATCGCATATTTTCATCATCAATCAACAGCTTCAAAGGCCTGATCCCACCAGAAAAATAATCACCAACTGGTGAAGTTATCACATACAAAATGGCTTCTGTAGAACCGCGCCCTGCGGCTCCAATATTCAGTTCTGAACCAATCAAGGTTGGTCTGATGTACAAAGCACCCGGTAGGTTAGGAATTTCATCAACTACACTTTTAACTGCATCAATGATTGCACATTCAACCAATTCATATGACGGCACTGGCAAGCACAATGATCGAGCACTGTTACGCAGTCGTTTGATGTTTTCTGCATACCTGAATAAATGAATAGAACCATCTTCCCAACGGTAAGCTTTCAAACCCTCAAAACATGTACTTGAATAGTGTAATACATGAGTTGCTGGGTGTAAATTCAACGGTGCCAAGGGTTGTACTTGAACCTCAGACCATTGTTCATCTTTGAAGTGAGCCACCGACATTTTAGTGGTAAAAGCTTGACCGAATTCAGGCATTTTTTTGACCAAAGTAAAAGGGGTTGCTTATTGTAACTGATGCTCAAATTTTGATGTAGATGAATGTTGGTTATTTTTTGATACCATGCAGAAAAATATCTTTGTTAATTTGTATATACAGTATATACTTATACTTATGTTTCTTTTAGATGTTTGTCAAGCCTTGGACGATTCTGAAGTCAACTATGCTGTGGTTGGTGGTTATGCTGTCGCACTTCATGGTGCAGTCAGGGGAACAGTTGATATAGATTTAATTGTCAAATGGCAGAAACAACAATTAATTCAGTTAGAAGAAGCCATGCAAAATCTGGGACTTGTGTCCAGACTGCCTGTTGATGCTGAAACCATGTATGCATTCAGAGATGAATACACCAACAACCGAAACTTAATCGCTTGGAATTTCTATCACCCGAACGATGCCTCAAAACAAATTGATGTCATCATCAATTATGAACTCAAGAGGCAGCCCCTCATTGAAAAAAAAATCAATGCTCAAAACATAAAAATTCTTAATCGAAAAGATCTGATTCTAATGAAACAAGCCGCTAACCGCCCTCAAGATATCGAAGACATCAAAGCATTAAAAAGCATAAAATGAAAACATTACAAATTCACAAACCTGAAATGATTGAAATAGGCCAACAAATGAGCCCTGAACAAATCGCACGCTTTTTAGAAGACTTCAGGTTGCTTCATAGCAAAACCATGACCGAAAAAACCACACCCATCAGCATCAGAATTCCTGAGAATTTGTTACGCCTGTTCAAAGCTCAATGTAAACAGCAAGGTTTAAAGTACCAAACTCAGATTAAAGAACTTATGAAATCTTGGATTAAAATCAATTAACCACATTGCTAAGCGGCATGCTCAAAATTTTCTTTTCTATGGGTTTCGGCACTTTTCAAGCTGCTGATGTTATTCTCACTATCAACAAAAACCAAATTGGGTTGATGCATTTTGGCTTCTTCTGCATCCATTGAACAATAGGCAGCTAAGATCACCAAATCACCTGGCTGATTATGTCGTGCTGCTGCACCATTAAGACAGATCTCACCTTTACTACCTTCGATTACATAAGTGGTTAAGCGTGAACCACTGTTGCAATTCAATACGTCAATTTGCTGATTGATTAATAATCCTGCCGCTTTGATTAAATCCGGGCAGATCGACACTGAACCTTCGTAATTGAGGTTGGCGTCGGTCACCGTAGCACGGTGAATTTTGCTGTGCAGCATGGTTAAGTTCATAAAAATTACTCCTGATTGATTTTGTATGCCAGATACAGTCCTTTGAGGACCAAATCTGGAATGATTTCGTTAAAGATACCGGCATTTCTGAATATTGAAGTGAAACCGCCAGTGCCTATGATAAGTGGTTGATTACCTTTGAAAGACTTCTGCTTAAGTCCATGAATGATTTCTTTGATCGCTCCACGGGCACCATAAAACAAACCTGATTGAATGCTTTCATTGGTGTTGCGCCCCAAGACTTCCTCGCGTTCAACTATTTCCACTGAACCAAGCTTGGACGCCCCTGATTCCAGTGCTTTCATTGACATTTTCATGCCAGGCATGATGACCCCACCCAGGTATTTTTTTTGTGCTGAGATGGCACAAAATGTGGTTGCTGTACCCAAATCGATTACGATCGCATCCTGGTTAGGAAACAGATGGGTAATTGCAATGGCATTGGCGATTCTGTCAGCCCCCACTTCCAGCGGGTTGCGATAGCCAATTTGTAAACCAGTTTTAACGCCTGCTTGAAGTACGAATGGTTCTATACCAAAGTATTTTTGACAACAGGCATTGATAGGGTACAACACTTCAGGCACCACCGAACATAATGATATGGCTTCAATATCAACGTGGTTGATATTGTTTTCTCGCAACACACTTCGAAGAAAAACCCCGTATTCATCAGATGAAGCACCTGTTTTGGAAGCCATTCTAAATTGAACTTTTAATTCATCTCCATCAAATACACCACCATGCATGTGGCTGTTTCCAATATCCAAACATAAAATCACGCGGCCACCTCCTGCTGTTTCACAATCTCATCCGAGAGGTGTTGAATGTGATCACATTGGATAGAGGTAACCTTTGAATGCAATTCAAAAGTGTGGATTTTATCGCAAATATCATTGAGGTCGTTATGAGCCACAAAATCTATGGCTTCTTGTTTGATCAATTTATCAACAGCAGCTTGACGAACAGCCTGCTCCTTTGAATTGGTGAGTTTGAAAGCCACCACCAACAATTCTGAGTTTTTCGACCAATGCTTTAAATTTGAAACTAACTTGGGCTGTTTCATCAGCTGTAATTGCACATCATCTGCAGTTGGCAGTTTAACTCCCCTACCGGCTTGAAATTCCTTACCATCTAATAAAACCGAAGAAACTTTAAAATCAC
The DNA here is from genome assembly GCA_028284365.1 of Marinicella sp. Classification (GTDB taxonomy): domain Bacteria; phylum Pseudomonadota; class Gammaproteobacteria; order Xanthomonadales; family Marinicellaceae; genus Marinicella. The sequence continues at coordinate 15,082 of JANQRW010000085.1, forward strand.
TCACCGCTGCTGCCTGAAAGACCACGTCAAATGGTTCACTGGATAAAACTTGTTTTAATTCTCTGGCCAAATCCTCAAAAGTCTCATAACTTATTTGCTCTACTTTACTTGCAGGCTTTACCGCAGTTTTTGCACCTAACCAAGTAACTTCATGACCCTGTGCCGACAGGTGGTCACACAACACTGCTCCAGTGTTGCCACTGCTACAATTACCAATATAGCGTACCCCATCTATGTATTCTTTGGTTCCCCCCGCAGTCACTAATACTTTCATACGTGTTGCTCCACAACTGTTAATATATCTTCAATTTCTGGCATCCGCCCAGCACCACGTTCTCCACAGGCTAAATCCCCCTGTGCAGGCGGCATGATGTTGATACCCCATGCTTTCAATGCATTAATGGCTGACTGTGTGGCAGGGTATTGCCACATCATGGTGTTCATCGCTGGTACAATCACCAAAGGTTTTTTCAATCCATATGCCGCCACAAAAACGGTGGTAACTACATCATCAGCAATGCCCGCAGCTAGTTTGTTGATCACATTAGCTGTTGCTGGACAGAGGATAATTTGATCAGCCCAGCGGCTCACATGTATATGATCCATCATGGCACCCGATTCATACACTGAAGTCATTACTGGGTTTTGGCTTAATCCTTCTAAAGTGGCTTCACCAACAAAATTCAATGTAGCAGGCGTACATACCACCTTGACTTCATCACCTTGTTTAACCCAAGTCGAGATCAATTGGGTGGCTTTGGCACAGGCAATTGACCCTGACATCATCAGTAACCGTTTCACACTTCTGCTCCAACTCGATACGGTACATTATCAATCAAACGAATCTCACCTAATTTCACGGCCCCTAACAAACGGTCACCAAATACTTCCAGATAGTCCACCTCAAATCCAATATCAGCTAAATGATTTTTCTTCTCCCTTATGGTTAATTCATTGATCAAGGTGGCATAAAACTCCGGCGCAATCTTCCTTTCAATAGCAGATAACCGCCTGTTCCTTGAACTCATGGCCAAACCATCAGCTTCTCTGATGATTGGGCAAGCAAAAATCTCAACCGGTACAAAAAACGCCTTCACCATTCCCTTAATCAACTGCAACTGTTGGTAATCCTTTTCACCAAAATAAGCTTTATCGGCTTGCACCACATTCAATAGCTTCATCACTACAGATAACACACCATCGAAATGACCAGGCCTATGGGCACCACAAAATTTCTGGCTCAACTGATTTTCACTCACCTGGTAAACATAATCATCTGGATACAAGATACCAAAATCAGGTAAAAATACTGCCGTAACCTCAGCATCTTCTAGCACCCTTAAGTCTTCAGCCAAGGTATCAGGATAGTTGTCCAAATCTGCTTGTTGATCGAACTGGGTTGGGTTAACAAAAATACTAACCACCACATAATCATTTTCAGCTTTAGCAGCCTCAATCAATGACATGTGACCAGCATGTAGCGCTCCCATGGTAGGGACGAAACCAATGCTTCCTCTTAATTCTGACCGATAACTCTGAAAAGCTTCTATTTGTTTAATTTGATGCATCAATACTGCTCCGATTCATCTGGATATTGCTGGTTTTTGGTGTCTTTAGCAAAAGCGTTGAAAGCATCAAGAAATAACTGCTCGGTGTTTAAGTAACGTCGCAAAAACTTAGGACTAAACTGTGATGAAAAACCCAACATATCCTGCATGACCAAAACCTGACCATCAGTGGCCGCACCTGCACCAATTCCAATTGAAATCATATCAATTTGCTGCACCAGTTCTTGCGTGAGTTCATTTGGTACACACTCGAGTACCACGGCAAAACATCCAAGTGATTCCAGCATCTTTGCCTCTGCTATGATTCTGGTTTGCTCGTCATTTGATTTACCTTGAACCTTAAAACCACCAAATTGGTTAACCGATTGTGGAGTTAGCCCCAAATGGCCCATGACTGGTACACCAGACTCAACAATGTGCTGGATCAAACCTTCATTACCAGCCACACCTTCCAATTTAATCGCATGTGCACCTGCTTTCATTAATGCTTCAACTGCAGCCATGTTTTCATCCAATGACTTGCGGTATGAAAGAAACGGCATGTCACCAACAATGAACTTATCTGGTGCTCCTTTGGCCACAGCTTTGACGTGTTGTGCCATGGTTGACACATCAATAGGTAAAGTTGAATTTTCACCATGCATGACCATCGCGGCAGAGTCTCCAACCAGAATCATCTCTACATCCGATTGATTCATGATACGCGCCGAAGAAAAATCATAGCAGGTTAACATCGTTAGTTTTTCACCTGTCTTTTGTTTGGCATATAAATGGTTGATGGTGATCATAACTTTTTCATTTTTTCTTGTTGATCAACAGCATGATGTGACTCCAAAAATGTTTCATATATCACCGCCAATGGATGTTTGTCCAAAGCCAATAAATGCTTTTGGATGGTTTGATAATCACCACGAACCAAAGGTCCGGTGGCCGCATTCTGCGGGTTGGCAACAAAATTAGCCGTATTTTGCATCAGATATTGAGACATGATTTCTGATGGTAAACCTATACCTGGCAACTGTGTATTAATTGATTGCCAAAGCATTTGGCTGAAATTACCAGCCATCACACAATAAGCATGATAAATGGCTTTGTGTTCAGCTTTTATCTTATACACGGGGTTTCTAAACAGTGGCAACAGCTCACTGAAATTAACACCTTCATCTATTACAAATGGAATACTCTGATATGCTTTCAATTCGTATAATTCTGAACCAAAAGTCATTAAAGGATGGCACCCAACAGCTAAATTGGAGTGCAATGAACCGGAAAAATGGATGCAGGTTTTATGTGAAAGTATTGGATTCGAATCTATGAATCGTTCAATCTGATCATCAGGAATTAAAATCAAAACTTTATCGATATTCTGAATCACTTCACGTAGTTCGGAATGCTTGGTTTGAAATTGTTGTGATAACTTATGTTTAAACCGAGCCAGTCTGGAACGACTTTCTGTCTGGTTTGGTGATTTGTTATTTCGAAACCAATGAACATAAGGCTGTCCCACCAATTCAAAATAATGAATCATGTGTTGAGCCACTCTGCCATTACCCACAACGGCAACCACCTCATGGTTCTGGGGATTATTTATATCGGGTACCTGTCGATTCACAGATCAAGTCCTCATAATCATGGGCTGAACCCATAAAAGCTCAACCAATTAAAAAGTCACCGTTCGCAATGAATCAGTGCTGTTTGAATTATAAGTGCCTTTAGCTGAATATCAAGTGAATATCCACAACATCAAAGGTGTTTTAATCAGCCATTAACTGATAATAAAAAAGCCCTAATAGCATCTAAGAACATTTGTACAGCAATCGCAATCAAAATCATGCCCATCAACCGTTCAATGGCTATCATGCCATTCTTGCCCAGATATTTCTGCATCGCAGTGGCGGAAAACAAGATAATCGCTGACAACAACCAAGCAATAAACAGTGCAATGGCTAAAACATTAAATTGATCAGGATGCTTACTGGCCAAAAGAATCAGCGTAGCCAAGATTGAGGGTCCAGCCACCAATGGGATAGCTAAAGGGACAATAAACGGTTCATCGCCCATCTCCTCCTCCCCATATTGTTTACTTACGGGAAAGATCATCCGCAAAGCGATGATGAACAAAATAATGGCACCAGCCAGTGAAACTGAAGTTTGTTCCAAATGTAAAAACTCCAGCATTTGTTTTCCAAAGAACAAGAACAAAAACAGAATGGCCAGAGCCAATAACAGTTCTCGAGCCAAAACCTTAAAACGATTTTCACATTTTTCTAAATGTGATAAAAAAATTGGCACATTACCCAATGGGTCTAAAATTAAAAACAACAATATGGTGGCTGACAAAATATCCATCATGTTCTCCTTATATTTTAATAAAGTTAAAAAAAAGGCCAGTTGCTGTTTAACATACTGGCCTTTGAATCAATCTGTAATCTGAGTCAGAAAGGCCAAATATCTTCCCACTTAAGCACATCGGTGCTTAAATCCAACTCACCATCATTTAAATAACTGTGATTGGGAAAGTTCGCAGTCAACATCTCTTTACTTTGCGTGGCCAATTCCACTTCATCCAGTTTCTTATAAGATTCAACCATTAAAGCCAAAGCATCTGGTACTGATGGTGTGTCCTGAAACGATTCCAATACAAATTTTGCACGATTAACAGCAGCAATCGGCGCACCACGACGCAAGTAATAACGTGCCACCTGAACTTCATAAGCAGCCAATTGGTTCTTCAAATGAATCATGCGTTTTTGTGCATCTGCAGCGTAAGAACTTTCAGGATAGCGCTCAATGAAATTTTTAAAGGCAGTGAAAGCATTTCGGATGTTATCTTGATTTCTGTCAGCTGCTTTATCTGGATTTATGCGCTGCATCAAACCACGATCAGAATCAAAGTAAATCAACCCTTTCAAATAGTAAGCATAATCCAGATTTTTATGCGCAGGGTAATTTTTAATGAAACGATCGACACTTGAAATGGCCTGTTCCATTTGAAACATTTTATACTGAGCATAAGCCAGTTCCAGCGAACCTTGTTCAGTGTAATGGCCAAAAGGATAATGCGAACGCAGGGCTTTGTATTTATCTGCTGCTGTAGACCAGGCACCAGCATCCAAAGACCTCTTACCCGCCAGATACATTTCTAAGGCACTGAGTTTGGTGACTTCAACTTCTCTGATGTCATCCTTCTTACCACAACCTTGTAACAGAGCCATGCCCATAAACAGTACGATTAAGGGTTTGACCCACTGTGCTTTGTTGTTTTGCAACATATAAATACCTGTCGTTCTCACCACTGTACGAGTTGATTCACCAAAAGTGGCAATAGATTAACGTTTAGGTGTGTAAGGATTAGTTAAATCATCCAGATTTTCTTTAGTTAAACATAAATAACTCAAGGTAAAATACCCCAATGACTAAAACCACACACTTCATAAAAAAAACAATCAATGTGAGCGCCGATGCTCAAGGCACCCGCATTGATCAATTTTTGACTCAACTTTTTCCAGATCATTCCAGAGGAACAATACAACAATGGATTAAACAAGGTGACGTCAAAATCAGCGGCCATAATACCAAAAGCAAAACCCTTTTAAAAGGATTTGAAGTGATTGACCTTGATATTCAATTGGAACAAGCCGTAGATGACCAACCTGAGCCTATGGATTTGAACATAAAATATGAGGATCAATACCTGTTAATTCTGGACAAACCTGCTGGCTTGGTGGTTCACCCAGGAAGCGGTAATCCAGATGGTACATTACTCAATGGTTTGCTGGCTTTGAGTGAGCATCAAGCCATGTTGCATCGGGCAGGTATTGTTCATCGACTTGACAAAGGCACTTCTGGGTTAATGGTGGTGGCTAAAACCTCTGAATGTCAGTTGAAGTTGATTGATTTGTTAAAAACTCACGACATCAAAAGACAATATTTTTGTGCAGTTAAAGGGTGTATAGCCTCTCCCGGCCATATCCAAAATCAAATCGGTCGGCACAAAACCCAAAGAATCAAAATGTCAGTGGTAATGAACGGCAAAGAAGCAATTACCCACTATGAGCCAGTAGAACACTTTAAACATTACACCAGCCTCAAAGTTAACTTAGAAACCGGCCGCACTCATCAGATCAGAGTCCACATGCATCATATGGGACATCCACTGATTGGTGATCCAATTTATGGCAACCCCAAACGTGTTGATGCAACAGTTAACAGAGAATTAAAAGAAGTTGTCAGGGCATTTCCTCGTCAGGCTTTGCATGCTCAAAAACTTGAATTTGTACATCCAATCACAAGAAAAAACATATCTATTGTCTCAGAAACACCTGACGATTTATGTCAATTAATTGATGATTTGGCTTTTTATGATGAGAAAACTCAGGAAAATAACGGTTTTGAGGTCGAATATGTCGAATAATTCACAAAACATGAGCAATTGTTCGCATTTTTGGTTAATATTAGAAAATCGGAATATTCCAAAGGGGTCAATTATTCAATTCCTAGATTCATGTGGCTTTACTCCCTCTTCCACATAATTACTTAAAATTGACCCTTCTTTTTTTATGACTGACTTGATTGATAACTGGCCAGCATCGCAGGAACGTATATTATCTTTGCAAACCAGTCGTAAATTAGCACAGGAAACAGCTTTTTGTGTCCACCCAGACCATAACCATTTAAACCACTTAACTCAATTAGTACAAAATTTCCACCTTCCACACCCGCCAAGGTTCCTAAATCAAGTCCATGGCAATGAAATCATAGAATACCAACAACAACCACAAGCAGATTTTCAATATGAAGCAGATGCCTGTTTTACCAAAGTAAAGGGAGTTATCTGTGCGGTAATGACAGCTGATTGTTTGCCGGTCTTGTTAACCGATATTGATGGCACATTTGTTGCAGCTGTTCACTGCGGTTGGCGCAGTTTATATGCCGATATTTTGACCTTAACTTTAGCAAAGATAAATCCACAACATGAGGTTTTAGCCTGGTTTGGGCCTTGTATCCAACAAGCACAATATGAGGTGAGCATGGATTTTGTGACAAATTACCTGGCAAAACATCCAGACTGCAAAGCTGCCTTTACGCCAATGAAAAATGGTAAAAGCAAAGCCGACTTATGTCATATGGCTGCACAACAGCTTCAAAATAACAACGTCACTCAAATCAGCAAATATGACAAATGCACTTACCTCAGTCATAATTACTATTCATGGCGCCAAGACCAAACACCACACCGCATGGGAAGTATGATCTGGCTTAACCTATAAATTTAAGCCACAAAACAACCAAATAATCGTGTTATCAGCGCCGAGTACGAAAGAGAGATCAAAAATTCAGCAACACTCCTTCACAATAACTTACTTTTCGCTCCATGACTTCCGGCACAGACAGGCTGTGCTGTCAATTGTTAAAATTAGGACTTTCTAGTTGAACCCATAAATCTTGTGAAATTAACCGAAGCATCCTTATCAAATCGAGTTGCAGTGATGGTTGCTATTATCTTGGTGACTATATTTGGCATAATCAGCTTGACTCGTTTGCCAGTGCAAATGGCGCCTAACGTAGAACGGCCCATCATCACTGTCACCACAGGTTGGCCTGGGGCTGCACCAGAAGAAGTGGAAGCCGAAATCCTAGAACAACAAGAGAATGTGTTCCGAGGCATGCCTGGTGTTGAACGGATGGCGGCCAATGCCAGCTTTTCTCAAGCGAGCATCAACATCGAATTTGATATTGAAGTGGATATGCAACGTGCTTTAATTGATGTGATCAACCGCCTCAATCAAGTACCCAGTTATCCGATTGATGCCAACGAGCCAACCTTACTGATTGGTGGAAATCAATTCGGCAACACCATAGCCTGGTTTGCGATTAGACCCGCTCCGGGCAATGATCGCCCCATCGCCACCTACCAGGATTTTGTTAATGATAATGTGTTACCTAGATTTGAACAAATCAATGGCGTTTCCTCCTCTAACGCTTTTGGCGGGCGCGGTTACGAAGTACGCATCACATACGACCCTTACAAGGCGGCATCTTTAGGTATCGATTTAACCCAGCTTAATGGCTTGGGTGGTAATTTCAGCAACACCTCCATGGGAACCAAAGATGTAGGAAAACGCAAATACACCATGCGTTTTCAAAGTAAATATGATTACCAATCATTATCTGATTATGTGATTGAATGGCGAGATGGCAACCCCATTTACCTCAAAGACATTGCCACCATCGACGTGGTGATGCAAGATGCCAATGGCCTGATCAATCAAAATGGCGGCCCATCTATTGCCGCTAACATCATCCCCGAAGCCGGGGTTAACTTACTGGATGTTATGGAAGACATCAAAACCAAAGTCGTAGAACTACGAGAAACCGTATTTACACCAGCAGGTCTGACCATAGTTCAGGTTTACGATGAGTCAATATACACCAAAGCTTCCGTCACTATGGTCAGAAACAACCTGATTTTAGGAATGTGTTTAGCCATCTTTATTTTGTGGGTGTTCTTACGCAAGGTCACACCTGCACTGATTGTAGCGGTCGCTATACCAATCTGTTTGCTGGGTTCATTTATTATTTTAGATGCTTTTGGGAGAACCTTAAACATCATTTCTTTGGCCGGGCTGGCTTTTGCCACAGGCATGGTTCTGGATGCAGCCATTGTGGTCTTAGAAAACATTGTCCGACATAGAGAGATGGGTAAATCTGCCAATGAAGCAGCACTCATTGGTACGAAGCAGGTCTGGGGAGCACTGCTCGCATCAACCGCCACCACCGTAGCTATTTTCTTGCCAGTGGTTTTCCTGAAAGACGAAGCAGGGCAGTTATTTACCGATTTGGCATTAACCATTTCTATCGCGGTAATCTTTTCGCTTATTGTTGCAGTGACGGTATTACCAGCAGCCACCATTAAATTAATCAAGAGCAATGATTTTGATGACAAGCACCAAAGTATGTGGCGACGCATTACTGACTTTTTAGACCGTCGCACATACAGCCGCACACAACAAATCAGCTGGATAGCATTCTTGATCATCATTCCAGCGGCGTTGGCCTATTTACTTAAGCCTGCCGCTGATTATTTACCTGAAGGTAAACGTAATTTTGCTTTTGGCGTGGTTTTTCCTCAACCTGGGATCTCCATTGAAAACGCCCAAACAGAATTGGCTGATGTGGTAGCTGAGCGCTTTATGCCACATCTGAATGGCGAAGTAGAACCAGCGTTGGAAAACTACTTCTTTGGTGTATTTGGCAGCTCCAGCTTTTTTGGTTTTCGTGCCGCCGATGTGAGCCAGATGGATGAGTTACTGGGCATCGTAAATGGCCAGATCCTACAGGGCATTCCTGATACTTTTGGCTTTGCTGGGCGTGCACCAGTGTTCGGTGGGGCCAGAGGTGGGCGCAGTATTAACGTGGATTTACAAGCTGATGACTTTGAGTCTCTGCTGACTGCCGGTCAAGTAGGCTTTGGACTGATTCAACAACTGATTCCTGACTCACGTGTTCAACCACAACCCAGTCTCGAACTTGGTGCTCCAGAACTGCGGCTCTCACCCAATGACCGCGCTATTGCAGAGGCTGGTTGGTCCAGAAACCAATTAAATACCATTCTCAGATCAATGGGCACTGGTGCTTTTGTTGGTGAATATTTTGATGGTAATAGGCGTATGAATGTGGTGCTCAGGGCCCAGGAATGGGATACGCCTGAAGAACTGGCTGCCATGCCTTTGTACACCAATCACGGGGATGTTGTTTCATTAGATCAACTGGTAAATTTAGAGCGCACCGCTGGACCAACACAAATTCTGCGTGTTGATCGAACCCGAACCTTAACCTTGCAAGTAACTCCTCCCGAGGACATTCCGCTGGAGTCAGCCATCAATTTACTGAAGACAGAATTGACTCCTCAGCTCACTGAGCTCCTGCCAGAAGGTGGAACCATCAGATACCGCGGCACAGCCGAAGCACTGGATACGGCTTTATCAAGTCTGTTGGGTACATTTGCTTTGGCGATTGTCATCTTGTATTTATTAATCAGCGCCATGTTCCAATCATTCAAGGATGCACTGCTGGTGATAACTACCTTACCAATGGCCACTGTTGGGGGGATCATTGGCTTGCGATTATTGGATTGGATTTTAAGAACCTTTGGGCAATCCAGCCAATCCATGGATCTATTAACTATGATAGGCTTTGTGATACTTTTGGGTTTGGTAGTGAACAATGCCATCCTATTGGTACTGCGTGCTCGTGATGCCGAAAAACTGGGCATGACCACCAACGAAGCAGTATCTAATGCCGTACGCTTACGCTTGCGCCCTATATTCATGAGTACATTCACCAGTATCTTTGGTATGCTGCCACTGTTACTGATGCCAGGTTCAGGCACTGAGCTGTACCGAGGCCTAGCTGCTGTCATAGTCGGGGGCATGCTGGTCAGCACCTTATTTACCTTGGTTTTACTACCAAGCTTGTTAAAATTAACTGGAAAGAACCAACAGGAGCAAAACCTTGCAACCGTTTAAATCAAAATTTGCATTCAGCTTATTGATGCTTATCATGACTTCACAATTAACCTGGGCCCAACAAGGACCGCCACCAGCCTTGGTTAAGACCGCTCCAGCCACAGCTACCGAAATGGCACCTACCCGTGCGGTCGCAGCCTACTCAAAATCCAAATACATCACCACCATCAAAGCCCAATCCAGCGGCCAGGTAATAAAAATTGCCAACCTTGGTCAGGTGGTTGAACAGGGTGAACCTTTGGGGTTGATTGCTGATGAGGAATATACACTGCGCCTGGATGAATTGCGCAACGCAATCGCCAGCCAACAAGCTCAGGTTGATTTTCTGAAGTCGGAATCATTACGACTAAAATCTTTGGAAACCCAAAACTTGACTTCGCGAACCGCTTTAGAAAAAAATGCAGCCGAGCTGAAAGCCGGTAAAGCTGATTTGGCTCAAGCCAGATCGCGTTTACAACAAATTGAGAACGACATCAGTAACCTCACTCCTAAAGCACCTTATCAAGGTTTTGTCACCGAACAGTTAGCTCAACCAGGCCAGTTTCTTATTGAAGGTCAGGACTTCTTACAAATCATGTCAGCCGACGAAACAGAAATCCTGGCACAGTTACCTTACAAACTAAAATCTGTATTACAGGTAGGTGCCCAATGGCAATTCATTGATCAGGCTGGTAACAGCCACCAAGCAGAAGTAGAACGCTTCATCCCTGCAGCCACCTCTAACAGTCGCCAAATACAGGTTCATCTCAAAGACCTGTCAGCACAATTGTTGCCTGGCGAGCCAGTTCAGTTAATGGTCCCAGAGAGCCAGCCACAAACGATCATAGCAGTACCAAGAGATGCACTGGTACTCAGACGCCAAGGCGCCTATATTTTTACCATCAAAGACAACATCGCCACCAAGGTCAATGTCACAACTGGTTTAGCTTCTGGCAACCTAATCGCTGTTCAAGGTAATGTGGCAGCCGGCGACCAAGTTGTGATTAGAGGCAACGAACGGCTGCGAGACCAACAAGCTGTACAATTGATGGAGTGAGTTTAATGCTGGAGAACTGGTAACCAGTTCTCCAGTCTATGCATCTAGTTATACTTATTTAATATAAAGTAATTTTATCCTCAATCGAATCCATCAGACAATCGCCCAGCATTTGAAACTCCTTAGCACGCGTACTGCCTTTGCGCCAAGCCAGGCCAATTTCGCGATAGGCATCGAACTCTAAAGCATCTACTTTGATTTCATCCCCACTGAACATAGGTAATTTCAACGCCATTTCAGGAATGAAACTGACACCCAAGTCTTGTTTAACCATTTCAACCAAAGTTAATAAGCTGCTGGCTGTGAACTGACTGACTTTATCAACGTGTTTGATGTGACAGGCGCTGATGGCATGATCACGTAAACAATGGCCATCATCCAATAGCAACACTGAGCCATCACCAATGTCATCAATATCAAATTTTCGCCCTTTGAGCCAGTGATTCTTTGCCGAGCTGATCAGTCTGAATCGGTCTTTGAATAAAGTCAGTGTTTCTACACTTCGCATTTCATAAGGCAGTGCCAATAAGATCACATCTAATTGACCTCGCATCAACTGATCATAAATATCGGCTGACTTACCTTCATGAATTTCTAAATCCAAATCCGGGTAATTGCGGTTGAGTGCAGGTAACAGTTCTGGCATCACAAAAGGACCTATGGTTGGGATGATGCCCAATGATAATTGTCCGGATAATGGCATTAAATTACCTTGTGCTAAATCAAGCATTTTTTTCATCTCACTCATCACAGTCAATGACTGTTGATATATCTCTCGCCCCAGATTAGTGACTGTTACACTCTTGTTGGTACGATCGACCAAGCGTCCACCCAAAGCATTTTCAAGCTCTTTAATCGCAACACTGAAAGCCGATTGAGAAACAAAACAGCTTTCAGCTGCCTTACCAAAGTGATTGTGCTCGATCAGCGCATTAAAATACTTAAGTTGTTTTATAGTTGGGAAGTGCATGACTTGTTCGATTATTTGAAATACCAAAAGGATTTTAATCTTTTTAATCGATAATGCAATATCTGAGTCATAAACTTAATAACACCCCTGCACAAGCAGTGTTTCAGTAAAAAAAATGCCACAGAAAGGTTAGCGACCAACTCGCAAGAAAGGCTTTCATGGCTCATGCGCATTAACAATACAGCCATTATTTCTTATGAAGATTATTGAGCCTGTTCTACCAGTTTCATTGAACGATCAATGATCTCAAACACATTAGCTGATAAGTTTTCAGTGTCGTGGATGCGTTTCATTTCAAGCAACATTTTGCTTTGGATCGATTCATTGAATTGTTGGAAATCATTGAATATACCAACCATGCGCGCAGCCACCTGTGGATTAATACCATCCAAAGCAATGACTTGATCCGCTAAAAAAGCATAACCGCTGGCATCTTTAGCATGAAACTGAGTGATGTTACCGGCACAAAATGCCCCAATCAAACTACGCACAACATTAGGGTTTTTCATCGAGAAAATGGGCAGTTCCATCAACTGTTTAACCCGCTCCAGAGTGTCATCTGCAGGGATGGTCGCCTGAATTGATAACCACTTGTTAATAACCAAAGCATTGTCTTGCCACTGAGTAAAATATTCGCCCAATAAATCTTCATAACCATCAACTTGTTGATGAGTTAAGGCGGTCAAGGCTGATATTTTATCTGTGTAGTTGTCGGCTGTTTGGTATTGTTGTTGTGCCAACTGTGCCATCTCTTTGAAGCTTTTGGTGTTCTTATCAGTTTGCAATAAGTACCATAAACAACGGTTCTTTAAACTTCTTTTACCTACTTGTTCGGCGTTAACCTGGTAATCATCGGCCACGTAATTTTGATTATAGACTGACATTAACTCAACAGAAAATTCTTTACTGATGATATCAATCAACCATTCTTTGGCTTGGTTCAACCGCTGAATATCAACTTCTGAGAGTGACAACATCATGGACTTCAATGCTGGTAAAGTGATGGTTTCAGCAATCAAAGCCGGATCAGTGGTACTGTCCAACAACACGTGCCTGAATGAATCCAAAAAATAATCTGGACAAGTATAGTCCGTACCATTCAACAGCGCATGATATTTGTTCTTTATAATGGTTGACTGCATTTGTTGTGCTGCATCCCAACGATTAAATGAATCAACATCATGCTTCATCAAAAACGCCAGATGATTACTGTTGATTTCCTGATTCACTATCACTGGTGCAGAAAACCCTTGAAACAAAGAGCTCAATGGTTGTTCCTTGATGTTCTCAAACACCCATGTTTGGGTCATTTCTTTAAGCTCTATAACAAGCTGTTTATTGTCATCATCATCTAAAACAAATGGTTCACCATCTTGACCATACAAACTTAATTTAACTGGCATGTGCATGGCTTGCCAAGCACCTGAGCCTTGGAAATTAGGGGGTGCTTTTTGGGTCAGCGTGATGGCATGTTTTTGGTTGGCTGCATCATACGTCTCCTGAACATCAACCTGCGGCGTACCATTTTGTGAGTACCACAACTCAAACTGATCTAAATTAACTTGGTTGGCATCAGCCATCGCTCGCCGGAAGTCATTACAACTGACAGCCTTACCATCATGTCTTTCAAAATACAGTTGCATTCCTTTTTGGAAGCCACCTTCACTCAGCAAGGTGTGGTACATGCGCACCACCTCTGAGCCTTTCTCATAAACTGTCAGGGTATAGAAATTATTGATTTCAATATATGAATCCGGACGGACTGAATGTGACATCGGTGAAGCATCTTCAGCAAATTGTACAGCCCGTAAATAACGCACATCTTCAATACGTTTCACAGCTCGGGATTGTAAATCAGCAGTAAACTCTTGATCCCTGAATACTGTTAGCCCCTCTTTGAGTGACAATTGAAACCAATCTTTGCAGGTCACTCGATTACCAGTCCAATTATGGAAATACTCATGTCCGATGACTGCTTCGACATTGATGAAATCAACATCAGTGGCTGTGTCTTGTTTAGCCAGAACATATTTCGAGTTAAAAATATTCAACCCTTTGTTTTCCATCGCACCCATGTTGAAATCGTCGGTGGCAACAATGTTATACACGTCTAAATCATAGGCCAAGCCAAAACGTTCTTCATCCCAGCGCATTGAGTTAATCAGCGATTGCATGGCAAAATCACAAGCATCAATGTTATTTTGTTCAGTATAAATGTTCAAAGTGACCTCACGTCCCTGTGAAGTTCGGTACGAGTTTGAAATTACTGACAAGTTTCCCGCCACCAAGGCAAACAAATAACTCGGTTTAGGATGCGGGTCCATCCACTTCGCATAGTGTTTGCCACCTCCTAACTCCCCTTGTGACAAAGGATTACCGTTTGAAAGCAGCACTGGATATTTGTTTTTGTCAGCAATGATGGTCACCATAAAAGGTGCCAATACATCTGGTCGGTCTAAATAGTAAGTGATTTTTCTGAAACCTTCTGCTTCGCATTGTGTTAGGAAAAAATCCCCTGATTGATACAAGCCTTCTAGTGCTGTATTTTTTGCTGGGAAAATTTTAACCGTAGTTTTCAACTCAAAATCAGCTGCTAAACCTGACAATTGCAAACCTGATTTTGATACTTTATATTCATCCCCTACCAAAGCTTTACCATTGATCTGTATGGCCTCTAGTTCTAAATCCACACCATTTAAGAACAAGTCGTTAGCAAGAATTTCGGTGTTTTGGGTAAAACTGATTCTGGTTTTAACCAGCGTGTATTCAGCTTCAACCATAAAAGCCATATCAACCGATTTAACCCAGTAATTAGGTGCCTGGTAGTCCTTACGAAAGATAACTTGTTTTTGCGAACTCATATAATTCCTTAACGATTAATAATGTCATTCAGTGAAGTCACTCTTTACTGTTTTTTTCCTGTTCCTGGCTTCTGTTGCGTAAGAACTTACCCATCATGATACCAAATTCAAACAGAATCCACATCGGAATAGCCAACAGTACTTGTGAACTTGGGTCCGGTGGTGTCAACAACATGGCCACCACTAAAATACCAATGATGACAAATGGCCTGAGATTAGCTAACTTTTCAGCTGAAGTCACGCCCAATGAAATCAAAATGACCACGGCTACTGGTATTTCAAAAGCCAAACCAAAGGCAAAAAACAACCTCACGACAATGTCTAAATATGAATTGATGTCAGGCATATAAGTCACGCCTTCTGGTGCAATGCCAGGTAAAAACA
The DNA here is from genome assembly GCA_028284365.1 of Marinicella sp. Lineage (GTDB taxonomy): Bacteria > Pseudomonadota > Gammaproteobacteria > Xanthomonadales > Marinicellaceae > Marinicella. Next base: position 30,429 of record JANQRW010000085.1, read on the forward strand.
CAAACAATATAGGGAAAACCACAAAAAATGCAAAAGCACAGCCCAGATAGAACAACACTATGCTTGAGATTAATATAGGCATGGCCACCCTTTTTTCACTTTTATACAAACCCGGTGCCACAAAAGCCCAAATCTGATAAATAATGATTGGCATGCTGATAATCACCGCCAAAATAATTATCATTTTAAATGGCGTTAAGAATGGTGAAAGCACTCCCGTGGCAATCATTGCTGTCCCTTGACTTAGGTTATCCAACACTGGCTTGGCTATCAACGTATAAATTTCGCCAGCAAAAGGAAACATAATGACCACCAATATCAAAACTGAAAAAACTGCTTTGAGTAAGCGACTTCTTAGCTCCACTAAATGTGAAACCAATGACTGTTCTTGATCACTCATTTAGATTTTTTGAATCTTCTGATTGGGGTTTTTCAGTTTCTCCACTGTTATTGCCAATGGTTTGTGCCATTTGTTCTTCTAACTCCTTGGCCTCAGCCAGCAAAGCATTCTCCTTAAGTTGAGCTTTAACAGCCTCAAGTTCCAATTCCTGCTCAACTTCATCCTTAATTGATTGAAAAGAACGGCGCATTTTGCCCACATATAAACCAAGTTTGCGCGCCACGGCAGGCAAGCGCTCTGGTCCCACCACCAATAAGGCCACCACGAAGATAACCAAAAGCTCGGTGAATCCAACGTCAAACATTATTTTTGAACAGGATCTTCTTTGTTTGAATTGGCCTGGCTGATTTCATCGTCAGCAGTTTTATCCTTGATCTCTTGGGTCTCATCATCGGAAATACCTTTCTTAAAGCCTTTGACAGCACTGCCTAAGTCATCACCGATGTTTCTGAGTTTTTTGGTTCCAAAAATTAAAGCCACCACCAATAAAATGATAAGCAATTGCGACATACTGATTCCCATGATGGATTCTCCAATAGGTTGAATGAAGACACATTATAACTGTTAACTGTTATCCAAAACACTGCACTGGTTCAATAAAATACCATTCTACAGAAACAGTAATATAGTGTAAATGTTAAGCAATTCAAGCGCCCAATGGCACTCATAGTAAGAATTTAGCCTTTAAGACGCGTTGCAATGACACCGACAGACATTATTGAAACCAACATCAATAATAAAACCAGTGGATTATTGATAGGAACTGGCTCAACGCCAGAACCACCATGACCAAGCCCACAACCCCCAGGGCTGGTTATAGCCAATGATTCTATACCAACCAAGGTTTCAGAAACCAGTGTAGCCTGTCCAGTTGTGGTATCAATTTTAAATACGCGTGATGGGAATGGGTTCAAAGGATCTGATAATCGCAAGTTAACCACCATCCATAAATCACCTGCTTCATCAAAAGCCATACCAGAACCAGCCAGTTCAATATCTCCACCTAAATCACCCAATGAACCAACGGCTGTTGCCGCAGCGGTTTCTTGGTCAATTTGATATAAAATAAACTCACCTGATGCGATTGAATATAAGTTTTCTCCCCATGATGCCAAAGAGGTAAAATTATGCCCGGTGTTACCAATCAAACTTGCTTTACCAGTGGTGGTATTAACTTCATACAGTTCTTGCGTATCTTTGACCACCATATGAAGCTTGTCATTACAGCTAAAAGTCATGCCAAAATCATAACTGGCAGGAATGGCTCCGAAACCTAGATTTTGATTGATGTTATTAACCGGGAATGCCCGCGCCTCTGCAGTGTTGATTTGAACCAATGTCTTGGTATTGTCATCTGCACCGTATAATACTCCATTAGGCGAAATAGCCAGTCCTTCAAGAGCGATATAAGGATCAGCAATCTGCCCTTTACTTTCATACTCGCCAGTTTCCAAATCAATGAGAACCAGATGATCTGGCATTTCAAAGTTATCATCGGCCACAGAATAAGCCATAACTGCCGCAAAGTTACTTGTGCAGAACGTCGTGAGCATGACTGTGATTATGAGACGAAACATGGCTTCTTATAGTGGTTTTTATGGTATTAATATCGCATTTATACAAATGTTAGCAAAACTATACCTTATAAACAACTTTATTTTGAGGACTTTTCTTTCAAGCCCACTATGCTTTGGGCTCATTTATGAGTTGAGAGGCTACGTATTTGGCATAATTTTCAATATTTTCTGTGTCCTTAAACTTGCCGTGTAGGGTTTTTGCCATGTGCAGATAACCCACATAAACTGAATAAGATAATAAAGCCTGCTGCTTGGAACGACTTTCATCATAGCCAATACCTTGATACGATTTCTGCAAATAAGACAAACGCTCCAAAGTCACCTCCTTCAGCACTTTAGCGACAAAATCATGCTGCCTATCGGCTAATAAAGTGGCATAAATCAAATGACTCTGCAATGGCTCAGCACTGAGTAAAAACCAAGCTTTCAAACGTTCATGTGCATCTGGTAATGACCAAATTTTCTCCTTTATCACAGCTCGATCATCTTCTTGCCAACGCTTCAATGCCGCCACAATCAGATCTTTGCGATTGGTAAAATGCCAATAAAAACTACCTTTGGTTACCCCTAAATTTTTAGCAATATTTTCAACAGCAACTGCACTGACGCCTTGATGGGCAATGACATCTAAAGTCGCCAGTTCCCAATCAGCTGGGTTCAAAGATTTCTTTTTTGTACTATTTTTCATATCTCTTTTACAGTTAGCGTAGTGAAATGTATACTTGATGGTATTATCATAACGACAAATTTTGTGGGGTCAATCAGATTTTTGCATTTTCCATACGCTTGCGTATTGACAAATTCAAAGACTGCCGCCATACTATACCGTATGTTACTAAAAACTTAGGATACAAGCATGACTTTTTTGACTTTATTAGGGCTGATGTTAGCAGCCACATTAATCGCCGGATACTTCCGCATGAGCGTAAGAGGCTGGACAGTTTTAACTGCTTTAATGCTGGTTGGTGGCATTTGGTATTTTGATGGCGGATTCCTAACTACCTTTTTCGCAGTTATTGTTTTTGCAGTACCTGCACTGTTTTTAAACCTGAAAAATGTCCGACAACAGTATTTCACCGAAGGCTTTTTAAAGTTTTATCGCAAAGCCTTACCTGAACTGTCTGAAACTGAGAAAGTTGCTTTAGAAGCAGGCACTGTTTATTGGGATGCTGAATTATTCTCGGGCAAACCAGATTTTAAGAAGCTACATGCCATCAATAAACCTGAATTAAGCAGTGATGAAAAGGAGTTTTTGGCTGGTCCAGTGGCTGAACTGTGTGGCATGCTGAATGAGCATGAATATAATCACGAAAAAGGTGATATGCCTAAAGAAGTTTGGGATTTCATGATGAAAAATAAATTCTTTGCCATGATTATTCCAAAACAATACGGTGGCTTGGGTTTCAGCGCATTGGGACATTCTGCGGTATTACAAAAAGTATCCTCACGCAGTGCGGTAGCGGCGGCAACTGTTGCTGTACCCAATTCATTAGGCCCTGCCGAACTGTTACTTGAATATGGCACTGAAGAGCAAAAGAACCACTATCTACCTCGCCTTTCACAAGGTTTAGAGATTCCATGTTTCGGTTTGACTGGACCAAGTGCAGGTTCAGATGCCACTTCAATACCAGATACAGGTGTGGTGTGTAAGAAAAAGATTAACGGCAAAGAAGTGCTCGGCATGAAGTTGAACTTTGATAAACGTTACATCACGCTGGCACCAGTTGCGACCGTGGTTGGTTTGGCGTTCCAAATGATGGATCCAGATGGGTTACTCGGTGATAAAAAACAATTAGGTATCACTCTGGCATTGATTCCAAGAGACACCAAAGGCATGGACATAGGCAGGCGTCATTTACCATTAGACGTGATGTTCATGAACGGCCCCATTCGTGGCAAAGATGTATTCATACCAATGGATTACATCATCGGTGGTCAGGACATGATTGGTCATGGTTGGCGTATGTTAGTAGAATGTTTATCAGTAGGTCGTGCCATTTCATTACCTTCATGTTCAACTGGTGGCGCTAAGATGAACGCATTTGCCACTGGTGCATACGCCAGAATTCGCAAACAATTCAACTTACCCATTGGTCGCTTTGAAGGCATTGAAGAAGCCCTGTGTCGCATTGCAGGGAAGACTTACATTTCTGCTGCCACTTCTACCATGACAGCCCTTGCAGTGGACCGCGGTGAACGACCTGCTGTACCATCAGCCATCGCTAAAATGCACGTCACCGATATGGCGCGAGATATGATTTCAGATGCCATGGACATTCATGGCGGTAAAGGGATTATCATGGGACCTAAAAATTATCTGGGTCGCGCTTGGATGGGAGCACCGATCTGGATTACTGTTGAAGGTGCAAACATCTTAACCAGAAGCATGATTATCTTTGGCCAGGGCGCCATCAGATGCCACCCTTATGTTTTAAAGGAAATGGAAGCCGCTTATCTCCCAGACATGGATGAATCTTTGAAACAATTTGACAAATACCTGTTCCAGCATATGGGCTACACCTTCCAAAATGGTGTACGTTCATTCTTCCAAGGATTAGGTACTTGGCGTTTAGAACGCAGTCCAGGCGACAAATTCACCAAGAAGTTTTATTCAAAAATTACCCGCTATAGTGCAGCATTTGGTTTTGCTGCTGACATATCAATGTTAACTTTAGGTGGCTCATTGAAAAAACGTGAAAAAACCTCTGCTCGCTTGGGTGATGTATTGAGTCATTTGTACATGGCTTCAGCTGTGTTGAAAAGGTACCTCGATCAGGGCGAACAAAGTGCTGATCAACCCATTGTGGCTTGGGCAATGCATCATCACTTTTATGAAATCGAACAAGCTTTGAAAATGTTGTCTTACAACTTTCCAAGCAAAGGTGTTGGTATCTTCTTGCGTCGAGTACTGTTTCCATTGGGTACACATGAATTACCTCCTGGAGATCGTTTGGGTCACAAGGCAGCAAGCCTACTGTTATCACCAAATGAAACTCGCCAACGTTTGACTGATGGTATCGACAAAGAAGAATCTGAACATCATTTTATTGCCAAGATGAATCATGTGTTGGCTAAAGTGATTGATACTGAACCCTTAGAAAGGCGTATCTTAAAAGCCATTAAGAGCGGCGAAATCAATGAAATTAATCCGCACAAACAATTGGCACAGGCATTAGACAAAGAAATCATCAATAAAAGTGAATTCAACTCTCTAACCAAAGTCAGGGCTGAAGTTGCAGAAATCATAGCCGTCGATGATTTTCCTTTTGATGCTTTTGATCGCAGCAAAGCACAACTTCAAGAGGACGAGCAAACTAAAGTCGCTTAACAAGAGAAAACCTTTATTGAGACCATAAAGGCCCTTTTGGTTCAACCAATCGGGCCTTTTCTCTTGAGTTTACTATCGATTGTTGACTGGTTTAACAACCCCAACTTTAATAAATGCTGTTGTAGCTTGTGAATGCTGCAATGACTTAACAACTGAGGGTGGTTAAGGGTATTTTTCAACACAGTCCCCAGAACTTGAAATTCAGCTTGGTGGTTTTTTTCTGGATTGCTCTCTGATAACTTCGTAGCCATTTCAGCCAGAGCCTTATCAACCTCATCATTATTTCGAGCTTGAGTCAGCACTTCTTTTCTTAACATTTGGTGCCATTCCATTTGATGTTCAGAACCAAATATTGCCTTTGATTTAATCATCGCCACATGTTCCCAAACCCAAGCACTTTGGCGCTGATATCTTGAAAACTCATCGCATGTAGTTATCAATGTCCCAGAATTACCGTTGGGACGTAGTTGCATGTCTAAGTCATATAGCTTGCCGTTGTACATGTGGCTGCTCAAATGATGCATAATCCGCTTAATCCATTTTTGTGCAAACACCCGATCTTGACTATTTAACTCCTTCACATCTAAAACAAAAACCAAGTCCAAATCAGAATCAACTGTCATCTCATCTGTCGCTGCTGAACCATAAGCAACCACTATTAAATCATTGATTTTTATTTTTGTTCCTTGATACTTGGAAACCAGATCTGCATAAGTAAAGCTCACAACTTGTCGCAACAGAAACTTAGCCAACACCGTTAACTGTTGACAAGCTTTCGAATCACTCACCTCACCATTTGACCAAGCCATCATCAGATTAAATTGTCCTACATTTTTAAAATGCCTGACAGACTCCATCCACAGCTCAACATCTGTCTCCTCCTTGTGCTGCAAGTTCCATTTCTGTAGCAAACCCATTTCATTAAAACCAACAAAAGTTTCGTATTCAAATAATTGTTCTAACAACACGGGATGTTGTTGCAAAACTTGAGCAAAATAGGCTTGTTTACCAATCAGCTCAAGCACGGCTGACAATAAATTAGGTTCTTTTAACAACATCAAAATATAGGCTGGACGGGTTACAATTTTTTTAACCATTTCAATAAAACGAACCAGCGCCAAATCATCACTTGTTTTAGCAACAGCAGCAGCAACCAGTTGTTTTATTTGTTCAGCTCTTTTTTGAGGCATGCGTGATAAGGGCAAAGACTCCAGTAGCTTCTGGCTCATTTGTTGTTGCTTCAGATTAGTTTCTTCATCAATGTGATCCGTGCTGAATATGGCCTCGAAGATATGTGCTATGTGATTGCGGCAATCTGTTATTTTAGTAAGTGCTTGCTCCCAGTCATTGAATTGGAGCGCTTCACTCACGATTTGCTGAACAGCAGCTTTTTTAGGGTAAGTATGATTGGCCTGATCATCAACAATTTGCACAACATTTTCTACTTTTCTTAACATCAACCAAGTGACTCTCAGAGTTCTTGCTTCGTTGATGTCGAGTTTTTTCATGTTCAGAAGGTTATTGATTTGTGGATACAGCTCCGTCCCTTGAAAGTGGTTATATCGACCCCCAAAAACCAACTGTAAGCTTTGCACAATAAACTCAATCACCCTGATGCCGCCATGACCCAGCTTGATGTGTTCGGTCTCAGCCTGAGTATGTATTGAGATCTCAGATTTGATGGCTGCCAAAGCATCAAAGACTTGATAGTCAAGATGGCGTCGATAAATAAACGGCAGCAATACAGCCATAACACTTGATGCTGAATGACCACATACCATTCGCGCACGCATCCAGGCAAACCGCTCCCAATCGCGACCTTCTTGCACCAAATAACTCTGTAAAGCTGCCAAAGAACAAGCCAAGGGTCCAGCAGAACCAAAAGGCCGTAAACGCATGTCTACCCGGTATACTTGCCCATCTGGGCTGAAAAAATCTAATAATTTGATTATTTTTTGCCCCATACGAATAAAATAATCCGTAGCGGCCAATGGACGTTTGCCATCAGATTGGCCATCGTTCTCATACAAAAAAACCAAATCAACATCAGAAGAATAATTTAACTCAAGGGTTCCCAGCTTGCCCAAAGCAAAAACCATTAAATCAACAGGTTCACCCTGCCCATCAATAACCCGGCCATGTCGGTTTAGCATTTCCGCCTGTACAACCGCATAAGCCACACTAATCAGATGATCTGCCAAAGCCGAAACCAGGTGCATGGTTTCCAAATGCATGTCCAGAGGCTGTCTCAAATCCAAATAAGCGATGAAAGCCAAGCGGGATTTTCTGTACTCACGCAAAGCTTTAAACCAGTCAATCGTGGTGTGATTACTTTGATGCTGTTTTATGTAAACTTGCCAATCAGATTCAAGATCGAACTGATCTAACTCGGCATATGAATTGAGTAACTTCACAATCTCTTGCCAATGATTGGTTAAGAAAGGAAACTCTGCCAACCACTCAGGTGCTTTCACAACATTTACTCAACAACAATCCAATCAGCGTGCTTGTAAATAAGCCAAATCTGAAATTTGTAACCAATTTCTGGTTTGTTTGGCAAATGATTTATATGAATTATAAATCTCTGTAGCCAATGTGCTTTGTTGTCCCAGTTCTGATAAAACCTCATCTGCATAAGATTTGAATTCTGCCAAAACTTCAGCTGGAAACTGCCTTATTTTAACCTGATGCTCTGTTTGTAAAGTTTCAAGAGCACGTTGATTGTTGGCAGTAAACTCAGCCAGCATGTTCTGATTGGCTGCCATCGCCGCCAATTCAACAATTGATTGTAAATCATCTGGCAAAGCGTCAAAAGCCTCTTGATTGATCATTGCTTCTAAACATGCAGTTGGTTCATGCCAGCCTGGATAGTAGTAAAACTGCGCTGCTTGATACAGACCAAAGGCCAGATCATTATATGGCCCAACCCATTCCGTAGCATCAATGGTTCCAGTTTGCAAAGCCGTAAATAATTCAGCTCCAGGCAATGCTTGTGGCGTACCACCCGCTCTGGCGAGAATTTCTCCACCCATACCTGGCATACGCATAACCAAGCCCTTGATGTCCTCTTTAGAATTAATTTGCTTGTTAAACCAACCACCCATTTGCACCCCGGATTGACCAGCCGGCAGTGGTTTCAAGCCAAATGGCGCATAAGTTTTTTCCCACAATGCCAAACCACCACCATGATACAACCAGGCATTCATCTCATTGGCATTCATGCCAAAAGGCACCGCACCAAAAAATTGTGCTTCAGGCACTTTACCTTTCCAATAATAGGCAGCACTGTGGCCAATTTGTGCCGTTCCGGCTGATACGGCATCAAAAACCTCAAACGCAGGTACTAATTCACCACTGCCATAAACCTCAACCGTTAAACGACCACCTGACATGGCATTGATTGCATCCGCCATAAACTGCGCACCCGTGCCTAAGCCTGGAAAATTCTTAGGCCATGCTGTAACCATTTTCCAAGTTATCCTGGCTTTTGACTTGTTAGCAGTTGCAGTAGGATTTTCCTTAGGTTTACAAGCTGCCAAACCTACAGCGGTGGTTGCCAAAGCTGCGGTTTTAAGTATTTTTCTGCGATTCATGACTGATTAATTACAATATTGATCAATACCTTTTTGCGCAGTTGCCAGTGCCTTAACTCGCTCATCATCTGACATCCGCACCTTTTCGCCTTTTTCATTGGTTCTTAAAACCCTGACTGTGGCATTCAATGCACTGTAATTATTTCTGGCCATATCACATTGCTTCTTACGATTGACTTTATCTGCAGCTGCTAATTTTTGCTTGGCTGCAGCTTCAGCCACCGCATCTGTCTGCGCTGTATTCTGCTCACCTGCCTCAGCAGCATTTTCTGTGGTGTTATCAGTGACCGCTGTTACTTTTGCTTTAACTTTAGGCCCTTTACGAACCTTGACAGTTTCAACTTCCTGATTATCCGGTTTTTTAGACGAATAATGGATTTGACCATCCTCATCCACCCATTTATATATCTTCTCAGCCATTATTTGACTCGAAAACAGTAACAACATTGCCACTAAAGTGATTCGGAACATTTTTATCTCCAACATTTTTACCTCATCATAAAAATTATAACAGTAAATTTCAAGCGGCTTAAACAGCAAATCTAGTACAATAAACAACAATAAACAGATAAAACATTATGAGTAAAACTGATCAAGCACAACATAAAGGCATTTACTTATTGCCTAATTTGTTTACCACAGGTGCACTGTTCGCCGGATATTATTCGATCATCGCTGGCATTCAAGGCAAGTTTGAGATGGCCAGTGTCTGCATTTTTATCGCTGCGCTGTTGGATGCACTTGATGGCCGAGTGGCTCGTTTAACCAACACACAATCTGAGTTTGGAGAACAATACGACTCATTATCTGATTTGGTCTCTTTTGGTGTTGCTCCGTCACTGTTGATGTTTAACTGGTCACTCTATTACCTCAATGCCGTACACCCGGTTTTAGGTAAGCTGGGCTGGCTGGCTGCCTTTATTTTTGCCGTTTCCGGAGCGTTAAGATTGGCCCGATTCAATACCCAAATTGGCGTGGCAGATAAAGCCTATTTTCAAGGCTTACCCTCACCTGCCGCTGCTGCAGTACTCAGCTCATTTGTCTGGGTGTGTGTAGAACTGGAATTAAGTGGGGCAGATTTGAAATACATTGCTTTACCTCTAACTGTTACCAGCGGTTTATTAATGGTTTCAAGGTTTCGTTATTATTCCTTCAAAACCATACCATTCAAAGAAAATGTATCTTTTGTTTGGATTTTAATATTGGTGCTGATCTTTGTGCTGTTAACCATCAAGACCGCCTGGGTTTTATTCGTGGTTTTCACAGGCTATGCGCTGTCCGGGATCATCATCACCTTGTTAAGTATAAAGCGCCAGCGCGCCAACAAAAAAGTCAAAGCCGAAAAAACAACCCTAAATAAAGAAACTGATGAAAGCTGACAACAACCTCTTCACCAATAGCCAATCAGACCCGGCACAACAATCAGCGGGCACCTTAGAACAACTGACGCTACTGGCTGACTTGAGCCAGGATTTTGTTAAATCAATGGATATTAACGACATCCTTTTACGGGCAGTCAAACGCATCAAAAGCTACATGGACGCTGAAGCCGCAAGTATTTTTTTGGTTGATCGAGAACATGAGAATTTAATTTGTCGAGCCAGTGCTGGCCCAGTTGATGTGACCGATATGGCCATCAAAACAGATAACGGCATCATTGGTAGAACTTTTACTACTGGCGAAAGCCAAATGATTATTGATGCACAAAAAGATGCTGACTTTATCTGCCACGTGGATACATTAACCGGTTTTCAAACCAAATCCGTTTTATGCACACCATTAATCATTCAAAGTAAAACCATTGGTGTTTTACAGGTACTTAATAAGCTGGATGAGGAGCTGTTCCAAACCCGTGACAGTGATATATTACGATTATTGGCTACCCCAATCTCTCTGGCCGTACAAAATGCACGTTTCACCTTAAATTATGTTGAACAAAAACGCATAAAAAAAGAATTGACACTCGCTAGAAAACTACAGCGTTCCTTATTACCTGGCCGCCTGAAACCGCCCTTTCCTGTGGTAGGTACTAATATTTCAGCCAATGAAGTATCGGGTGATTTTTATGATTACTTTAAACTTAATGATGGCACTGTTGGCTTTATCATTGGCGATGTCTCAGGTAAAGGTATTGATGCCTCAATGTTGATGGTCAGAGCCAGCAGCCTGTTGCGCTGGATTGGTAAAGACCATTTACCACCTGGCCAATGGCTGGCAAAGGCCAATAAAGAATTGTGTGAGAAAGCTTCACGTGGCCTGTTTGTCTGTGCTGCCGTGGGCTATTACAACCCCAAAACCGATGTTGCGACTTGGTCAAATGCAGGCTTACCACCAGTCATATACAAGTGCCCCAAATGCACCATCCAAACTTGGAATGCTGATGCACCACCCTTAGGAATCAAGGCCAGTGAACTGTCCTTCGATCAACAATCAACCCGACTCAATCAGGGTGGACTGTATTTCCTCACCGATGGCTTAACCGATGCCCGCAACAATGATAATCAACGCCGTGAATTAGAAGGTATTATCGAAGACATCAAACACATTGAATCTGAGTCTCCCGAAGTCAGAATCGGTAAGCTCATCACCTCAGCCAGACGCCACACTCTAAATGATGATGCCACTGTCTTGTTGATAGAAAAACGTGATCATCTACAAGAAAAAGTTTTGGTGGCTGAACAGTTCAAAGCCAGTGCATGCCAGCTAAAACAAATCAGACACAAAATCCACCAAGTGGCTGTTGAAGTCGGTTTCAGTGACCAGTGTTGCCAAGAGCTAATCCTCAGCATGGACGAAGCCATCACTAACATCATCCGACACGCTTACAAAGGTATGAATGATGGAGAAATTGAGCTGGAAATCAAACAACAAAATAAAACGTTGGTATTCTACTTGCGCGATTTTGCTCCTGAAGTCTATGACAGCAGCATCAAACCGCGCGATTTATCCAATCCACTGCCCGGCCAAATGGGCATCAATTTTATTGACAGTGTGATGGATACCTGGGAATTCGCCACCCCCAAAGATGGCTATGGTAATCTTTTGATTATGAAAAAAGAAATATCTTGATTCAATCTTTTTCATCTAATAATATGTTCAGATCGAAGTAATCTATTATGTTCATGAAGAACACTATGCCAATGAAACTGCTGCTTATTTTAGTCGTAACTTTTTCTTCAAATATTTTTGCAAAACCAATTCCTGTTGAACATTATGCTCAAAAAAGCCAGTTCAAATTGATGAAAATATCACCAGATGGAAAGCACCTGGCATTCACATATGAAGATGGCTCTGAAACCAAATTAGGTACCATGCGATTAGCGGATCAAAAACCCATCTACTCGTTTGACGTGGGTCCTGATAGGATAGTTACAGATTTTTGGTGGGCAACCGATCAGCGTTTAATATTAATCGGCCAAAATAATGTAGGTTATTTAGATGGGCAATATTCGCACCCAGAATTATACGCCGTTGACTACGATGGCAAAGATCGAGTTCATCTGGGACATGGTGGTGGGGTTCGGGTAACTTCTATGCTAAGGTCTGACCCAAAACACATTATTACTTCTAAATACAGATACAACCAGGATGTGAAATTACAGCGTCGCAATATCTACCACAATGAAAGTGAAAAAGATGCTCGAGTAATGACTGGGATGCCCAAACTACAAGGCTCTATGAATTCTACATTATGGTATGTTGTACTGGACAATGAAGACCATATACGCGTTGCTGTTGAATACGATAAAAATAAAGATGATAATCGTGATGATGACAAAATTTACCTTCATGTTAAAGAAGAAGGTGGCCAATGGGAAAAATTGGAATTGGTGGTAAAAAACCCAGATAATCTTAACTTCAAAAGATTGGGATTTGATGCTTCTGGAGATAAGTTTTATTTCTCCTCAAATCACGACCTAGCAAATAAAGGTACTACAGGCTTATTCGAATACAACTTCAAGAGCAAACAAACAAAACTACTCTTCAGACATCCAGATGTTGACATTAACCATCCGATTAAAAGTGCTGATAAAGACATCATTGGTGTTTACTTAGAACCAGGTTACCCACAATACCACTACCTCAAAGATGAAGCACTAGAAGCAAAAATCAAACAGCATAAGTCACTGCGTGCAAGCTTTAAAAATTTGGACATTGCAGTGGGTCAATACACTGATAATAAAAAATTAACGGTAATCAGAACTTACAGTGACAAACAGCCCAATACTTTCTACTTATTCGATCAAACCAATAATAAAGTTACTTTTTTAGCAAACTCAAAGCCACAAATCAATCCTAAAGAAATGGCTAGCGTAGAGCCTTTCACCCTTCAAGCACGAGATGGTTTAAAGATGTACGGACAAATGACCTTGCCACCTGGAAAAGCCCTTGAAAAATTACCACTTGTGATCCATCCACACGGAGGACCTTACGGAGTCAGAGACTATTGGGAATGGGACCCATTACCTCAACTCCTGGCCAATCGAGGCTATCTGGTGATTCAACTCAATTTTCGGGGCTCTGGCGGATATGGCCTAAACTTCGAAGAAGCTGGTCATCATGAATGGGGCGGCAAAATGCAAGACGACTTAACGGATGTGACAAAGTGGGCCATCAATCAAGGTTATGCAGATGAGAACAAAATTTGTATCTATGGTGTGAGTTATGGTGGTTATGCAGCACTACAAGGCGTAATCAAAGAACCAGAGCTGTACCAATGCGCCATAGCAGAAGCTGGTACCTATGACATCCCTTATCACATGAAATCCACCGACTCTTTTAAAGGGGATGGCAAATACAAAAAATGGTATTTGAATCGCATGTTTGGTGAAAACTATGAGCAACTTATGATTGAGCGATCACCTACTAACTATTTAGATAAGCTCAAAGCAAACTTAATGATTGTGCATGGAAAGAAAGACGTTAGAGTCAGTATTGGTAATGCCAAGTTGTTAGAAAAAAAACTAAAAGAACACAATAAACCATACGAAACACTCTACAATAAAAAAGAAGGTCACGGGTTTCTTGAAGTATCCAGTAAAGTTGAACTGTATCAACGAATTTTGGATTTCCTTAACAAAAATATCAGTCAACCCTAGTCAAGTAGTTTTCTAGATGGAGATCATTCTTTCAATCGCGGCAGGGTTAATGGCATTGCGTGTTTCGTTCAAATACTTTTTTCAAGACTGGGAAACATTTAGTGAATGTATCAGACACTGGTTCACACCTGAAATCATTGCCATATTCCGTGGAGAATGGGATCATAATCTGTGGGCTGAATTGAAAATCTTTTTCTGGCTATTATTGGGATTTGCCAGCGGTTACGGTGTACACCAATTTCTGATCAGCTAAAACTTCCAAATCACATCACAAAAACCAACAAACATAGACCTTTGGCGGGTCTCATGAGATAATATGGCGCTTTAAAAATATTGTGCCAAAACATGGATAAAACCTCTTCGTCAAAGCGAAATATTCTGATTACTTCAGCCTTGCCCTATGCCAGTGGTTCACTACATTTGGGGCATTTTGTTGAACACAGTCAATCGGATATTTGGGCACGAATGTTGCGCTCACAAGGACATGAAGTGAAGTTTTTATGTGCAGATGACGCGCACGGTACACCCATCATGCTGAATGCCGAGAAACAAGGTTTAACACCTGAGGCTATGGTTGATGCCATACGCGAAGAGCACTGGCGCGACTTACAGGCTTTTGGGGTTTCATATGATCACTACCATTCAACTCACTCTCAAGAAAATCAAGAGCTGGTCTCTGAGGTTTATTTAAAATTAAAGGCAGCTGGTCATATTGAAAGTAAAATTGTTGAACAATATTTTGACCCTGAACGTGAAATGTTCTTACCTGACCGTTTTGTCAAAGGCACTTGCCCTAAATGTGATACCCCAGGCCAATACAGTGATGGTTGTGAGTCATGTGGTTCCACTTATGACTCCACTGAAATCAAAAACCCAGTTTCCGTGGTCAGTGGCACCACACCGGTGATGAAAGAATCAAAACATTTATTTGTCAACTTGAAGAATTTCGAACCCATGCTCAAAGAATGGGTGGCATCTGGTTCACTACAAGAAGAAGTCACCAATAAATTGGCTGAGTGGTTTGAAGCAGGTCTACAGTCCTGGGACATATCCCGCGATGCACCCTACTTTGGTTTTCAGATTCCAGAAGAAGATAATAAATATTTTTATGTGTGGATGGATGCGCCAGTTGGCTATTTGGCTTGTTTGAAATATGTATGTGAGCAAAATGGTGAAAATTTTGGTCCTTGGATTGATCCAGATACTGATCATGAAATGTATCATTTCATCGGTAAAGATATTTTGTACTTTCATTCATTGTTTTGGCCCGCCATGTTGCATGGTGCCAACATGAAACTACCCAACGCGGTCTATGTACATGGCTTTTTAACCGTTAATGGTACTAAGATGAGTAAATCACGAGGTACTTTCATCAAGGCCTCAACTTACCTTGAACATTTGAATCCAGATTACCTGCGCTATTATTTTGCTGCCAAACTATCTGATGGCTTGGTAGATATCGACTTAAACATGGAAGACTTCCGTCAACGAGTCAACTCAGACTTGGTAGGTAAAGTGGTTAACATCGCATCTCGCTGTGCTGGTTTTGTCAAGAAAAAATTCAATTCAACGCTATCAGAATCCTTACACAACCAAGCACTTTATGATGAGTTTTTAAGTCATTCAGGTGCCATTGCCCAATTATTTGAGGCACGCAAGTACAATGCCGCCATTCGTCAGATTATGGCATTGGCTGATAAAGCCAATCAATACATAGCCGACATGGCACCATGGGTGGCAATCAAAGATGAAGCGAGACTGGGGGAAGTGCACCAAGTCTGTTCAACAGGCATCAATTTATTCAGAGTACTGATGAACTGGCTGGCACCAGTCATTCCATTCACTGCCAGTAAAGCAGAAGACTTTTTGAATGTTAAATTGGATGATTGGTATGCCATCAACAAACCGTTACTCGGCCATACTATTAATAAATTCAAACCTCTAATCAGGCGTATTGAATCCGAAACTTTAGATAAAATTATTGAACAAAGTAAACAGGATTTAGCCGCGACTCAAGCCACTTTAGAACAGCCAAAATCAAACGGTCAACTGGAAGCTGATCCAATCGGCGATGAGATTGATTTTGATACCTTTGCCAAAGTGGACTTGCGCGTGGCTAAAATCATTGATGCACAACATGTTGAAAAAGCCGATAAATTATTGCAACTGACATTGGATTTAGGTGGAGAAACCCGCCATGTTTTTGCTGGCATCAAGTCTGCCTACCAACCTGAAGATTTAGTGGGCAAGCACACCGTTATGGTGGCCAATTTAGCACCCAGAAAAATGCGCTTGGGGGTATCTGAAGGTATGGTCCTGGCTGCTGGCCCAGGTGGTGATGAACTGTATATTCTAGAACCACATGTAGGCGCTCAACCAGGTATGCGGGTTAAATAAACTGTTGAAGTTATGACTGACATTTTCCTCATTTTTATCAGCGCAGCCTTTGTTAATAACTTCGTGCTGGTGCGGTTTTTGGGTCTGTGTCCGTTTATGGGGGTTTCCACTCAATATAAATCAGCCCTGGGCATGAGTTTTGCGACTGCTTTTGTATTGACCATGTCATCAATCGTCAGTTATTTGGTGAATGAATACTTGTTGCAACCTTTGGGTTTGGAATACCTTAAAACATTGAGTTTTATTTTAGTGATAGCTGTCACTGTACAAATCACCGAAATGATTTTACACAAATCATCACCATTACTTTACCAGGTTTTGGGTTTGTTCTTACCCTTGATCACCACTAATTGTGCGGTACTTGGTGTGGCCTTGCTTAACGTACAACAACAAAACTCATTACTGGAATCAGCCTTTTTTGGCTTTGGGGCAGCAGTCGGTTTTGGCTTGGTGTTGGTGTTATTTTCGGCCATTCGAGAACGTTTGGAAATGGCCAATATACCAGCTTCATTTCGTGGCTTGCCAATTGCTTTGATCACCGCGGGCATCATGTCATTGGCCTTTATGGGCTTTTCGGGAATGGCCTCATGATGGCATGGGTTAATCATTGGGTGGTGGCTTTAGGAGGCATGGTGACCTTGGCCGCTGTTTTTGGTGTATTGATTCTGTGGGTTTCAAAAAAATTCAAAGTTGAAGGCAATCCGATTGTTGAACAAATCAATGCCATCTTACCGCAAACCCAGTGTGGTCAATGCAATTATCCAGGCTGCAAACCTTATGCTGAAGCCATAGCTGCTGGCGATGCCCCCATTAACCAATGCCCACCAGGTGGTCAAGAAGGTATCAAAAAGTTAGCAGAGCTACTGGATGTAGAAGTCTTAGAACTGAATCCAGAAAACGGTGCTGAACAGGAGGATCAGGTGGTTGAAATCATAGAACCTGACTGTATTGGATGTACAAAGTGCATCCAAGTCTGTCCGGTCGACGCCATCGTAGGCGCCGCAAAACAAATGCACACGGTCATTCTCAATGAATGCACTGGTTGTGATTTATGCATACCAGCCTGTCCGGTAGATTGCATCATCAAAATACCTGCCCCCATGCCAGCCCGTGTTAAAAGACAGCCTAAGCCAGCCTTAATGTATACCATCAAAGAAGCCCAAGGCGTTCCAGGAGCACTGTCATGAGTCAGGATCGTTTATCACATTTCCATGGTGGCTTGGTGTTACGGCACCATAAAAAAATGTCTTGTGAACACAGTTTGGCCAACGCTGGTATCCCTGAAAAACTAATCATCGCCATCAAAGCCAATCGAGGACATGCCTCTGAACCAACTGTTGAAATTGGTGATGTGGTACTAAAAGGGCAAGTGATTGCTCAGCCAACCCACCCTTTGGGTACTGTTTATCATGCACCCACTTCTGGCCAGATTATCGCTATAGAGACCAACGATACCGCCAGTCCAGACGCTGAACCAGCCACGTGCATCATCGTCAAGACTGATGGCAAAGATGAATGGCCACCAAGGCCAGATCCACCAAAACTGCCTGAAACCGCTCAACAAATCATCACCCAAATTAGCGCGGCGGGCATTATTGGCATGGGAGGCGCTGGTTTTCCTACGCATGTCAAATACAACACGGCACAAACAGACAAAACAATCACACTGATCATCAACGGTGCCGAATGTGAGCCTTATATTTCTTGTGATGAACGTTTGATGCTGGATCAACCAGCAGCCATAGTCAAAGGCACAGTTTGGTTACTCAAAGCTGCTCAAGCCAGCAAGGCGATCATTGCCATTGAAGACAATATTGGTGGTGTTAAAAAGCGCCTTGATGCCGAAATTAAACAACAGGGTTTATTGGCCCAAGGGTATGAGCTGACTGTAGTTAAAGTGCCTACAATATATCCTACTGGTGGTGAAAAACAATTGATCAAAGTTTTGACTGGACTGGAAGTACCGAGTGGGTTAACGCCATTATCGTTGGGTTTGATCATGCAAAATGTAGCCACTGCCAAAGCGGTCTATGATGCCATTGAATTAGATGAGCCATTAATGAAGCGTGTGGTGACAGTCACCGGTGATGCCATCAATGCGCCACGCAACTATGAAGCCATGATTGGCACGCCCTTTGAACACTTGCTCAATTTAGCTGATTGTGATTTTGTTGCGCTGGATAAGCTGATTATAGGTGGCCCCATGATGGGTTACGCGATGCCACATGAACACATTGGCATAGAAAAAACCACCAATTGTCTGTTGGCATTGCCAAGCGATTGCACCAAGCCTGAAATCAAGGCCATGCCCTGTATTCGCTGTGGTGATTGCGTCAAAGTCTGTCCACAAGAATTATTACCACAACAACTGCTGTGGTACATCAATGGTAGCGACCAACACAATGATTTAGAAAAAGCCCGCGAACATCATGTGTTTGATTGCATAGAATGTGGCGCCTGTTCTTGGGTTTGCCCAAGTCACATCAACCTGGTGGATTTTTATCGCTTTGCAAAATCTGAATTAACTTATTTGGATCATAAAAAAGACAAAGCCCAACAAGCCAAACTACGCCACGATGAACGCGAAGCTCGATTAAAACGCATCAAAGCAGAAAGACAAGCCAAACGCCGACGGAAAACCTCCAAATTAACAGATAAAAAAGGGGCAAAAGCAGAAATCTCGGCTGTGTTAGCGCGAATCAAAGAACAGGAAAAGGCCAAGGTCGATGAGTAATCCAACGATCAATAAACTCAATATCAGTGGCGCGCCACACATTCCACCACGTATCAGTGTACAAAAGGTGATGCTGTGGGTTTGTTTGGCTCTGCTACCAGCCACTTTAGCGCATGTCTATTATTTTGGCCTGGGAATTTTACTGCAAATGGTACTGGCAATCGGTAGTGCTTATTTATTTGAATGGTGGTGCCTGAAATGGCGCCACCAACCGGTTCGACCTTTTATCACTGACCTCAGTGCTTTGGTCACGGCCTGGTTGTTTGTGCTCTGCATCTCACCAGTTGCTCCTTGGTATGTATCAGTGGTGGGGATGTTCTTTGCTGTTGTCGTGGCCAAACACTTATTTGGAGGACTTGGACACAACATATTCAACCCTGCCATGGTGGGTTTCTGTGTCATTCTGGTCGCATTTCCTCAGTCCATGTCATTGTGGTTACCTCCAGTGGGCTTAATGGAAGTCATGGATTCCATCAAAACCTTAAGTATACTCGAAATAATCGACTGGGTTTTCACTGGAGGAGCCAATGAACACATTGATGCCGTGACTGCAGCAACACCCTTATCAGCGGTACAAACCGGGCTACAACAAGGTTTCAGTTTAAGTGAAGTGACAGCACAGCCCATTTTTGGAGATTTGGGTGGAATGGGGTGGGAATGGATTGCCAATTGGTTATTTATCGGGGGTGCAGTGTTGTTATACAAACGCATCATTACATGGCACATTCCAGCAGCAGTTTTGATGACCACAATTGCAGCAGCTACACCTTTCTATCTGTTTAATGCTGATGTCTTTATGTCACCACAACAACATGTGTTTTCTGGCGGTATCATGTTGGCAGCTTTCTTTGTTGCTACCGATCCAACATCTGGCTGTTCATCATTCCGTGGCAAAATTATTTTTGGGGCCGGTGTCGCTATATTAACAGTGTTGATTCGTAATTTTGGGGCGTTCCCTGATGGCGTAGCCTTTGCCGTTTTATTGATGAACATGTCTGCACCTTTGATTGACAGATTAACCATTCCCAACCCTTACGGCAAAAAACCAAAGGTCAATGATCATGGCTGATGAATCGGTGAAACAGCAAACCAAACCATTAGATAAAAAATGGTTATTGCCAGTTATTCTGAGCATAATGACGCTATTCACCAGTGGTTTATTGATGCTCAGCCATGCGCTCACTGCTGCAAAAATTACTGCCATTAAGTTGGAGAACAAACTGGCATCCTTGCACCGGATTATCCCAAGTGAACTCATCAACAACGACCTGTTAGCAGATGCCGTTGATGTATATGAACCCACCAAACTTGGTCACAGACGAACTGAACAACTTTATTTAGGTACACTCAATGGCCAACTTAAACTGCTGGCGATACCTGTCACCGCCCGCAATGGTTATTCAGGTGATATTGAACTACTGGTCGGAGTACACGTTGGTGGTGAGCTCAATGGCCAAATCACTGCAGTAGAAATCATTGCCCACAAAGAAACACCTGGGTTGGGCGATTTGATTGAACCGGGAAAAAGTGATTGGATACAACAATTCCCCAATAAATCTCTACAACAACCAGATATAAAAAACTGGAAAGTCAAAAAAGATCAAGGTGAGTTTGACCAAATCACTGCTGCCACCATCACACCACGAGCAGTGGTAAACGCGGTTAAACAAGCCTTGTTGTTCTACCAAGAATACACCCAGAAAAAGGATACAGGACATGAGTGAATTCATCCGCACAAGGTTATTCGATAACAATGCTGCTTTGGTACAAATGCTTGGCTTGTGCCCACTGTTGGCCGTTTCAAACACTGCCATCAATGCCTTGGGTATGGGCTTGGCCACCATTGCAGTCGTGGTGGTTACCAACTTTTTAGTCTCAATCATTCAGCCCATCACCAAAAAGGAAATTCGTATTCCCTTATTCGTGTTACTCATAGCCAGTGTAGTCACCACCCTAGAAATGATGATGAATGCGTATTTTCATCAATTGTATTTAACCCTGGGGATATTCATTCCCTTGATCGTAACCAATTGTTTAATTATGGCTCGAGCTGAAGCTTTTGCTTCAAAAAACCCTTGGTGGATTTCAATTAAAGATGGTTTTTTTGTCGGTTTGGGTTTTGCACTGGTGATGTTTGTGATCGGCATCATGCGTGAAGTCATCGGCCAGGGCACCCTATTCAGCCAAGCACATTTACTGTTTGGCGATTTAGGCCATTACATTGAATTGACGTTAATTTCTAACTATAACGGTTTTCTGATAGCCATTTTACCGCCAGGAGCATTCTTCGCTCTGGGTATATTAGTTGCTATCAAGAACAGATCAGATCAAAAAGTTGCCTCCAGCCAAAAACAAACAGCTGTTAATGACTGAAGCCAAAGACTATTTTCTATATGTGTTATTGTGCGATCAAAAGATTCTGTATACAGGTATTGCCATCGACCCCAAAACACGTTTAGCTCAACACCAACAAGGACATCCTTATGGTGCTAAATTCACCCGTCGTTTTAAAAAGCTTGAAATCGTTTATCAAGTCAAAGTTGGCAACCGCGCCACTGCTCAATCAATTGAAACTAAAGTAAAGAAATGTAGCTCATCAGCCAAACAAACCATCATTTCAAAACAGTTTGATTTTGATCAGCTAGTTCAATTCATTCAACGCTAGAGCACTGCTTGCAATGACCTTTCTGGTAGCCGCCAACGGTGCTTCGTCGTTTAATACAATCTGTCCACTGGCATTTTTTTCCACCCCTAAATTAAGCAACAGCGATTGGTATTCAGGGAACGATTTTCGCAACGCTTCTTGTTGATACAATTCAGAAAAAACATTCGTTTTTGTGATGGTGTCAAGCTTGGAAAAAAGTTGTTTCGCTGACCAACTTCGCCCTTTTCCCAAACAACAACCCTGTAAGCCACTCAGCGCATCAGATAAAGTTACTTGACCGTGGGTTTGTTGTTGCAAAGCCACTTCTGCTTTCAAGGCAATTACAGCACCACCCCAATACATTTGCATGTTATGACGGCGGTTTGATTTTTTTAAAACAGGTGCACTACTCTTAGCCGCAGACTTACTGCCACGTTCAAAACCTGCCACTAATTTGCGCCACGCTGTTTTCTCATCCAACAACCCTGTTTTTAGCCTGCTTATGTTTTGATGATAACTCGCGAAACCTTCTGATAACCACCGATCATAAGGCAAGTAAGGCGTTAACAGGTCGCTGAACTCATGTGGTGCCGTCCAATCAGCCATCAGTTGTGCTTCACTTTTATTGGCATTCACTACAAATAAGACGCCTTGACCACCACCGCGGTTCACTTGTCCCCAAGGAACCACACCACCGTGACCATTAACCAAAATGACCAATATCTGAACATCATCCAAAGGAAAACCACCTGCCACATGAGCAACTGAACTGGCCATGGTTTTAATCCAGTGACTTAACTTTTTTTGCTTGTGCCGATAAGCTCCTGGCATGATGGCCAATCGAAGTTTAGCATCGCCCAGAGTAATCTCTTCTAATTGTAGTTCTCCAATAGCAATATAACCAT
This sequence comes from Marinicella sp., assembly GCA_028284365.1. Classification (GTDB taxonomy): domain Bacteria; phylum Pseudomonadota; class Gammaproteobacteria; order Xanthomonadales; family Marinicellaceae; genus Marinicella. Next base: position 53,106 of record JANQRW010000085.1, read on the forward strand.
CTGAATATCGAGGACTGGGTTTCTGTTGATATGAAGTTTGCTGAACGGTTCGGTTTAACAATCGCCAAGGAGTGGATATTTTGATGTGTGAAGGGTGCTTAAAATCAACTCTTGGCATGATCCGCACACTCAAGTCATTGGGCTGCCACAACATGGCATCAATTTTTATCAGAAGCTGTTCCCCGTGCTGTTTTAACTGTCTGGAATTAACACTTTTGGCTCTGATATCATAAGACAGACAACCGGCCTGACCATCAGCTAGTTCAATATAGCCACGATAAACCTGGGCTCTTTGGTTTTGCCATTTGATGTTGGATGAAGCTGCTTGTAACTGTCGATCATTGGCTTCAACATAATCTGGAGCTGAAACAAAACAATGTTTGACCTGAAAAATTTGTTGATCTGATAAATAATTGATGGTTATCTGGTCTGCAATCGCATTCGAGGTGATAGCAGTCAATATCGGCAGAACCAAAGTACAGTACTTTCTTTCTTGCATGGTATGTTTTTATAAAGTTGCTGCCCCATAACGCTCAACCTGATAATCAGACTATAAAACTTGAAAATAATTCAATGTTTCACGATTTTAATCAATAGCGCATCGATAAGCCGTGAAATACCAGACATTGATGATCAACTCATCTTGCAGTTCATAGACCGATAAACTGCATTGAGTTTGAGTCTTGCCTTCTTGGTTCTTCCAAATGGCTCGTTCAACCTGATGAATAAACTTTGCTTCTTGCTTAGATGATACGACTTCTGATTGAGCCGACGTATTTTGTATGAAATAAGTTCCAAGAAACTCAGCCAAGGCATTTTTACCTACCGTTTCCGTATAAATCTGATCATTATTGATGAACATATAGCGCACATCTTGATGAACCATGGTTAACATGGCATCAGCATCATGTGCATTATAAGCATTAACAAATTTAACGGCCAGATTACCTGTTTTACCTTGCTGCTCCTTTTTAGTTACATTGAAATTAATGTGACAAGCACTTAATGAGCTTAAAATAGCAAACCCCAATGTGATGGCCAAAAATACTTTAATCCGTATATTCAAAAATCTTTACCACTCTATCAACGCCACGTAAGTGTCTGATTCGCTCAACCACTGCATCTGCCTCATCGCGACTTACTATACCCATCAAGTACACTTCACGATTTGCGGTAGTGATGTGCACACGAGTTGGATCAAAACCTTCCATATTAATTTTCAACAAAGATGCTTTGGCTTTTGAACCTAAATAACTGTCTTTACTGCGTTTACCAATGTGTGGAATTTCATCAACCAATTTCAACTCATTGACCACATTGATCACACCATCCTTGATCGCGGCAGCATCTTCCGCCTTGATGCGATCATCTTGGCTTTTAACTTCACCAGCCAACAAAACCACACCGTTGTATGATTCAACTTTGATGCGGCTATCGTCCACCAGTGATTTTCTGATTTCATTTTTAACACTTGCCATAATGATTTTATCATCTAAAACCTGGCCGGCAGTGCGGCGATCGTGAGCAATATTAACACCGGTGACTATAGCACCCCCGATTAAAACTGGTGCACAAGCAGTTAAACCACTCAGTAAAAATAAGCCCAAGATGCCAGCTTTGATGATTTGGGTAGGTTTCATTGTTTCATTCCTCATTGATATATATTGTATTTGACACTTTGGACAAACAAGAATTCAGTAAAAAGCGTGTTTTAACCAAGTAACCTGATTATCGTTTAAATGTTGATCAATAGCGACCACATCAAAACGTAAATCCACTTGATCTGATAATTGTTGTCGTTGTAGATACAACTGCGCTGTTCTAATGATTTTTTGCTGCTTGCTTTTGGTAACTGTCTCAGCAGCATGTGCCCAATCATTACGGGCCCTGTATTTCACTTCAACAAACACCAATGTTTGCTCATCACGCATAATTAAATCAATTTCACCCAACCTGGTGTTGTAATTTTTTTGTAATAACTTCAACCCTTGATGCTTCAAGTATTTTGCGGCAAAAGTCTCTGCTTTTAAGCCTTGATTCAACTTATCGTCAGATTTAACTAAGGTAAGGCAACGATAGAGCCATTGTTGTATTGTGCCCACTTAAGACCTCTTCTGAATTGTCCATCAAAACCTAAATTAATCTTTCCGGTTAAACCATCTATAACACCTGTGTTCAAACGACTCATCCACTGTAACCGAGTAATTAATTGATAAGCATCAAAACCAAGTGCAAATAATTTTTTACTGGAAGTTATTCGATTCAAGTCAAAAGGTAGAATTTCCATGAGTTGACTGCTGGGCAATTCTATTGGGCTGATGGCAAATTTCACCCCTTGTAAATCACGGTTGTGTTGCTCATTGTTCAGGCCATTAAACACATGCGAAGTGGCATAAACTGGCACCTCACCTGCATGGTGAAATTTTAATTGTGGCACTATCAGGCGTGCGAATTCAGGTCGTGCCGCCAAAAAGATTGCATCCATATCAGACCGAACCACTTCATCCGATGACAAATCTGTTTTCAAGAAGCCTTGTAAGTTCTTGGCCCTGAGTTGACTCTCAATCAAGCCCAAAGATTTTCTGAGTTGAGCAGAGTAATCATTTTGTTCAGCCTGGAAGTAGCTGTTATCAATGATCTGGCCTCCCAAGTCCACAAAACGCTGTGCAAAAGCCTGAGTCATGCGCTCTCCCCAAGGTTCATTCGGGGCTATAATAAAAACGCGTCTTTGGCCATCCTCATACATGCGCTCAGCAGCTTGCTGTGCTTCACCTTCGGGAGACAGGGTAAACTGAAAATGATCGGACTCTGATTGGTTCAGCAAAACCACTGGTATCGCTGGCGCGGGCATCTGCTCCACCATCCCAATTGAAGCTTTGTCCAATGGCCCAATGATCATATCGACCCCATTTTCCTGTGCGGCATACCATGCAGTCGATAAGTTCTCAGCCTGGCTACCTGTGTCATAAAATTGCAACTCATATTCGTTAAGTTCATCCGCCACTGATGCTGTAAGCATGCCTCTTTGGACTGCCTTTGCTGCGGATGAAAACCGGCCTGATAGTGGCAATAGCACAGCCACAGTCTGTTGTGTTTTCACCTCGTTCATATCGAGGAAATACTGTCCCGCAGGGTGTTCAGGCCATTGCAAACTCCAATTGGCACCTGAGATACCATCAGCGCCAAAATTGACATAAGCAGCTTCAAGCCAACCTTGAGTAATGGTATCGTAAGTGGCATCACCAATCGCTAAAATCAAATCATCTTCCTTGATGCGAATTAAGTTGTTAACAATTTGATTACGCCAAACCTGATTCATTAATTCATCATCAGCCAAACGTTCCAATTGCACCAAAGCTGCAACAGACTCTAAATACTTTTTATTGGTTTGTAAGCATTGGGCACGTATTTGCCAATACCTGTGTTGCCAAGCGGCGTTCAGATTATGAATGTCAACTTGGTCAGTTTGTGCAATCGCTTGGGCACAATGATCCTCCTCTGCTGACAATTCAGCCTCAATTATTTTAACTTCAGAGGCTTGTGTATTTGGTTCATTCAATAATTTCCACACTTGAGTCACTTCACCCAAGTGTTTCCAGGAATCCAGCAAAGCGATATAAACTTCAACATCGTTATTATTGCGGTTCCATGCTTGTGTCAACAAGTCGGTAGCAGCAAAGTAATCTTGCTGTTCATACAGGGCCAAGCCGGCCATCTTGGCCTTGTCATTCGTTGGTTTCACCCTTGGCCCTGATGGACCAGATCCACATGCAGCCAAAATCAAGGCAAAAACACAAAATAACGACGTATTTTTAATAAATCTATTCATAGTTAGGATTTTAACCCAGAAATCATTAAAATACTGTTCGATGAATCAATCTTGTGCAACAGAATCTGGTACGCTGTATGTTATTGCCACCCCTATTGGTAACCTCAAAGACATTACTATACGTGCCTTAGAGGTCCTAAAACAGTGTGATTTAGTGGCTTGTGAAGATACCCGCCACAGCCAACGGTTGTTCCAAGCACACAACATCCATACCAAAACTGTGGCTTTACATCAGCACAATGAAAACCATCAATCACAAAAATTCATTGATCAATTACTGGATGGTAAGAACCTTGCCTTAGTTTCTGACGCTGGTACACCACTGATCAGTGACCCAGGTTTCCCACTGTTGCTGTTGGCGCATGAAAACCACATCAAAGTGGTACCTATTCCAGGGCCATCAGCACTGATTGCACTGCTTTCGGTAGCTGCCATCAACACCCAACCTTTTGTGTTTCATGGTTTTTTACCAGCCAAACCGAAACAACGATTGGCTGAGTATGAATCATGGTTAGATACCAACGCTACCCATGTTTTTTATGAATCATCCCATCGAATCGTTGGTTCAATCAAACAATTGGTTACTGTGTTTGGCGTTGATGCCGAAATCGCCATGGGTCGTGAACTCACCAAAACCTATGAACAAATATTCAAAGGCCAGGCAGCTGAGTTGTTGCAACTAATTGAAGATAACAACCACCACCAGAAAGGCGAGTTCGTACTTGCAGTACACAATAAAATCAAACCATCAACAAATGAGATCGGAAAAAAACCTGCAGAACTTATACAACACCTTCAACCACTGTTACCACCAAAAACTGTGGCTAAAATAGTCGCTGACCATTACCAACTCAATAAAAAGCTGGTTTATCAATTTATTTTGAACCTAGAATAAACCGAGCAATCTGGTATTCCCAATGAGGGCGATGCTTTAACAAATAGCGCAACAACCCTCTTCGCTTCCAAGCCGTTACTTGTTTGGTGTCGACTGATGACTGGCCTTTCAAATGTTTAACTTCAATGTTAGGTGCATAAAGCACATCTAGATCTTGTGCCTTGATCCTGGCAAATAAGTCTAAATCCTCAAAATGTAATGGAAAACCTTCATCATAACCACCTAACTGTTCGAAATGCTGTCGCTTAATGACCACGCAAGCCCCATTGACCGCTTCAACGTTTTGTACCTCAGCAAATAAGCCATCATCATTGATATTGATACCTCGCAAGCCCGGGACTTTACTGAGCTTTGTCATATGGAAAAAAATTCGCCAGAATGTCGGTAGACGTCGACGTGTTGCAGCCTGAATAGAACCATCTTCATTCATAACACGACAACCAATCAATGCTGCTGCTTTATGATTGAGTAAGGTATTGCTTAATTCTTGAAGTTGTTGCGAACTGACAAAACAATCTGGATTAACAAAAGCGAGGCAATCTGCCTCACCTAGTTCAGCACCTTGATTACAGGCTTTAGCAAATCCTACATTGGTAGGGTTCCTAACAACAGTCAATTGTGAAAAAGCATTTGATTTTTCGATGTCAGCTAATGAATCATCTGTTGAATTGTTGTCAACAACCACAGTTTGAAATACTTCTTCACCAGCAGAAGTAAACATTGAGAGACATTGTTTTAAAGCATCACCAGCGTTGTAATTAACAACCACCACATCTAATGCTTTAGCTGAATTCATTGTCCCAAACAAAATGCCCACAGTTTTGGCCACACTTCCATAGCAACAACCACTTCTTTCAAATCATGTCGAACTTTAGCAATACAAGATTCCAGATCCATGGTTTCATCCCAGTCACTGAGCACTGGAGACTGGTTTGACTTGATCGCTTTACCATTGGCCTGAATGATTTCACGCACATCAGCTTGCCAGTAAATTGGGGCATCAGGAACCTGATCGGTGATGTTTTGTAATGACATCACTAAATCCGAACGGGTTTTGGTCATGTACTCTTGCAAACGATTGGCCAAAGCTTGGTCAGAACCAGTCCTTAAATCCTCGATCGATGCTTTTATGCTTGCATAACGGGCATTAACATCACGCGAGTAAATATTACTGAAAATAGAGGACACATAATCTGCTACAAAGCTATTAAAATTAGGCCTCCTGGCTATGTGATTGAAACTGCTTCGATCACGTTTACTCACTTGGATGTGCCCCATCATAAAAGGAAAATGCAACGACACCTGATCCGGGTAACAACCCATCATCATACAGTTAAAAAAATGATCTTCATTTTTATTGATGGGCATGACAAAAGGAGTCAAGGTACTGTTGTCTATGGTGGATGGTGAAAAATTAGACAAATGCAAGGCTTGATAACTGGGTGAATAGTGCATCAAATGTGATGCTTCGATATTTTCTAAATAAGTTTCACGGTCTTGCCAGAACTCTTCCCTTTGTTCACCTTCAAGCAAATACAACCAGTAATTACTCTCAGCACGTGGACTGCCCCAGGTACCGTTACAAGTAGATTTGACCATTGAGTTTTCATTTAAACGATCTAAATCCATCAAACGCCAACCATACAATGAAGTTGGTTTGACTGTTTCCTCTTGTGCTAACCAATGACCAAAATGATTGCCACAAGCTGCAATCATTTGCTCCAAAACTGGTTCTCCTATGACTTCGCTTTTTGCTTTGATATCACGCACTGATAATGCAAAACCAACATCCAAACTGGAGTGATCTGCTAAGTTAATTTGCTGGTCATCATATTTCGATGCTTTGCGTGGCTGGATCAAATAGTCATCGTCATAAAACGAGAATTTTTTACCCGCCAATACTAGCAATGCCAAATTCCAAACACGACCACCAGTAAATCCCTCTCGTTCTGATAGCAACCAATCAATCGTTGATTGATCTTGTTCGAATTCATCCTTGAGCATGTTAACAAACTGTTTTTGCCAAGAGTGGCCGTGATATTTCACATTCAATTGTGAATTTTGACAGATTTTTTGATTGGCTTCTTGTGATTTGGTATCAGGGGAGTCATCAAATACCAACACTGTTTCATTAGTGCTTTCTTGATTATTGCTTGATTCATTATAAGCAACCAATGATTCTAATAAACGCTGTAAATTATCAGGTCTCTGACAAGTTCTGATAACCATTCCAGCATAAGAAACATTTCTGGGGTTACTGTGTTGCTGTTTAATTTTAGTTAACCAATCATCTGCGCTAATTAGTAAACCTTTATCTTTTAAAAAACCCAGCACTTTTTCAATGGCTGCTTTTTGGCCTTTTAAATCTGGCAGATTGGCTTCAATTGCGCCGACATGTTCATGCATGGGTTTAAACTGCTGTGTTAATCCCATGGCCTGTAAAACTTGCATGGTCATCACATGATTCTCACCATTTTGATGATCCATGAACACCAATTCTTCTTTTGATAGTTGTTGAACCGTACCAGAAACAGAAGCATACAGTGTCGGGTCTAACGGCTCAGCTTTACTGATTTGTTGTTCACCAAAATTAAATTCAAATTCCATGATTATTTCCTACCAAACCATTTGATGCATCGACCAATGATTGGATGTTTCAGCCAGTCTTGTTGTTGTTGAGTCAACGCTTTACAATTATTTTCAGCTTTGATATGAGCCCGAATAACTGCATTGTAATGCCCATATATTTGTTCAGATTGCTCAGCAAAATTGTAAAAGTCATGTCCAGCCTGTTGCTCAAGTTCAACATCACTGGCAGCTACTATCAGATATATGGGGTTGAACAGAGGTTTATTAAACACTTGATTGGCATCATTAAGAAAATCAAACTGCAAGGTTTTAGGCTCAATATTTAAGCGCCAAATCGCTGATGAAAACATCAACTTCTGACCGAAATATTGGCTGTGTTTAAACGTCTTTGAAATCAGCTGTTTAAATTCATCTACATACAACTCTTTCACATGGTATTCATTGTTAAAACCTGTTTTATCAGAGTATTCAAGTTTGTCTGGGGTAGAGATTAACAGCACCCCTTCCGGTTTCAAAACACGTTTGAATTCTGCCACCAATTGATCGTGTTGGGCTAAATGTTCCAGCGTCTCAAAAGAAACCACCACATCAAAGGTGTCATCTGCAAATTTAAGTTTCAGTACATCACTTTTTTGGTAGCTGAGGTTGTCTTCTTGATATGTGTTGGCAGCATGTTTAATGGCAGCTTCATCAATGTCTACCCCAACAACTGCCTGGGCTTTTTGTGACAACAGATGTGTACCATATCCTTCACCACAAGCAGCATCTAATACTTTTTTACCTGCCACCCAATCCAAAGCCATGGTATAGCGATGGTAATGCTCATACCAAATTTCTCGCTCACAGTCCGGCAAGAACCGTTCGCCTGTAAAAGTTAAACCACTTTCTGACATCTCTTCTGGGCTTTTCAAAAAGCGCTTATTTTAGCAATGATTGATGCCCTTAATGCCGCTAACGGGTCTTTTTCGATAAATTTTTGAATTAATTGCATGTAAGCTGGATGTTTTTTTAACAGTCTTAGCATGGTTTTTTCATTGGGTTTTAAGCCAACTTCTTGAAAAGATTGGTTACCTACATGCACCACATAGCAATTATCAACCAAAATATTCTTTAAATTTTGCATGCGAACCCGCATTGAATAATCATTCTCTTCACCATAACCAATACCAAATGTCGCCTCATCAAAATAACCTACTTGTTTTTTTGCTCTGGCAGTTATGAGCATACAAAACCCAACCGCCGTTGGTAATTCTGGATAACAAGGCTGATGCCTGGTAAATAGTTCATGTGCTAACTGGTTGATATCATTGGGAAGAGAATTAGGTTGCAATGTTTTAGGAAGTGAACAAATTTCTGCATTATTTGACCAAGGAGTGGCCGTACCAATGTCAGAGTCCGCCTCAATGGCTTGTTCAAACCTGGCTAACCAATTTGCTGTCACAACCGCATCTGAATTTAATAATATGCTGTGTCCAGTCGTGTTTCTAAGACCTATATTTGCTGTTTTTACAAAGCCCAAGTTTTGATGGTTCTCTATCACACGCCAGCATTCTGGAACATCACCTAATAATTTACTGATTCTTTGATCTGTTGATGCATCATTAATGAATAGTACATCATCATTGAGGTTATGAGACTTCAGTGCACTTAAGGCATCGCTGAAAACAGGGTATGCGTTATATACTGGAACAACAATTTGTATGTTCAATTTATTGCCACCTGGTTGTTAATTGACAAACACCTAACTCACGACTTTTACCTTTGACCCTCAGGTTTTGCTCAAATGTATCGATCATCTGAATGTTATCCGGTGTCATGGTATGAAACCTGAATTCATACATACCTGGAATCAGCTTCAACGATGGCATAGATACTTTATATACAACGAAACCATCATCAATATATGGATTGGTTTGATGAAGTTCTGAATATGTCCCATAGACAGGTTGCCCTTGTTGGGTAACAATGCCAATGCCAATGCCTGGGATTTTACCATCTGGCGAATAAACCTTAACCAGCAAATCAATGTCACTACCGAAAGCCACTTCTTCACAAGCGGTACTGTTTTGTAGTATCTGTGCATCGTGTATATGATAGGTTGACCTGTTAACGCCATCCCCTGATGGCATTGAATTGGAGTCTGTAATTGATTCTTGATATGCCTGGGTCACATCAAAGACATCGCCATATGCCCGAACTAAACCTTGTTCCAACCACAGCGCCTTAGTGCATAGCTTTTGTACGTGATAAACACTGTGAGAAACCAGCAACAATGTTCCACCTGTTTTCAAATAATCATCAATCCAGTTTAAACATTTCAACTGAAAACCTTCATCACCAACTGCCAACACCTCATCAGTTATTAACAGTTCAGGTTTGGTTTGAGTGATTACTGAAAAACCAAGTCGAACCACCATACCTGATGAATAATTTTTAACAGGCTCATAGATGTAATCCCCAATATCAGCAAATGCCACCATTTTCTCTATCTTTGAAGCCGCATTTTTCCCTCTCAGGCCATGCATAGCAGCCGACATTTTGAGGTTTTCGATACCAGTATATTCTGGGTCGAAGCCTGAACCCAGCTCCAATAACGCGCCAACGGCGCCGTTAATCTCAAATGAACCTGAAGTTGGCTGAATCACACCAGATAAAATTTTAAGTAAGGTGCTTTTACCAGCTCCATTTTTCCCAATGATTGCTAATGACTCGCCTTTGTTAACAGTTATACTGATGTCATTCAAAACATGTTTTCCACTGTCATCATTGCGATTAAGTAATATGTTGAACATGCTTTTGACACGTTGTTTATTATTAGCAACATGTGGATAAAACTTATTAATTTTATTGGTTTTGATTAAATTCATATGACTGATATTTTAAGCAAAATCATCAAAACGCGGGGCCAGTTTTTTAAAAAACCAATGACTGAAAACCAACACCACCACAGAGATCATAAATACAGTCAACAAATTCAACCAGTTCAACTGATTCAAACCAAAGGTGACATCGTGGATAAAATTGAAAATTGGCAACAGAGGGTTTAAAGAAAAATATGGTTTGAAATGATCTGGAATGATTGTCCAGGAATATATGATAGGTGTACAGAAAAACAATAAGGGCAATAATGCTGAAACGATTTGTTTTAAGTCACGATAAAACACATAAAAGGCCGAGAATAACAAGCTTAACGCAATTGCCAAAACATACAACACCAACAAAGGGACAGTCAACAAAATTAAATCAATAGAAAGTGTCAACCGACCCATAGCAGCAAGTAATAACAAGATAGCCAAGAACCCAATACCGTGTAAAACAAAATTTGCTGTTGTTCCAGCGATAACGATACTTCTTAAATCGATTTTCACTTTGCCTAACAGATCTTTGCGATTAAGCACAGCAGTGATTGAGCCAAGAACCGATTCAGAAAATGCCATCCAAGGCCACAAACCAACGGCAAGATATGTAATAAATGCATTTTCTGGAAGATCAGGCACCCTGGCTTTGAAAAGAAGTCCAAAAACCAAATTATAGATAAGCAATGTAATTAAGGGGTGAACAACGATCCAAACAATGGCTGAAGAATTTCCTAGATAACGATCACTTATCTCTTTCTTCAAAAAGAATTTAAACATTTAAAGACCTTTGTTTTATTTTGCGACTCAGACCAAACTGGTTAGAGAAAGGTAAACCATGATTAGTATCGAAACTAAATAACTCTCGATCAGTAAAGCATGTTACATTCAGACACGTTTAGTGCTTGATATGTGGATCGAATAAATGTCTCTTTTTCTTTAGTCTTCTTTAAATACCTTATACCTTTCAAATACATGAGCCATCAATTCCGCATTGACATCAATTTTATTGGTGGCTTTGGTATTGATTATGCTTTGAAATTTTTGATCAACCAGTTCATCAAGCAATTTTGCTTTAATTTCATCTTCATAATCTTCAAAAACCGGCTCCTCACCAGCTATTATCTCATTAACCCTGACAATATAAAAACTGTTGTTGTGTTTAAATAAGGATGGAATAACTCCTGTTGGGGCAGAAAAAACTTGATCAACAAATGGCATTTTAAAGTTATCACGCCTGTATGTTGCTAAATTGCCTTTATTTATTTGTACTGAAGGGTCATCAGAATACTCCAATGCACTTTGAACAAACTTTTCATAACTTTGATCTGATAATAAGCTCAATAAAAGTTCTTTAGAATCATCATAATGCTCAGAATCAGGATCTATTTGTATCATTGAAAGTTCTCTTTCTTCCGGTTTCTTCCATGACTTTGAATTAACCAAAAAAGATTCTTTAGCCAACTGATCCAATTTACCTTCTGAAAATTCGTTTTTGATGTATTCTAACAAGCGTCGGTAATATTCCTTCTTTAAAATAAACCCTTTAACATGCTCATGCATGGCACCATCTTCAAGCGCTAACTTCTCATGAAAGTAAGCATCAGGCTCTATTGGCGTTTCATTAATCAACTGAGTGATTTGATTGAACATCGGCTTGTTTTGCAATTCTGAATTTTTTACATAATCATACACAATGTTCATATTCAAAATTGTGATGATGTTTTTTTCAATCTGCTGCTCATCATTAGAAAATTCATAGCGTTTATCAGCCGGTAACAAATAGACGTATGCATCTAAATCTGACAGTTCAACATTCAGCCCCCCTTGCTCGACCAGGACATTATCTTGGTCGAGCAAGGACAGCAATAGTAAAATTAAAAGCTTCATCTTTGTGCAGCTGCAACCTCAGATGCAAATATGGTACAAAACTGATCCGATGAACTGGCACAGCTCCCAGGGGAACCATCATATGGTGTTATGTCATGTATTATGTTCAGGTAATAACGGACGCCTGGTTGAATAATACAATAAAAGGAGGGCTCTCCACTTTGCCTGGTAGAAATCGCTATTTCCTGATTTGGAATCAAAGCACCTGTACAGGTTGCGGTTGTTTCGGAAAAATCTCCTGGACATTCACTGATAGACCAACTGATTGCAAGCCAAGGCTTGTTTCCAGGCCCTGTTGGTGCCGGGAATGTTGCGATTCGTCTTCTGTAATTCACATTATCGGTGTAAAAATCTGATAGAGCCAAGAACTGTGACAGATTGATGTTTTCTTCTATGGTTGCACCTGTGTTGGTACCAAACAATGCACCATCATTGGCTTCGGCATAGGTCATTTCCAGTTTATTGGTATTGGGAGGATACACTGAGGTACTACAGTTTGGATTACCACTGGTTTGATAGGTTATGTTTATGTTTCTTGGCGGTAAATTGTCACAAGTTAATGTCACCACAGTACTCCCTGTGATGGTAACATTTTGTGAACCTGATGTGGCTTTTGAACCTGACCAATTTGTTAATGATGGATTTGAACTTGCAGTACAACTGCTGACATTGGTGGTGCTCCATGTGAACGAAGCGTTATTATTGTCACTAAAAACTGTCAGTGCAGAACTTTGTCCATTAACTGTGAATGTATCTATCGACGCGGATCCGCCTCCACCACCAGTTGGTTGTAAAGAAATGTCGAAACTTTTGGTAACTGTATTATCTATATTATTACCGGTATTTGAGCAGGTGATCTGTAAAGTTGATGGTAAGGTTGAAACCGAAACATTGGCTTCAAAATTATTTCCATTCGTTGCTGACTTATTTCCTGACCAGGAAGAGCTTCCAGATGTGGTGCTGGCCGTACAGCTTTCTGCATTGACGACTGTCCAGTTAACAGTTATGTTTTCACCACTGTTAATTTCATAATCACTCGGATAGAAACCTAAAATAACTGGTTGGTTACTTTCAACAATCAGATAGTCACCGCCATCAGTGGTCACGGTTACATTGCCATTTTGGTTATCAATCGTTACATTGCCTGTGATATCGACTTGTTGGTTGTTATTACTGAATATCAGCTTCTCAGAATACCCTGCCGTGCTAACAAATATCAGCAGTAAAAATAACTTTTTCATTTTAATCTCATTTCAAAAAGGATAGATCGGATTATACATCAAGAATTGTTAATATTTTATTCAAAAAAAAGGCAAGATTAAATCTTGCCTTTTCTTCCACTTGTAAAAAAGTGTTAACGAGTAGGAGCAGTACCAGAGACCACCAATCCTTTATGAACAAACAGTCCAGCATACTGAGCCAATAAGCCATCAGCTGCACCACCATTGGTGAACTGCTGAGCAGCAAAACCAGCCACAGGTAAACCTTGGTAACCGTTGGCATCAACGTAAGGTGTACCACTGTCACTGATGAAGCCCATGTTAGCCCAACCGCTTTCTGTTTTAGCACCAGCAGGAGTGGTTACCGTAACCAGGTTATCAGAACCAAAGATTGAAGAAGTCGCGCCAGGTGCACCACTTGGTAAGATGAACTCAACAACGTTTACTTCGTAACACAATGCTGGGTTAGCACCTGATGGTGGTTCTGGAGAAACTGTACCGCCTTGCGCTTGTTCTTCTTGCTCTTCACGATCGTAAATAGAAAGAGTGAACTCATGACACGAAGTGGTACCATTCCACTCATTCACGAATGGAGGAATAACTGGCAACGGAGCTGTATTAACGTGTGGGTTTTTGGTTGGGAAAGTAATTACCCACTCAGATTTACCCGCAACAGCTGCATCCAAAGCATATTCATTGTAAATGTTTTGCTTAATGAAGAGAGATGAAATGGCTTCAGCACCAGATGCATAAGCAGAAGTTGTTGCCACACCACCATTAAAGACAGTCGCAGAAGTGTCACCGTTAGAAATAGAAGGAGACAAGTTACCAGGTTCTGTGTGAGAACCAACGCCAGCTGGCCAGAAGCCATCAACAGCAACTGCATCATAAGTCATGGCCAAACCTTCGTTGACGTTAACCAATACAGCCGAACCCATCAGTCCACCCGTAGTGGCTAAATCCACGTCTTCTGTCCAACTGTCATCATTCCATGCTGCTTCGAAGAAAGCACAGTTTGCAGGAACACCATCTGATCCATGCAAAGAGGCAGCAGCAGCAGGACCTGCATGCACAGCCATTTCCAACACTTCAATGTGACCATCAGTACCACGTTGAAGGCTTGAATTAATGCCACTGAAAGGCGCTTGGCTAGCATCGATGGCAAATGGTAAGAACTCTTGTCTTGCTTTATCCAGATATGGTGCACAAGATGTATCACTTGTGGTGTGGTAAGCTGAAGGCTGACCCACATTACCAGGAACAGTAGAATCGGTAGCAACCAAACCACCAGTCCAAACGTCAAAAGGAGACATGTAAACGTTAAAGTCAAGAACCTCAACAGTGTTTTCACCTTCCAAGAAACGAACTTTAACAGCTTTAGCATCAGCAGTTGTGTTTACAACTGAGTACAAAGTGTTAATGCCGTTGTTAACAGTGTAGTAAGGGTAAATCAATACTTCACCAGTACCTTCTGGGTTAATGTACTGTTGTGCATTTGCCATACCAGCAACGCCAGCAATACCAGCAACGATACCCATAGTTAGTTTATTTTTTTTCATTTCTAACTCCAAATTAATAAAAATATCAGGGCTATTTTCAAATATCCCCGCTCATATGAACGAAGCTATACTAAGATAGCAGAGTGAATCTTAAATTATATACAATAGAGAAACAAGTTTTTTTTCTATTTAATCTTAACCGACCGAGTTACCTATTCAGTTCAGTTTTTCCTTTTTGGGCACAAAATACCACTTATTATCTATGTTAATCCAGTTTTCATCCAATTCCGTTTGAACATCAACGTTCCCCATGCTTCTTTTGGGGAAAGTGTAAGTATAATCTACCAACACCTTAACTGTACATATTGTTTCAGTTTCACATTCTGAACCGGCATATTGACCCTGCTTCCAATTCATTTGAATTTTTGCCGTTGCTATTCGCAGCTTAAAACTTTTCAAGTTTTCCACTTCCTTGTAACCCGGTGAAAAATACTCATAAGCTCTTTCCAGTTCGTCATTGACAATTGCTGCCCACCGATTATTAACGCTGGTTTCCAGGCTTTCGTTTGATTGACAACTTGCAAGCATAACTGTTGCCAACAGTATCAGGTATTTCGACTTATTCATTTTCATCGTTTTCTTCTGTGTTTTTTGTAGTATTTAGTGGTTTCAACCCACGGAATTTTTTAGCGTATTCTTTGGTGAGCTGTCTGGCTTGTGCCGGGTTTTCAACAACAGTCGGCGTAATAAGCAACATCAGCTCAGTGCGTTTTGCCACCTTACTTTTAGAGCCAAATGCATTACCTATAACAGGAATTCTACTCAAAACAGGAAATCCAGATCTTGAGTAAGTGTCAGTTTCGCTTATCAAACCACCCATGACGATGGTGTTACCACTTTGAACTGCTATTTCAGTGTTCAATGCCCTGGTTGAAATGGGTGGTGTTCCACCTTCGGTACTGGGACTGCCTGGCGCACTTACATCTTGACTGACTTCCATATAAACCAAGCCACCTGGATTAACTCTGGGGGTAATATCAACTTGTACACCCGTTTGGATAAATCGAGTACTTGAGATCGTACCATTATTGCCCGTGTTACCAATAGAACCCACATTGGTGATCGGAATTTGGTCACCAACATTAATGGTGGCGTTTTTATTATTTAAAACCAACATTGAGGGGCTTGATAGCAGTGCCACACGCCCTTCGTCTTCCAATGCTGTTAATCTGGCCGTTGCATCAGTCCCCAAGAACCGATAGGAAATTCCTCCGCCATTTATTCTTGCACCAGTTGTCCCAAAATCATAAGGCCAGCTCTTAGACCCAGAGTCAGTTGAAGTATCACCTGTGTCATCCCCTGGACCAACAATGCCCGGTGCCCCATCACCAAACAACAAATCCATTCCATATGAAATGGTGTCGTCTAAAGTCACTTCAATTATTTTCAGTTCAACCAAAACCTGTAGCGGTTCAATATCCAGTCTTTCAATGGCTGATAATATTTTTTCATAATCAACCACCCCAGCCTTGATCAGTAATTGATTCGAATCCTCAATGGCTGAAATGAATATTTCATTGATACCCGAACCCGAACTGCCGGTTGATCTGCGACGATTGGTGTTGGTTTTTTTAGCACCGCCAGAACTCACTTCTTTGCCTGATTGGCCTGGCACAACAGAACCACCCCTGGCTTTTCTGGATGAACTGCTGCCGCTGGTGCCACCAAAAACATCATTTAAGTATGCTGCCAAATCATCTGCCTTGATGTTTTTCACACTGTAAACATATAAGTTTGATGCGCCATCCGAATCAGCCCGATCCAAGCGGTCAATCCATTGCTTTGCTTGGTGTAAATAATCCTCCTGTGGCGTAATAACCATGATGGCGTTAAGCCTTTCCAATGGCAAAAATCTAAACATACCCGCCAAAGGGTTATCTGCACCTTCTCCAAATAATGCTTCCAGCTCAGTCAAAATATCAGTTGATTCAACTTGTTTCAAATAAAAGATACCGGTAGACATGCCTGCCAACCAATCCACATCAAATATTTCAATGGTGTCTAAATAATTAGTCAATTCGCTGTTAGTACCTGACAGGAATATGATGTTTCGAGCATTATCAGCCTTAACAATCGCTCCATCTTTGGCATATGGCTCTAAGATTTTCTCCATCTCGGTTGGAGACACATATGTTAAAGGCACCGCCAAAACCTGATAACCACCGCCTTGATTGGGTTTACTTAGTTTTGGCGTCAACAAACCCTTAATCGCTTGCCCTTCAGGTAAAACATGATAACGATCGTCAACCATAACCAAAGCTGCTTTATTCCAACTAAGCATCATCTCTAAAATTGGAATAATTTGTTTTTTTGAAACTGGCTTGGCTGTAGCAAAAGTTACTTTACCACTCACACCCGGAGCAATTACGTAGTTTTCTTTCAACACTTCACCAAGAATGAAATGCACCACTGCCTGTAAAGACTCTCCTTCAAAATTAAATGTCACCTCACCTTGCGCTGAAACGGCAGGTCTGGTTCTGGAGGC
This sequence comes from Marinicella sp., assembly GCA_028284365.1. GTDB lineage: Bacteria > Pseudomonadota > Gammaproteobacteria > Xanthomonadales > Marinicellaceae > Marinicella. The sequence goes on from JANQRW010000085.1 coordinate 70,428, forward strand.
TGCATCAAAGTTAATGAACTCCCCTGTACCAAGATAATATTCTGCACCGTCCCTTTCTTTAGCGGGTTCGACACTGCCATCATTAAAAACCTCTCCTGAGTAAACTGTCGATTCAACACCTTTCAGATAGTTTGAATTGTTCAACTCTTGACTCAAATCTTTTTGTTGGGTGGCACAACTCGTTAAAAAAACAACGAACACCCCAGTAAAATATAGTTTTTTTATTTTTTTTATCATTCTTCTTTTCCTTTAGCAGCATTTGCCCTCATTTGTGCACGCCGTTCTGCAATTTTACGACGTATCTCTTCGGCACTATTTTTTTGGGTTCGTTCTTTTTTATTTTTATTATTTCTATTTTTATTGTTTTGGGCATGGCGGTTGTTTCGATTGTTTGCTTTATTGGTACCAGCCTTCAATTGACCATCAAACACCTCCAAACTCAATTCAACCGGTTCTTCACCATCGGCCACAAAAGTAACCGCTCGCGGATTAATAGAATCCAACATCCACAAACCCTGATCCCCTGGCAAAGGCATGCCCTGAGTCAAAGTTACGCTGGACTTGCTTAATTCGTCAAACACCATGGCGTAGCTGTTTTCTGGTGTAATGATTATGCTGGTTACCTTGGCTTTTAGCGGATCAGGCTCCTCAATTTGAGCAACTTCTTCACCCTCGGTGACATCCTCATCTGGCACAAATGGTTTGCGATCCATGCGGAACAGTGGTGCATCTGTTATCTCCACAATGGTTTTGTTATCAATTTTCTTAACTTGTGCATCGTTGGCAATATTTTCTAATTGTGCCAATTCTGAAGGATCAAATGCTTCAGGCTCTAGTGAGTCAAAACCACGACCCCAACCGAAAAGTTGCAGTGCTGCCAACAACATCAAAATACCAATCAAGACCAATAGTGCACTGGCAAATATATTATTTTTCATCTTCAGGCTCTATTGGGTTCTTTAAATAAGCAAAAAGGTCAAAGCGAATTTCCAAATTTTCTGGCGCTTTAGACTGCTTGGCATTCTTGCGATACCTGTTAACATTCCTGGTTTCCACTCGCAAATCATTGATAAATAAAGAAGGTGTATTTTCTTCTATCAGTTCAACAATTTTAGCAAATACCTCATATTGGCAGCGCATTCTAACACGCAAGGTTATTTTTTCAAATTGTTGTGGATTACGGTCTTGAGTGGGCGATTGGCTGATGATTTGACACTCAGATGTTTGGGCCGTTTGTCCATTTACAATATTTTTGAATATTGAAGTGATTTCAGCATTACCCAAATTTTTTGAATCGGCTTGTAAAAACTCATTGTTAGAACCAACCTGCGCCTTAACTTCTTGCAGCTTTTTTCTCAAATCTGGAGTTCTAGCAGCTTCATTGACAAATTGCTGTCTGGACTCATTCAAAGACTCAACATCCTCATTTAAACCAGCGTGTGCCACAAAGAACCAGTGAAAAAATAAGAAATACATAATAACCAGCACCAGCAACAACACCATGACTGCCAACCAAGGACTTAATCTTGAATCAAGATTCATCACTTACCTCCACTGCGTCAGCAGGTTTAAATTCAGACCTGATGGTGAACTTTTCTTTGCCTGTTCTGCCCTGAGTCACATTGCCAATGATTTGTGGTTCATACCACAATGATGATTGGTTTAAAATCGGAACCAAAGCATTGGCATTGTCAGATTCACCAACAACCTCCAGGCGCTCTTCATCTATCATGATGCGAGTCAAATAGGTATTCTCGGGTATTTTTTGGGTTAATTCATGAAACATCAGTAACCGGCTGGGCGTCTCCTTTTTTAAATTACCTAAAAAGTTAGCTGCCTCAATCGAAGCGTTCAATTCAGTTTCGATCAATTTTGCACGCCGTGCATCTTTTCTTAATTCAGCCACCTGAGCCTCTAAAGACTCAATTTTTGCCTGTTTGTTATCCAATGATGAATACATCACAAACCACAACAGCAAGAGCACCAAAGCCAATAAGCCTACATTCCATTTAATTTTTGTCCAATCTTTCTGTTTACGTAAGCTCTTTGGCAACAGATTAACGCCCAACGCGTGGGGAGACTCTTTGGTACCCACATTGACATCTATGCTTGAGAGTTGTAAACCTTTGGTTTCAAATGATTGAATCAAGCCATTGAGCAAAGGTTTCTTAATAGCAGTTAGTGTCACCGGAAATTTTTCACTGCCCTCCACCACTTCACCTTTGCTATAAGCAAATTCAACATCATCAGCATTAAATGGGATGTATTTATCCAGCTCAAAGGTTAACACAGAATCCACTTCATTAAAGACCGCCACTGGCATTGCTACATTTCGGATCAACACATTGGACTCATCCAGTAAACAGGTAACCGTGGTATCGACCTCAGTTGACCCCAGATAATGATTTAACTGGTGCCACCATTCTTTACCGTCTACCGAATCATCAAATTTTAAAATCTCTAGTGAGTCGTCATTTTGTTGCCAAATATTAACCGCATCATCCTCACCCTCCACTTCAGTCACATAAACCTCAACCGAATCAGGAAACAGGTTACTGCGGTACTCGCTGGGAACCAAAGCCTTGAGCTCGCCTGTCCACCAACTCATAAAAGCATAAATGCCTGAACCTTGATACCATTGTGTAATGGGATCGACTATTTTTTCAATGTACGTCATCATTTGTGTTCGTTATCTCTCCAGCGTACCACTCTGAATGGCCGCCCTTGTAAGTTGCCACCCATACGAATGGTGGCATCAATTTCTGCAAACTGCTTATTAGGTAAAGTCGCTTTACTGATGATACTGAAAGTCGTACCGCCACCTCTTAACTGGCCAGAATAACCTTCAGCCAACAAAGGGAGTTCAGCATTAACATCCTCAATGGCATGACGCTCTTGAATAAAAACATCAGCCATTTCGCCAGTAACACCATCAATAGCCATCAAGACTTCGCGTGGTGCAAAAGCCAAATTAACATTTTTTCTGCCAGAATAGACCGTCAATGCAGGTTCAATCTTGCGGTATACTTCATAATCGATATCCATCACTTGGATCAATTCAGGCACAGTATCGAAAGGCGCATCCTTGGCACCGTGCGAATGCCCAGCCGAAAAATAGTCATCATCTTCAGCCCCTGCTAACCTGATCTCTTCGTCCGCATCTTTCCAGTCCAAGATCTTATCCACCATACCAATGGCTTCATCATATTCAATACCCAGTGAGGCAAACAGACCTACCAAAAGTTCCTCGCTGGCCTGATTCAAATCTATCTTTCCCGATTCGTCGGTAATTTTAACTTCAATTTCTGCTCCATCTAATTCAAACTTATGTGAACGCCCATCTGCAATCCAACGTGTTTCGGGGTCAGGGTTACGCAACTCAAAAACTGCTCGGTTCAATCCTGCTTCAGCCAGAAACCTGGCCTGAGTCTCGTTGAATAAAATACGCGATTGCAAACTTTCAGTTCGGGCAGACAAAGCGAAACTCCCTGCAATCACACTCATTAATAGAGCCACCCATAAAACCAAAACCAAGGCAATGCCTTGTTGCTTTCTCACTAAGGGCGATTTCATTTTTCACCCTCCTCTCTGTTATTCGCTCGATTGGTCAAACGATTTAATGTACTGATTCTGCGTCTTGAAGAAGCTGAAGAACCATCCAGTTGAATGGCGATTTGTAACAATGGCCATTGCTCTTTGGCTGCAGCCATCATTTCTAAATCCAACTGCACCATCAAAGGCATAGCAATTTGGTTTTCCATCTCATTTAACCAATCAGTCGGTAAACCTTCTTCGTCCAGCTCGACAAAAGCAAAAGCACCATCTTTGATGTTTTCTAACAACACGATCGGCTCAGCATCATCAAATGCCGATATTTCATCTTCATCATCATAATTACTGATAAGACCATGGGTATATTCCAAAACCTTACCATTATCACCATTGACTAACTCAATTTTTTGAATATGCGGACCGCCTGTTCCCAAATAACCAGGCATCTGCGACACAAAGGTGATGGCATTTTCTTCACCAATGAATTTCAACAACTCACCTTCATCAGACTCAGCCACCCCCAAGCCCATTGCTCGGGAAACTTGATGCCGAATGATGCCTTGAATGACACGCATTTCATTAATCGCGGTGATGCGTTTCTCACCTTTTTCTACAGTTCTTCTGCCTGAATCAATCCCTGAAAAAATCATCGCCATAATCATCGCCAATAAAGTGAACACAACAATCACTTCTATCAGCGTAAAGCCTTGTGCTTGCTTAACTGTCTGTTTCACCGACCCAACCCTTGCGCTTCAAAGTCAGGTGTCATGGCTTTAAGTGTCACAAAATCAATCGAGCGCGGCTGATTATAGCCATCTTGCCAGGACAAAGTTAAAACCACCCTGAATAACTCGACTGGCGCAAAATCCATTTCCACATTACCCTCATAAGGTACATCATACGGCTCGATCAACAACCCCCAATCTACATCCTCACCTTCAAATGTTCCAGACTCAGAAGTTTCCATCACTGGAATCAGCAAACCCACTTCATCCATCTTACTTTGTGCCAGTAAAGCAATTTTTGTGCGTTCTGATGATTTGATGGTATTGGTACTGGAATTCGATAAGATTTCCAAAATCACCATAAACGTCATGGCCAAAATGGTGAACGAGGCAATCACTTCAATTAAAGTGAAACCAGTAGATTTGCTTCGGTATTGTGATAAGTGCTTAGGCATCAGATTTCTGTGTCCTTAAACAGTCTGATTTCTCCTGTTAACCAAGCCACATTGATGCGCCAAAAGCGCTCATCATAAATCAAGGTAACACGACCCCCAGTTGATGATCCATCTGAAAAAAAACGAAACCCTGCTGAATCTTCCGATGGCACTTCTGACTCAGCTGCAAACACCTTCAGCTCCATGCCCTCCGGCAGAATCACTTTGGGCTTACCTGGTGCCTGGTAAGATTTTTCTTTAACATTGATCATCAAACGTTGTTGTTCATGCTTGACCACCGCCTGTGAGCGGGTATAGCGCAAAGCCGCGACCAAATCCTTGCTCGCACCTCTGACTTTACTGGCTTTGAGTGAACCTGACATGTTGAAAGCCACGGTGCCAGCCAATACGGCCAGCATCACCAACACCACCAACACCTCGATCAATGTAAAACCAGTACGACGCATCAAACACTCAGTTTAATTCTTTTCTTATTGCCAGTTACCAATATCAGCCGCCAGTTTATCGCCACCCGGACTTTTGTCTTTACCATAGGAATAAATATCAAAAGACTGGCCATGCTGGCTGTTGGCTGAAAAGTGGTAAGGTTCACCCCACGGGTCTTTAAGGTCTTTTTCCTTCACATAAGGTCCCATCCACATTGAATCACCGTTGTCATTGTAAAGCTCATCTAAACTATCAGGCATGCTACCTGTATCCAAATAAAACTCACTCACTGATTGAGACAGTTTTTGTACCATGATTTTAGCTTCTTTGTATTTCGCTTTATCCTGGCCGCCAGTCACATTGGAAACAACCAAACCAAAAATCACAGCCAAAATAGTCATTACGACCAGAACCTCAATCAAACTGAAACCTTGTTGTTTTCTTTTGTTATTTATCATTGCTGTTATCCTACTAATTCGCTCATGTTCATCATCGGCATCAGGATGGCGAACACGATGGTAAAAATAAATCCTGCCAAAATCAGCACCAACACTGGCACCAATACTGACAACATCCGTTCGATGGTATTTTTCACTTCACCATCATAAGTATCGGAAGCACGAACCAGCATCTCATCAAGATTACCGGTTTCTTCTCCCACACTGAGTAATTGTTGGGCCAATTTGGGAAAGGCCTCTTCTTTGGCCAAAGCATCAGACAAAGGCGCACCATGCTTCACTTTCTCTGTTGCTTCGGTGATTGCTTTCAATATAACGGTGTTGTTAATCACTTTCTTAGCCACCGATAAGCCCGTTAATAAAGGGACACCACTGTCAGCCAAGGTGCCCAATGTACGGGTAAATTTAGCTGTCTCTACTCGAGTGATTAATTCACCAAATAAAGGTAGATTCAACATGCGTTGATCCCAGTTGTATCGAAATTCTGGCTCTTTGAGTTTTTGCTTGAACAGTAAAACCACAACAATAATCAAAATAGCCAGCACCCACCAAAAACTTTGTACCACTGCAGCTGCCGCGAACACGATCTGTGTGATCACTGGCAATTCTATGTTAGCATCTTCAAACAATGGTTTGAATTTCGGCACCACCTTGGCCAGTAAAATAAACAAAGAACCAACCGCCAACACCATCAAAATAGCTGGGTAAATCATCGCAGAAACCACCGAGTCTTTTAACTCTTTTGAGCTTTTCAAATAATCACTCAATCGCTGCAATGAAACCTCTAAAGTACCACCCATCTCACCAGCACGCACCATATTGGTGTACATGGTTGAAAAGACACCATGCTGATCCTCCAAGGCATCGGATAAAGTGCCACCACCACGAACCTTATCACGCACTTGTTCCACCATGTTTCGCACCCGCTCATCATCACTTAAATCAATCATAACGGATAAAGAACGATCAAGCGGCATGCCAGAATTCAACAAGGTGGACAGTTGTTCAGTGAAGAAACCCACTTGTTTCTGTGAAATCTTACTGCGCTTGGCCATCAAGTTTTCCCAAGAAAAGCCTGGCTTCAACTCTCTGGCAGAAACGGGGATATTGCCAGCTTCTTGAATCTTCGCAATGACTTCTGCTTGGGAAGCAGCATCCAAATGACCCTCCAATTGCTCACCGGTTGGGGTTATTGCCTTGTAAATAAACTGTGCCATTATTCGTGCGAAACCCTGATAACTTCTTCAAAACTGGTATCACCAGCCAAACATTTCAATAAACCATCTTCATACATGGTTAGCATACCTTCTTTTTGTGCCTGCTGCTGTAACTCCCCAGCAGTAGCTCCTTTCATCACCATTCGACGCAGTTCTTCAGTCATGCTTAAGCATTCTAAAATAGACATCCGACCAGTGTAACCAGTTGGATTTTCTTCAGAAGGTTGTGGTCGATAAAAATGGATTTCTTTGTCATCAGTGAAACGTGCCAAATTCAACTCTTCCACCATTTCTGGCATCACCTGATATTTTTCCATACTTGATTTATCCAAACGACGCACCAAACGCTGGGCCAACAAACCGTTAACCGTTGAGGTTAACAAATAATCTTCCACCCCCATATCAATCATACGGGTGATACCACCCGCTGCTGAGTTGGTATGAATGGTTGATAACACCAAGTGACCTGTTAGCGCAGATTGAATTGCAATTTTTGCAGTTTCCAAATCCCGCATCTCACCAATCATAATAATGTCCGGATCTTGTCGCACAATGGCACGTAAAGCCGATGAAAAATCTAAACCGATAGAGGCCTTAGCCTGAATTTGATTGATACCAGTTAGCTGGTATTCCACCGGATCTTCAACTGTAATGATTTTTCGATCCTCTGTATTCAATCTTTGCAAAGCGGTATATAAGGTAGTGGTTTTACCCGAACCAGTCGGACCAGTCACCAACAAAATCCCATGTGGCATTTCCAGAACTTTTAAAAATGGATCTAGTGTGTGTTTTCTGAACCCCAGTTGGTTAAAATCGAACACAATACTTTCACGATCCAAAATACGCATCACCACACTTTCACCGTATGATGTTGGTACAGTTGACACCCTTAAATCCAACTCTTTACCCTGAACGCGCAACATGATTCGGCCATCTTGCGGCAAGCGCCTTTCAGCGATGTTCAATTTAGCCATAATCTTGATACGACTGATAACCGCCGCAGTCGAACGAGCTGGTGGCGATTCGACTTCGTGTAATACACCATCCAATCGATAGCGAACTTTCAAACGGTTTTCAAATGGTTCAATGTGAATATCTGAAGCCCGAGATTCAACAGCCCGTTGCATAATCATATTAACCAATCGAATGACTGGCGCTTCACTGGCTAAATCCTTCAGATGCTCGACATCTTCAATCTCACCGCCTTCATCAGACAGGCCTTCGACCAATTGCCCCATGGCGGATTTACCACCACCATAATAACGCTCGATCGCATTCTCTACATCTGATGGCAAACCAATTTTAATTTCCAATTCCTTTTCTGCCACCATTTTGATGGCTTTGTTGATGTAGCCCTCATAAGGATAAACCATCACAACAGTCAACTTATCATCAGCCTCATCGATTGGCACAAACTGACTCTCACGCATATACCTGATGGGAAATTCAACATCTACATGAGTGGTTTCTGGCAAGTCTTTGTCTGAAATCATGGGCAAACCCATTAATTCGTGGATAGACAATGCCACATCTCTCTCTGAAGCCAAGCCCAAACGCACCAACAAAGGCACTAAAGACACGCCAAAACTTTCCTTATTCAAACGCAAACCACGTTGCAAGTCTTCTTCTTTCAAGCGACCTTGCTCGACCAAATATTGACATAACTTTTCTTCAAAAGTTTGCACTTTGGGTTCCAGTTCGGTTTGTTCTTCTTCGACTATATTCTCAGACATAACTCTTTATTTTAATATGATTGTGCGTATCTTGCTTGACAGAATCAGACCATAGACACAACACAAAGTTTCTCAATATTATTTTCTCAGTGGCTATTATGACATTTTGTGGACATTGAATTGGGTGATCTTCTCAATAAATTGGCGGTTTAATAGCACCCAAACGATTATGGGTACCACTGCCGGAAAAATCAAATATGACATCTGGTACATGGCCGCCACCAAATCATGGCTGATTCCGGTCGCATTGATGGCTTCAAATGCATCACCACCTCCAGAAAACAACAGTGACTTACAGGTTTCCCAAAACACGCCATTGGCCTGAATGATGGTCACAACCGCAAACCCAATCAGCAATTGAATCAATCGAGTTTTCAGTTTCAAATCTGGCACTGAAATCACCAATCCGGTAAAGACTGCTAAACCATAACCATACTTCATCGGGTTAACTGTCACATCCAACACCGCCAGTTGAGCGTTCTCACTCACAAATCCTTGAGGGAAAATCAATGTTTGTACATGAAATAAAAACTGTTGCTGTTCAATACCATTAAATAGATCTGGCTGCCACCACGACAATCCCAAGCTGGCTAGCCATTTAACAGGCACCACCCAAATAGCTGCAGCAAAGAACCAGATAAAAAAGCACAATGGTAAAAACAACAATGCGCTTAACAACAGCTCTTTAATTGGGGATTTCATAAAACCATTGTCATAAGGTCATCAACCAACAAACAATCTGACATTATAAAACATTCTCATCCATGGTGAATTTTCATCCCAAGCTGATGGTGCATGGGACATTTGCACAGTTCTAAAGACACGCTCTGGATGTGGCATCATGGCCAACACGCGTCCATTGGCAGCACTGACGGCTGCGACGGCCGCATCTGAACCATTTGGGTTGAATGGATATTGCATGGTTACTTTTCCATGGTTATCAATATAATGTGCTGCCGCTTGTGTTCTTGCCGATGCAATATCTGCAAACCTAGCCCGTCCTTCACCATGAGCTATGGCAACGGGAATCTGTGCACCACTCATACCTTGGAAAAATATATTATCTGTCTCAGCAATTTCTAATTGTGAGAATCGCGCTTCATATTGCTCACTTTCATTACGTAAAAAATCCGGCCAATGTGCAGCACCAGGGATAATTTCACGCAAGCCTGATAACATTTGACAACCATTACAAACACCTAAAGCAAATTTAGATTCATCGGCAAAGAATTGACTGAACTCATTTCTCAATCCCTCGTTAAATAATATGGTTTTGGCCCAACCCTGGCCTGCACCCAGCACGTCACCATAGGAAAATCCCCCGCAAGCCGCCAAGCCATTGAAACTTGACAATTCAATTTTACCGTCTATCAAATCCTGCATGTGTATATCCACAGCCACGAAACCAGCACGCATAAAAGCTGCTGCCATTTCATTTTGGCCATTGACACCTTGCTCACGCAGTATCGCCACCTTGGGCTTTGCTTTGGTAATGAATAATTCAATTAAAGATTCATCAAAATCAAAATCGACGTTAGGCTGAATGCCTGGATTGTCAGCCTTGATGTTAACAAACTCTTGCTCAACCATCTTGGGGTTATCACGATGCATGGCCATTTGATGACTTGGCTCAGACCAGACACTTTCTAACTCAGATAAGGGCCAATATTCTGTCACATCCTCATATTTGATAGTAAATTTTAAATCACCAGAAACAGTTCCAATTTGGCTGGTTAAATCAGCCAATCCAAAATCGCTTAATAATTTATCTAAAACTGCTTTATCCTCATCAGCGACTTCAATTACCATACCAGGTTCTTCATTGAACAAAATGCCTTCAATTGTCCCACTCAATTCATTCAAATCTAAATCAACACCACAATGTCCTGCAAACGCCATTTCTGCAACTGCAACAAGCAGGCCACCATCTGAACGATCATGACAGGCTTCTATCAACCCTTCTTCAACAGCAGCGGACATAAAATTGAACAGCTGCGCCAAGGCTTTGGGTGAATTTAAATCAGGACAGTATTCACCCATTTGGTTTTGAGTTTGATAAAAAACCGAACCACCCAAACGATTTTGACCAGCAGATAAATCAATCAAAAACAATTGATTGCCGATAACTCCCGAAAGCTGTGGCGTGACATGCTTAGTCACATCTTCCACCACTGAGAAAGCTGAAATGATCAATGACAATGGTGCCACCACAGATTTTTGTTGACCTTCATCGTTCCAACTGGTTTGCATTGACATCGAATCCTTACCTACCGGAATACCGATATCCAAATTCGGACATAACTCCATACCCACAGTTTTTACTGCTTCATACAACGCTTGGAACTCACCTGGGGATGAACTGGCTGCCATCCAATTCGCCGAAATCTTGATATCGCTCAGTTGTTTGATACCCGCCCCCATTAAGTTGGTTAACGCCTCAGAAACTGCCATACGAGCTGATGCTGCTGGGTTCAGTAAGGCCAGCGGTGTTCGCTCACCCACGGCCATGGCTTCACCTGCCTTCGACTCATAATCCCGCAAAGTGATACCACAATCTGCAACTGGCACTTGCCAAGGACCCACCATTTGGTCACGATGAATCAAACCCGATACCGTTCTATCACCAATGGTAATCAAGTACTTTTTACTGGCCACTGTCGGAAAGCGCAAAACTTGTTCAACCTGCACCCGTAAATTTGATTCTTCAGCGATAAATGTTTTTGTTCGCAGGTGTTTAGTTTGAATTTTTATAACTGTTTGAGGTGTGTTGCCAAATAACAAACTCATTGAAACATCAACTGGTTTGTTATTAAATAACTCATCATTGACAATGAGCTTTTGCGCCTCTGTTGCTTGCCCCATAACAGCATATGGACAACGCTCTCTTTGGCATATTTGTTTGAACTCCATTAATTTTTCCGGCTTAATTGACAACACATAACGTTCTTGGGATTCATTACACCAGATCTCCATCGGTGACATGGATACATGATCAATCTGTAACCGCCTCAACTCGATTTCACCTCCCAAAGCCGCATCATCCAAAATTTCTGGGATGGCATTAGATAAACCCCCTGCACCAACGTCATGAATTGAGCGAATTGGACTGTCTGTTTTTTTAAACCAACAACGATCAATCACTTCTTGACAGCGTCTTTGCATCTCGGGATTACCTCGTTGCACTGAAGCGAAATCCAGATCTTCTTGACCATCAGCACTGGTGATCGAACTGGCAGCACCACCACCCAAACCAATGAGCATTGCTGGTCCACCCAAAACCACCACATAGTCACCTGCTTGCGTGTCTTGTTTCCTGGTGTGAATGTGGTTAATGTTTCCTAACCCACCTGCCAACATGATTGGCTTATGATAACCACGCCACTGGTTGTTTTTGTCCGTCTTAATTTCAAAATTTCTGAAATAGCCACAAATATTTGGGCGACCAAACTCATTATTAAACGCCGCAGCACCAATCGGCCCTTTTTGCATAATTGCAAATGAGGTCGCCATTCGACTCGGCGTACCTGGCGAGTATAACTCCCACTCCTGCCGACTCCCAGGGATGTTCAAATGACTGACTGAAAAACCGCAAAGCCCTGCTTTAGGTCTCGCGCCCTGACCAGTGGCAGCTTCATCTCTTATTTCGCCGCCAGAACCAGTAGCTGCGCCAGCAAATGGTTCGATGCCTGTTGGGTGATTGTGGGTTTCAACTTTAATAAGCACATCTACGTCTTGTGATTCTGCATGGTATTGATGGGCCTCATCAGTTATCATTCGCAGCCCTCGGCCACCAGCAAATACCGCTGCATTGTCTTTATAAGCAGACAAGGCAGGTTGTGAGGTGATTGCTTCTGTGTTTTTAATCATCTTAAACAACGACAAACCTTGTTGTTCGTCATTGATGTGCCATTGGGCATTAAATATCTTGTGGCGACAGTGTTCAGAGTTGGCCTGTGCAAACATCATCAGCTCAACATCTGTTGGTAATTTATCAACTGCAGTATATTGCTTATAAAGATAATCAGTTTCTTCTTTGGATAAAGCCAAGCCTAATGATTCATTTAACTGGGATATGGCTGCTTTACCATCTGATTTAATGTCAATAGAAGTCACTGGTGCCGGCTTATGGTGGTCAAATAATTCATCGAGTTCTTTTACTGACCAATACATTGCCTCTGTCATCCTGTCATACAAAACACCTAAATCGTCTTGCTTACCATGCGACAAAGTGAGGATACGCCCTGCCTCAACACGGTTGACCAAATTCAAGCCACAATTATGAAATATATCAGTGGCTTTGGTTGACCAGGGAGAAATGGTACCTATTCGAGGCAACACCAAAACCTGTTTGTCTTTAACATCACCCAACAACTGCTTTGCATTCAGCAGCTGCTCTATTTGAATGATTTGATTGTTGTCAGGCAACTCGGTACATTCAATCACGTAATAGTGCAATGCGCCTGTTAAGGTTATGTGTTCATCTTTTGCATGTAATTCTTGATTGATTTTATCAAGTCTGAACGGTGAATAAACTGGTGTTCCAATGAATGTGAGCAACTGAAAATTCATGTTTTGGGCAGCGTAAAAATCGGGTATTTTACATGATGTTTAATTCTGCGGTTAATATCTGCAAAAAAACCAGCCTTAAAAACACAAAAAAACCGACAATCACGAACTCATGTTGTCGGCTTGAGAGAACTGAAATCAGTTATCTATATCATGGGTACTGTTTTATTTTTTGTTTACTGCATCCAGTCTTTGTTTAAGTTGTGCTGGAGGTAAATAGCCAGGCATCATCGTGCCATTATCCAATACCAAAGCAGGCGTTCCTGATACACCAGCAGATAATCCAGCATTGTAATGTTCGGTGATTGGGTTATCACAAGATTTCGGCTCAACAGTTTCACCTGCTTTCGCCAAGGTCATGGCTTCTTGCTGATCAGCAGCACACCAAACATTAACTGCCTTGTCATACGAACCAGATTTCAAACCAGCTCTGGGAAAAAACAAATATGAAACACCGATCCCTAAATCATTATACTGCTGCATTTCAGCATGTAACTTACGACAATAACCACAATCTATGTCCGTAAAAACTGTTACGTGATACTCCATTTTCTCAGGATAAAAGTTAATCCTTTGAGAATCACCCATGCCAGCCAATAAATCTTTTCTCAATACAGATTTCTTTTGGTCAGTCAGGTCTATCCTATTTTCGATATCGAACAAAGTACCATTAACTATGTATTTACCATCTTCACTTAAATACAGTATTTCACTGCCTCTACCGCCATCAACCAATACCTCTTTTATCCCTTTCAAAGGCGTGTCATCAACTGAAATGATTTTAACGTTTGATGCTGTTATTTTACTTAGTGCAGATTTGTATTTTTCGATATCATTTTTGGCAAAAACTGTGCCTGTCAACACAATCAGTGCCAGGGTTATTAGTTTGTTCATGAATTTTCCTTCTATAGTTGTTGTCTATGTGACCGTTGAAATGAAACTTTGTTTCAAAATTATTGGGGTATTCTAACTAAACGGCGTGAAAAATCCATCGCTATTCTATACAAAAAGCTGATTCAGACCATAAATTAGTGATTATCTCAATACTTTCTATCAGATTGAATTAAATAATACAAATGCAGCCCCATAAAAAAGTTAAATGGTTAGCTCCCTAAGAAAAGTGTCACCAATAAAAAGGCAAGAACCCATAATCGATATGGATTCTTGCCTTTGGTATTGGTGAAAAAAGCTTAAGCTCAGTACTATTATCTGCCACTGCTGGCCGTTTGTTGAGCTGCTTTTTGTTCCAAGGTTGTCAAATGCGAAAGCCACTGCTGCGCATTACCTCTGGACTTATTGTATTTAGCAGCATTGTTAAAGGCTGTTCTGGCCTGAGAGTAGTTTTTCAAACTGGCATGGCTCATACCTAACATCAACCAGGCATTACCTGTTTTGTTATCATCAAGTCCACCTTTTTGCAATGCTGCCTTGATAGATTCAACGGCTTTAGGCCAGTCTTCCAAATCAAGATATAGATAAGATCTGGTCAAATCCATATCACCATCAGAAGCAAAAGTACTGGCTTTGTCATAAGCAGCCAACGCTTTTTTCAACTCACGAGCCTCGTACCAAACAGCACCGGCTTGTTTCCAGTGTTTAAAATTTGACTCAACTTTTTTATTATCCAAAGCCTCCTGTAAGGTTTCTGCTGCCTTGTATGGAATGCTGTTATAAGAATACATTTTAAACAATTGAAGATAATCACTTTCTTTTTCTAACAAGCCTTTTTCTTTAGCCAGTGCAAGAACCGCCAGAGATTTTTTATCATTTTTTAATGTAAAGTAAACAGAAGATAGCTGCATCCAATAAGTTTGTTTATTGGGGGAAAGCGTAATCAAAGTATTAAGAACCTCCGCCATTTCTCGGTATTCCGATAATTCCGAATGAAAAGCGAGTAACAATTGATACCATGACTCTTTGGGCTTATCCTCTAATTGTATGGCTTGTTTGATCGCTGTTTTACCTTCACGAAACTGCTCTAATTGTGCATGAGCATTGGCTTTGATTGCAAATGCTGAAGATGGAATTTCATCCACGATTGCAAAGTAATTGTCCAAAGCTCTTAGGCCTGCTGTATGATTATCATTAAGCATTAACAATTGCGCATATTGCAACATCATACCGAAGTGAGTGGCATTCGGCATCGCATCTAAATCAATCGATTTCTTTAAGTTAGCTGCTGCTGAGGTGTAGTTACCTTGCAAAGAATCAATATGACCCAGCAATTGATAAATCACAGCCTGAACATAGCCACTGACACCAGACTTGGAAACCATAGCGGTTAATCCAGATTTTGCTTCTGCATACTTTTCATCTGCAAGCATTTCACCGTACTTAGCAATTTTCTTGCTTTGAGGTTCAGTCATCACACCAACTTGGCCTGATGGCTTTCTAACAGGGTTATCTGTTTTCAGAGATGTAGCATTTACAATAAATGATGTGAAACAGAATAATAATATCAATGTTTTTTTCATAATACATTTACCTCTTGATTTATTCGTCAGGCAAATCAAATTCAATGGTTTGGGTTGCCACTTGCTCAACACCTTGCCCATTTACAATTTTAGGTTTGAATTTAAATTTCAAAATTGCCCTGATGGCTTCTCTGTCGAATATACGACGGGGCTTGGCATCAACCACTTCAGGATTTGACACAGTTCCAGTTGGCGTAATGGTAAATTTAACCTTAACCCAGCCTTCGATTTTTGCCATCAAAGCTTTTCGAGGATACTGTGGAGCAATCCTTACAATCGGGATCACACCACCCTCTTCAGTCATGTTAACCTGACCAACAGCGCCTAAAAATGGACCATCTCCACCCACTCCCAAATCTAAATTAGGAATATTGGGTGTTGGCATATTGTTCACAACCTGCTGGTTCTGTTGAACATTCATTTTTGGTGGTGGTGGCGGTTCTTTTGGTGGTGGTGGCTTTTTAGGAATAACCCTTTTGCGCTGTCTGACTTCTTCATCTAGTTTGACTTTAGTGAAATCAATTGCTGGCAAATCGCCGTCACCACTGTTGTTTTTGGCCGCTTGGTTAACAAGTGTATGCATGACTAAATACAACACAACAGTAATTAAAGCAGCTAAAATACCAACCAGTACGTATCGTGGCAAACTCATAATAACTTACCCCTGACCTTTTTCGGCTGCAATAGAGATGTTGGCAACACCTGCAGACTTAATTTGATCCATAACCTCAACCAAATCACCTGTACGTGATCCGCGATCCGCAATGATTACGGCACTGGCTTCAGGATTTTCTGCATGCATTTTCTCAACACGAGAACGCACAGCCCTCAGATCCACTTCTTGTTTGTTAATCCAAATAACGCCATCTTCTTTGATAGCAACCAAGATATTACCTTTCTTCACTTGTTTTGCCTGAGAACTGCTCGGACGTGAAATTTCTACACCGGTTTCTTTTACAAACGAAGTTGTCACAATGAAGAATATCAACATAATGAACACCACATCCAACATAGGTGTGATGTTAATTTCTGCCTCATCTTCACGAAAGTGTCTTTTTTTCATAATTTTTCTCTGGTTATAAAGTTTCGACTTTACTTAACAATAAAAGTTCAAAATCGTTAATGTGATTGCATGCGATCTTCTAGTTTTTCAGCTTCAACAATGGCTTTGTGTTTAAAGTAAGTTGTGAAAAACACCCCTGATAATGCAGCGACCATGCCTGCCATGGTGGGAATGGTTGCTTTAGAAACACCACCCGCCATTGCTCTGGCATTACTGGTACCAGCAATCGCCATAATGTCAAAAACCTGCAACATCCCATACACTGTTCCAAACAATCCGAACAGCGGGCTGATTGCAACCAATGCTTCTAACAAGCCCAAACCCGAACGCAGCTCAATAGATGCTTCTGAGACTTTAGACTCTTTGATTCTTTTGGCATACCAAGTTGTGGTATCCTCGCGTGCATCCCACTCTGAGATGATTCGGTTTCTTAGTTTTGGGTATGTAACAAAATAATACCAAGAGCGCTCAAGAATCATCAACCACATGACAAATAACAATATCATGATGGCCCAGAGTACCGGGCCACCCATATCGATAAAAGATAAAATGTCATACCATCGCTCTTTGAGCCAAAACATCTTTATTGCTCCGCCATTTTGGCAACAATACCAGCGCTTTGCTCTTCAAGAACCTGCGTTTGTTTTCTTGCCATAGACTGTAAAACTGAATGTAAAACGGTTAATGGAATAGCAACAACCAAGCCCAAAACCGTAGTTACCAGTGCCATAGAAATACCACCGGCCATTGATTTTGGATCCCCAGTACCCATCAGTGTAATCATTTGGAAAGTCTGAATCATACCTACAACTGTACCTAACAGACCTAATAATGGTGCGATCACATACAGTACCTTAATAAATGAAAGGCCAGACTCTAATGGACCTGTTTCACGAAGAATGGCTTCATCCAGTTTCAGCTCCATGGTTTCAATGTCAGAATCTGGGTTTTCGGTATAAACCGACATAATTCGACCCAAGGCATTGTTTTGGTTAGGCTGTTTTTTCTTCAACTGAGATTTCATCTTACTGCCCGAAGCAAACAACATGAAGAACTTAATGATGGCAATAATCAAACCAAAAGCACCTAAAGCCAAGATAACATAACCAACTGGCCCACCTTGTTTGATCTTCTCTTGAATACTTGGTGTCTGCACAACCAATTGCAAGATCGTACCACGAGTATAGTCAACAGGTACTTGCGCCAATTGGCCCTGTGAAGAATTAACGAAACTTCTTGCCATACCAGCGTATTGAGCAGCAGGTTGTTTTTGTAATCTTTGCAACTCACCTTTACCAGTACCAGTTCCAGCATCTGCAGCTGATTTCCAGACTAAGAAGTTACCATCCGCATCAAATGCATTAAAGGTACCCACTCGAGTTACTTCAACATTGTTTTCAATCTCCCCTCTTTCGTCACGAATGCTGGTGCTGAATCTGGAAATCTTACCTTCTTCGACGATTTCTCTTTGCATCTCGTACCAAAGCTTACGTAACTCTTGAATGTTAGGCAATTTTGCTTGCGAAGCCAGTTGAGTCAAAAATTCAACTCGACCATCAATCTCTGCGGAAGTCATTGATTCTTCAATGGCTGCTCTTAAGTCACCTGATAAAACCTTAACAGTTCCAGACATTTCACCCAAGTTACCAGATCGTTCTGCCAGTGTTGTCTCCAAGTCAGCTAAGGTTAACTCGTTTTCATCAAAAGCCACCTTCAACTCTTCGGTGCGCCTCTCTAAAGCAGCGAGTTGTGCCCTTGCTTCAGATAACAAACGACTTTGCTGATCTCTTTCACGTTTAAAAGTGGCTTCACGTTGTTTATTAAGCTGAGAGCTTTCTGTTGCTGCTCTCTTAACCACATTCACTAATTCATCCAACGACATGTTCTGCCCATGAGCAAAAGATGACATCAATCCCATAACAACTAACGTAATGATAATTTTTTTCATGTCTTATTCTCCTGCAACGTCAAACAAAATTGGCAAACCAACCAGATTAGGTGCAGCTTGTTTTGCAGCAATTCTTATGCCTTCTTTAATAGATGAGTTATAACGGTCATCCAATTGTTCAAACCCATTGGTAGCCGGGTTGTACCAACCAGAATGCTTTTCATCCAAAGTTTGATACAACAAAGCAGTGCGTCCAATTTGTAAGAAGTTCACTTTAACATCACCATCAATATCAGCCTGATAGGTCGAAACCGAACGGCCATAGTCTAATTCGATTTGATAGGCTTCTGTCACTTTACGGTATTTTTCAGAAGTCGTTACATTAGAAGCATTCAGCATGTTTTCTAACGTTTCAACACGCTTTAAGCGCTCATTGATTCTGAATGGGATGTCAGACTCGACAATTTTTCTTAACATGTCTACCATTTCAATCACCATAGGCACAACAGCCCTGTTGGTAGATTCCAACTCTGTCATTTGGTCATTCATGGATTGAATCTGTGAATTTTGATCGTTAACCACAGATTCTAGTTGTTGGTTATAAACGGTCAAACTTTCAATTTCTGAAATAACGGTCCGGTATTGAACCAATAGTTCTTCGGTTTGATCGTTGAGCCGATCAATGTTCTTTTGTGAGCTTTCTGCCGCATTGTTGCTGTTTGTCACCACTTGCACGGCTGTTTGTAACTGGGCAAAACTTGCCATTGAAGTTACCATTAAAGCAAAAATTACCAAACTTTTGGTAATAGAAACTTTAGAAATTTGAGATACCAACATACCTTCCCTTCCATAAAATTGTGTTTAAGAAAATGTGAGGATATGAATTTAATAACGAACCTTTCACACGAATTCGCGTCAAAAATCACTCCACACTCGACTTAGTGGGGAACAAGAATAACTGTCTTTTTTGAAAAATTAAAGGAATAATTACATAAATTTTCTTTTTTTTTATTTACCAATCAATCTCAAATTTCTTTAAAATCCAAGTACCACAACGCTTTAGAGATAATTTAGAAAATATGTATAAAACCCAACTTTGGAAACATGTTGCCGCACTAATCTACGACATTTTTCCTATTTTAGCCTTGTTTCTCACCACTTCCTTGTTTTTAATCATGCTAAGACAAGGTCAAGAAGTGCAGCCGCGTACATTTTGGTTACAAGTGATTTTGTTTCTGGAAGTTTTTCTGTATTTTACTTATTCATGGAAACAAGGCGGCCATACACTCGGCATGCGCGCTTGGAAAATTCGCGTAGACAATCATCAAAAATTAACTTGGAGCCAGGTGAGCTGGCGATTTTTTGTCGGGGTCATATCAACTTTACTGTTGGGTGCTGGATTATGGAGCAGGAAATTCAACAACAAAGGGTGGACTTGGATGGACATTGCATGTCAGCAACCAATGATTGATACCAACACCAAACAAAGCGACTGAACAAACGCTACAATTTAATTTTACCGGCTAACAAAGCCAATAAAAAAAATGCCAACAAAGTTGCCGGTAACACCGTCACCAATATCGGGTTGACATGATACACTTCGCCGTAATTTAACAAAGTTTTATTAATCAGGTAAACCACAATACCGATCACTATGCCAGTCACCAGTCTTTGCGCAAAACCACCTGTGCGGATCTGCCCAAATAAAACTGCCACACCACACAAGGCAGTAGTAAAAACCAGTAACGGGAAAGCCAATTTTGACCATTGAGCAATGGCATAAGATGATTGTAAATGACCAGAATCCGCATTGAATTTTTTGAATTTTTTGATATCCCTAACACTTAAATATTTAGGCCTGGTGGTACTGATATTCAAAATTTCAGGCCGAATCCTTGAATCCCACTTTTGATTTGCCTGTTTTGAGGTTTGCACACCTAACGCTGTAAATTCAGAAATTTCCAGATCATTTAGGAGCCACTGTTGATTCGCAAACACCGCAGATTTTGCTTTTGAAACCCTCGTTAATTTTTTATCTTCTAACTCAAAAACGGTCACATCAACCAATTCATAGGAGCCATCCAGGCCATTTTTTTTCATTTGATCAGTACGGAATATCACGTCATCATCGCGCAACCAAATTGCATTTGATGCTGAAGTGGCTTTGCCTTGCGAAACTTGTTCATTGCGAAACTGTTGCGCCATTTGTTCACCAGCCGGAGCCACATATTCACCCATCAACACCACCAAAACCAACCACACAGCCACACTGACCAGCACAGTCATAGCAATTCTAAGCTTACTTACACCAGAAGCCAACATCACCACCAGCTCAGAACCACTGGCCAAGGCACCTAAACTCACCACCACCGCCACCACTACACTGACTGGGAACAACTCATAAATTTTACTGGGAATGGTTAACATCACATAAAAAAACACATCACCCAATGTATAGACTGCTGTGATGTCATTCAGCTCCTTAATTAAGCTGAACAGCACATCGATGGCCAACAACAAAACCACAGCCATTAACAAGCCTGTAGAAAATGTCTTGAACATGTATCTATTGAGGATATTCATCAAACCTCACTGTATCCTGTGTTTTGTTGCTGCACAATTTTCGGCCCATCTAATTTCAGTAATCGCCATACGGCATAAAACAGCACCAAAAGATAAACCCACCATAAGCCAAACTGTATCGGTATTTTTCCCTGTTCTGATAACGAATGACCAATAGTCAACAAGTTAACCATAAAGATGTACACCAATATACCTACCACCAGATTAATAAATTTAGCTTCGCGGTGCGAAGTTTTAGACAAAGCCACTGCCAATACAAATAGCACCAGCACCGAAAAAGCAGGACTTAAACGCCAGTGCAGTTGTGCCTTATCAACCAGCTCATCAGATTGGAATAGCTCAATGGTTGGTTTTGACTTTTCGTCTAAATCCGCCAGTTGGTCATCTAAATCCGGCAGCCTAATGTCATTTCGCTCAAACTGCATCATTTGATAGGCGTTGGAGCCGGGCTTACCTTCATTTCTAAAACCATTGAACAAAGCCACATACTTATGCCCATTCTCTTCGAACTGAAATCCATATTCAGCAGTTAAAGTATCAATCCGATCGGGATGGTAAATATTGGCAAAGATATTTTCCACTCGCTGCGACTCAGGGTCAATTTTTTCGACAAAAATAACACCATCATTGGAAAAGAACTTTTGAAACTTACCTTCCGTTAACCCCATCAAAGAGATGTTTTTATTCGCTTCGGCCGTCAGTTCTTTGGATAGCCTGGCAGCTTGAGGTGAAAGCACCAAGGTAACCAACAACATCAGTGCAAAAACAACCCACATCAATGGTAGCAATGCTTTTAAAATATCTTTACTGGACCAGCCTACCGCATGCATCATCACCGCCTCCTGATTGCGATACATTTGACCCAATGAAACCAACACACCCAGATAAAAAGACAAAGGTATCAATACTGAAAGTACATCCACAGAACGCAAACTCAGTTCAATAAATAACAACTCAGGTGGCAAAATCCCACGCGCTATCAACCGCAAGGTTGAAGTAAATAAAGTACCAACCATCAACAAAAACAGCAACAACAAAACCACCAAAGAAATCTTCATGGTTTGCTTTCGAATGTAATTGGCAAGGATATTCATGATTGGATAATTAAAAGTTGGCGCGTATTTTAGCAGAAGCCTAATTCAGAATCGTTGGCTAAATTTAACATTATGAAAGATAGCCTTAACAGAGTGGATATACAACACAAACAGAAAGGCACAGCGTGACACTCAAAAGTATTCTTTATTAGCACTGGTTTAAATTATACAGGTTGATTAAAATGTCGAGTTCGTTTAATTCCGGAACAAACATGAAATTAAAAGCCACCCAAAAAAACATCAACACCTGCCAAGCAGATCAAGTTTTCATCAGTCATTACAAAGATCAAGAGAAAAATGACATGGTTGAACAATTGGGTGCAGACATTCAGGCTCAGTTTGCCGCTCGATTAAAGAACCAAGATTTCATTGGTAAGTCGGGTGAGTTTGTGGATTTCTACAATACCGATGGACAAATCATCACTGTTATTGGACTAGGCAGTCCCGACAAATTAACAGCAACTGCACTTTATGCAGCGGTTCACAAAGCCACTCAAACAGCAGCCAAAACCAGAGTACAATCAATTGCCAACTACATGACACTGAATGATTTAGGTGACATTGATGCAGCGCAAGGCGCCAAATTAATCACCCTAGCCTCAGCACATGCTGAATATCGTTATGAAGACACCAAGTCCTATAAGAAAGACAACAAGCACAGTCTAAAGACCATTGAGATTGCCGTAAGCGACAAACAACAGCCAGCATTTGAACAAGCCAAAGGCATGGCTGCTGGTATTGTCTCAGCCAGACATTTAGGTAATAACCCACCGAACATATGTAACCCAGCATACATAGCTAAATATGCCACCAAAATTGCTGACAAGCACAAAGACTGTGAAATCAATGTTTTGAATCACAAACAAATGAAAAAGATGGGCATGGGCGCATTGTTAGCGGTTGGTCAGGGCAGTGCTAACAAACCCAAAATGGTGGTATTAAAATACAACGGCGGCAAGAAAGATGATGCACCAGTGGCACTGGTCGGTAAAGGCATCACCTTTGATACCGGTGGCATCTCATTAAAACCTGGTGCCAATATGGACGAAATGAAATATGACATGTGTGGTGCCGCAACTGTCATTGGTGGTTTTGTGGCAGCAGTGGAATTGGGTTTGCCGATTAATTTATTGACTTTTGTTCCTGCTGTTGAAAATATGCCTGATGGCAAGGCTTATCGACCAGGTGATGTGATCACCTCATATTCAGGAAAAACCATTGAGGTGCTGAATACTGATGCTGAAGGCCGCATGATCTTGTGCGATACATTAACCTATGCACAAGAGTTCAAACCTTCTGTCATTTTGGATTTCGCCACTTTAACAGGTGCTTGTATTGTGGCATTAGGTCACCAGGCATCAGCCGTGATGACCAAGACGCCAGAACTGGCAGATGAGCTCAAAGAAGCAGGGCTCCAAGTACACGATCGTGTGTGGGAATTACCACTGTGGGATGAATACCAAAAGCAACTAGACACCAGTTTTGCAGATATGCAAAACATCGGCGGTTTCCCCGCAGGCACCATCACCGCGGGTTGTTTCTTATCACGTTTTACCGATGGCCAAAAATGGGCCCACGTTGATATTGCTGGCACCGCCTGGAACAACAAAAAGGACGGAGCCACTGGCAGACCAGTTGCTATGTTGGTGCAATACTTGATTAACGAAAGCCAGAAATAACTTAAAAAGTTTGTCATTACCCGACCTCATCGGGTAATGACAAGCGAAACGGGTTCGAACTAAGTTCGAAAGTTACCTCAAATAAATAGACACTAAAACACAGCAAGATGTTTCATTACTCACTATTGAGTGATTTTACAAACATCACGATACAACCTGATTTGAAATGATAGAAAAATACGACCCAACTCAAATTGAAACCAAGTGGTATGAAACTTGGGAAAAGAACGGATACTTTAAACCCAACACAGCCGGTGAGGAGTCCTATTGCATCATGATTCCTCCACCCAATGTCACTGGCACCTTGCACATGGGTCATGCGTTTCAGGATACCATAATGGACACTTTGATTCGTTACCACCGCATGCAAGGTAAAAATACTTTGTGGCAACCTGGCACAGATCATGCGGGTATTGCCACACAAATGGTGGTTGAACGCCAGTTAAATGCCCAAGGCACTTCTCGGGTTGAATTGGGACGTGAAGCATTTGTTGATAAAGTGTGGGAATGGAAAGAACAATCAGGTAACACCATCACACAACAGTTACGCCGCATGGGAGCTTCTCCTGATTGGTCACGGCAGCGTTTCACCATGGATGAAGGTTTGTCTGATGCAGTACTGAAAGTGTTTGTGGACTTGCATGAAGAGGGCTTGATTTATCGTGGCCAAAGACTGGTTAACTGGGATCCAACATTAAACACAGCGTTAAGTGATTTGGAAGTTGAGTCAGTTGAAGAAAAAGGTTTTATGTGGCACTTCAACTATCCGGTTGCTGATACCAATGGCCAAGCCACCGATCAGTTTTTGACCATTGCGACCACCCGTCCAGAAACCCTGTTGGGCGATACCGCTGTGGCCGTCAACCCTGAAGATGATCGTTTTAAACACTTAATTGGCCAAAATGTCTTGCTACCGATTTGTAATCGATTGATCCCAATCGTTGGTGATGAGCATGCTGATCCTGAAAAAGGCACTGGTTGTGTCAAAATAACCCCAGCACACGACTTCAATGACTATGAAGTAGGCAAGCGTCATGACTTACCTATGCTGAATGTTTTAAACAAAGATGCAACCATCAACAAAAATGCACCTGAAGCATTCCAAGGTCTACCACGTTATGAAGCCAGAAGTGCCGTGGTTGCGAAAATGGAACAACTGGGCTTGTTGGTTGAAATTAAACCACACGTCTTAATGGTCCCCAGGGGCGATCGTTCAGGTGATGTGATAGAACCTTTATTAACCAATCAATGGTATGTTGATGCCAAGACTTTGGCCAAACCAGCAATTGAAGCAGTTGATAACGGAGGTATCAAATTTGTTCCTGATAACTGGAAAAACACCTATTATGCCTGGATGAATGACATTCAAGACTGGTGTATTTCACGCCAGTTGTGGTGGGGTCACCGCATCCCAGCTTGGTATGACCAGCAAGACAACATCTATGTTGGCATGTCAGAACAAGCGGTGCGAGAGAAACACAACTTAGGCGATGACATCAAATTAACCCAAGACAATGATGTTTTGGACACCTGGTTTTCATCAGCTTTGTGGCCGTTTGCTACTTTGGACTGGCCTGAAAACTCAAAAGAACTACAAACCTATTACCCGACCAATGTATTGGTAACTGGTTTTGACATCATTTTTTTCTGGGTAGCCAGAATGATCATGATGGGCATTAAATTCATGGATAACATCCCTTTTAAAGAAGTTTATATCCATGGTTTAGTCAGAGATTCTCATGGACAAAAAATGTCCAAATCAAAAGGCAACGTACTTGATCCGATCGATTTAATTGATGGCATCAGCCTCGATGAGCTACTTAAAAAGCGCACCCAGGGCTTGATGCAGGATCAACCTGAAAAAGTAACAAAAATCGAAAAAGCCACCCGTGATGAATTCCCTGAAGGAATCAAACCATACGGTTGCGATGCCATGCGCTTCACTTTTGCTTCCTTGGCAAGCACCGGCCGTGATATTAACTTCGACATGGGTCGAGTTGAGGGTTACCGCAATTTCTGCAACAAAATCTTCAACGCCTCGCGCTTTGTGTTTATGAATACCGAAGGTTATGCAGCCAGACCATTTTCACTTGAACATGCCTCAACGGTAGAAAAGTGGATTGTTTCACGCTTACAAACCTGCATCAGCGATTACCGCAAGCACATGGATCGTTATCGTTTGGATTTAGCGAGCCAAAGCATTTACGATTTCTTTTGGAATGAATACTGCGACTGGTTCTTAGAACTTTCCAAACCATTGCTTAAAACCGAACATCAAGCACAAGTACAAGGCACACTGTTGTATGTCTTAGATCAAGCCCTGCGCCTGTTACACCCAATCATGCCTTACGTTACAGAAGAGATCTGGCAAGAAGTCCGCTCAAGGTTAAACCGCACTCCTGAATCCATCATGATAAGCGAGTTCCCAACGGCGGACGATACCTCACAAAATGCACAAGCCGAAGCAGCCATCAGTTGGATCAAAGACTTCACTCTTGGAGTCAGACAGATTCGTGGCGAGATGAACATACCACCATCAAAAGCACTCAATGTGGTACTGGCACAAACCAATGATGCAGACAGAAATTATTTGGAAAACCACAATACCTTGCTCAGAACCATGGCCAGATTAGATGATGTCAGTTTATTATCAGACAATGATGATGAGCCAGCAGCAGCCACCGCTTTACTTGGCCAGATGAAAATCCTGATTCCACTGGCTGGTTTGATTGATAAAGATGAAGAGTCCAAACGCATCAACAAGCAAATCGACAAAATCAACCAAGAGATCAAACGCGCCAGTGGCAAACTCAACAACGAAAAGTTCATCAACAAAGCCCCAGCACATTTGGTCGAAGCTGAGAAAGATAAACTCAAACAAAATCAAGGTGCTTTGAG
Source organism: Marinicella sp. (assembly GCA_028284365.1). Lineage (GTDB taxonomy): Bacteria > Pseudomonadota > Gammaproteobacteria > Xanthomonadales > Marinicellaceae > Marinicella. Next base: position 97,239 of record JANQRW010000085.1, read on the forward strand.
CGAATTGGAAGAACAGTTGGAGAAGTTAAAATCTCTTTAAATGTATTGAGAAGTGTCAGTTAAGTTTTATCATTTCCAGGGACACCCAATTGAAACTGAATAATTTCGTCTTTTTCATTTTCCTTTTTTCTAACAAACTTCCTGCTTCCATTGTATTTAAACCCTAATAGCTCTAACTTTGGTTTTACAATCTTTTTCAGCGAAATATCGAATTTTTTTATCATCTTTAAATCATATCAAAGATATCCTCTTCTGATGGACTTAATAAAAATGGATTACCCGGTCAAGCCGGGTAATGACGGTGGTTGAAAGTTTTATAAGTCAAGATACTCCATAAACTTTATCCCATCATCTTCCTTAGACTTAACACAAAGACAACGTAGGAGAGCCGATGATTGGCTCGACCAGCGCAGGCAATGAAAGATAGGCGATTTTATCAGAGATCAAGAAGCCTGTCTTGAATACCGTAGCGCGTGCTCTTGGTTAGGCAGACCATGAAGTGGTGCTGGCTTTGCGAAGCAAAGACACCGCCATGGACGGAGGTGCTTAGCGTGAACTTGGAGTGGAAGCTGCGCCATTATGGAATGGGCGATAAGCCGTGAGCGAAAGCCAGGTGATGAACGATTGCTGATTTTTCCGAAGCAAAATAAAGCATGAGGGAATGCCGAAGGCCCAAGAGCATTCCTTAGTAAAGATCAAACCAAGATTTCTTATGTCGCAACTATCAATCCCTTCCACCTTTGAGTAAAATGATTGTCATCAAACATCGTTTATTAACATGAGAGTCGTTTTGTTGCTATTACTGGGTCTGGCATCGCAGGTTATTTATGCTGCTTGCCCTGCTGAGGAAATTTATCCTGATGCTCATTATCCCGAGCTCACCATTGAAACCAACTTGGGTGAGATTGTGGTTGAACTGGATAGAGGGCGTGCACCACTGACTGTGAACCGCTTTTTACATTATGTGAAAAACAAAGCCTATGATGATAACCTGGTGCATCGGGTGATGGCTGATTATGTGGTACAAACTGGTGCCTTTAAATCCGATTTTTCTGCGGTTAAAAGCTGTGGCCAATTATTTAATGAATCAGGTAATGGACTGAATAACGATCGCGGAACCTTAGCCATGGCGCGTTATGATGACCCACATTCAGCTGGCAGCAGTTTCTATATTAATTTGAAGGACAATGAAAACCTGAACCCCAATAAAAAATCATGGGGGTATACCGTTTTTGGTTATGTTATATCAGGTATGGAAGTGGTTGACCTGATGGCTCAAGGAAAAACTGGTTACAACGCACAATTAGAAGCCTCAGACGTACCCGAAAAAACCATCACCATCAAGCACGTGAGGCTTAACCAATGACAGAATTTATCCGTTTCGAAAAAACTGACCTTTTAACCATAATTTATGTCAATGGCGAAGTTGATCTATCTAACTCAGCACAAGTGCGTAAAACCATACTCGGTGCCCTCAAAACCACGCCTGATGTGAAAATTGATTTATCAGGTGTTGAATACATTGATTCATCTGGTATTGCAGCAATGGTAGAGGGCCTACAGTTTGCTAACAGCAATGGGCGTAACTTTGTAATAACTGACCCCAGCAGGCAAGTCAGAAGCATCTTAGAATTGGCTCGTTTGGATCAGGTTTTCACCATTGAGTAAGACCATCATCAACAAAGTAGAAGCGATCGGTATGTGGACCCATCAGTCCATTGAGCGGATTGGTTTTGCCATGCGTTTATTCTGGGATAGTTTTTACTGGCTACTGGTTGGACGTCGTTATAAACAAAAATTACGCCTCAGACAGGTGGTTGAACAAATAAGGGTTAACGGTTTTGATGCCGTTCCCATTGTTACGGCCTTGGCCTTTGTGGTCGGTATGATGCTGTCAATTCAACTGCTTTATGCCTTATCAGATTTTGGTGCTGAATCACAAGTTTTGCTTGCTATTGCCAAATCTGTCACCAGAGAATTTTCACCACTGATCACTGGCGTCATTGTCGCTGGTCGCTCAGGTGCTGCCATCGCTGCACGCATAGGTTCCCAGGTCGTTTCACAAGAGATTGATGCCTTGAAAGTTATTGGCGTTGTACCAGTGCGGTATTTGGTGTTGCCACCTTTGTTAGGGTTGATGATTTCGATGCCTTTATTGATTATTCTGGCTGACGTAATGGCCATATTTGGTGGCTCTATTTTCAGTGCTCATCAATTGAATATGAGCATCAGTGCTTATATGATTGAATCGTTCAATGTACTGGTTGTTGGTGATGTGATGCAAGGCTTAGTTAAAAGCGTGGTTTTCGGTATCATCATTGTGTTAGTTGGTGCCACCACAGGTTTTCATGTCACTGGCGGTGCAGAAGGCGTTGGCAAGGCCACCACCAGTGCTGTGGTCATTTCAATTTCATTCATTGTACTGGCTGATATGATTGCCAGTTACTTTTTGACTCAATAAGAAGATGACTGACGAAACCAATCACAACCAAAACGTTATCGAGGTTAAAAACCTGGTCACTCACTATGGCCGGAGAAAAATTCTTGATGGTGTGGATTTCAATGTCCAAAAAGGCGAAATCCGGGTCGTCATGGGTGGCTCTGGATCGGGTAAATCAACTCTGCTGTGGCATGTCTTGGGTTTATATGAACCAACTGAAGGTAGTATTGAGCTACTGGGCAAAGACATTCATAACATCAGTTTCAATGAACAGTTAAAGCTTAAACAAGACATTGGAGTATCGTTCCAGAGCGGCGCCTTGTTCTCTTCCATGACAGTCGGCGAAAATGTGGCTTTACCTTTGCGGGAGTTTACCGATTTGGATGAAAACACCATTCGCATCATTTCACGCATGAAACTGGAGGTGGTGAATCTCGGTGGTTTCCACAAATTAATGCCCTCGCAATTATCAGGCGGCATGATCAAGAGAGCAGCGCTGGCCAGATCCATTGTGATGGATCCTAAACTGTTATTTTTTGATGAGCCTTCAGCTGGACTTGATCCGGTGGTGGCTTCAGAAATTGATGACTTGATTTTATCTCTCCGAGACACCATGGGAATGAGCATGGTGGTTGTAACTCATGAATTGGACAGTGCTTTTAAGATTGCGGACAAAATCACAGTGTTAGATAATGGTAAAAACCTCATCACTGGCACAGTCGAGGAAATTAAAGCATCAACCAATAAACGGGTGATGGATTTGTTACAAAGACGCTCAAGACATGATAAATTAAACCCATCTGAATACCTTCGACGATTAACACAGGAAAATTACACGCTCACATGAAAAGGCACATCAGCAATTATTTTTGGGTTGGATTGTTTACTTTGATCGTATCAATCTTCACCCTGTGGATTCTGGTCAAAATGACAGGCAAAGAAGCCGACGCCATTGAATACCACAGTTACTATGAAAATGTCACTGGCCTGGGTTATGGTACACCTGTATTTTTTGAAGGCTATCGCATAGGTCAGATTGAATCCATCAAACCAGAATACAAACAAACCAAATTAGACTTTAAAGTTACTTATTCTGTGTTAAAAGAATGGAAAATACCTACTGATTCATTTGCTCAAATCACTTCCGCTGGCTTATTGGCAGACATGTCTATTAACATCAATGGTGGAGAAGCCGATACTGTTTTCAAGCCCAATGAAGTAATTCCAGGTTTGCCTCCAGCGGATTTATTCGCCCAATTAGGCGATGTTTCTGATAATGTCACCGACATCACTGAGGAAAAAATCAAACCCATGTTGGATATGCTTTATGAACGACTTGACAGCATCACTTTACAAATTGATCAGGGCTTGCCAGAAATCATGGGGAACGTACAAGCATCAACCAATGAACTGAATCAACTGATAAAAAATGCCAATCAATTACTCAGCAAAGACAACGTTAAAAACGTGGATCAGTTTATAGCCAATTTAGCCAAGTTAAGCCAACAAATGCAGCTGTCTGTAACCGCGTTGGATGCTGGACTTGAAAACATTAACGGATTGGTTTTAGATGCCAGGGGCTTGATTACTGCCGATGATTCAGATTTGGCAGAGATATTAAAAACTGCATCCAAAAGCATGCTTGCATTATCAAACAAGTTAGACAGCATCACCAATGAAATTGAAAGTGCCAGTATGAACCTCAACGAAGCCACTAATTCAATCAGAAAAAATCCATCAAGCTTGATCTTTTCATCGGATGCTGAAGTTGAGGATGAAGACCTATGAATCTGATTAAAACCTTGTCTATCATTTCAATCGCTGCAATCACCCTGTCAGCGTGTAGCAACAAGCAAGCCAAAACCAAGAAATATTACCGTTTGAGCCCAACTACAGAATTTGCAACAACTCAATTAAAACCAATAACCCTTGTCATAAAAAGACCCAAAGCCCTCAGCATCCTCGGTGGCCGCCCCATGGTAGCAACCAAGGAAGATGGTTCTCTGGTTCAGCTCAGCCATAACTTTTGGTTGGAATCACCCAAAGTGTTGCTTCAGGACAAACTCAAGAACTGGGCCAGCGCCCAATGGCTGAATGTCAGTTACCAATTACCCGCTGGTGAAACCCATCAAATTTTGGATACCCGCATTCTGGCCTTTGAAAAAAGGCAAACCAATGCTGTGGTCTCGCTTGAGTTCACTTTATATGATCATGATGACAAGTTGCTGTATAACAAACAATTCAACGCACAAGAGTCCATTAAAGGAGAAGGGTTTATGGCATTTACAAAAGCATTAAGCACTGCACTTAGTTCAATCCTTAATCAATTGGCTGCAGAAATCTAAAATGTATTCCATCTCCCTGATTAAAGAATTGGATCTGCTGTGTTTAAAACAAAAGCAGACAAACAACAGTACAACAACACCCATACAAAAAAGTACTCAAGAACAAATCCTAAAGCAAGTAAGCGCAGCTACCAGCAGCAGTGAAAAACGGGCACAAGTTTCAGAACAAAAAAAGCTGGATAAAAATGAATTTAGACTGTTGGTTAAAATGCTCAAAGCCATTAATCACGACTGTGTCTATGATGCCATCAATTACGATGGCCGCACTGTCACCTACCAATACTCAAATAAGACCTTGGTATTTGGTGACATCACAATCCCAGATACCAATCAAACCATAAACCTCAGTAGCCTTTCTGACTTGCTGACCAACAACCAATTAAAAAGGCCAGTATGGGAAAAGTTAAAAACGCTGACAAACTAACACATATCTAAATCACTATTCCCAGAATGTTTCATAATTTGAATACTTGGTATTAAAAATGGATTTTAGTTCATGTGGTTTAAAAATAGAGTTTGTTTTCGGTGATCTATTATACACTTAAAAGATGTTTCCAAAGCTTCATTCAGCAGCAAGACATATAAACTTTGAATATTTAATTATCAACCCACTTACTTTGCTTGTTAGACTTTAACCATCATCTTTTTAGATGCACTGTTTTGTTTAAATAAAGGCTGTAAAATCATTATGTTTAGTATCTTTTTAATACATACTTTACTGATTCAATTAAGCCATTAACAACACCTGATTTTAGCTTTTCGATGCTTCCATAGATTAGCTAACCAAATCGATGTAACCTTTTCAAGATTTTAAAATACAATTAAGGAATGTCTTTGGGTCTTCGGTCTCTGTTCCAAACTCGACTCTACCTCCTGCATCCTTGCAGTCGTCATTCAAATTTGCGTTGCACTGAGCTCA
>JANQRW010000050.1 GCA_028284365.1 Marinicella sp.
CGACCACGGCGAGCATGACTTACAACTTCGGGCTTGCTCTTTCTGATTCGCTTCGCTCACCAACCAAGAGCGCCGGTCGAGCCAATCATGGGCTCTCCATTGTCATATTATCGCCATGCCGACGTAGGCCGGCATCCAGTGGTTTTTATTAATAAATCTCAGAGGGAAAAGGTTTGCTATCGTCATCCTCGGGTTTGATCCGAGGGTGACGGTTTGGAGAGTTCGGTGTGCTCATAAGCTCAATAAAACTTATCTTCGCCCTCAGGCCGGGTTTTGAATCTTTTGTGGAGCCACAGGTATTGTTCTGGGGCGTGTTTGACCAGTGTTTCGATGGCTTGATTGACTCTTTTGGTGTCGTGGACAAGGTCTTTGCTGGGAAAATCAGTTAAGGGGGCTGAAACTTCCAGTTCGTAAAAAGGTTTGTGGTTCAGTCGTTTGACTGCATAGGTCATGACTTGGCAGCCAGAAATTCGTGCTAACTGATGGGTGGCAGTGATGGTTGATGCGGGTATACCAAAAAAGTCAACAAATACCGATTGGCCACGGCGGTAATCTTGATCCGGTGCATACCACACCACGCCACCTGCTTTTAAATACTTGATGATGCTTTTGAGTTCGTCCCGGGTAAACATTTTCTTGGCATATTTAAGACGAGATTTTTTAACCACATATTCTTGGACTTTATTTTTATGGGGTCGATAAACACCTGCAACTGGATAACGTTCACAAATGGCACGGCCACCCACGTCCAGGGCAGTGAAATGACCTGAGATGAGTAACACGCCTTGTTTGTTGGCCAGCGCATTTTCTAAATGTTCAGCGCCTTTAATGGTTAAGCCTGCAAAAGGGAAAGCAGTGTCATTAAGAAAGGTGCGCAAGGTTTGACTGACCATCATGCCAGTTTCACGGTAGTTTTGTGCAATCAGTTTCTGTTGTTCCTGAGCGCTCATGTATGGAAAGCACGCAGCGATGTTTTTTTCAATCACTCGGCGTCGTGATTTAAACAACACTTTAAACAACCAACCCAAAGCACGTCCCACAGCGAGCAGTGAGCGGTAGGGCAAATGTGCCAACAACCAACACAGGCCGTAAGTAAACCAAGCCAGCAGATTGGACCAAAATGCTGGCTTGTGAAGAGGTTCGGACATGTGTTTATTTTACTTTGAATTCGACCTTGTGTTCGTCATCACCTTGCTTGATCACCATGTGGTAATCACCTGGTTCTATGTAGTTAGGGTGTTCTAGACGTTTGGATTCGGCATAAGGTGTGTCGGCTTTGTTAATCGGTGTTGGTTCTTCACTTTTTTCAGCTTTTGCCGCTGCTGCTGCCGCTTCGATGGTGATGGCTTTTTCTATGTCAACTTTGTAATCCCAATGCCATTGGTTCATGCCTTTTTGCAGTTCAATATCAACACTGTGATAAACCGCACCATCGGCGTTGGTGATGCTTAATTGAGCCGGACCTGCTTTGGCAGCCCACATGTTAACGGTTTCGTGATCGCTGATGGTATCGGTATACATCCAGCGAAATGGTTTGCTGTCCCAGCTGCCTTTCTCTTTGATTTCTTTCATTGGAAAAATATGCAAAGCAGATTTTTTAATTTCGTCAGTCATTGACTGTAAAGGATTGACATCGGCCACAAACACGCTGCGACCGTGTGTGCCCAACACCAATTCATTTTCACGTGGATGTACGATCAGATCATGTACTGGTGTGGTTGGCAGCTGATTACCCAGCATGTGCCAGTCTTTTCCTTGGTTGGTTGAAACATAAATGCCTTTGTCAGTGCCCACATAAACAATGTTTTCATTTTTTGGGTCTTCTTTGACTACATTGATGGTTTCATTGGGTAGTCCAGCGGCCATGTTGCGCCAGTTTTTGCCTAAGTTTTCGGTTTTGTATAAGTAAGGTTTGATGTCATCGTTGCGGTAGTTATTGAATGCCAGCCATGCTCTTTTTTCTTGGTGTGGTGAAGCAATCACTCGGCTAACCCATTTGCCTTTGGGGAGGTTTTTGCTGACTTTTTTCCATTGGTTACCGCCATCATTCGTTACCCAGACCAGGCCGTCATCGGTGCCAACCCATACCAGGCCAAACTTCAAAGGTGATTCAGACAAGCTGGTGATGGTTGCAAAAGGCACATCACCACGTTTTTCTGATTCAGTTAAATCACCGCTGATTTCAGTCCAATCATCGCCTTTATTCATGCTGCGATAGACTTTATGACCAGCGAAATACAAGATGTCTTTGTTGTGGGTGGACATCATTACTGGTGTGTTCCAGTTTTTGCGCAATGACTCTTCGCCAACGTAATTGGGCGGCGTGATGCGTTTGGGTGCTGCTGAACTTAAGCGGAAAGAATTACCAAACTGAAACCCCACATAGGTTAATTTGTCATCATCATCAATATTAACATGCATGCCATCTCCGCCAAAAATATGTTCCCAATCATCTCCACGGTATTGGTTGCTGTGCCACAAGTTAGCGCTTGAACCCTTCAGGGTGCCGTTATCCTGTAGACCGCCATAAATGTTGTAGGGTTTTTCCATATCCACTGCAATGGTGTAGAACTGGCCTACGGGTTGTGCATCAATTTTGCGCCAAGTCTGGCCACCGTCGAAACTCTCATCCACACCGCCATCATTACCCACTATGATGTGATTTGAATGTTCAGGATTTATCCAAATGGCTTGTATGTCAGCATGCACTGAGGAGTCCCAGGCTGAGTTCCAGGTTTTACCGCCATCGCTTGATTTAATGAATGGCACACCGGTGGCATAAACTGTATTGACATCGTTGGGGTCGACTTTGACCTGACCAAAGTAATAACCGTAAGAAAACACCACCCCTTGAATGTCATCTTTATGGGTGCGATAAAAGCTCATCCCAGCATCATCAGAACGGTAAATTTCCAATGACTTGATGTCTACATTGAACAAGTTGTCGTTGCCACTGGCCAGTTGTTCTATCAGTTTTTTGGGCGTTAATTCGTTGTTTTTAACTTGTTCGATAACTTTTTCGGCAGTCATTTCCGGTGGAAAGTTGTTGTTACGCAAGAAGTTTTCTATGGCTTTTTTATCCTGCGTGAGGAACTGGGCTTTATCCATGCGATTGAGTCGTTTCACTGTGACGGCAGAAGATCCCAGATCCCATTCACTTTCAGGCAGTGGTGTTTGGTTATCCACTGATACGTATAGGGTATTGGGTTGGCTGGGTGAGACGGTTAAACCCATGCGGCCAGTGTGTTTGCTTTGTGGTAAGCCATTGCTGAGTTTTTGCCAGGTATCACCATTGTCAGTACTGCGATAAATGGCACTGCCTTCACCGCCTTCAGTGAAGTTCCAGGCTCGCCTGGAGCGCTCCCAGGCTGAGGCATAAAACACGCCGTTTGCGGATTTGGCCACATCTATAAAACCAGTCCAGCCTGTTCCTTCAATCAAGGTCTCCCAAGTATCACCACCATTGGTAGAACGGTACAAACCGCGTTGACCACCTTGGGTGTAGAGTTTACCTAAAGCAGCCACATAAATGCGGTTTGAATCTTGAGGGTCAACCAATATCCTACCGATGCGGTCGGTATCTCCCAAGCCCATGTATTGCCAGGTTTTACCGGCATTTGTGGATTTATAAACCCCCATGCCACCGTATGAAGAACGAGATGAATTGTTTTCACCAGTGCCCAGCCATAAGGTATTGGAATCATTGGGATCGATAGCCAACGAGCCCACAATTTGTGATGGTAAATGATCTGTAATTGGCTTGAAGCTGAGGCCGTTGTTGATGCTCTTCCAGACGCCACCAGAAGCATAACCAACATATATCACATGTGGTTGATCAGTTGGCCTGACCACATCAACAGCTCTGCCACCTTGAACCACTGGGCCGACATTGCGCCATGTGATGCCTTTATAGGGTGTGTTCTCACGCATGGATTGATGATCTTGCCATGCCTCCATTTGGTTTTTATAACTGGATGGGACTGCTGCTGCAACATTGCCACAGAATACCAAACAAAGGCCCACTCGCAAGGTCTTAATCAGTTTCATGCTTTTTAATCCGCTTCAATAAAACTATAATTATGTGCTTTTGGTGTTGTCATGGCAAGCCCATGCGTTCAATCACATGGAATTCGTGACTTTCGTGACATGCCTTACACAATTGCTTTGCTAGAATAATTGCTATGAACACAACAACCCACAACAAATCATCCTCAACATTGGGGACACTATTTTCATTTTTTACCAAGCCATTTATCTTGGTGGCTAACTTTACCCGGCATTTGATCCTGCTGTTGATTTTTCTGGCTATCTTGTACTTTATATTTGGTGGCAAAAAATTAGTCATCAGCGACCAAACCGCTTTGGTTTTGGCGCCCAAAGGTTTTGTGGTGGATCAGTACAGTGGTGATCCAACCTCTCAAGCCATTGATAACATCCGCGGCACGGATATCCCGGAAACGCGGGTGCGTGATATTTTGAAAGCCATCGACATGGCAACCAATGACGAAAAAATTTCAGCTTTGGTGCTGAATCCTGATTATATGTGGGGTGCAGGTTTGGCGAATTTGCGCGAAATTGAGCATGCAATCGACGAATTTCGAAACAAATCGGGCAAACCGGTTATTGCTATGGCAACCAACCTGTCACAGGCGCAGTACTACTTTGCTAGCCTGGCGGATGAAGTTTTGATGGATCCACAAGGTTTTTTATTCCTGCAAGGTTTTGGCTCATACCGCAATTATTTTAAGGATGGTTTGGATAAGTTGGGTGTGGACGTGCATCTGTTTAAAGTGGGTGAGTATAAATCAGCTGCGGAACCTTATGTGCGTAATGACATGTCTCAAGAGGCCAAAGAAGCTGGTTTGCACTTTATGAACGATCTGTGGGAAACCTATTTAAGCGGTATCGCACAAAGACGTGGTTTGAGCATCGAAGCGATTCAGGAAATTGTTGACCAGCAAGCACAACGGTTGATGCAAAACAAAGGCTCTGTGGCTGATATGGCAGTGGATGCAGGCTTGGTTGATCGGGTCATGAAACAAAGCTTTATGCACAAGCGCATCGCTGAAGTCAGTTCATTTGATGATGATGAGAATCATTTTCGTGGCGTTGACTTTGAAGATTATCTGACAACCAGCCTTCTTGAGGTGACACCAGGCTCAAATCGCATCGCTGTGGTGGTGGCTGAAGGGGTTATTATGGGTGGCGAACAATCTCCTGGAACCATTGGTGGTGCTTCGACCAGCGCTTTGCTGGAAAGAGCCCGTTTAGACAGTTCAGTCAAAGCCGTGGTTTTGCGGGTTAACAGTCCAGGGGGCGGAGTTTATCCATCAGAGCAGATCAGGCGCCAAGTCGATGCCTTGAAAGTGGCCGGCAAGCCAGTGGTGGTATCTATGGGTAATGTGGCCGCTTCGGGTGGCTATTGGGTCTCAATGACAGCTGACAGCATTTGGGCCGATGAAGCAACCATTACCGGGTCGATAGGTATTTATGGCTTGTTGATGACTTATCCTGAGTTATTCAACAAGCTCGGTATCAGCACCGATGGGGTGGGCACCACCAAATGGGTTGGCGCGTTTAATCCAACCAAAGGTTTGGATCCTGAGTTTGCTGATTTGATTCAAAGCAACATCGAATATGGTTACCTGCAATTTATTGGTTCAGTTGCAGCAGCCAGAAACCTGGATGTGGAGATGGTTGATCGCGTCGCCAGAGGTCGTGTTTGGACTGCCAAACAAGCTCATGATCTGGGTTTGGTTGATCATTTAGGTGGTTTGCAACAAGCCATTGCTGATGCCGCCACCAAGGCCGATCTGGGCGAGAATTATAATCTGGTTTGGGTGGAGGAAACCTTGTCTTTCACTGAGCAATTGTTTGTTGATATGATGGCCAAAGCCAGTGAACATCTTGATTTATCAGGGAACACAAACACCCAAAATTTACAAAAACTGTTACAGCCTTTCGCTGCTGAATTGACCTTGATTTTAGATGCCAAGCCGGGCGAGGTTTTACAAATGGCACACTGCATGTGTCAGTTTAATTACATACCCTAACTTCCTGAATTAAGACTTGTTTGAATCAATAAGCCCACTGTTAACAAAGGTATCAGTTGATACGACAAGTGTTTAATGTTGATGGTGGCAGCAGGGTTCACCGGTTTTCCTTGGGTTTTTGTGATAATTTGTCGTGAACAAGGTCATATTTTCACAAGATTCTGACACGCTTTCAGTTATTTTAACACTGTAATTAAACGCAGGAAGTAGGATCTGGTACTGCTGGGGCTGGCCAATACTTTTGGCTCATTTGACAGGCAGGTCTTACGTGCTATAATCGCTGTCCCGTTGCTCATTGGAGGACGGGAACTTCATGGGTGTTTACTGGTCGAAGTTAATACCTGAACTTCTTAATCGCCTGGGCTATTGAGCCAGGTTGGATTGGAGACAATTATAATGACAACACAAACAATTAAAAAATTACCCGTACCTGCGGTGACTGGCTCTCTGGAGACCTACATCAGCAGTGTCAATCAAATCCCTGTACTGACCGTTGAAGAAGAACGTTCTTTGGCCGATAAAGTGCGCGATCATAATGATCTGGATGCCGCTCATGCTTTGGTGATGTCGCACCTGCGTTTTGTGGTTTATGTGGCCAAAGGCTATTCTGGTTACGGCTTACCTGTAGGTGACTTGATTCAGGAAGGCAACATCGGCCTAATGAAAGCCATCAAACGATTCGACTCGAAGCATAAGGTTCGCTTGGTATCATTTGCGGTGCATTGGATTCGCGCCGAAATTCACGAATACATTTTGAAAAATTGGCGGATTTTAAAAGTGGCCACCACCAAGGCTCATCGTAAGCTGTTTTTCAACTTAAGAAAGAATAAAAAACGCTTGGGTTGGTTCACCCAAGACGAAGTCAACCGCGTGGCCAAAGACTTAGATGTCAGTCCAGAAGTGGTGGTTGAGATGGAATCGCGCTTACATGGCCAGGATGTGTCATTTGATTTACCGCTTGATGACGATGAGGATAATAACTACTCACCACAAGCTTGGTTAACCAATGCCAGCCCAACACCTGAAGCTGAATTGATCAAAGAAACCGAAGCCAGTAAAAACCACTCCGCCTTATTCAAAGGCTTGGACAAACTGGACGAACGTTCATTGGATATTATTCAAAGTCGTTGGCTGGTGGACAAGAAAGCCACATTACAAGAGCTGGCTGCCAAGTATGAAGTATCAGCCGAACGCATCAGACAGCTAGAAGCAGTGGCTTTGAAAAAACTGAAAACACAGATGGTGGCTTAATAGCCGTTAAAAATCTATTGAAAAGGCCGCAGATTGCGGCCTTTTTTATATCTGACTTATAAATGGGTGAACAGAGTATCTACCTCGCTATGACTATCCGTTGCGGTTATGTATGAAAAGATAATCCAAAACGCTGCGTCATCCTCGGGCTTGACCCGGGGATCCACCTTGGGGAACCTAAAAGTATCCAGTTCATCAATACTTGAGTATTTGGCATTAGATAGAAAAAGAGTGAAATTTTTTTAAATTTACTGTTTTTTCCGTTGTTTTTGGCTTTAAAAGTTGGGTGGTTTCATTTTTTATTTCAAGATTTACAATGGGTCCCGGGTCAAGCCCGAGGACGACGGTAGTGGGGTTCGGTTTAACCGGAAAGTAATGTGAGGTTGAGTCCGAGGATGACGATAGAGGGGTTTCGGTTTAACGGGAATTAATGTGGGGTCAAGCCCGAGTTCGACGACAGGGAGGTTTGCTTTTAATCGGGGAGTAACGAAGGCAAGGCCTGAGTTCCATGGCTAAATGATTTCATCGTATAAGTCTTTCCAAGTGGAATTACTTTTTTCTATTAATTCCAGCTTCCACTTTCTGTTCCATTTTTTCAGTTGTTTTTCTCTTTTGATGGCTTCATACATGTCACTGTACTGTTCAAAATAGACCAAGCGGTTTGTTTTGTATTGTTTAGAGAAGCCATCAACTGCTCCGATTCGATGTTGATAAATGCGTTGGACTAAATGGCTTGTCACACCTATATAAAGTGTTCCTCTTTCCTTGTTGGTTAGAATGTATACAGTTGGTTCCTTCATTGGTTTTGATGATATTTACAATGGGTCCCCGGGTCAAGCCCGAGGACGACGGTAGTGGGGTTCGATTAATCGGATAGTAATGTGGGTCAAGTCTGAGGATGACGATAGTTGGGTTCTGTCTAACTGGATAGTAATGTGGGGTCAAGCCCGAGGATGATGCTGGTAGTGACTGAAGTACTGTGTCATGAATTTCAATTAAAACTCTAAATCAATCTGTTCTATTTGAGTGGCTTGTTGGTATTGGATGCCTAAGCCCAAAAGCCGTACCGGTCTGGCTTCTCTGTGCCAAGCGGTTTTGATGAGCTGTTGAAATACTTTGATATCTAGCGTTGGATGGGTGGTCTGGGCAGTGGTTGTTTTGAAATCGTTGAAGCGGATTTTGACATACAGGGTTTTGATGACGATGTCTTGCTTATTCTGAGTTTTTTGGTGACGGGTTTTCAGTGAGTCAAACAAGCGGTTGATCTCAGACAGACAGGCTTCCAGGTTAGGTAAGTCGTGTAAAAAGGTGTCTTCGACACTGACTGACTTGCGTTCGCTGTGGGTTTGAACCGGCCGGTGATCTATGCCTCGACAGAGGTTGTATAGAGTTTTGCCAAAAACGCCAAAGTGCTGTTGTAATTGTTTTTGATCCAGTTGTTGTAATTCAGCACAGGTATGGATGTTCATGTCGTGCATTTTTTTTGCTGTGACCTTACCTACGCCGTAAATTTTTTTAACGGGTAAGTCTTTAACAAAATCATCAATCGCATCTGGGGTGATGACGTATTGTCCATTGGGTTTGTTCCAGTCACTGGCTATTTTTGCGAGGAATTTATTGGGCGCAATCCCGGCAGATGCTGCCAACCGGTGCTGTCGCCAGATGTCTTGTCGAATTTGTTGTGCAATCAAGGTGGCACTGCCATGACAATGGTCAGAGCCAGTGACCTCTAAAAATGCCTCATCCAGTGACAGCGGCTGGATGATGTCGGTGTATTTTTTAAAGATTGCTTTGATACCAATTGATTCTTGTTGGTAAACCGCCATCCGCACCGGCTGAATGATCAGTTGTGGACATTTTTTAATGGCTTGTCCCATAGGCATCGCTGAGTGCACGCCATAGGCACGGGCTTCGTAAGAACAAGTGGCCACCACGCCTCGTTTGTCAGGCTGACCACCAACGGCAATCGGTTTACCTCGCAGCTCTGGAAAATCGCGGGCTTCAATGGCGGCATAAAAACAGTCCATATCGACATGGATGATTTTACGCTGGACTTCGTTCATGGGGTTTATGCTTTTACAGCCTTTGGTCTACCCACTTATCAGGCAGTAAACCTTTAAGATCAAAAACAACACCGTCTGGCTTTAAATAAATTCTGGGATTGGACTGCAGAAACTGGTCATGTGCTACGGCCAATACCACCAAGTCATAATTATCAGGTTTTGGTTTTTGTGTTACGGTTTGGTCGATCAGTTGTTCGGCCTCATCAGCATCAACCCAAGGGTCGTAAACATCAATTTTGGCATGGTAATTTTGTAGTTGTTTAACAATTTCGACGACTCTTGTGTTGCGTAAATCCGGGCAGTTTTCCTTAAAGGTCAGGCCCATGACTAAAACTTTGGCATCAACAATGTGTTTCTGTTTAAGTGCCATCAGCTTCAATATGCGTTCACTGACGTAACTGCTCATGTTCTCATTGATGCGCCGTGCAGTGGTGATGAGTTGAGGAAAATAACCTTTTTCCTGTGATTTATGAATCAAATAATAAGGATCGACCCCAATACAATGACCACCAACCAGCCCAGGAGTGAATTTCAGAAAGTTCCATTTGGTTGCTGCTGCTTCAATCACTTCTAACACATCGATATCCATTTCATGAAACATCATTGACAGTTCATTCATGAAGGCGATGTTGATATCGCGCTGAGTATTTTCAATGGCTTTGGCTGCCTCAGCTACTTTAATTGAAGGCGCGATATGGGTTCCGGCGGTAACGATTTTTTGATAAATGGTATCAATGTTGTTAGCCGTTTCGGGATTTGATCCAGCCACCACTTTAACAATAGAGGCCAGGGTATTGATTTTATCGCCAGGGTTGATTCGCTCCGGTGAATAGCCCAGGAAAAATCCTTCGTTTAATTTCAAACCACTGCGAGCTGTTAAAATTTTGGCGCAAACCCCTTCAGTTGCACCTGGATAAACCGTTGATTCGTAAATCACGGTATCACCTCGGGTCAGCAGCCTCCCCACCACTTCTGAAGCCTGAATCAAGGGTGATAAATCGGGGGTGTTATTCTCATCTACAGGTGTGGGCACAGTGATGATGTAGTATTGGGCTTCGCTGATATCCAGCTGATCGGTAGAGAAGGTTAAGTTTTGTGCTTGTTGTAACTGTTCTGTGCTGATTTCTTGAGTGGTGTCTTGATGTTGTCTCAATTGGTCTACGCGGATCTGACTGATGTCATAACCTATTACTTTATAATGTTTGGACAATGCAACAGCTAATGGCAGACCCACATAACCAAGGCCAATTACTGCAATCTGTTTATCAGTTATACTCATTTTTAAATATCAAACCTTGGCAGTTTTTTATCAGTCAAATTTTGGCTTAATCGCACATAGTGTGGTAAGCCATTGTCATTGTAGGGAGGGTAGGCTTCACCAGCTATCAACGGTTGCATGTAAATGCGGCATTTGTCGGTGATGCCAAAGCCGTCCTCGGTGATGTAGTCACGAGGCAACATTTTTTCCACATTGGCCAGGTCTTTCAATTCAGCGGTGGTGATTTCCCACTGGTAGGGATCATCTTGTAAGCGTTTAATCACAGGCATCACAGAATTCTTTCCTGCAACGGCTAATTCAATTGCTTTTTCACCCACAGCATAGGCTTGTTCCAAATCGGTTTTGGAAGCCAGGTGGCGTGCCGAACGTTGTAAGTAATCACTGATGGCGTAATGGTATTTGTAGCCTAAGTTGTCTTTCACCACTTGTGCAATGACTGCTGCTACGCCACCTAACTGAGAGTGCCCAAAAGCATCGACTGTTCCAGCATCTGCTAAAAATTTGCCGTCAGGATTTCTGACACCCTCTGAAACCACCACCGAACAATAGCCATGATTATCAACCGACCATTTAACGCGCTTAAGAAAGGCTTCTTGATCAAATGGAATTTCAGGAAATAAGATGATTTGTGGTGGCTCATCATGTGACTTGGCAGCCAAGCCGCCCGCTGCTGCAATCCAGCCAGCATGACGACCCATGACTTCCATGATAAACACCTTGGTTGAGCTTTCGGCCATTGATTCCACATCCAGGCTGGCTTCCATGATTGATGTTGCTATGTATTTCGCAGTGGTGCCAAAGCCAGGACAGGTATCAGTGACAGGTAAATCATTGTCAATGGTTTTGGGCACACCGATACAGGTGACATCCAAACCACGAGACTTGGCCATTTGTGACACTTTAAATGCGGTATCAGATGAGTCACCACCGCCGTTGTATAAAAAATAGCCAATGTTATGTGCTTGGAACACATCAATCAAACGCTCATATTCAGCTTTTTGTGCTTCCATGTCTTTGAGTTTATAGCGACATGAACCAAAAGCACCACCAGGAGTGTGGCGCAAAGCAGCAATGTCTACATCGAAATGTTGCGCAGTATCTATCAGTTCTTCTCGTAAAACCCCAATGATGCCATTTTTGGCGCCAAAAACAGTGCCCACACTGGGGCTCTTTCTGGCTGCTTCTATCACACCACAAGCTGTGGCATTGATGACGGCCGTAACACCACCAGATTGGCAATAAAGGGCGTTTTTCTTAGACATAAACTTAATCCTGGTTATTTATAAAAGAGGTCAACACACGATTCCGGCTTATTGAAAAAAGCAAAAACTCAAGGAAGAACCTACAAGTAACGGCATCAGCCATGATTAAAAGATCAGATGCAGAAGTTTTGTTTTTTTAACTTTTTTACTTAATCCGCTAATTATGTAATGGCCTTATATTGACTAAAATGCGAATGACGTGTACTGTAGCACGTTTTTTTAGCACAAAGACTCATTGCATCATTTTTGCTTGAATCAAACGATAAATTTTAACTGATATTTCTGTTGATTGCATAAGGTCTGAAGGCTATTTTATTTGATGATGAATTCATTCCGCAGGTTTTGGGGTTGTTGATAAAAGCTGTGAGAACAACAGAGCATGATTAAGAGCAACATATGAGAATTGTATTATTAGGTGCACCAGGAAGTGGTAAAGGCACTCAGGCCAAATTAATGGTTGAGAAACTTAACATCCCACACATTTCAACAGGTGACTTATTGCGTGGCGCCATAGCAGCCAAAACCGAATTGGGTTTAGCCGCCAAAGAAGTGATGGATCGTGGCGATTTGGTTTCAGATGAAATTGTTCTTGGTATGCTGAAAGATCGTGTTACTCAGGATGATGCTGAGAATGGGTTTATTCTTGATGGATTCCCACGCAATGTGGCTCAAGCTGAAATGCTAGAAAATTTATTATCTGAGTTAGATATGGCTTTAGACCACGCCTTGTTGATACAAGTTGATCCAGATGAGGTGGTGGCACGCATAGCAAAACGTGCCGAGATTGAAGGGCGCACAGACGATACCGAGGAAGTGGTGAGAAATCGCTTGAATGTTTATGCCCAACAAACTGCTCCGGTGGCCGATTTTTACCAGGAACAAGACATCGTTACCGAAATACTTGGTAAGGGCAGCATTGAAGACGTACAAGCCCGGATTCAGGCCATTTTGCGGTTTTGATTTAGGACGCTCATCACTTGATGAATTTGGTTTTATAAAAACTCAAAAACACCAAAATAACAAGAAGGAATATGAATATCAGGCGGATTTGATTATTTTGAACTGATATACATCTGAGTCGTGGTGGGTTTTTTCCAAGTGGTGATTAAAGCGTTCGCACCAAGTTTCAAAATCCAACTCCGCATGAACATCAGTCACTTCGATGGTCACTTCTGCACCAGCTGGTAAGTCTTTGATGGCGTTCTTTAGCAGCGTCAAGGGCACCGGGCAATTCAGTCCAGTGGCATCAATGAAAGTTGTGTTGTTCTTGTTCATAAGCACACAAGTATGGGCACACACACAAAGAAACAAGTTTTTGCAGGAATTTCAAAGCCCAGAAAAGCAAAAGACCGCTAGGTGTGAGCGGTCTTTTTGGGCTAAGAGATCAAGAAAGGGGAAAAGGGTGTGTGAGCTTGATCTCCAACTTGGTATCCAAGTTTATGGGTTTCACAAAACAGTTTTGTGATCGCACTCACAGTTTTCAGCCAACCGTAATTATTTTGCTTTTTTGGGTAAATAAAGATCGGTGATCGTCCCTTCAAAGGCCTCAGCACTCATGGCAACAGACTCGGCCAGTGTTGGATGAGGGTGTATGGTCAGCCCAATGTCTGCTGCTTCACAGCCCATTTCAATGGCCAAACACAACTCACTGATTAATTCACCGGCATTGGTACCCACAATCCCTGCGCCTAAGATGCGATTGGTTGCGGGGTCAAATAGCAATTTGGTGAAACCTTCGGTGCGGTCATTGCCAATGGCACGACCACTGGCGGCCCAGGGGAATTTGCCTACTTCATAAGCAATGTCTTTTTCTTTTGCTTCCAACTCGGTCAAACCCACCCAGGCCACTTCTGGATCGGTATAAGCCACGGATGGGATCACCAGTGCATCAAAGTATACTTTTTCGCCGTGAGCCACTTCTGCGGCGATTTTGGCTTCATGGGTGGCTTTATGAGCTAACATGGGTTGTCCCACGATGTCACCGATGGCAAATATGTGCGGTACATTGGTTCGCATTTGCTTATCAACTTCAATGAAGCCACGATCAGTTACTTCGACACCAGCATTCTCAGCGTCCAGTAACTTGCCATTTGGGACTCGCCCTACCGCGACCAAGACGCGGTCATAAGTGACTTTTTCTTTTTCATCGAACTCCACTTCAAGTCCTTTTGTAGTAGCCACACAAGCGGTCACTTTGGATTTGAGTTTGATTTCTTTATATTGTTTCTTGATGTGCTGCATCAATGGCCTGACCAAGTCTTTATCAGCACCCGGTATGATTTGATCCATCATTTCGACGATGGTTATTTCGGTGCCTAAAGCTGAATATACAGCAGCCATTTCTAAGCCGATGATGCCACCGCCAATAATCAACATTGAGCCAGGTATTTCACGCATTTCCAGTGCATCTGTAGAATCCATCAAACGTTCATCATCCCATGGCATACCTGGTAATTTAAACACTTGGGAGCCAGCAGCAATGATGCACTGTTTGAACGTTAAGTTTTCACCGTTGATGCTGACCGTGTGCGCATCAACGAATTTAGCCTCGCCAGTTTTGCGGTTAACTTTGCGTTGTTTGGCCATTTGTTCCAAACCGCCTGTGAGTTTGGTGACCACAGACTGCTTGAATCCCAATAACTTTTCTCGATCAATTTTGGGTTTATTAAAGGTGACGCCGTGAGAGGCCATGTGTTCAGTCTCACGGATGATTGCTGCGGTGTGTAATAAGGCTTTAGATGGGATACAGCCAACATTCAAACAAACCCCACCTAAACTCTCATAGCGTTCGACCAAGGTCACATTCATACCTAAGTCGGCTGCTCGGAAGGCAGCCGTGTAACCACCTGGTCCTGCGCCAATAACTAATAATTCAGTATCATAACTGTCCGGTGCTTTGGTTGCTTGGTTATTTGGTTTGGGTGACTCAACTGGTTTGGCCGTTTCAGTTTCTGGCTCTTTGTTCGTTATCGTAGCTTCTTCTGTAATTTCCATTGAACCAATACTTTGACCAATGGAAACATCATCCCCCTCTTTCACTGACAGTGTCTTGATGATGCCACTGTGTGGGCTGGGTATTTCCATGGTGGCTTTGTCGCTTTCGAGGGTGACTAAAGACTGGTCTTTTTTTACGGTGTCACCTTCATTAACCAGTACTTCAATGACTGGAACGTTGTCAAAATCACCGATATCTGGGATTGTAATTTCTATGGTATTGCTCATGTTTTTCTCAAAAATTGTTTTAAGAGCCGTCCCACATGGGAACGCCTAATGATTGGGCCAGGGTTGTTGCATCTGCCACAATCGCATCTCGCTTGCCATGATCAGTTACGTTGACCCGACTGGCATCACTCATCACCAAGTTTATTTCATAACTGTAGTAAGACCCGTTTTTACTGCGCACGCGTTCACGAAGAACCTGAATTGCTTCGACTTCGTTGAGATCAGTGGTTTTGGCATCACTCCCCATCCGGTGTCTGGGGCGGTGCCAGCCTTTGTAATAACACCCATAAAATGTATCAAAGACACGTGGCAAAGCAAACAGGTACAACATAAACAACCCGACTGCTAAAAATATACCACCAAAAAACAAAGCAAACATCAACAGGGCCCAGTCTTGCATGCCTTGGTTAAAAAAAATAAAAATTGGAACCACCAACCCAAACAATCCAATCACTGCAAATAAACCACTGAACAGCTTGGCGCCTAAGGTGGCTTTGAAGACCAATTTATCTGGTGTGTCGCTGTGCAGTCGATGGGTTTGAAAATTGGCACCACCCCTGCGCAAAGGGTGCCACTCAGTTTTTTGGGCTATGGGATGATTAAAAACCTCAGGGTCTACGCTGGTAAGCCCTTGTTTTTTCGCTTCCGCAACCAGTTTTTTAAACTTTTCAAACACGGCAGCAGTGATCTAAAGTAACATTTTTTTCATGTCTGACAAAATACTGGACAAGTAGACAATAAACCTCGCTGCATCGGCGCCATCAATCACACGGTGGTCGTAGCTTAATGACAAGGGTAACATCAACCGTGGCTCAAATTCAGAACCATTCCAAACTGGCTTGATATTAGACCTTGAAACGCCCAAAATGGCTACTTCTGGTGCATTGATAATGGGGGTAAAGGCAGTACCGCCTATGCCACCCAAGGATGAAATCGAAATACAGCCACCTTGCATGTCTTTGGGGGCCAGTTTACCTTCGCGGGCTTTGATCGAAATATCGCGCATTTCTTTGGCGATTTCAAACACTTCCTTTTTATCACAATCACGAATGACAGGAACCACCAAACCATTGGGTGTATCCACGGCGATGCCGATATGGAAGTATTTCTTATAGATCAAATTCTCGCCACCATTATCCAATGAAGTATTGAACTTAGGGAATTTTTTCAATGCTTTGGCCATGGCTTTAACCATAAACGCCAATGGTGTTAGGTTAAACCCTTGTTCTTTTGCATCAGCCTTGTTCTCATTGCGGAAGGCTTCTAATTCCGTGATGTCAGCCTCATCATATTGTGTTACATGGGGAATTCTGACCCAATTGCGGTGGAGGTATTTACCCGATATTTTTTGAATTCGGCTCAAAGGTTCACTTTCAACTTGGCCAAACTCAGTGAAATCAACGTCTGGAAATGGTGGTACATCAAAACCTGCTGTAACCACTGTCTTACCACCTGTTTGCATGGCAGTTTTGACATGGTTTTTCACATCATCTTTGGTGATGCGGCCTTTGCGACCGGTACCTGTAACTAAACCAACATCGACACCCAGTTCCCGGGCAAATTTTCGCACCGATGGAGAGGCATGAGGTACCTTACCACTGGCTTGTTTAGGCAATTCCGTTGGTACGGGTGGTGCTTTAGGTTGAGCCGGTGTTTGGATTGGATTGGCAGAATCTTTAATTTTGGGCGTTTCTTTTGCTGCTTCTTGTTTTTGTTCTGGAGCAGCCGGCTCTTTTGTTTCAGGTGTTTTTTCTTCAGCAGGGACTCCAGCAGCATCAGTTTTAAGCTTGATCATTGGTGTACCCTCTGAAACCACATCACCTTCTTTAACCAAAACCGCTTCAATCACACCACCTTCTGGTGTGGGTACTTCGATGGTGGCTTTTTCAGATTCCAATGAAATGATGGCATCTTCGGCACTGACAGAATCACCGACATTGACCAATACTTCAATAACTTCTACTTCAGAAAAATCGCCAATATCGGGGATGTTTATTTGTTTGCTTTCACTCACAATGGGCTCCTTATCTGGTTCTTGGGTCAGCGACCAAATCGTTGATTGAATAGGTTTTTTTGGCTTTGGCAATGGCTGTTTTAGGCAGGTCACCAGCTTTGACCAACTCCACCACAGTGGTATAGGCGATGTGGTTACGGTTGACTTCAAAGAAGCTGCGCAACTCTTCACGTGTGTCGCTGCGCCCAAAACCATCAGTCCCTAAAGTGGTGTATTCAGCCTTGACCCAAGGTCTGATTTGTTCAGCGAAGTCGTGCACATAATCAGTTGCTGCAATCACTGGCCCAGCTTGTTTATCCAAACATTGTTCAATGTAACTTTGTTGTGGTTTTTTACTGGCATTTAAGCGGTTTAGACGCGCCACCGACTGTGCTTCGCGTTTCAGCTCTGTCATTGAAGTTGTACTCCACACGTCGCAGCTGACCTTGAAATCTTTTTTCAGCATGTCAGCGGCCGCTTCAACTTCACGCAGGATGCTGCCAGAGCCAAGCAGTTGTGCTTTCAGTTTACCTTTACCGCCATCTTTAAGCAGGTACATGCCTTTGATGATACCAGTTTCTTGATCAGCGACCATTTCAGGGTGCGGGTAATTTTCGTTCATCAAAGTCAGATAAAAATAGACATCTTCGTTATCGGCATACATGCGCTTTAAGCCGTGTTGAATAATCACTGCCACTTCGTGGGCATATGTGGGGTCATAAGAAACACAGTTAGGCACTGTTGATGCAATCAAATGTGAATGGCCGTCTTGGTGTTGGAGCCCTTCACCGTTCAAGGTGGTTCGACCAGCTGTTCCGCCCAGTAAAAAGCCTTTGGCACGCATGTCACCAGCAGCCCAGCATAAATCACCAATGCGTTGGTGTCCGAACATCGAATAATAAATGTAGAACGGAATCATTGGCATGTTGTAGTTGGCGTAGGAAGTCGCTGCTGCGATCCATGATGACATGGCGCCAGCTTCTGTGATGCCTTCTTGTAAGATCTGACCATCGGCTGATTCTTTGTAAAACATCAATTGATCAGAGTCCTCTGGCTCATACATTTGACCCTGGTGTGAATAGATGCCTAATTGTCTGAACATGCCTTCCATCCCAAAAGTACGGCCCTCATCACACAGAATGGGCACAATGCGTTGTTTGATGTTTTTATCTCGCAACAACAAAGACAAAGTTCTTACAAAGGCCATGGTGGTTGAGATTTCACGATCCCCTGTACCTTTGGTGATACTGGTAAAGGCATCCAGTTCAGGGGTTTGTAAAGCTTGTGATTCAAAGGCACGTTTAGGTAGGTAACCACCCAGCACTTCACGACGGTGCTGTAAATATTGAAGTTCTGCAGAATCTTCTGCCGGTTTGTAATAGGGTACCTCTTCGAGCTGTTCATCTTTGATAGGCACACGGAATTTGTCTCGAAAATGGCGAATTGAATCGGTGTCCATTTTCTTTTGTTGATGGGTGGTGTTGGCAGCTTGTCCAGATTCTCCCATGCCATAACCTTTCACGGTTTTGGCCAAAATTACTGTGGGCATGCCTTTGGCTTCGTTGGCTTCATGGTAAGCAGCGAACATTTTATGTGGGTCATGCCCGCCACGATTCAATCGCCAAATGTCATCGTCACTCATGTTGGAGACCATTTCTTTCAGCTCAGGGTATTTACCGAAAAAGTGCTCTCGCACGTAAGCGCCGTCTTTGGATTTGTAGTTTTGGTAATCACCGTCAACAGCTTCTTCCATACGCTTGCGCAGTAAGCCATCTTTGTCTTTGGCCAGTAATTTGTCCCAGTAAGATCCCCAAATCACTTTGATCACATTCCAGCCGGCGCCGCGGAACACACCTTCAAGTTCTTGAATGATTTTACCATTACCACGCACAGGCCCATCCAGTCGCTGTAAATTACAGTTAATCACAAACACGAGGTTGTCTAGTTTTTCACGTCCGGCCAATGAAATGGCACCCAGTGATTCTGGTTCATCGGTTTCGCCATCACCTAAAAAGCAATAGACTTTTTTGTCGGTTTTTTCGATCAATCCCCGGTTTTGTAAGTACTTCATAAACCGCGCTTGATAAATGGCCTGAATTGGGCCCAAGCCCATTGAAACCGTAGCAAACTGCCAAAAATCCGGCATCAGCCAAGGGTGTGGGTACGATGATAAACCATTGCCATCAACTTCACGGCGGAAATTGTCCATTTGTTCTTCATTAATACGGCCCTCTAAAAAAGCCCGGGCGTAAAAACCGGGTGCACAGTGCCCTTGAACGTACAACAAATCACCGCCGCTGGGGTGTTCAGCACCGCGAAAAAAATGATTGAAACCGACATCATAAATGGTGGCAGCTGAGGCAAATGATGCAATGTGGCCGCCCAGTGCACCTGGTCGACGGTTGGCTCTGACTACCATGGCCATTGCATTCCAGCGGATGATGGCTCGGATGCGCCATTCCAGGTCATTGTTACCCGGTGAACGTTTTTCTTCACCAACAGGAATGGTGTTCAAATAAGCAGTGGTGGCTTGATAGGGTAAATGTCCACCAGAGCGGCGGTTCAAATCAATCAGCTGTTCAATCAGAAAGTGTGCGCGTTCTGGCCCTTCTTCGTTGATTACAGCGGTTAAGGCATCAAGCCATTCTTGTGTTTCTATCGGATCCAAATCCGGTGTGGTTTTGATGTTTGTCATAATTAGTTTTGGGTTTCAGCTTGTTGTTTTTGTGCATCAACTGCGGCAATGGCAACCATGTTGATAATCCGCCTGACAGAAGAAGATGGATTGAGCACATGTGCCGGTAATTTTGTGCCCATTAACATGGGGCCAACGGTAACGCCTTGCGAGAAATATCTTATCATGTTTAAGGCCATGGTAGCGGCATCCAGATTAGGCATGATCAGTAAGTTTGCTTTCTGGCTGTAATCTGAGTTTGGGAAGACATGAGAACGGATGTTAGGCATCAAAGCATACTCGGCATCCATCTCCCCTTCAACCGCCAAATCTGGCGCATTTTTACGAATCAGTTTCAAGGCTTTGCGCATTTTTTCAGGGCTGTTTCCATCACGGGTTCCGAAATTGGAATATGACATCAATGCCAACCTGGGTGTTTTACCAAAGGCTTTAACGCGCTCAGCAGCACTGATTGCCATGTTGGCGATTTCATCGGCTGATGGATTAGAGTTTACGTGAGTGTCGGTAATGAAATAATTGCCCATATCGGTAGCCACGGCACTCAAGCCTGAAGGGGTTTGGTCTTTGAGGCCAATGACATCAATGATGTGTTGCAGAACTTTGTGATAGCGTCCTGTTAAACCAGCCAGCATGGCATCTGCCTCACCACGTTTAACCATCAGGGCAGCAATCACCGTGGTGCGAGTTCTGACAATGGCTTTGGCGATGTCAGGGCTCACTCCCTGGCGCTCCATGATGCTGTGATAAAGCATCCAGTAATCTTTAAAACGAGGGTCATCTTGTGGATTAACCAATTCAAAATCCCGATCGATTTCCAGGTTTAATCCAACTCGTTTAATCCGTTGGTTAACCACATCAGGGCGGCCAATTAAAATGGGTTTGGCTAATTGGTCATTGTTAATAACCTGCACCGCTCGTAGCACTCGATCATCTTCGCCTTCTGCCAACACCACACGCTTCAAGTCTTTACGGGCGGCATCAAAAACAGGCCGCATCAACAAACCACTTTGGTACACAAATTCGTTGAGTTTGTGTTCGTATTCTTCCATGTCAGTGATGTCGCGAGTAGCAACACCACTTTCCATGGCGGCCTTCGCCACAGCTGGTGCTACATGTAATAAAATGCGAGGATCAAAGGGCTGAGGAATCAAATATTCGCGTCCGAATTTCAGTTCTTTACCACCATAGGCTTTGGAACTGACTTCGCTGACCTCCATACGTGCCAAGTTAGCCAAAGCATGGACACAGGCAGTTTTCATGGCTTCGTTGATGTGAGTGGCACCAACATCTAATGCACCCCGGAAAATGTATGGGAAACACAGCACATTATTGACCTGGTTGGGGTAGTCGGAGCGACCAGTGGCGATGATGGCATCGGGCCTGACTTCCAAAGCCAAATCTGGCATGATTTCAGGAACAGGGTTGGCTAAAGCCATAATCAAAGGGTCTTTGGCCATGTTTTTGATCATTTCAGGTTTCAATACACCAGCCACTGAAACCCCTAAAAAGATGTCAGCATCATACAAAGCTTCGGTCAGTGATTGGTTTTTAACACCTTGTGCATAGGATTGCTTGCGCCTTGACTCCAAATCTTCACGCCCTTCAAACAGCACACCAGCTGAGTCAGAAACGATGATGTTGTCTTTTTGCATGCCCAATGCCACCAACAAATCCAAACAAGCCATGCCAGCAGCGCCGGCACCAGAGGTCACCAATTTAACATCCTTGATGTCTTTACCCACCACATGTAAGGCATTGATCACCGCAGCGCCACAAATGATGGCAGTGCCATGTTGGTCATCGTGAAACACCGGCACTTTCATGCGCTTTTTGAGTTTTTCCTCGATGTAAAAACATTCTGGAGACTTGATGTCCTCGAGGTTAATGCCACCAAAGGTAGGTTCCAGTGAAGCGATGATATCAATCAGTTTGTCTGGATCTTTTTCATCGATTTCGATGTCGAAAACATCAATCCCAGCAAATTTTTTGAACAGTACACCCTTACCTTCCATCACAGGTTTTGATGCCAAGGGGCCGATGTCACCCAAACCGAGCACGGCCGTGCCGTTAGTTACCACAGCAACCATGTTACCTCGTGAGGTGTAATCAGCAGCAGTGCTTGGATCATCAGCAATGGCCATACAAGGTGCCGCCACGCCAGGGGAGTAGGCCAATGCCAAATCCTGTTGGGTGGTCAACGCTTTGGTGGCGGTGATCTTAATTTTTCCAGGCGTAGGTGTTTGGTGGTATTCCAATGCTGCCTGTTTGATGTCTTCTCTTAGACTCATGGTTGTCCCCAGTTAGTCTGTAGCTTTAGGTACAAACGCCCATCGTCTTTTACAACCATGAGCGTTTGCTGTTTGTTAGCGTTGTTTCAATCCCAAAACAACACAGTCTCTTTTGTTTTAATTCATTCTTGTTCTAACTTACTTTCATACTGCCCCATGGCGGCCAAACCATTCATGCGCGCACGGTGCAATAATTCTGCTTGTGCTGCTTTGACATTGTCCTGAGGGTTTGAACCCCACACTTTCAAGGCTGATGCTTGTAAGGCACGGCCATATGAGAAACTCAAGGGCCAAGGTAAGTCGCCCATGCGGTTCATGGCATCCAAATGCTCAGTGGCTTCAATTTCAGACTGCCCACCTGATAAAAACACGATACCAGCTAAAGATGCAGGTACGGTGTTGTAAAAACAGTCAAGGGTGGCTTCTGCAACTTCATCAACATCAGCTTGTTCCGGAGCGTCAGCGCCAGGTACAACCATGCTTGATTTCAAGATACAGGCCTCCAGTACCACATTTTGTTCAAACAACTGATCGAATAAAGTTTTCAACGTCAGTAAAGTCACTTCATAAGCAGTTTGTATATCGTGGTCTCCATCCATCAATACTTCAGGCTCGACCATGGGCACCAAACCAGCTTCCTGGCACAGTGCAGCGTATCGTGCCAGGGCATGACAATTAGCATCGATACAGGCCTGTGATGGGTTTTCATCAGTGATTGTAATCACAGCGCGCCATTTGGCAAAACGTGCGCCCAGATCATAGTATTCACTCAAGCGATCACGCAAGCCGTCCAGGCCTTCAGTGATTTTTTCACCTTCGAAACCAGCCAGAGGATGTGCGCCTTTATCGACTTTAATGCCAGGAATGACGCCATTGTCTTGCATGATTTGAGTGAATGCAACACCGTCTGCTGATGACTGGCGTAAGGTTTCATCAAACAAAATGGCTCCAGATATATGTTCACCTAAATCAGCTGCGCTTAATAACATGTGGCGGTAATCTCGGCGGTTTGGTTCGGTACACTCTACACCAATGCTATCGAAGCGTTTTTTGCAAGTGCCTGTGCTTTCATCAATGGCTAAAATACCCCGCCCAGGAGCCACCATGGCTGCTGCTGTTTCAATCATTTCATTTAATTTATCTGTCATGCTTATGTCCTAAAAGTTATTTTTTGGTTGCTGCTTGGCCACTTGTTCCAAAACAGCTACAGCAGGTAGTTTTTTGCCTTCTAAAAACTCCAAGAAAGCACCGCCACCTGTAGAAATGTACGATAGTTTATCCGTTATTTGATATTTATCAACTGCTGCAAGCGTATCTCCACCTCCAGCCACAGAAAAACAGGAACTTTCGGCGATGCCGTGAGCCAACGTTCGGGTGCCTTCGCCGAATTGGTCAAACTCAAATACGCCCACCGGCCCGTTCCAAATCACAGTGCCAGCCTGTCCGGCCATTTCGGCATATTTGGCAGCAGTTTTAGGCCCTATGTCCAAAATCATCTCAAAAGGGCTAACATCATCAACATCTTTAATGATGGCTTGAGCATCTTCACTGAATGAAGCAGCCACCACCACATCTGTTGGGATAGGAATTTCTCGACCATCATTCTGGGCATGCTTAATTAAGGCTTTGGCATCATCAATTAAATCGGGTTCATACAGTGATTTTCCTACGGGATGACCTGCGGCAGCGATGAAAGTATTAGCAATGCCACCGCCCACAATCAGTTGATCGACTTGTTTGGAAAGGCTTTCTAAAACAGTGAGTTTGGTTGATACTTTGGAACCACCGACTATTGCCAACATAGGCCTGGCCGGGTTGTCCAAGCCTTTAGCCAGAGATTCAAGCTCATGGGCCAACAAAGGGCCGGCACAAGCTGTTGTGGCAAACTTTACTACACCGTGAGTTGAAGCATGGGCTCGGTGAGACGTCCCGAATGCATCCATCACATAGACATCACACAGCTGTGCCAATGATCTGGCTAAATCATCGTCATTGGCTTTTTCGCCAACATTGAAGCGGATGTTTTCCAGCAGTACCACTTCGCCAGGTTCAACGCCGATGCCACCCTTCCAATCATTGATGATGTGTACTTTTTGGTTCAGAGCAAGAGACAGGTAATCGGCAACGGGCTGTAATGAAAAAGCCGACTCGGGCTGGCCTTCTGTGGGTCTGCCCAAATGCGACATCAGCATCACTGCTGCCCCTTTTTCCAGTGCCAGCTTGATGGTGGGTATGGAAGCCAAAATGCGTTTGTCACTGGTTACCACACCATTTTGAATGGGCACGTTTAAATCTTGTCGAATCAGAACTTTCTTTTGGCTTAAGTCCAAATCAGCCATCAAATTTACTTTCATTAACACACCTGAATTGTTGCCTGTTTATTGCGTTTATCAGGCTTGCATCAACGCTTTGGACACATCCAACATGCGATTGGCGAAGCCCCATTCATTGTCATACCAAGCCAAAACTTTAACCAATTTGCCCTGATTAACACGGGTCATGGTGGCATCATAAACTGAAGATGCAGGGTTGTGGTTGAAATCCACTGAAACCAGTGGTTCGTCACAATATTCCAAGACCGATGAATTGATCGCTGCAGATTTTACCACTTCATTGACTTCATTGACTGAAGTTTCTCGCTTTGCGATAAAAGTTAAATCCACTGCGGAAACATTGATGGTGGGAATGCGCATGGCATAGCCATCTAATTTGCCATTCAACTCAGGTAACACCAAACCAATGGCAGCAGCAGCGCCTGTTTTGGTTGGGATTTGACTTAAGGTTGCGGCACGTGCGCGACGGAGGTCTTTGTGGTAAGTGTCTGAAAGAACCTGATTGTTGGTAAAAGCATGAATCGTGGTCATTAAACCTGACTCCAAACCAATGGTTTCATGTAAGGCTTTAGCCAGTGGTGAAAGGCAGTTGGTGGTGCATGAAGCATTTGAAATGACTTGATGGGAAGCATCCAAAATTTCGTGGTTAACGCCATAAACCACAGTCGCATCAATCTCACCGGTAGCGGGTGCCGAGATGATGACTTTCTTGGCGCCAGCGGTGATGTGTTTGGCAGCTAAGTCTCTGGTACGGAACACGCCGGTACATTCTAAGACCACGTCTACATCTAAGTCATCCCAAGGTAACTTCTCTGGATCGACTTGTGCAAAAAGTTTAATGCGATCACCGTTAACCAGTAATTCATCATCATGCAAAGCAACTTCTGCATTGAAGCGACCATGAGCGGTATCATGTTGAGTGAGGTGACGCATTGCTTCATGGTCGCCCAAGTCATTAATGGCAACGATTTCAAAATCTGTTGTTTGCTTATATTCATATATCGCCCGCAATATGCACCGGCCTACCCGGCCATATCCGTTGATGGCTAATTTTATCTTCATCTCTTTTCTCTTTATATCTATCAAATATAATTTATAGTCCTTTTTATTTTTTTCAATGATACATCACTTCTGTTTCAATCATGTTTATTGCACAAAAAAGCCGGTATTTAAACCGGCTTTTTTGGTATATTTAGCCCGTAGTACATTTGGGGGTTTTGTTTGATAAAAAAGCATTCAAAACATGCGTCATTACCCGACTTGACTTACATGGAGGTAAGCCTTGGAGTCGAGACAGGATCAGAGATCGAGACCGGGTAATCCATTGTAAAAAGGGCTAAAAAGCTGTTTGAAAATGGTTTTTTTGCTGAAATAGGTAAAAACAATCATTAAACTGCTGCAAACGCACTACGGGGTATATTTAATCTGTGATTATGATTTGAAAACAACCTCACCAGATTTAATGCCAGCCATAAACTCATCCAACTCTTTTTTCACTACTGGTGCTAAATAGTAAAGACCAATGATGTTTGGGAAAGACATGGCCAGTGTCATGGCAAAAGAGAACCCAATAACAGCTGTTAAATTAATGCTAGAACCAATCACCACGAACAACAGGAAAATGACTTTAAATATATTTTCTTGGGTTTTATTTTCACCAAACAGATGTGTCCAGGCCCTCACGCCATAGTAAGACCAGGAAATCATGGTTGAGAAAGCAAACAAAATGGCGGCCACAGTTAATACATATGGAAACCAGGAAACCACGCTTGCAAATGCATCGGAAGTCAGTGGAATACCTTGCACGCCAGTTGAGGTTTCCAGTGAACCAGTAATCACAATCACCAAAGCGGTGATGGTGCAAACCACCACTGTATCAATAAATGGCTCATATAAAGCCACCAAACCTTCAGTTACGGGTCGATCTGTTTTCACTGCAGAGTGCGCAATGGCTGCAGAACCTATACCTGCTTCATTCGAGAATGCGGCGCGCTGGAATCCAACCACCAACACCCCAAGCACCCCACCCAAGGCAGCATCTGGGTTAAAAGCGCCATTGATGATTTGACTGATGGCATCACCTAAAGAACCGATGTTGGCAAAAATCACAATCAGCCCAGTAACTACATAGATGAGGCCCATGATGGGTACCAGTTTAGCAGTCACTTTGGCAATGCCTTTGATGCCGCCAATGATGGTGATACCTGTGAAAAAAGCCAAAACGAGACCAAACATCCAACCTTTACCAACCAAGAAACTGTCAGCACCACCGGTGATGTTTTGGAGTTGGGCAAATGATTGGTTTGCCTGGAACATGTTACCCCCGCCTAAAGAGGCGGCCACACACAAGATGGCAAACATGACAGCTAAAAATTTACCAAAGCCCCCTAAGCCTTTTTCTGCAAAGCCTTTGGATAAGTATTTCATCGGCCCACCTGCCACTGTCCCATCAGGACGAATGTCCCGATATTTGACGCCCAAGGTGCACTCCACAAATTTGGAGGACATACCAATTAAACCGGCCACAATCATCCAAAAAGTGGCCCCAGGACCACCTACGCTGACGGCGGTGGCAACCCCTGCAATGTTGCCCAGACCAACAGTCCCAGAGACAGCAGTTGACAGTGCTTGAAAGTGACTGACTTCACCAGGCGCTCCTGTATTATCGTATTTGCCACGAATGAGTTTTATGCCTATACCAAAAGAACGCAGATTAATGAATTTAAAGTAAAAGGTAAAAAAGGTGGCTGCTACCACCAACCAAATCACAATAAATGGCGCGCTGCCAAGAAATGGAATTGGCACAGCAGTCATGAAAAAACCATCTACAGCATTGGCAACAGGGGTCAAAAAATCATTAATTCTTTGATCGATGCTTTGTGCCAATAGAGGGGTTGAGAATAGTAATAACAGAGAAAAAAAGGACAGTCTTTGTTTGTTCATTGTAACTTGGATGGTTTTGTATGAGCCTTGAGAATACCACAAAATTAAGGAATATTCTTGGGTCTTACGCTTCCGCTCCAAGCTCACGCAGCACACCTATATCCCTATAGGCGTCGGTCTCTGTTCCAGACTCGACTCTAACACCTATATCCCT
>JANQRW010000086.1 GCA_028284365.1 Marinicella sp.
TGTTGAGTTGATAGCACCGATTGCGATGGATGAAGGTTTACGCTTCGCTATTCGTGAAGGTGGCCGTACAGTAGGTGCGGGTGTGGTAGCAAAAATTATTGAATAATTAATAGTTAAATTTTTTGGGCAGTGGCGAAAAGCCACTGCTTTTAATTAGAGGCAAATTAACATGGCTGGTCAAAAAATCAGAATAAGACTTAAGGCGTTCGATCATAAATTAATTGATCAATCTGCTGGCAGAATCGTAGATACGGCGAAAAGAACAGGTGCTCAAGTGCGAGGCCCAATTCCTTTACCAACTAAAAAGGAACGTTTCACTGTATTAATTTCTCCACACGTGAATAAAGACGCTAGGGATCAATATGAGATTCGTACTCATAAACGATTAGTAGATATTGTAGACCCAAATGATAAAACAGTTGATGCACTAATGAAACTGGACTTATCAGCGGGTGTTGATGTTCAAATTCAATTGAACTAAGGAGTTGAAAGATGTCATTAGGTATTATTGGAAAGAAAGTAGGTATGACACGCGTTTTCAACGACAAAGGCGAGTCAGTACCAGTCACTGTTATCAATGTTGAGCCAAATATTGTTGCTCAAGTCAAAACAACAGAGACTGACGGTTACAATGCCGTACAGGTAACAACTGGTAACCGCAAAGCTTCAAAAGTCAATGCCCCCGCAGCTGGCCATTACAAGAAAGCAGGTGTTGAGGCTGGTTCAATTACACGCGAATTCAGAACAGATCAAGAGTTCAAGGCAGGCGATACTTTAGAGTTGACCATGTTTGAAGACGGACAAAAAGTCCGTGTTACTGGTACTTCTAAAGGTAAAGGTTTTCAAGGCGTTATTAAACGTTATAACTTCCACATGCAAGATGCCACTCACGGTAATTCATTGTCGCACAGAGCTCCAGGCTCTATTGGTCAATGTCAAACCCCAGGTCGTGTTTTCAAAGGCAAGAAAATGTCAGGTCATATGGGTTCAGAGCGTGTAACCACCAAAAATTTAGAAGTGGTTAGGGTTGATCAAGAGAATAATTTGATATTGATCAAGGGTGCAGTACCTGGTGCTAAAACCAGTACAGTCATTGTTAGGCCTTTGGCTTAAACAGATAGCGGAGAAATATTGTGGAATTGA
This sequence comes from Marinicella sp., assembly GCA_028284365.1. Classification (GTDB taxonomy): domain Bacteria; phylum Pseudomonadota; class Gammaproteobacteria; order Xanthomonadales; family Marinicellaceae; genus Marinicella. The sequence goes on from JANQRW010000086.1 coordinate 1,144, forward strand.
CAGTATCAGGAAAAAAACAAAAAGTCGAAGTTTCAGAAGCTGTGTTTGACAGAGATTATTCTGAAGCCTTGGTTCACCAAGTTGTGACTTCATACATGGCCACTGGCCGTGCTGGCACCAAAGCACAGAAAAACCGTTCTGCTGTAAGTGGTGGTGGCGCTAAACCTTGGAAACAAAAAGGTACGGGTCGTGCCAGAGCAGGTACTTCACGCAGCCCTATTTGGGTGGGTGGTGGCCGTGCTTTTGCTGCACAACCAAGAGACTTCACTAAGAAAGTTAACACCAAAATGTATCGCGCTGCGATGCAAACCATTCTTTCAGAATTAAACCGCACCGAACGTTTGGTTGTGGTTGCTGATTTGGATACCAAAAATGGTAAGACCAAAGAAGCCATTGAGATGTTGAATAAGCATGGTGTGACTTCAGGGTGTTTGGTTACGACTGAACCTTCAGATAATTTATTACGCTCAACCAGTAACTTACCTTATGTGTTTGTTACCAATGCACATGGATTAGATCCTGTTTCTTTGGTATATGCCGACAAAGTGGTCATGACTGTTGATGCGGTGAAACAAGTAGAGGAGTGGTTGTCATGAGTTTAAACAATTTATACACAACTATTTTGGCGCCAGTGATTTCTGAGAAATCAAACCGCGTCGGTGAATTGGCTAACCAGTATGTATTCAAAGTTGCCAAATCAGCCAATAAAGCAGAAATCAAAACAGCCGTTGAAAAATTGTTCAAGGTGAATGTTGAAAATGTTTCTGTGATGAATGTGAAAGGTAAAACCAAAAGCTTCAGAATGAAACCAGGCAAAAGACCAGATTGGAAAAAAGCTTACGTGCGTATCCAGGCTGATCAAATGATTGATTTCGGTACCAAAGCTGAGTAATTAGGAGAATATCATGGCATTAAAAGTACATAAACCAACTTCTCCAGGCTTGCGCGGTAAAGTTACAGTTAAAAGAACTGGTCTTTACAAAGGCAGACCTGAAGCCAGCTTGACCGAAAAGAAATCAAAAACTGGCGGTAGAAATAATTACGGTCGTATCACCACGCGTCACAGAGGTGGTGGACACAAACAAAAATACAGAATCATTGACTTTAAACGTAACAAAGATGACATAGAAGCAACTGTAGAACGTATCGAATACGATCCAAACAGATCTGCTTACATTGCTTTGTTGCACTATGTTGATGGTGAAAAAAGATACATCATTGCACCTAAAGATTTGGAGCCGGGCACTAAAGTTATGTCTGGTACTTCAGTTGCAATCAAAGTGGGTAACGCGTTGCCGTTGGATAATATTCCAGTAGGTACAGTGGTTCACAATGTTGAAATGAAACCAGGCAAAGGCGGACAGATTGCTCGTGCTGCAGGTACTTCAGCTAGATTGGTTGCAAAGGAAGGCGTGTATGCAACATTGCGATTGCGTTCAGGTGAAATGAGAAAAATACCAGCCAAATGTCGTGCGACATTGGGTACGGTATCAAAAAGTGAGCATAACCTAGAAAAAATCGGTAAAGCCGGTGCCACTCGTTGGAGAGGGATCAGACCTACCGTTCGAGGTGTTGCTATGAATCCAGTTGACCATCCGCACGGCGGTGGTGAAGGAAGGACCTCTGGTGGTCGTCATCCTGTAACTCCATGGGGTGTGCCTACCAAAGGACATAAAACGCGTAAGAACAAACGTACTGATAAGTTCATTGTTCGTCGCAGAAACAAGAAATAAGGTAGTTATTTATGCCAAGATCACTTAAAAAAGGCCCATTTGTTGACATTTCTTTGATGAAAGCAGTTGATAAGGCCGTTAAAGAGAACAGCAAGCGACCGATTAAAACCTGGTCAAGAAGATCAATGATTCTTCCTGATATGGTTGGGTTAACTTTGGCTGTTCATAATGGTAAACAACATGTTCCAGTGTTGATTTCTGAAGAAATGGTAGGTCATAAACTCGGTGAGTTTTCTCCAACCAGAACTTTCAGATCTCACATTGCTGACAAGAAAGCGAGGTAACCATGGAAATTGTAGCTAAATTAAAAAGAGCCAACATTTCTGCGCAAAAAGTTCGTTTAGTCGCTGATCAAATCAGAGGCATGAATGTTGAGCAAGCTGAGCAGTTGTTGACTTTTAGTCCTAAGAAAGCCGCGCACATCGTTAAGAAAGCGTTGATGTCAGCCGTGGCCAATGCCGAGCATAACAACGGTATGGATGTTGATGAGTTATTCGTTAGCACCATCTACGTTGATGAAGGCCCAACTTTGAAAAGAGGGCGCGCCAGAGCGAAAGGCAGAGGTACACGAATTTTAAAAAGAACCAGCCACATCACTGTGAAAGTGGCTGAAGCATCATAAAGGCGAGATTATGGGTCAAAAAGTACATCCAATAGGTATCAGATTAGGCATTTCAAAACAGCATAATTCAAAATGGTACGCAGAAAAAGATCAATTTGCTGATCAATTGGTGAAAGACATCAAAGTCAGAGAGTATTTGCACAAGCAATTGAAGCATGCATCAATCAGTAAAATTGAAATCGAAAGACCGGCTAAAAATGCTCGCATCACCATACACACAGCCAGACCAGGTATTGTGATTGGTAAAAAAGGTGAAGACATTGAGAAGTTGAAAAATACCTTATCTAAAATGATGGGTTTACCAACTCATGTCAGTGTGAATGAGATCAGAAAGCCTGAGTTAGATGCGCGTTTGGTTGCTGAAGGTATCGCCTCACAATTAGAGCGTCGTATCATGTTCAGACGTGCCATGAAACGAGCTGTTTCAAGTGCCATGAGACTGGGTGCCTTAGGTATTCGAGTGGCAGTTGCCGGACGTTTGAACGGTGCAGAAATCGCGCGTACAGAATGGTATCGCGAAGGTCAAGTGCCTTTGCATACATTGCGTGCTGATATCGATTATTCAACTGCGAAAGCTTACACCACATACGGTGTGATCGGAATTAAAGTTTGGATTTATAAAGGCGAAGTGTTTGATTTAGAAAACTACACTGCTGAGTCTGATAAGAAATCCAGCAAGAAAGGTCGGGGTAAAAAATAATGTTACAGCCGAAAAGAACTAAATACAGAAAACAACAGAAGGGCCGTAATCGCGGGTTAGCACATGGTGGTAATCAGGTGAGTTTCGGTGATTTTGGATTAAAAGCAACCACTCGTGGCTTATTAACTGCACGTCAAATCGAAGCAGGTCGTCGAGCCATTACCAGACACGTCAAACGTGGTGGTAAGTTGTGGATTCGCGTGTTTCCGGATAAACCAATCACAGCCAAGCCAATTGAGGTAAGGATGGGTAAAGGTAAAGGTAACATTGATCATTGGGCAGCTGCGATTAAACCAGGTCGCGTTATTTATGAGATCCAAGGGGTTTCAGAAGAAATGGCCAGAGCAGCTTTTGAGAAAGCAGGTGCAAAATTTCCTGTTGCTACAACATTTGTTAAACGTGTGGTGATGTGATGCAAGCTAAAGATTTAAAAAACAAAGACCTTGCTGAGTTGCAGGAAGAGTTAAACAAGTTATTACAACAGCAATTCGATTTAAGAATGGCTCGTGGTAATGGCCAGCTAACTAAGTTACACCTGATGCGTGATGTTCGCAGAAACATCGCTCGTGTCAGAACTGTTATGAACCAAGTTAAAGGATAATGTCATGACTACAGAAACTAAAGTACTAAGAACTAAAAGCGGTGTGGTCACCAGTGACAAAATGAATCAAACCGTGACAGTGATGATTGAACGTAAGATCAAGCATCCTTTATATGGCAAATACGTCAAAAAGTCGACCAAGATTCATGCACACGATCCTGATAACAAGTGTCAACAAGGCGATGTGGTGAAAATCGTCGAGTGTCGACCTATTTCTAAGACAAAATCTTGGAAAGTGGTTGAGATTGTTGATTCAAATAAATAAGAGGTACTGACAATGATACAAATGCAAAGTAGATTAGCAGCAGCCGACAACTCAGGAGCCAAAGAAGTCCAATGCATTAAAGTATTGGGTGGTTCTAAACGTCGTTATGCTGGTATCGGAGACATCATCAAAGTCTCTGTAAAGCAGGCCATACCTCGTGGCAAGGTTAAAAAAGGTGAAGTTTATAACGCTGTTATTGTGAGAACCAGAAAAGGTGTTAGAAGATCTGACGGTTCTTTGATTCGTTTTGATGGTAATGCAGTGGTTATGTTGAACTCGAAACTGGAACCAATTGGTACCCGTATTTTTGGCCCTGTTACTCGCGAATTAAGATCTGGTAAGTTCATGAAAATTATTTCATTGGCACCAGAAGTATTATAAGGAAACGACTATGCAAAGAATTAAACAAGGTGACGAAGTAATCGTTATTGCTGGACGCTCAAAAGGCCAACGCGGCAATGTATTGAAAGTTATGCAGGACGGTCGTTTGTTGGTAAACAACGTTAATACAGTAAAAAAACATGTTAAGCCAAACCCTCAAATCGAGGAAAAAGGCGGCATCAAAACTCAAGAAGCACCCATTCATGCTTCTAACGTAATGCTGTATAATCCTGCCTCCGGTAAAGGTGAGCGAGTTGGTTTTAAAGTGGAAAACGGCCGTAAAATCCGTGTCTTTAAATCCAACGGCGAAGCAGTAGACGCTTAAGAGAATTATTATGGCTAGATTAGAAAAATATTATAAAGAAGAAGTGGTTCCCAAACTGATGGAAACTGGTAAGTTTTCAAATGTTATGGAAGTGCCGAAAATCACTAAAATCACTCTGAATATGGGTGTAGGCGAAGCTGTTGGTAATAAGAAAATCTTACAACATGCAACTTCAGATATGGCGCAGATTGCTGGTCAAAAACCAGTTGTTACCAAAGCCAAAAAGTCTGTGGCTGGTTTTAAGATTCGTGAAGAATGGCCAATTGGTTGTAAAGTAACCCTCAGACGTCAAAAGATGTATGAATTTTTAGATCGTTTGGTTAATGTTTCATTGCCTCGAGTGCGTGACTTCCGTGGTTTGAACCCTAAATCATTTGATGGTCGTGGTAACTACTCAATGGGCGTTAAGGAACAAATCATTTTTCCAGAAATTGAATACGACAAAATTGATGAATTGCGTGGTTTAGATATTTGTATCACCACCACCGCAAGAAATGACGAGGAAGCTCGTTTGTTGTTGGATCAATTTGATTTTCCGTTCAAAGGTAGGTAATAGACATGGCTAAAGAATCAATGGTCCAACGTGACCTGAAAAGAAAAAGAATTGTTGAGAAATACGCGGAAAAGCGTGCAGCTATTAAAAAAATCATTGCCGATCCAAATACGACATTTGAAGAGATGATGGAAGCTCAAGAAGCATTGCAGAAGTTACCGAGAAACGCCTCGCCTTCAAGAATGCGCAAACGTTGTCAAGTTTCTGGTAGACCCAGAGGCTATTACAACAAATTTGGTTTGAGTAAAACAAAATTCCGTGAAGCTGCCATGCGTGGTGACATTCCTGGTTTGAAAAAAGCCAGTTGGTAAAGAGAGAAAAGATTATGAGTTTAAGTGATCCAATTTCAGACATGATTTGTAGCATCAAGAATGCACAAGCGGTCAATAAAGAGAGTACTGTCACACCTGCTTCTAAAGTTAAGAAAGGTATTTTGTCAGTATTACAGCAGGAAGGTTACATCAGATCTTTTGAAGTGGTTGAAAAGGATTCGCATCCTTTTATTAAAATCAACATCAAATATTACAGAAATCAACCTGTGATTGAGATGATCAAAAGAGTGAGTAAACCTGGTTTAAGACAATACCGTGGTAAAGATGATTTGCCTCGTGTGGATGCCGGATTCGGTACTGCGATTGTCTCAACATCTCAAGGCATCATGACCGATAAGTCAGCTCGCGCTGCACAAATCGGCGGTGAAGTGCTTTGCGTCGTTAAGTAATCGGAGAGTAACATGTCAAGAATAGCAAAAAAACCAATTGCTCTTGATGCCAAAGTTAACTTTGACGTCAAAGACAATGTGGTTACAGTTAAGGGACCCAAAGGCGAGTTGTCAATGAACCTGCACGAATCAGTAACTGTTGAACAGAATGACGGTGAATTGAACGTGTCAGCGAACAGCGAAGACATGATTTACATGGCTGGTACCATGCGATCGTTGATAAGCAACATGGTTGAAGGCGTGACCAATGGTTTCAACAAAAAACTACAATTGGTTGGTGTTGGTTATCGTGTGGCTATGAAAGGTAAAGATCTGGACTTGAACTTGGGTTTTTCACACCCAGTTATTTACCCAGCTCGTGAAGGGATTTCTTTCGAAACGCCATCACAAACTGAAATCGTGGTTAACGGTGTTGATAAACAAGTGGTTGGACAAGTAGCAGCTGAAATCAGAGCAATCAGACCGCCAGAGCCTTATAAAGGCAAAGGTGTTAAATATGCTGATGAAAGACTGTACAGAAAAGAGGCTAAGAAAGCGTAATGCTTCTTTGAGAATACTATGCATAAGAAAAATACACAAAGACTTAAAAAAGCAACCAGAACAAGAGCTAAATTGCGTGAATTGGGTGTACCTGCTTTGTCAGTACACAAAACCAGTCAGCATTTATATGCACAAATTTTTTCTGGTGATGGTAAATCTACTTTGGCTGCAGTATCAACCAAAGAGAAAGGTTTGATTGCTGATGGTGCTTCTCGTACCAACATCGATGCTGCCAAAGCAGTCGGTAAGGCAATTGCTGAAAAAGCCAAAAAAGCAGGTATTGAATCTGTTGGGTTTGATAGATCAGGTTATATCTATCATGGAAAAATCAAAGCTTTGGCTGACGCTGCGCGTGAAGCTGGTTTGAAATTCTGATAACGAATAAGAGAAGTATTATGGCAGATAAAGATCAAGGCGATAACTTATTAGAGCGTTTAGTTGCAGTCAATCGTGTGGCTAAAGTAGTTAAAGGTGGTAGACAATTTGGTTTTGCTGCACTGACAGTTGTTGGTGACGGTAAAGGTAAGATTGGTTTTGGATACGGTAAAGCGAAAGAAGTTCCAGTGGCAATTCAAAAAGCCATGGATCAAGCGCGCCGCAACACCACTGATGTTGACCTGAAAGGCAACACTTTGTGGCATGCCACAAAAGCGAAACATTCTGGCTCACGTGTATACATGCAGCCTGCATCTGAAGGTACTGGCGTAATCGCTGGTGGTGCGATGCGTGCTGTATTTGATGTGGTTGGTGTAGAAAATGTTTTGGCAAAATCACAAGGTTCTAATAACCCGATTAATTTGGTCAGAGCAACCATCAAAGGTTTGCAACAAATGACTTCACCTGAAAGTATTGCTGCCAAGCGTGGCAAAACTGCTGAAGAGGTAATGGAAAATCATGGCTAAAGCAAAAAAAGTTGGTCAAGTTAAAGTGACACAAATCAAAAGTACCAACAAATCATTGGCTAATCATAAAGCCTGTGTCAGAGGCCTCGGTATCAGAAAGATGCACCAATCACGAGTGGTTGACGCAACGCCTGAAAACCTGGGAATGATTAATGCAGCTATTCACTTGTTAAAAGTGGAAGAAGTTAAATAAGCGTAGGTGGTAACTATGAAATTAAATTCAATGAGATTAAATACTATTAAGGCTGCAGAAGGTGCTACCAAAGCCGGCAAACGTGTTGGCCGTGGTATCGGTTCTGGTTCAGGTAAGACATGTGGCCGTGGTCACAAAGGTCAAAAATCACGTTCAGGTGGTTTTCATAAAGTAGGCTTTGAAGGTGGGCAATTACCTATCTTCAAAAGATTGCCTAAGTTTGGTTTTACTTCTCAAATCGCTGATTCACGGGCAGAGTTGTGTTTGTATCACTTGAATACCATTGATGCGACTGATATTAATGTGGCTTATTTAATTGAAAATGGTCATGTTAAAAGGGGTGTTACCAAAGTTAAAGTGATTAACACTGGAAGTATTGATAAAGCAGTTAACCTGAAAGGTTTACATGTGACTAAAGGTGCACAAGCTGCGATTGAAAAAGCAGGCGGAAAAGTAGAATAATATGTCAAGCAGACAAGAACAAGTAGAGAAATTACTCGGAAATAAGAAGGGCTTAAGCGAACTTAAAAGCCGAATTTTATTTGTCATTGGTGCTTTGATTATTTACCGAATGGGTACTTTTCTACCTGTTCCTGGGGTCAACCCACAAGCGATGACAGCTTTGTTGGATCAAAACTCTGGTGGTTTGTTAGACATGTTCAACATGTTCTCAGGTGGAGCTTTGGGTCGTTACTCAATATTTGCATTGGGTGTGATGCCTTATATTACGGCATCCATCATCATGCAAATTTTGGGTCACACAGTTCCAGCTTTGCGTGAGTTGAAGAAAGAAGGTGAGACCGGACGTCGCAAGACCACTCAGTATACCCGTTACTTCACCATTATTTTAGCTGTGGTGCAATCATTTAGTATCACCTCTGCGCTGCAAGGGTTTAACGCGGCTGGTGCCATACCTGTTGTGCCCAATCCTGGCTTTGGATTTTTATTTACAGCCACAGTGTCGTTAACCGGTGGCACCATGTTCTTGATGTGGTTAGGTGAGCAGATAACTGAACGTGGTATTGGTAATGGTATTTCGTTGATTATTTTCGCTGGTATTGTGGTTAATTTACCCAGTGCTATTTATGCAGTATTCCAATCAGTAGCAGATGGTCAGATGAATGCTTTGTGGGCATTGTTACTGTTGGTGTTGTCATTGGGTTTAACTGCTTTTATCGTTTTTGTGGAAAGAGGGCAGCGACGCATCACCATGCAGTTTGCCAGACGTGGTGGTAGACAAGCAACTCAGGCACAAACATCATACTTACCTTTGAAAGTTAACATGTCTGGTGTTATTCCAGTCATTTTTGCTTCATCGTTGGTCTTGTTCCCTGGAACAATCGCCAGTTTTGTTGGGCAGAGTGAAGGTTTTGAATGGTTGACTGATTTATCACAACAGCTGCAACCTGGAAATACCTTATATATGATTTTCTTTGGCGTATTAATTGTTGGTTTTGCATTTTTCTACACTGCATTAACCTTTAATGCAGATGAAACTGCTGATAATTTAAAACGTCAAAGTGCAGTGATTCCGGGTATCAGACCAGGTAAACAAACTTCAGCCTATTTAGATGGTGTGTTAACTCGCGTTACATTCTGGGGAGCATTGTATCTGTTGGGTGTGAGTTTGTTACCAGATTTCATCAGGCAGTTTGTTAACATTCCGATAGCCATTGGTGGTACTGGTTTATTGATTGTTGTTGTGGTTGCGATGGATTTCATGGCGCAATTACAAAATCATTTGGTCTCTCAACAATACGATTCTGTATTGAAGAAAACCAACATTAAAAATTACCGACGTTCAAATAAGATTCGTCGATAAGCAAAATTAAGTATCAATAACATTGCCATTGTTTTAGAAAATAATGGCAATGTTTTTTTTATTGATATATAATTTGCGCCCTTTCGTGGAGACGCCCTGATAAATGTGTTTGTTTATCAGGGTTTTCTACTGGGCAAAGAGGAAAGGTTTTGAACCTTTTATGTAATGTAAAAAGTAGCTGTTTAACTGTTTGAGTTAAATGGTTCTTTTTTGAGGATTCAGGAGTAAAAAATGGCTCGTATTGCGGGTGTAAATATACCAGTGCATAAACATGCTTGGATTGGCCTGACCAGTATTTATGGTATTGGCCGTACCAGAGCATATCAAATATGTGAAAGTGCAGGCGTTGATCCAGCTCATAAAGTTGGGCAGTTGGATGAAGACGCTTTAGATAAGCTTCGTGCAGAAGTGGCAAAATTTGATGTTGAAGGTGATCTCCGCAGAGAAATCGCTATGGACATCAAACGATTAATGGATTTAGGTTGTTATCGCGGTTTGCGCCATCGAAGAGGTTTGCCTGTTCGTGGTCAGAAAACCAAAAATAACGCACGTACCCGAAAAGGTCCGAAAAAACCAATTAAACGTTAATTGATCCATTGAATATCATTAGCGATATCAGATTAGAGAATTGTAATGGCAAGACCACAAAAAACTAAAAAGAAAATTAAAAGAACTGTTGTTGACGGCATCGCGCATGTACATGCGTCTTTCAACAATACCATCATCACGATCACTGACAGACAAGGTAATGGTTTGTCATGGGCAACGGCTGGTGGGTCTGGATTTAGAGGTTCAAGAAAAAGTACCCCATTTGCTGCACAGGTGGCTGCTGACAGAGCAGGCCAGGTGGCTAAGGAATATGGTATGAAAAACATTGAAGTTCGAATTAAAGGTCCAGGTCCAGGCAGAGAATCATCTGTTAGAGCATTAAACGCCTTAGGTTTTCGTGTAACTAACATCATTGATATTACACCAATTCCTCACAATGGTTGTAGACCACCGAAAAGACGTAGGGTGTAAGGAGATATAAAATGGCAAGATATTTAGGTCCAAAATGTAAATTGGCACGTCGTGAAGGCGTCGATTTAATGACTAAAAGCCCAGCACGTGCGATGGAAACCAAGTGCAAACTTGATGTGGCTCCAGGTCAGCACGGATTAGCAGGTAAAAGAAACAAACCTTCTGATTATGCTTTACAGTTACGCGAAAAACAAAAAGTTCGTCGTACTTACGGTGTGTTAGAAAAGCAATTCGTAAACTACTATAAAAAAGCAGCCAAACAAAAAGGTGCAACTGGTGAAAACTTGTTGAAACTTTTGGAATCTCGTTTAGACAATGTGGTTTATCGAATGGGTTTTGCTGTAACCAGAAATGAAGCACGCCAATTGGTGAGCCACAAATCTATTTTGGTGAATGGTGCTGTTTGTAACATTCCTTCTTACCAAGTGAAAGCAGGTGATGAAGTTGAAGTACGTGAGAAGTCTAAAAAGCAATTGCGTATCAAACAGGCTTTAGAGCTATGGGGCGAAATGAATTTATTCGCTGATTGGGTAACTGTAGATGCAGGCAAAATGACTGGACAATTTAAATCTGTTCCAAGCAGAGATGATTTGCCAGCCGACATCAACGAAAACTTGATTGTTGAGCTTTACTCTAAATAATAAACCCTAACCAGAGAGATATAACATGTCTGATATATTAGCTAAATTACTTCGTCCACGAGTGGTTGAAGTAGATGAACGCTCTGATTACAGCGCTAAAATAATCATTGAGCCTCTTGAAAGGGGGTTTGGACATACATTGGGTAACGCATTCCGTCGTATCTTATTATCTTCTATTCCTGGCTGTGCCATTACTGAAGTTAATATTGACGGTGTTCAACATGAGTTCTCCACCATTGAGGGTGTACGAGAAGACGTGGTTGAAATTCTGTTGAATTTGAAAACTTTGTCTTTCATTATGCCAGATCGTGATGAAGCTGAAATTTCAATCACAGCTAAGGGTGGAACCGTGACGGCAGCTGATATTCAGTTGCCAGAAGGTGTTGAAGTGGCTAACCCAGAACAAGTCATTTGTAATTTGGATAAAAGTGCTTCAATCAACATGCGCATGACGGTTGAAAAAGGTGTCGGTTATGAGCCATCAACCAACCGCATGAATCCTGAAGAGTCACGCCCTATTGGTCAATTGGCATTAGATGCCAGTTTCTGTCCTGTTAAACGTGTTGCATATGATGTTGAGAATGCCCGTTTAAACCAAAAAACCAATTTAGATAAGTTGATTTTGGACATTGATACTGATGGTTCAATTTCGGCTGAAGACGCAGTAAGAACTGCGGCCAGGATTTTGGTTGAGCAAATGGCGATCTTCATCGACTTCAAGATTGAAACCACTGTTGAAGAAACTGAAGAAGTAGAAAAATTAAACCCTATTTTATTGAAACCAATTGATGAATTAGAACTAACTGTTCGTTCAGCAAACTGCTTAAAAGCAGAGAACATTCAATACATAGGAGATTTGATTCAAAGAACTGAAGTTGAGTTATTGAAGACTCCTAATTTAGGTAAAAAATCATTGAATGAAATCAAAGGTGTACTTTCAGAGATGGGATTGACTCTGGGTGTGCGTTTAGAAAATTGGCCTCCAGCAGCTATTCGTACTGCTGAGCGTCTTATCGGATAAGGGGCAATATCATGCGTCATAGAAAATCAGGTAGAAAATTAAACAGAACTTCGTCACACAGAAAAGCCATGTTCAAAAATATGTCAGCTTCTTTGTTTGAGCATGAATTGATCAAAACAACTGTTCCTAAAGCAAAAGAACTGCGTAAAGTGGCTGAAAAACTAATCACTTTAGCTAAAGTTGACTCGGTTGCAAACAGAAGGTTGGCTTTTTCTCGATTAAGAAACAAGGAAATCGTGAACAAGTTATTCACTGAATTAGGTCCACGCTACCAAGAACGTCCAGGTGGATACTTGCGAATTTTGAAATGTGGGTTCCGTTCTGGTGATAACGCGCCAATGGCTTACGTTGAATTGGTAGACCGTCCAATTAAATCTACTGTTGTTGAAGTGAACGAAGATTCAGAATAATACTGTTTCAAAAAAAGCTCAAAGCCCAGCTTAATGCTGGGCTTTTTTTTGTCCGGATTTTATAAAAATAACTACCCAAGCTAATTATACTGGTTGACATAAGTGCCAAAGTATTACATTCAATATAATTAAATGGAATAAAGGGTGTTTTGCATGGTCTATATTTGTTAATCTACACTTTTGTTCATTTGATAGAACTAATTAACACCATGACAGTAACTAAGAACCAATTCAGACTGATTACATTATTGCCTTTTTTAACATGTACTGGATTACTGGCCTATGCATTGTATGTTGAGCATGTGATGTATTTAATGCCTTGTAACTTGTGTATTTTGCAAAGGGTTGTTTTTGTGGTTATCGGCGTTTTGTTTTTACTTGGTAGTTTCAAACCAGTGATACATTGGGGGCGGAAGCTTTTAGGTGTTTTGTTATTGGTTGCTACCGGTACAGGCATTGGTATTGCGGGGCGACATGTTTGGTTACAAAACTTACCACCTGAACAGGTGCCTGACTGTGGTCCAAGTTTACAAATGATGCTAGAAAATTCTTCTGTTTGGAGCGCGGTTTCATCGGTGTTATCAGCTTCAGGAAGTTGTGCTGAAATTCAATGGCAATTCATCGGTCTAAGCATGCCCACTTGGACTTTGATTTGTTTCATCGGATTGTTCATCTATACTGTGTTATGGATGCTGATTAAAATAAAAAATACCCAACAAATATAAGAAAGTACCCAATAATTATGAAAACATTACACACGACACCACAAATAGAACCCTGGAAGTTGGATAGCTGGAAAGACAAAGCGATCAGACAGCAGGCCACTTATCCCGATGAAAAGCATTTGAATCAAACATTGGCGAAATTATCATCTTTACCGCCTTTGGTTACCTCTTGGGAAATCAAGCGTTTGAAAAAATATTTGGCCGAAGTGTCGCGTGGTGAACGTTTTTTAATTCAAGGTGGAGACTGTGCGGAGAGCTTTGCTGATTGTAATTCTTCCATTATCTCGAATCGCCTGAAAGTTTTGATTCAAATGAGCTTGGTTCTGATACATGGCTGCCAAACACCAGTGGTCAGGGTTGGGCGATTTGCCGGTCAATATGCAAAGCCGCGTTCAGCTGATATGGAAACCCGTGATGGTGTGAGCTTGCCATCTTTTCGTGGTGATATTGTTAATGAAAACGCTTTTACCGAAGCGGCTCGTATACCTAACCCGGATAAAATGTTAGAAGCCTATCATCATTCGGCGATGACAATGAATTTTATTCGTGCGTTGGTGGCGGGTGGTTTTGCGGATATCAGACACCCTGAATACTGGGACATTGAGTGGGCGAAGCATTCCAAGAACGCAGAGAAGTTTCACAAGTTAGTTGCGGAAATTAAAGATTCAGTCAATTTTGCAGAAGTTCTGGTTGGTACCAAAGTACATAACCTCTCTAGTGTTGAATTTTTCTCTGCGCATGAAGCATTACATTTACATTTTGAACAAGCCTTAACCCGAACCGTGCCCAGAGCTGAAGGATACTTCAACTTAGGTGCACATTTTCCATGGATTGGCCTCAGAACCAATCAGTTGGACAGCGCCCATGTGGAAATGATGCGTGGTATCGAAAATCCAGTGGGCGTTAAAATCGGTAAAGAAACAGATGATGATCACCTGATTGATTTATGTCGCACCCTAAATCCGCATAATGAACCAGGTAAGGTAACTTTGATTCATCGTTTTGGTGCATCTAATATTGAGAGTAATCTGCCACGTCTGATTAAAACCGCTAAGAAAGCGGACTTGGATGTGATTTGGTGTGCTGATCCGATGCATGGTAATACCGAATCAACTTCTAATGGATACAAAACTCGTCGTTTTGAAAACATCAGCAAAGAAATCGAGTTATCATTCAAAGTTCATAAAGAAAACGGTTCACATCTGGGCGGTGTGCATTTGGAGTTAACCGGTGAAAATGTGACAGAATGCCTCGGTGGTGCCAGGTCATTGCAAGAAGCTGATTTAAGCAAAGCCTACACCACCCAAGTCGATCCACGCTTGAACTACGAACAGGCACTAGAACTGGCTTTTTCAATTAAGGATTTTTATCACCAGTGATTGTATATGGTGCTGTTAATTTAACTACTGACTCATGCGAAAAAAAGGCAGTATAGCTTCGTGGAACACAAAAAAAGGATTTGGATTTATTGATCCAGACAATAGTGAAAAACAGATTTTTATTCACATCACAGAAATCAAGAACATGGTTCGAATACCATGTGTAGGGGAACTCATCAGTTACCAAGAGTCTATTGATAAATTTGGAAGGGTTTGTGCCATTCAGGCTAAGTTAAAAAGCAAGTCGCCAGGCCTTAGCGCCAAAATTTTCAAAATGGTATTCTCACTGACTTTTTTTGTGATTATTATTTTATTAGTGATGAGAGGTAAGTTGCCAAAAGAATCGATTTACTGGTATCCTGTAGTGAGTTTATTAACTTTTTCCCTGTACTGGAAAGACAAATCTGCAGCCATAAATAAACGCTGGAGAACAGCTGAGAGTACCATGCATGCTTTTGCTCTGATTGGAGGGTGGCCAGGTGCATTGATTGGTCAGTATTTGTTGCGGCATAAAACCAGGAAAACGTCTTTTAAAGTTGTCCTTTGGTTAACTGTTATTGTGCATTGTTGCACCATCATTTGGTTGATGAGTCCAGATGGCGAATTACTTTTGAACAAGTTATTTCATTTATCAGGGAAGTAATCTGTATCAACTAACGCTAACCCAGCATTGGTACTTTGTTTGGTTTCTTGGACGGTTTTGAGATGGCATTTTGGATGTTCAGTGCCAACCTACTTGTCTAAACCGTTAAACTGATCCAGTTTCTCCTGACTGACTTCTGGTTGGTATTTTTCTTTCCACGTTGCATAGTCCATTTTGTAGACTTCGCGGCGGGCTGTTTCAATATCTAAATCTTCACCTAATTCTTGTGCTTCAGCCACCATCCATTTAGAGAGGCAATTGCGGCAGAATTTAGCCAAGATCATCAGGTCGATGTTTTGTACGTCTTTGTTTTTATCTAAGTGGTTAATAAGGCGATTGAGGACACGGGCTTTGATTTCAGTTTCTTTGTTCATTGATAAACTTACCTTTATTATTTTCTTATTTAAGATGGCTTTATCTTAATCTAAAATGAGTGTTTTGTATTGGTGTATTCACTGCCTTATACACCTTACAGGTGTTAAAATTGAGTTTTTTAATTGACCTGAAACCATGATAACAGTTCACCACTTAAATAATTCCCGTTCACAGCGTATTCTTTGGCTGCTGGAAGAGTTAGGCGTTGATTATGAAATCAAGCGCTATGAGCGCGATGCTGCAACACAGCTGGCACCTAAAGAGTTACTGAAAGTTCATCCTTTGGGCAAATCACCAGTGGTCACAGATGGTGATATGACTTTGGCTGAGTCAGGAGCGATTATTGATTATTTGGGCCATAAATACGGGGATGGCCAATGGGTACCAAGACGCAACAGCAAAAAATACCAGCCATACACGTACTGGTTGCACTATGCTGAAGGCTCATTGATGTCACCGTTGTTATTGAAAATGGTGTTTGATAAGGTCAAGGAAAGCCCAATGCCATTCTTTGTTAAGCCAATAGCAAGGGCCATCGCCGGAAAGGTGATGTCTTCTTTTGTGACACCGAACATCATCAGGCATTTTGAATATGTAGAGTCCCATCTGACGAACAATGCTTATTTTGCGGGTAAAGAAATAACTGGGGCTGACATCCAAATGTCATTTCCTTTAGAGGCCAGCGTGGCCAAAGGTGCCATAACAGGGCAGTCACATCCAAATATTTACCGTTTTGTTAATGAATTTCAAGCACGTGATGCTTATCAACGTGCTTTGGAAAAGGGTGGAAAATACGATTATTCTTGAATAAGTGTACCTGTAGACTTGGCTTTTTTGTAAACTACACGCTCAAATCCATACATCTCAACTATGAATAAAACCCAATTCAATGAGTTGGTCGATCAAGGCCACAATCGCATTCCTCTGTATCGCTGTATTTCAGCAGATTTGGATACGCCCCTCTCGGCGTGGTTGAAATTGGCCAATGGTGAGCATACATTTTTGCTGGAGTCAGTAGAAGGTGGGGCGCGTTGGGGGCGTTATTCAATCATTGGCTTGTCTGCTGATTTCAGGTTTCAAGTGCATGGTAATCGCTTTCAGGAGTTTTCTTTTGATACCTTGGTTGATGAATACGAAGTGGACGATGTGTTGCAACAAATCGAGGACATCAAGGCTCGTTATCGTGTGCCAGAAATCGATGAGTTGCCAGGATTTAGTGGTGGTTTGGTGGGTTATTTGGGTTATGAAATCATCGAACAAATTGAAGACAAGCTCAAAGGTTTAGCGCCTGAGGATCGCTTACACATTCCTGATGTGAGTATGATGTTGGCCGAAGAGTTGGCTGTGTTTGATAATCTCGCAGGTAAAGTATGGCTGATTGTACATGTTGACCCAAGCGCAGAGCTTGCCTATGAAAAAGGCAAGAAGCGTTTAGATAATTTAACCCATCGTTTGCGCTCCGGCAGCACTGGTTATGCTGAAATGATCAATCAAAACAGCATCAATACCACAGATTTTAAAACAGGTTTTACCCGGGGTGAATTTGATGTGGCCATTGTTAAATGTAAAGAGTACATAGAATCTGGCGACATCATGCAAGTGGTGTTGTCACAACGAATTTCTACTCAGTTTAATGCTCGTCCGCTTGATGTTTATCGAGCCTTGAGAGCTTCCAACCCTTCCCCTTATATGTATTTTATGGATTTCGGTGGTTACCAGGTGGTTGGCTCATCACCGGAAGTTTTGGTTCGTAGAGTGGGTGATGAAGTCACGTTGCGACCAATTGCTGGGACTCGCCCCAGGGGTAAGACAGTAGCTGAAGACAAAGCCTTAGAGATTGATCTGTTGAATGACCCCAAGGAAATTGCGGAGCATCTGATGCTGATTGATTTGGGGCGTAATGATGTGGGACGGATTGCAGAGGTTGGTACTGTTGAATTGAAAGATAAGATGATCATTGAACATTATTCACACGTGATGCACATTGTTTCAGAGATTCGAGGCCAGTTACAGGTCGGCAAATCCAATGCAGATATTATCAAAGCAGTGTTTCCTGCTGGTACCTTGTCAGGTGCTGCTAAAGTTCGTGCTATGGAGGTAATTGCAGAATTAGAAAAAGTGAAACGGAATGTTTATGCTGGCGCCGTTGGCTACTGGGGTTGGCATGGTGACATGGATATGGCTATTGCGATTCGTACTGCAGTGATTAAGGGTGAACAATTGCACGTTCAGGCGGGTGCTGGAGTAGTGGCTGACAGTATTGCAGAAAATGAATGGCAGGAAATCATGAACAAGTCCAAAGCCGTCTTCCGGGCTGTTGAACTAGCCGCTAAAGGTTTTTAGTCGCAATACCGATCTAAAATTTTGTAAAATGCTCTTTTTGACTGGATTCAGCTGATGTTATTGATGCTTGATAACTACGATTCTTTTACTTATAACCTGGTGCAGTATTTTGGTGAGTTGGGCTGTGAGGTAAAGGTTGTTCGTAATGATGAAATGACCGTAGAAGAAGCATTGGCCCTGAAGCCTGAGCATGTGGTGATTTCACCAGGCCCCAGAAATCCGGATAAGGCTGGAATTTCGATGGAATTGATTGAAGCATGTGCTGGTCATATTCCTTTATTGGGGGTTTGTTTGGGGCATCAGTCCATCGGCCAGGTTTTTGGTGGCGATGTGATTCGAGCTAAAACCATCATGCACGGTAAAATTTCTTCAGTCTACCATAACAACAATGATGTATTTACTGGTTTGAATAACCCTTTCAGTGCCACCCGTTATCATTCCTTAGTGGTTGATAGAGATACACTGCCTGACTGTCTGGAGATAACTGCCTGGACAGAAACTGAAGATGGTGAGTTTGATGAAATCATGGGTTTCAGGCACAAAGAATTTGCTATCAGTGGCGTACAATTTCATCCTGAGAGCATTCTAACTGAGCATGGTCACCACATGCTAAAGAACTTTTTAGAACAAAAATAACAATGAATAAAACACCCATACAAACTGCCCTTGATTATTTGGGCGAAAGACAACCCTTGCCAACTGGCAGCATGCATGCGGTTATGAATCAGATCATGGATGGTGAGGCCACAGGTGCTCAAATAGGTGGCTTGTTGATGGCCTTAAAGCTTAATGGTGAAACCGTTGAACAAATCACTGAAGCAGCCAAAGTGATGCGTGAGCGTGCACTCAAGGTCAAGGTAGACAAAGCTCACTTGATTGACACTTGTGGTACCGGTGGGGATGGTATAGGTATCTTCAATGTTTCCACAGCTTGTGCCTTTATCGCGGCTGTAGCTGGTTGTCGAGTTGCCAAACATGGTAACCGATCAGTTTCTTCCTCAACAGGTTCAGCTGACGTGTTGGAAGCCGCTGGTTTTAATCTTAACTTAACCGCTGAGCAGGTGGCTGATTGTATTGAACGATTTAACATTGGTTTTTTGTTTGCACCAGCTCATCATGGTGCAACAAAATATGCTGTGGCACCGCGCAAAGAATTGGCGTTGAGAACCATGTTCAATTTACTTGGGCCTTTAACTAATCCTGCGGACACACCGTTTCAAGTGATGGGTGTTTTTGATAAGAAGTGGGTCGTAACTGCTGCTGAGGTGCTGAGAGAATTGGGTGCTGAACATGTGATGGTGGTACACTCTGCTGATGGTATGGATGAAATTTCTTTGGCGGCTGCTAGCCATGTTGCCGAATTAAAGGATGGACAAATCACTGAGTATGATATTGAGCCGGAACAGTTTGGTATCAAAAAACAAACAGTAGATTCGTTGGTTGTGGTTGACGCTAAACAAAGCTTGGCTTTAATCCAAGAAGCCTTGACAGGTGAAAGTGGTCCGGCTGCTGATATTTTGGCTTTAAACGCAGGTGCTGCTATTTATGTTGCTGGACAAGCCAGCGACATGGCCACTGGGGTTAGACAAGCACAGCAGATCATGCATGATGGCAGCGCTTGGCAGTTGATGCAAAGTTTATCTAAACACACACAAACACTTAGTTAAATATGACCAATATTTTAGATCAAATTATTGCCACAAAGCACCAAGAAGTAGCGGCAGGAAAAGCGGCACAAAGCATCAGTGATTTTCGTCGGGCTATTGAGCAACAAACGCCTTGTCGCGGTTTCTTTCATGCGATTGAAAACCAAGTTATTAAAGGAGAAACTGCTGTCATTGCTGAAGTGAAAAAGGCATCTCCATCTAAAGGCATCATCAGGCCAGATTTTGAGCCAGTGGCTATCGCCGAATCATATTTGAAAGGTGGTGCGACCTGCTTGTCTGTATTAACCGATGAGCAATACTTCAAAGGTTCCAATGATTACTTACAAGCTGTGAGAAAAGTTGTTGGTTTACCGGTTTTGCGTAAAGATTTTATGATTGATTCCTGGCAAATTTACCAATCGCGAGCATTGGGTGCTGATTGTGTGCTATTGATTATGGCCTGTCTGGATGATGAGAAATTGGTTGAATTACATGATTTGGCGGGTGATTTAGGTATGGATGTGTTAGTTGAAGTACATGATGAAGCAGAAATGGAACGTGCTTTAGCCACAACCGCGAAACTTATCGGTATTAACAATCGAAATTTAAAAACATTTGAAACCAGTTTAACCACCAGTGAGAATTTGGTGAAAATGGTTGATGCTGAACGTATAGTGGTCAGCGAAAGTGGTATCCACCACAGTGCTGATATTGAGTTCTTGCAGCAATCTAATATACACGCTTATTTGATTGGTGAGTCTTTCATGCGTCATGATAACCCTGGTGAACAACTGCATCGGCTTATCAGTGGCCAGGTTGAATGAAAGTTGGCATTATCGCTGCCATGCACATGGAGTGTGAGTTTTTCAGGGAGCAAATACACCCCATCACACACTGTCAATATTTAGGCATAAAAATAAGTCGTGGAATGTGGACTGATCATGAGGTCTGTCTGGTGGAATCTGGAATTGGAAAAGTCAATGCCACACTGGCCGCTGAATGGATGTGCAGGGATTTTCAACCAGATATCATTATCAACACTGGTTCTGCCGGTGGTATCAAAATGGGTATTAAAATTGGTGACTTTGTTGTTGCTGATCGGGTTTGTCATCACGATATTGATATCAGCCCGATTGGTTTTGAGTTTGGTGAATTACCTGATTTACCTGTTTATTATTCTGTTGAGCAACATGTTCTTAACTGGGTCAAATATGCAGCTTTAGCGTTAAATGTGGTTTTTCATACAGGAGGTATTGCAACTGGTGATTCTTTTGTCTATACCAGTCAACAAGTGAATAGAATTAAGCAAAGGTTTAACAACGTGATTGCCTGTGAAATGGAGGCAGCAGCAGTTGCTCAGGTTTGTCACTTACAGCACGTTCCATTTGTGATGATTCGCAATGTTTCTGATTTGGCAGGACATCAAGCTGAAATTAACTTCAATAAATATTTAGAACAGGCTGGAAAAAAATCAGCTCAATTGGTGATGAAAATGATTTCTAGTTATTCTCTTTTCAGTAATTTGCAGTCAGGCTAATTTAGCTTAGATTCACGATAGAGCTCACGATACCTTTCGATTTTATAGATTTCTTTTTGTAAGGCTGTAGTCAGTTCTTTCTTACGTAAAAAACAATAGCCGTTGGGGCTACACCTCCACCTTTCTGTGCCTTCAGCAGTGGTGAAATCCATCAAGTATTTGAAGTCAGCAGCCACTCCCTCAACCAGTTTGCGGTCATGAAATAATGCACTGATTGTCTCCAATTTTTCTGGATCTTTGGTATCGATCACTGTATTGAATTTGTCATCGAATGCTTTGAACTGAATCAGCTTAGGGTGATCATTACCACAGGCGCTGAGCAGGAAAATGATACAGAGACAGGCTGAAAAATTGATTCTTTTAGACAACGAGGGTTTATTTTTAAATGCCATACCTATAACCTAGTCACACCCAAAAGAACGCTGTTGGGCCATACGATAATACCCTTTAAAAACTGTATGCCTAACGACACCCCCAGCGAACATACCATATATTAATATAACACAATCTCCGTAACTGTACAAATGTGCCTTGAATTGGGGTAAAACTGATGTTGTTATGTCTTAGATTTCTACGTCTTTGATAATAGGAAGCTAATCACCAGTTCTGTAAATACCCGCTTGTACTTTGAATTCAATTCAAAGACAATAACCAGATGAATAAAGTGACCAGGTTTGCCATCAATTTGAAAAATTTCACTTGGGAAGTTGCGCGTCGTTTTCGTGATGATGAGACTTCATTGGCAGCCAGCTCACTGGCCTACACAGCCTTGTTGTCAATAGTACCATTTATGTCGGTTTTAGTGACCGTGTTTTCGGCGATGCCATTGTTTGAGGATGCTTCACAACAATTACAAAATTTTATCTTCGAAAACTTTGTACCGACTACAGGTGCAGTGGTTCAGGAATACATTTTAGGTTTTGTTACTAAAGCCCGTGGGCTGACAGTGACTATGTTTCTTGCTGTATTTGTTACCTCAATCTTAATGATGAACACCATGGAAAAGGCTTTGAATCGAATCTTCGACAGTACCTCAACCCGGCGTTTCAAAACGAAATTAATGATGTATTGGGCGGTTTTAACCATGGGCCCATTATTGGTTGGCGGTGGGATTGCTTTATCATCGTTGTTGTTTGCTAATTCTGCGTTTGCTCCGGTGAAAAATTTTATTGTCAGCGCCTTACCAGTGATGGCTTCGATGATGGCTTTCTTTTTGATTTATCTGGTAGTTCCAAATCGCAAAGTGAAATGGAAAAATGCTTTGATTGGTGCGATTTTTGCGGCAGTGTGTTTCGAGTTAGCAAAAAAAGGTTTTGCTTTGTATGTTACCTCGATTCCCAGCTATCAAAAAGTTTATGGTGCTTTGGCTACCATTCCTTTGTTTTTAATCTGGATGTTTTTATCCTGGAACATCATACTGATTGGTGGCACCATCACGTCAACTTTGGAAACCTCGCGTTGGCGCTTGCATGTACAAAAGTATCAAACCAATCAGAGGTTGTTGTTGGTGATAGAAATTTTAAATCTCTTGCGTGAAGCTAATTATGTTGGAAAAACTGTCAGTTATAATCAGTTATGCGGTCAATTGTACTTTGTACCCGATGATGAATTAAACAAGCAGCTTGATTGGCTGCGAGGAAAACACTACATCGCCATCAACGATGCCGGTGATTATTTGTTGCGCCATGACTTGGGATCATTGGATTTCAAAACACTGTACCAAAATGGCAGTTTTAAAATCCCAGTGAAAGCGGCAAAGTATTTTATACAGTACCAGCCTTTGCTGGATAATTATTGGCAGCCAGTGGATGATATGTTAAATCAACCCATTGATGCCGTTATCAATCTGATAAAAGAACAATCAAACCAACATGAAAAATAACCAAAGAATAACTTCACTCACACTAAGCGCAGTTTCACTTTTGATGTTAGGCGCATGTTCTGAACAAACGCCAATTGATCTTCCTGCTGAATCAATGCCGAGTACTGAAGAAGCCATTGCTAAATCAGCTCCTGAGGCTGCTGCCCCCAAAGAAAACCAAGATACAGATAAAGTCAAACCACTGGTATTCCATTTAACTGATTTAGATGGTAATACCATCAAAGCTTCAGATTTTCGTGGTAAATGGCTGGTGATTAACTACTGGGCGACCTGGTGTGCGCCTTGTCGTGATGAAATGCCAGAGCTGGTTAAGTTCCAACAGGAAAATGCCGATACGGTTCAGGTGGTAGGTATTGCCTTTGAGGATGCCACAGTGGATAAGCTTAAAAACTTTGCCAAAGACTTTAACATCAACTATCCGCTGTTAACCATAGATGTTTATAATCCACCCGAATTTGCACAAGAAGGTGGGTTGGGGTTGCCAACTACTATTGTTTATGATGTTGAAGGTAAACGTCATAAAAAACACATGGGACCGATTGATGCTGAGGGATTAGCAGAAATGCTCAATTGATCAAAAACAAGATAAGGAATGCTCTTGGGTCTTACGCTTCCGCTCCAAGCTCACGCAGCACACCTATATCCCTATAGGCGTCATTCAAATTTGTTCCCGACTAATTTGAAAG